>DATJTS010000134.1:0-36979 GCA_035503035.1 Solirubrobacteraceae bacterium
TCAGACCGTCACCCGCTACGAGACCTGGGATCAGCTCATGGAGTACTGCTCCCTGTCGGCCAACCCGGTCGGCGAGCTCGTGCTCGGGGTGTTCGGTACCGCGACCGGCGATCGGATCGCGCTCTCGGACCGGATCTGCTCGGGGTTGCAGGTTGCTGAGCACCTCCAGGACATCGCCGAGGACCACGGCCGCGGGCGGGTCTACCTGCCCGTCGAGGATCAGGAGCGATTCGGGGTGGACGAGGGGTCGCTTGCGCGCGCCGCGACGCCTGACGGACCGCTGCGCGGGCTGATCGCCTACGAGGCCGCACGTGCCGGGCTGCTGTTGTCGGCGGGTGCGCCGCTGGCCCGCACGCTGCCGCTGCGGCAACGGCTGGCGGTTGCCGGGTTCGTTGCCGGGGGGCGGGCGGCGCTCAGGGGACTTCCGGGGGGCGCAGACGCCGGGGGCGCTGGGACCGGGGCGCGATCCGGAGATCGCAGGCGCACGGTCGCCAGTGCCTTCCCGCGAGCGTTCCTCGGGCGATGAGCGCCCCGGCGATCGAGATCGAGCGTTGTTGCCGCCGCTGTGAGGAGATCACGCGGGCGCAGGCGGCCAACTTCTACTACGGGATCCGCCTGCTGCCGCGCGACAAGCGCGCCGCGATGAGCGCCGTGTATGCGTTCGCGCGCCGGGTCGACGACATCGGCGATGACGGATCGCTCGACGCCGAGCGGCAACTGGAGGCGCTGGCCACCGAGCGCGCGATGCTGCGGAGCTTCGGCGAGCCCCGGGCGGGCCGCAACCGGTCCGTTGGGGACCCGGTGTGGGTCGCCCTGGAATGGGCGTGTGAGCGCTACGCGCTGCCCGTGGAGGCGCTGGAGTTCCTCGTCGAGGGCGTGGAATTCGACGCCCGCGGCGAGCGCTACGAGACGTTCGGTGACCTGGTGGCGTACTGCCGGCGCGTCGCGGGGGCGGTCGGCAGGCTGTGCGTCGCGATCTTCACCGACGGCCACGTCACCGACCAGGTCGACGCGCTCGCCGACGATCTCGGGATCGCGATGCAGCTGACCAACATCATCCGGGACGTGCGCGAGGATCGGGACATGGGTCGCGTCTACCTCCCCTCCGAGGACCTCGAGCGGTTCGGCTGTGCGCTCGAGTCCGGGGGCGCGCCGTGCGAGGACCTGATCCGCTTCCAGGCCGCGCGAGCGGCGGAGTGGTTTGACCGCGGCCTGCAGCTCACCGACCACCTCGACGGCCGCAGCGCAGCGTGCGTGCTCGCGATGACCGGCATCTACCGGGAGATCCTCGACCGGATCGTCGCCGACCCGGGTCAGGTGATGCGCACGCGCGTGTCCCTGGCGCCGTGGGAGAAGGCGTGGGTCGCCGCCCGCAGCCTGGCCAGTTCGACGGGGGTTCTCGCGCGATGAATTCTCCGGGTCGGGTGATCGTGGTGGGTGGCGGCCTCGCGGGCATCACCGCGGCGCTCGACTGCGCCGCGGCGGGCCATGCGGTGACGCTGCTCGAGTCCCGTGGCCGGCTCGGCGGCCAGGCGTACTCGTTCGAGCGCGACGGGCTGGTTGCCGACAACGGCCAGCACGTCTTCCTGCGCTGCTGCACGGAGTACCGGGCGTTCGTGGAACGGATCGGCGCGCGCGAGCTGGTGACCCTCCAGGACCGGCTCGACATCACCGTGATCGGGCGCGCCGGCGGACGTGCGCGGCGGGGCCGGCTGAACCGGACCGGGCTGCCCTCGCCGCTGCACCTCGCGGGGGCGCTGGTGCGCTACCCGTTCCTGAGCTGGCGCGAGCGACTGTCAGCTGCGGTCGCGATGGCGGCTCTGGCGCGCGTCGATGTCGACGACCCGGCGAACGATGCACGCACGTTCGGCGCGTGGCTCGGCGCGCACGGCCAGAGCGCGGGCGCGGTGGAGGCGGTGTGGGACCTGATCACCCGGCCGACGGTCAATCTGGGAGTGTCGGACGCCTCCCTCGCCCAAGCCGCGTATGTCTTTCAGGAGGGACTGCTCTCCAGTGCGTCAGCGGGCGACCTTGGGCACGCTCGGGTTCCGTTGTCGCAGATCCACGACGTCGCCGCGGGCGCCGCGCTGCGGCGAGCCGGGGTCGACGTGCGGGTCCGGGCGGGCGTGACCGCGATCGAGCCCGGCGCAAGCGGGCTCGGCTTCAGGGTTCGGCTCGGTGGCACCGCCCCGGAGGCCCTCGCCGCGGATGGGGTCGTGCTCGCGGTCGGGCCCGAGCGGATGGCCCGCCTGCTCCCCGACGACGCCGGCGTCGCGCCCGAATCGCTGCGCGCGCTCGGCGCCTCGCCGATCGTCAACGTCCACCTGGTCTATGACCGACCCGTGCTCGACGTCGAGTTCGCCGCCGGAGTGGGCAACCCGGTCCAATGGGTCTTCGACCGCACCGACAGTGCGGGGGTCGAGCACGGCCAGTACCTGGTGGTCACGCTGTCCGCCGCCGAGGAGGAGCTCGCGATGAGCAACGAGGCGGTGCTCGAGCGCTACCAGTCGGCGCTCGCCGCGCTGCTGCCGGTCGGCGAACGCGGCGCCCAGGTGCTGCGCTCGTTCGTCACGCGGGACCACGCGGCGACGTTCCGCGCAGCCCCCGGCCAGCGGGCGCTCCGTCCCGCGCCGGTGACCGCGCTGCCCGGTCTCGCGCTGGCGGGCGCGCACACCGACACCGGATGGCCGGCGACGATGGAGGGCGCCGTGCGCAGCGGACAGGCAGCGGCGCGGGTCGTGGTGGCGTGGCTTGATCGAGCCGCCCCGGCTTCTGACCCCTCGGCGTTGCCGGAGCGTGCGGTCGCATGAGCGTGCTCGCCCGCGGCGCCGACGCCTCCCGCGAGAGCGAGCCGGTGCTCGTGCTCGCCCCGATGTCCGTCGAGGCCCGCGCCGTCCGTGCCGGGGCGCCGTGGGCGCAGGTGGAGCGAATCGGGATGGGTCCTCGGCGAGCCGCGCGCTCGGCCGCCGCTGCCGACCGCGGCCGCGCCGTGCTGGTCGCCGGCTTCTGCGGCGCACTGGACGATTCGCTTGAGCCCGGGGACATCGTGCTGGCCTCCGAGCTGCGCGATCCGGCGGGCGACACGGTGGCGACCGCCGACCCCTCGATCCTGGCGGGCGCGCTGCGCCGGGGCGGGTTGCGGGTGTCTGTGGGGCCGATCGCGTCCAGCGAGCGGCTGGTGCGCGGTGAGCGCCGCCGCGAGCTGTCGCGCACCGGAGCGCTGGCCGTCGACATGGAATCGGCGTGGCTTGCGTCCGCGATCCACGATCGGCCGTTTTTGACGTTGCGCGTGGTGCTGGACACCGCCAGCCGCGAGCTGCACCGGCCGCTGCAGACGCTCACCGGGTTCACCACCGCCTATCGGTCGCTGCGCCGCGCCTGTGAGCTCGCCGAGGAGTGGAGCAGTGCGCTCGGCGATCGCGAGGTGCTGCTCGCCTCCCCGCGCGCCTCCTGCGCCGGCGTCGACCGCGCCGTCGAGATCGTGGAGACCGCGCTGCGCGAGCGCGGCGCGCCGGTCTACGTGCGCAAGCAGATCGTGCACAACGCGCACGTGGTCGGCAGACTGGAGAGCCTCGGCGCAGTGTTCGTCGACGAGCTCGACGCGGTTCCGGACGGGGCGACCGTCGTGTTCTCCGCCCACGGGGTCTCCCCCGCCGTCCGCGCGGCCGCCGCGCGGCGTGGCCTGAACGTGATCGACGCGACCTGCCCGCTGGTGAGCAAGGTGCATGCCGAGGCGCGCCGCTTCGCGCAGGCGGGCTTCGACATCGTGCTGGTCGGTCACGAGGGCCATGAGGAGATCGAGGGCACGCTTGGCGAGGCGCCGGAGCGCACCAGCGTGATCGCCTCCGAGGCCGATGTCGCCAACCTCGAGGTGGCCGACCCCACGCGGGTGGCTTATCTGACGCAGACCACGCTGGCCGTCGACGAGACCGCCGCCGTCGTCGACGCGCTCCGCACCCGGTTCCCCGACGCGGTCGGTCCCCCCTCCTCCGACATCTGTTACGCCACCCAGAACCGTCAGGACGCGGTGCGGGCGCTTGCCGCCGAGTGCGATCTCGTGCTCGTCGTGGGCTCTGAGAACTCGTCGAACTCGCGCCGGCTGGTCGAGGTCGCCGAGCGAGCCGGGTGCGATGCCCTGCTCGTGGAGGGCGCAGAGCAGATCCCCCCGGCGGCGCTGGCTGGTAGGCAGCGGGTCGGGTTGACGGCCGGCGCATCCGCGCCGGAGGCTCTGGTTCAGCGGGTCGTCCGCGCGCTCGGGGGTCTGGGCGCTGTTAACGTGAGCGAACGTCGTGTGGCCACCGAGAACATGCACTTCAAGCTGCCGCCTGAGGTGAGGGGCTAATGGCCGATGCCAGAAGTACGTGCGCAAAGGAGTCAGTGATATGCCGGTCCCGATGAGGCAGGCCGCGCGCATGGGCGCGTACTTGATGGAGCAGAAGCTGCGTGGCAACGACAAGTACCCGCTGATCGTCGAGCTCGAGCCCCTGTTCCAGTGCAACCTCGCCTGCGAGGGCTGCGGCAAGATCCAGCACCCTGAGCTCGAGCTGCGGCGGCGGATGCCCGTCGACCAAGCGGTCGGGGCGATCGAGGAGTGCGGCGCGCCGATGGTCTCGATAGCGGGCGGTGAGCCCCTCATCCACCCCGAGATCGACGAGATCGTCCGCCAGCTGGTCGCCCGCAAGAAGTTCGTCTACCTGTGCACGAACGCGCTGCTGCTGGAGAAGAAGCTCCACCTGTTCAAGCCCTCCCCCTACTTCGCCTGGGCGATCCACATGGACGGCCTGCGCGAGCGCCACGACGAGTCGGTCTGCCGCGAGGGTGTCTTCGACAAGGCCGTCGCCGCGATCCGCGCCGCCAAGAAGGCCGGCTTCCGGGTGACGACGAACACCACCTTCTTCACCCACGACACGCCCGACACGGTCCGCTCGGTCCTGGACTTCTTGAATGACGACCTCGAGGTCGATCAGATGATGATCTCGCCGGCCTACGCCTACGAGAAGGCCCCGGACCAGGAGCACTTCCTCGGCGTGCGCCAGACCCGCGAGCTGTTCAGCGAGGCATTCTCCGGCGGCCGGCGCAAGCGCTGGCGCCTGAACCACTCACCGATCTTCCTCGACTTCCTTGAGGGCAAGGTCGACCTGCAGTGCACCGCCTGGGGCATCCCCTCCTATTCGCTGTTCGGCTGGCAGAAGCCCTGCTACCTGATGAGCGACGGCTACGTCTCGACCTACAAGGAGCTGATCGAGACGACCGACTGGGACGCCTACGGCCGCGGCAAGGACCCGCGCTGCGACAACTGCATGGCCCACTGCGGCTACGAGCCGACCGCCGTCCTGAAGTCGACGGCCTCGCTCAAGGAGTCGCTGCGGGCCGCGTTCAACTGACGCCGTCCCCGCGCGGATGCGGCCGCGTGCGGATGCGACTCACGCGCGGATGGCCCACGAGTGGATGCGGCTCACGCGCGGATGCGGCCCACGCGCGGATGTGGCTCACGCGCGGATGCGGCCCACGCGCGGATGTGGCCGCGCGGCCGCGGGCGCGGACGCGGGTCCTACCGAGGCGCGGCCCCGGGTCGGACAGCGGCGGGAGAGTCGAGCTGACGACCTCGGGTTGCGGAGCGTCCCCGTCGGCGCGATGCTTCGCCGATGACCGCCACCGCACCCGCTCCCCCTGAGTCCGCCACCAACGCTGAGCTCATTCGCTGGGCGTTCAGCGTGCTCAACACCCATGACGTGACTCCGCTGCGCCCGATGTGGACCGCCACCACCGTCGAGCGCTTCCCCACCGAGACCTGTGTCGGCACCGACCCGATCGCCGCCTACTTCGAGGCCGCGTTCGCCGCCCTGCCCGACTTCCACATCGAGATCCAGGCGATCGCCGAGAGCGGCGAGGACGTGATGGTCCGCTGGCACATCACCGGAACCCACTCCGGCGCCGCCTGGCAGGGGGTCGCCCCCAGCGGCAAGCGTCTCGAGCTGGACGGTATCGACCACTTCGTCCTCCGGGACGGCAAGGTCGTCACGAACTTCGTCGTCTTCGACCAGTTGCAGTTCGCCCGCGCGGTCGGCCTGATGCCCCCCGACGGCTCACGCGCCGAACGCGCGATGAAGGCCGGGTTCGCGGCCAAGACGCGGCTGCGCAAGCGCCTGGGCCGCTGACGCTCCCGAGTCGCCGGAGCCGCACACGCCGCGGCGGACTGCCCTCGCCGCGGCGGTGTGCCCGCGCCGCGGCGGCCTGCCCGCGCCGCGGCGGTGTGCCCGCGCCGCGGCGGTGTGCCCGCGCCGCGGCGGCCTGCCCGCGCCCGGCTGACTTCCCGCGCCCCGGCTGACTCCCCACGACGGGGCTGACTCCCCACGACGGGGAGGCGAGACGACCCCGAGCGCGCGCGGTCGACAAAAGTGCTCTGACAGCACCAACATGCCGCAAGCCACCCGCCCGCACCCACAGGGTGACGCGACCGTGGGGCTCCCGTCGAGAAAAGTGCTCTGACAGGACCAACATGCCGCAAGCGGAAACCAGCGAGCCGCCGGATCGCGGCCCGCGCCGGCTCCGCGGCGCCCTCCGGCGGCCAGACGGCCACCCGACCACGCGCCCGTCGCGGCCCAACGTGGCGACGGGGCCACCGCAGCCATCTTTGCCCACGCGTGCCCGCCGCCCACCGCCCGCGGGACGAAACGGCACCCCAGCGGCCGTCTCTGCCCACGCGTCGCCCCCGCCTCCAACGTGCGGGACGAAACGGCACCCCAGCGGCCGTCTCTGCCCACGCGTGCCCGCCGCCCACCCACGCGCGGGACGAAAGGGCACCCGCAGCCGCCGTCCCGGACCGCGCAATCCGCTCAAAGAAACGGCTCGCTCGGCCGATTGACATACTATGTTCGTCGATATATAGTGACGGACATGAGCACACGACCCGTCCACGAGACGACGTTCCTCATCCTCACCGCGCTCGCCGCGGGCAGCCAGCACGGTTACGGGATCATCACCGACGTCATGGAGATCTCCGAGCGGCGGGTGAAGCTCGGCGCCGGAACGCTGTATTCGGCGCTTGAGCGGTTGAGCGGCGAGGGCCTGATCGAGGTCGATCGGGAGGAGATCGTCGACAGCAGGTTGCGGCGCTATTACCGGCTCACCTCGGAGGGGGCGCAACGCCTCGCGGGTGAGGCGGCGCGGCTGCGCTCCAATGCGGACGCCGCGATGTCACGTCTGCAAATCAATCCGACCGGCAGGATGGCGACGACATGAATGAGTCAAAGACGCTCGAGCGGCGCTACCGCCGCCTGATCGCGATGTACCCGCGCAAGTTCCGCCAGCGACGGGAGGAGGAGATGCTCTCGGTGCTCATGTCCGGCGCGCATGACGGGCAGCGCTGGCCGCGACCCGCCGAGATCGTCAACCTGGCGCGGCACGCGACGCCGAGCCGGCTGCGCAACGGTCCGCCGCCCGAGTCGTTCGCGCGCCGTCATCCCCGCAGCGTGCTGACGATACGCGTCCTGCTCGGCATCTGGCTGCTGGTGCTCACGGTTGCCTTCACCCTGCGCACCCCGTGGGGCCTGGCGTTCCTTCTCGCCGAGGCGCTGAACGTTTACCTGTTCGCGCGCACCCTCGTGTGGAAGCGCGACGGCGGTGGCGGCTCGGAGCCGCCCAGCACGCTCAGCCAGTCGAGGTGAGATCGCGGGCCGCGCGGCGAGCGAGCGCGGACAGCTCGACCGCGCGCGGGTCGGCGCCGCCCGGAGCCACCATCGGGTTTGGGATATAGCCGAAGCTCATCTCGTAAAGCGGATCCGCGAACGCGAGCGCGCCGCCGGCTCCATCGTGGCCGAAGGCACGATGGCTGGCGAACGGCACCCGCGGGTGGGGTGTCTGGAACACGATCCCGAAGCTCATCTCGTCGCCGAGGATGCGATCCCGGCCGAACACCTGGGTCTGGCTCATCTCGCCGAGCGTGCGCGGGTCGAGCAGCGGCGGCTCGACGAACCCGAGCGCTGCGTTGTAGAGGCGGGCGAGTCCCCGCGCCGAGCCGACACCGCCGACCGCTGCCGGTCCTGCGGCGCGCACGTCGCGGTCCGCGGGATCCGGCCCGGCGGTGCCATCGGGGCGGGTCGGCACGCGGTAGAAGAGCGACTCCAACCCGTCCTCGACCGCTGCCCCACCCTCTGGGACCGGACCGGCCGGTGCGACCGGCACCGCCGGTGCGACCGGCACCGCCTGTGCGACCGGCACAGTCGGCGCCACCGCAGCCGGAGCCACCGCCGCCGGAGCCGCCGCCGGAGCCACCGCCGCCGCAGCCGCCGCGCCCGGAGCCACCGCAGCCGGAGCCACCGCGCCCGGAGCCACCGCAGCCGCAGCCACCGCCGGCGGGTCGCGCAGCGCCACGTACCGCCTCTCCTCGGACTCGGGCAGCCCGACGTAGAAGTCGATCCCCCGCGGCGCACGGACCTCGGTCTCATACAGCTCCTGCAAGGAGACGCCGCCCACCCGCCGGACGAGCTCCTCGATGAAGATCCCGATCGTCACGCCGTGGTAGCCGAACATCGCCCCGGGCCTCCACGCCGGTCGCTGAGCGGCGAGTCGCGCCGCCCCGCGCCGCGAATCAAGAACCTCGGCGACCGTCAACCCACCATCGACAGACACCAGGCCGGCTTGGTGGGAGAGCAGCTGGCGGACGGTGATCTGACCCTTCTCGCACGCCGCGAACTCTGGCCAGTACCGCTCGACCCGCTCGTCGAGTCCCAGCGAGCCTGCTCGGACGAGGATGCCGAGCGCGATCGCGGCCACCCCCTTGGTCACTGAGAAGACCGAGGTGATGGAATCGGCGCCGATCGCGGGGCCGCCGGCGAGGTCGACGACCGGCTGCCCGCGCCGGTAGACACAGAGCTGGGCGCTGTGGCCGGGGGTCGCAGCCAGCTGCGCCTCAAACGCCTCACGCACGGGCTCAAACCCCGCAGCCACCTCCCCGGTCGAGCCGACCAAGCCAGCCATCTCAGTACAGCGTCCGGCCCGCCGCGTCGGGGATCCCGGAGTAGCGGTGGAAGTAGGCGTTGATCACGTCGCGCCACTGCTCGGCGCTCTCGCGTTGTGCCTGCAGCCGCTGCGCCACCGCTCGGTGGCGCACTGGGTCGATCCGGTCGCGCAGGCTCTCCCACGCCGCGATGAACCCGTCCACCGCCTCGACCCCGGCGAAGTGGCTGTCGTAGACGTGCTGGGCGAGCGTCACCCCCGAGCCGAGAACGTCCCCGTAACCGACGCGATGGAAGAACAGCAGCAGCTCCTGCGGGCAGCGCTCGCGATCCTCGAAGATCGATCGCCACGGCTCGTGGTACTGCGCGACGAACCCGGTGCCGTGGGCGACTCCCCGGTCGACTCCGATCGCCTCACGGTCGGCGCGGAGGTAGGTTCCCCAGCGCGAGTACTCATAGCCCTCGGGGTCCGGGCCGTAATGAACCGCGGGCGTGACCATCCACCCGAGGCCCAACGGTGACGTGTAGGACTCGTAGACGCCGCGGGATGACATGAGCATTCCCGCGACGGTGTCCACGACGGTCTCATCGACACCGAACGTGAGCGCCGCCCACTCTCGCGCGATCGACTCCGCGGAGAGACCCGGCTCCCAGGCCAGGCGCCCGAACCCGTACAGGTTCGCCTGGGCGAGCGGGTGTCCGGTCCAGCCAGGCTCGTCGCCGACGTTGGCCACGCCGACGAGGCCCGAGACGAGCGATGACACGGTCGCGCCCCCGGCGCCGGCGTGCGTGTCGAACTCGAGCACCTCCTTCCACATCGGCGGCAGGTAGCAGAGGTGGACCTGCTGGCCGGTGTACTCCTGGGTGAGCTGGACCTCGAGTAGCTTGCTCGTCTGCGGCGCGGCACCGAACAGCGGCGAGGGCGGCTCACGCACCTGGTAGTCCATCGGGCCGTTCTTGATCTGCACCGCGACGTTGGCCGCGAACAAGCCGTCGAGCGGCACGAACTCCTCGTAGGCAGCCTTCGCCCGGTCGACCGAGCTGTCCCGCCAGTCCTGCTCGCAGTCGTACACGAACGCGCGCCAGAGCACGACGCCGCCGAATGGCTCAAGCGCAGCAGCGAGCAGATTCGCGCCCTCCGCTTGGCTGCGGCCGTAGCTGTGCGGACCGGGCTGGCCTTCGGAGCTCGCCTTGACGACGAATCCGAGCAGGTCCGGCACGGCGTCGTAGACCCGGGCGGCGGCCGTCCGCCACCACCCGCCCACCGCGGGATCACCCGGATCGGCGCTCGCCAGGCCGTCGAGCAGGACGGGGCTCGCAAAGTTCACGCTGAGCGCGAGACGCACCCCGAACGGCCGCAAGGTCGCCGCCACCTGCGCGATCGCTCCCAGGTGGCGATCGGTGATCAGCTCGGCGGCGGCGCGGGTGACGTTGACGTTGTTGAGCGCGATCGCGTTGATGCCGACCGAGGCGAGCAGTCGGGCGTACTCGCGCACCCGTGCCAGGTCGCGGGTCACCTCGCCATCGCTGAAGAAGATCGAGCGCCCCGCGTACCCGCGCTCGATCGTGCCGTCGAGGTTGTCCCAGTGATCGAGCATCCGCAGCGGGGTGACGGGCGTCTCCTCGACCGGCTCGCGTGGCAGCTCCTGGCCGCAGGCGATCCGGCGCAGCAGCGCGAAGGCGCCGTACAGACACCCCCGCTCGTCGCCCCCGGCGATCGCCACCCCCTCGCACGACCCGTCCGGCGCGCGCCGCGGCGCGATCACAAACCCCTCTGGGCCGGGCGAGGCCACCTCAGCAAATCGACCCGCACCGGCTATCCCCACCCAGATGCCCGCCCCGCCGCGGACCGCCCCGCCGCGGACCGCCCCATCGCAGATCGCAGCGTCGCGGACCGCCCCATCGCAGACCGCCCCGTCCCCGACCGCCCCGACGTGTGAGCGGCCGACCGAGACACCAAGCATCCCCTCCAGGCCGGATTGCAGCTCTCGCCCGGCCTCCCGCAGCGTCGGCGAGTCGCCATGCACCGTCACCCGCGTGCACACCGCGCGCACCGCATCTCGATGCGCCGAGGCCGGCAGCGGGACCGACCCCAACCAGGCGGCCTGAGCGTCGACGGCGGGCGCGGTCATCACGGACCGGTCAACCCCAGAGCACCGGCTCAGGCGCCGGACGCCGAGAGCGTGCGGGGATCGAACGGCTCGCCGACGGCGGGACCGTTGATGCGATCACCGGAGCGCTCTGCGAACAGGTGCACGCGCTTGTCGTCCAGCGCGAGACGGATGGCCGCGCCGACCTCCGGAACGTCGCCTCCGCCGAGGCGGGCGACGATCGGGCTGCTCTCCCCGTCGACGTCGAGACGTCCGTAGGCGTAGGTGTCGGCACCGAGCTCCTCCACCATCTCCACGATCATCCGCACCCCGGGCGCGGAGTCCGCCGCCCGGCGCAGATGCTCGGGACGGACCCCGAGCACGATCCGACCGTCGCCGGCGGACGTGCGGGTCTCGCGATCCAGTGCGATCGACACCTCACCCAGTGTCACCCCGCTCTCGCCCAGCTCTAGCTGAAGCAGGTTCATCGTCGGCGAGCCGATGAAGCCCGCGACGAACACGTTGCGGGGCGCGGCGTACAGCTCGCGTGGGGTACCGATCTGCTGCAGCAGCCCGCCGTCGAGCACGGCGATCCGGTCGCCCATCGTGACCGCCTCGACCTGGTCATGGGTGACGTACACGGTGGTGACGTTCAGCCGGCGGGTGAGCGCGCTGATCTGAGCGCGCGTCTGCACCCGCAGCTTCGCGTCGAGGTTCGAGAGCGGCTCGTCCATCAGGAACACCTGGGGGTTTCGGACGATCGCGCGCCCCATTGCGACCCGCTGGCGCTGTCCGCCGGAGAGGGCCTTGGGCTTGCGGTCCAGCAGCTTCTCCAGATCGAGCATGCGCGCGGACTCCAGCACGCGCCGCTCGCGCTGCTCCTTGGCCACGCCCCGGATCTTCAGCGCGTAGCTCATGTTCTGGGCGACCGTCATGTGTGGATAGAGCGCGTAGTTCTGGAACACCATCGCGACGTCGCGGTCCGCCGGTGGAACGTCGGTGACGTCGCGCTCGCCGATGAACACGTGCCCGTCGTCGACCTCCTCCAGCCCCGCGAGCATCCGCAGCGAGGTCGACTTCCCGCACCCCGAAGGACCGACCAGCACCAGGAACTCCCCGTCGTTGATCTCCAGGCTCAGCCCATCCACGGCGGGCTCGGTCATTCCCTCGTAGATCCTGGTCGCGTTGTCGTAGACGACCGTTGTCATCTCGTGGCCCTTTCGATCTCGGTTTCGCAGTGCATGGCGCGCGTGTGGTCGACGGTCCGGGTCTGCCCGGTGAGGGCGACCGATGCGCTGAGCCGGATGTCACGGCTGCCGGCGCCGAGGCGCAGCTCCAGAGCGCCCGGCTCGACGCGCCGCCTGCCGTCAGTGCCGGTGAACGAGGTGACATCGGCCGGGACGGCGAACCGAACCCGGCACCCTTCGCCGGGCGCCAGCCGGACCTTGGCAAAGCCGATCAGCCGGTTCAGCGGCCGCACGACGGTCGCCACCGGGTCATGCAGATAGAGCTGGACGACCTCCACGCCCTCTCGTTCGCCGCGGTTGGCAACCATGAGCGAGAGCGACAGCGCACCGTCAGTCGGCGCGGTCGCAGTCTCCACCTCCAGCTCGCCCCACTCGAAGGTCGTGTAGGACAGGCCGTGGCCGAATGGGTACGCGGGTGTGGGGTCGATGCGCGACCCGCCGTTGCGCTCGCCGAGCGTCGGCGTCAGGTACGTCCATGGTTGCCCGCCCGGGTCGGCGGGCACGCTCACCGGTAGGCGCCCCGCCGGCTGCACCCGGCCGCTCACCACCCCCGCGATGGCCGCGGCGCCCTCCTCGCCCGGCAGGAACGAGATCAGGATCCCGGCGGCGCGCTGCGGAGCGGACCCGAGCGCGTAGGGGCGACCCTCGACCGCGACCACCACGACCGCGGCTCCGGTGTCAAGCAGCGCCTCCAGCAGCTCGCTTTGCCGGCCGGGCAGGCTCATGTCCACCGCGTCGCAGCCCTCGCCGGAGGTGCCACGCCCGAACAGACCCGAGCGGTCGCCGACACAGACGATCACGTAGTCGGCGTCACGAGCCGCAGCCACGGCGGGCGCGACGCCCTCGGTCCCGGTCCCGTCGACGCTCACGCCCGGCAGATAGTCCACCCGCGCCTCGGGGTACTCGGCGCGCAGCCCGTCCAGGATCGTCGGAATCGCGATGCCGCCCGCAGCGTCGGGGTGCTGCACGCCCACGTGGGACGGGAACGAGTAGCAGCCCAGCTGGGTGAGCGGGTCGTCGGCGGTCGGTCCGACGACGAGCACGCGGCCCTCGCCGATCCGCTCGGTGGTCAGCGGCAGCGCGCCCCCATTGGCGACCACGATCACCGACTCCTCGGCGATGCGGCGGGCGAGGGCGCGATCCTCGGCGGGATCCAGATCGATCCGGCCGTGCAGGGCCCGGGGATCTTCGACGTCGGCCCCACCGACCCCGGGCGGGAGCGGGCTCCAGTCGGGGTCGAGCATCCCGAGCTCGAGCTTCTGCAGCAGGACGCGCCGCACCGCACGATCGACGAGCTCCTCGCTGACACCTCCGCTCTGCACCTCGGCGACGAGCTCCTCTCCGTAGCACTTCACGTTGGGCAGTTCGACGTCGAGACCCGCGCGCAGGGCGAGTGCCGCCGCCCCGCCGAAGCTGTCGGTGAGGCCATGCTGGAGCTTCAGGAACGAGACGGCGAAATAGTCGGCGACGACCGTGCCGTCGAACCCCCAGCGCTCGCGGAGCAGTTCGGTGAGCAGCGACGGATCCGCCGACGCCGGGACCCCGTCGATATCGGTGTACGCGGGCATGACGCTCCGTGCCCCCGCTTCCCAGACGGCCATCTCGAACGGCACGAGCAGGATGTCGGCGAATTCACGGGGACCGAGCGAGACGGGCGCCATGTTGCGCGCCCCGCGCGATGCCGGGTACCCCGCCAGGTGCTTGACCGTCGCGATCGCACCGCCCTCCTGCAGGCCGCGGACGTATGCGCTCGCGACCGTGCCGACCAGATAGGGGTCCTCACCGATCGTCTCCTCCACACGGCCCCAGCGAGGGTCACGGACCACGTCGAGCACCGGCGCGAGGCCCTGATGTGCTCCGACTGCCCGCAGCGCCCGGCCGATACGGCGAGCCATCGTCTCGACCAGAGCCGGATCGAAGCTCGCGCCCCAGGAGAGGGGAATCGGATAGGCGGTGGCGCCGAGGGCGGTGAAGCCCGCCAGGCACTCCTCGTGGGCGACGGCCGGTAGCCCGAAACGCCCCGCGCGCATGAGCCGCTGCTGAGTACGCGCGAGCAGCGCCACCCCGGTCGCCGGGTCCACCGGCACGGTTCCGAACGTCCGGGTGAGCTGTCCCAGCCCGTGTGCGAACTCAGCATCGATGTCGACATCCGCGGAAAGCTCGTGCTGGGAGGGCGCAACGTCCTCCTCGCCGGGCGGAACCCCGATCCACAGGGAGTAGAGCTGCGCCACCTTCTCCCGCAGCGTCATCTGATCCATCAGCGTCCGGACCCGTTCGCCCGCGGGTCGGCTCACGTCGTTCCAGGGCGACACCCCAGTTGATCGGATCGTCACGCCGTCTACCTCCCGCCGACGCCCATCAGCCCCTGGACCAGCGACCGGCGTGCGAACAGGTAGACGAGCAGGATCGGGACCATGGAGAGGATCACCGCGGCCGAGATCTCCGGGACGTTGATGCCGTACGTCGTCTCGAAGTTGAACAGTCCGAGCGTGAACACACGCACGCTCGAGGACTGGGTGAGCACCAGCGGGAACAGGAACCCGTTCCAGGCGGTGAGCGCGGCGAAGACGACGATCGTGGCCAGCCCGCCGCGCGACAGCGGTAGGACGAGCTGGCGGAAGGTACGCCAACTCGACGCGCCATCCAGCGCCATCGCCTCGTAGAGGTCCGAGGTGATGTCACGCATGTTGCCACTCATGATCAACGTCGCCACTGGGAACACGAACGCTGCGGTGGGCAGGATGATCGCCGCGAAGGTGTCATACAGGGTGAGCTTCGTCATCAGGTAGAACATCGGGACGATCACTGCCTGGGCGGGCACTGCCAGCCCGAGCAGGAACAGGCGGAAGGCTCCCCGGGACAGCAGGCTCCGCCCACGAACGATCGAGAACGACAGTGGCGGCACGGCCACCAGGACGATCGCCACCACCGCCACGGTGACGATCAGCGTGTTGAGGAAGTAGTGCAGGAAGCCGGCGTGGATGACCGCCGAGAAGTTCGATCCGGTGAGTGCCTTGGGCAGGGACAGCGGACCTTGACTGTTGTAGTTGGGCTGGGTCTGGATCGCGGCCAGCACCAGCACATAGACGGGCGCGAGCACGATCACGAGCCAGGCGAGCGCGAACGCCATCGCGATCCAGTTGGGGCGGCGGCGGGTCACCGGTGGCCTGCCTCGGATGTGGGGGCGAGCGCGGTCACTACACACCCTCCTGAGTACTGGTCATCTTGTCGTAGCCCGACCACTTGGTGATGGCGATGCCGATCGCGGTGGCCACCACGACCAGGACGACCGCGATCGCCGACGCCTTGCCGAAGTCGAAGCTGTTGAACGCCTGGGAGTACATGTAGTACGCCGAGGTGGTCGTCGAGTTGCCGGGGTGACCCTGGGTGAGGATCAGGATCGTCTCGAATGTCGTCATCCCGCCGATGACCATCAGGATCATCGTGGTGATCATCGTGTTGCGCAGCTGCGGCAGCGTGATGGTGAAGAACTGACGGACCGGGCCGGCGCCGTCGATCGAGGCGGCCTCGTACAGGCTGACCGGTATCGCCCGTGTCGCCCCCTGATAGATGAGTGTGTACAGCGGCGTCCACTGCCACAACCCCACGAAGGTGAGCACCCCGATCGCATCGGCTGGGTTCCCGAACAGGTCACCCGACCCGAACAGCCATGGCAACTGATGGGGCAGTCCGAAGTTCGGGTCAAGCAGTGCTCGCCAGACGATCGCGACCGCGGCGGAGGACATGAGCAGCGGGATGAAGTAGAGGGCGGTGAGCACCGACCGCGAGCGCCCCTTCCCGGCGGCCCAGACGCCGAGCAGCAGGCTGACCGGCGTCTGAGTGACGACCCCCAGCGCGGTGAGCAGCAGCATCAGCCAGATGCTCTCCCGCATCACCGGATCCGAGAACAGGTGTGTCCAGTTGCGCAAGCCGACCGAGGCAGGCGCTCCCACCCCTGACCAGCTCGTGAACGACAGCCACACCACCACGCCGAGCGGCAGCAGCGCGAACAGCGTGAAGTAGACGGTGGCGGGGACCGCCCAGACGATGCTCGGCCGCCCGGCCTTGCGCACCCGCGAGCGGCGCCGGCGCTGTACGACGCGCCGGCTCAGCTCGCCGGGATCCCGGCGATCACCGTGAGCGACAACGGCCATGACGACCGACCCAGCCTCAGCCGGCCGGCAACGCCGACATCGCCGAGATGAACGACGAGGCGCTCTGGTTGTCGAAGTAATTGCCGACGGCGTCATGGATCGGCGTGATCTGCGCCGGCGGCCATGCCTGATCCCAGGACTCCTGGAAGTGACCGGCCTGCTTGACCCGGTCGAACTGCCAGGTGAGGAATCCGGGCGACGGCGAGGACTTGATGTAGCTCGTCGCATTCGTGGTCGTGGGCAGCCAGCCCTTCGAAACGAGCTTCTTGACGAACTTCGGCTTGTACATCTCCGACAGGAAGTCGCCGATCGCCTTCTGCTGGGAGGCGCGCTTGAGCACCGAGTAGTAGTTCTGCGTGTTGCCGACCAGATCGGTCGCGTTCCCTGCCCCGCCGGGGATCGTGGGGAAGGTGGCGTAGCCGAGGTCATGCTTGGCGAACGAGGGGCTGATCCCCTGGGCGGTGGAGTACTCCCACGAGCCCATGAGCTCGAACGCCGAGCGGCCGGTGACCAGCAGCTTGGTGGAGGCCCCGGTGGTGAACTTCACCGAGTCATAGCTCTTGCCGAACGCACCGCTCTTGATCAGCTGGGACAGGTCGGCGAGCGCCTTCCGGCTCGCCGCCGACTTCCACACGTTGTGGTCACCGGCCAGTGCCTGGGTGATGAGCTGCGAGCCCGCGACGCGGTCGTACACGTACTCGATCCACATCAGCTCCGGCCATTGGTCCCCGCCTCCGAGCGCGATCGGGATCAGTCCCTTGGCCTTCAGCGTCTGAACCTCGGAGAGCAGCTGCGACCACGTGGTCGGCGGCGTCAGGTGGTACTTGGCGAGGACCGACTTGTTGTAGAAGAGGAAGACAGGCTGGGTTCCGCGCATCGGAATCCCGTAGTAGTTGCTGCCGATCTTCCCGGCGTTCATCACGACCGGGAGAAAGCGCGACTTAAGCTTTGGGTTGGACTGGAGGTCGGAGTTGAGCGGCTGGATCAGCCCGGCCTTCACATAGCTCTGGATCGATCCGGCACCCCAGTTGAAGAACACCGACGGCGCCTCGCTGGTCCCGATCACCGTCTGCAGCTTCTGCGAATAGTTGGCGCCGGGGAACGTCTGCAGCACCGCCTTGACCTTGTGGCCCTCGGGGGTCGCGTTGTACATGTTCACCGCGGTCTGCTCGAGCACATCGTTGGCGTCGCCGTAGTCGGCGACCTCGAACGAACCCCTGCCTCCACCTGAGCCGGCCGCGGCCGGCCCCGAACTGCCGCACGCGCTGACCACAAGCGCACTGAGGACTGCGACGGCCATCGCACCAAAGCGCGGCCACTTCCGGGCACCAACCATGATCTCTCTCCCTGCCGGCCCGGGAAGGTCGCACGACCTGCAGACTCAGATTGTGCGAAACTTTTCGAGCCTTATTCGAAAACTCTCGGGACCGCGAGGCTAACGCAGCACTGCCGAGAAAGTCAAGAAGCAACCGTCCGCGGTCTGCGTAGCATGTGGGTCAGGGCGAAACTTTGCGAGATGGAGGACGAGAACAGTGAGTGAGGCGCACGACGAGAGCGCCGAGGTGCCGCGCGGCAGGGTCCGGCTGGCGGACGTCGCGCGCGAGGCGGGGGTGTCGGTGGCGACCGTTTCCAAGGTGCTGAATGGGCGTCGTGACGTCGCCTCAAACACCCGCGCCCGCGTCGAGCGCCACCTGCAGGCCAACGGCTACCTCCGGCGCGGCGGCGGCGAGCCGAGCGCCGAGCGGATGCTGGAGCTCGTCTTCCACGAGATCACCGGCGAGTGGGCGGCGGAGATCATCCCGGCGGTCGAGCGCACGGCACGCCACGCGGGGATCAGCCTGATCGTCACCGAGAGCGGCGATCGCCACAGCCCCGGCAGTGCCTGGATCGAAGGGGTGCTGCGCCGGCGGCCGGTCGGCGTGATCCTGGTGTTCTCCGATCTCGACTCGATCGAACAGCACAAGCTGCGCAGCCGGGGGATCCATGTCGTGGTGATGGACCCCGCGGGCGAGCCGAGGCCCGACATCGCGTCGATCGGCTCCACCAACTGGTCGGGTGGACTCGCCGCTGCCGAGCACCTGATCGAGCTCGGCCACACTCGGATCGCGATGATCAGCGGACCCGAGGACATGCTCTGCTCGGTCGCCCGCGTGGACGGGTACCGCTCCGCGTTGGAGCGAGCCGGGATCGGCTTTGATCCCGCGCTGCTGCGCACCGGAGACTTCCACGTCGAGGCCGGGCGCAGATGCACCGCCGAGCTGATGAGCCTGCCGGAGCCGCCGACCGCGATCTTCGCCGGCAGCGACCTGCAGGCGGTCGGCGTCTACGAGTACGCCCGGGCGCACGGCCTGCGGATCCCTGAGCAGCTGTCGGTGATGGGCTACGACGACCTGCATCTGGCGCGCTGGGTCGGGCCACCGCTGACCACGATCCGCCAGCCGCTCAGCGAGATGGCCGCCACGGCCGCACGGCAGCTGATCGCGATGGACGAAGACCCGTCCCGACCCGCTCCACCGATCAGCCGGCGCATCGAGTTGGCCACGAGCCTGGTGGTGCGCGAGTCGACGGCGCCTCCCGCCGGCGCCTGACGGCTCAGTCGCGCCGCGCGGTGTGGGCGCGGTACAGGGCGTTCGCGCTCGTCCCGGTGAGCTCGGCGACCACACCTGCGGCCACCCGCGGTTTCGCGCCGGCCTCGATCAACCGCCCGAGCGCGCCCAGCGGCATGTCGAGACCCACCTCCCGCTCGGAAGCCGGGCCAAGCACGAGCACGATCTCGCCGCGCGGCTCCCCACCGGCGTAGCGCTCGGCCAATTGCCCAGCGCTCCCCCGCACGACCTCCTCGTGCAGCTTGGTGAGCTCCCGGCAGACCGCCGCCCGACGGTCGGGATCCTGCTCGGCGAGCGTCTGGAGCGTCGCCGCCAGCCGGCGCGGAGACTCGAACGCGACGAGCGTCTCGGGGGCATTGAGCACCTCGGCCAGCCGCGCCCGCTGCCGGGGCAGGAAGCCGACGAACCGCCATTGCTCGCCCGCCAGGCCGCTGGCCACGAGCGCGGTGAGGACGGACGAGGCTCCGGGGAGGACCTCCACGCGCAGATCGGCCTCGATGCACGCCCGCACGATCACGAGGCCTGGATCGGAGACGAGCGGCATGCCCGCGTCGGAGACAAGCGCCACCGTCTCCCCCCCACGCATTCGCTCCAGAAGCGGCTCGGTCCGGGCGCGCTCGTTGTGCTCGTGGTAGCTCAGCAGCCGCGTCTCGACGCCGTAGCGCTCAAGCAGGCCCCGCGTCCGGCGCGTGTCCTCGCAGGCGATCACGTCGCTGTCGCGCAATGCCTCAAGGACGCGCAGCGTCACGTCCTCGAGGTTGCCGATCGGCGTCGGGCAGACGACGAGCCGCCCCGCTGCCGGCTCACGCGTGCTCACCACGTTCGGGGGGCGTACCCGGGCTCGAGCGAGCGCCGATAGCCGGTGTCGTCGCGGTCACGGATGCCACAGCGCAGGTACTGCTCGTGCAGCTCGCCGAGCAGGTCGGTGTCCAGGCGGACGCCGAGCCCGGGCTCGGTCGGGACCGCGAGCGCCCCGTCGCGGAACCGGAACGGCTCGCCCGCCACCACGTCCTCGGTCTTCCACGGCCAGTGCGTGTCGCAGGCGTAGGTCAGGTTGGGCGTTGCGGCGGCGAGATGCACCATCGCGGCGAGGCTGATCCCCAGGTGCGAGTTGGAGTGCATCGACAGCCCCCAGCCGAGCGTCTCGCAGATGCCGGCCAGCAGCCGTGAACGGCCGAGGCCGCCCCAGTAGTGGTGGTCGGAGAGCACGATCGAGACGGGGTCCAGCTTCGCCGCCGAGGCCACCTCCTCGAACGCGACGACGCACATGTTGGTGGCCAGTGGCATCGGCGCCTGGGCTGCGACCCGGGCCATCGCCTCCTGACCACGGGTCGGGTCCTCCAGGTACTCCAGCACCCCGGCAAGCTCGCCGGCGACCCGCAGCGAGGTGGCGACCGACCACGCCGCGTTCGGGTCCAGGCGGATCGGCAGCTCCGGGAAGCGCTCACGCAACGCCCGCACGGCCGCGATCTCCTCATCGGGGTCCATCACGCCGCCCTTGAGCTTCAACGCGTGGAAGCCGTATTCGTGCGTCATCCGCGCGGCCTGGGCGACGATCGCCTCCGGGGTGAGCGCCTCGCCCCAGCCGTCGGGCTCGGCCCCAGGGTGAGCGG
This sequence comes from Solirubrobacteraceae bacterium, assembly GCA_035503035.1. Classification (GTDB taxonomy): domain Bacteria; phylum Actinomycetota; class Thermoleophilia; order Solirubrobacterales; family Solirubrobacteraceae; genus Palsa-465. The sequence continues at coordinate 20,668 of DATJTS010000134.1, forward strand.
CCCATTTGTAGAACAGGTAGGCGCTGAACGGCACGTGAGCCCGGACCGCCCCGCCGAGCAGGTCGCTCACCGGCCGGCCGATCGACTGTCCCTGGACGTCGAGCGCGGCGACCTCGAACGACGAGAACACGCGGTCGACGGTCGAGGAGGTGGTGATCATGCCGGTGAGCCCATGGCCGTCGCTGCCGCGCTCTCCGGCGAGCGCATCCCGGACCGCCGCGTACATGCCGTTGAGGTCGAACACGTCGTAACCGATCAGCGCGCGGCCGGCCTCGTGCAGCCGGCGCAGGTGGGCCTTGTCGGCGTAGGTCTCCCCGAGCCCCTCCAGTCCCGCGCCGGTCTCCAGCTGGAGCACCGCGCGCAGGGCGAACGGCTGATGAACGCCGACGGCGTTGAGCAACGGCGGATCGGCGAACGCGACGGGGGTGATGCGGACGCGTTCGATGACGGGCATGGTCAGGCTCCCTGCACCCAGACCGATCCGCGGGCGACCGGGCAGCGGTCGATCACGGGCAGCTCGGGATCACCGGCATCGTAGAGCGTGACGGAGTCCGCGAGCTCGCCGCTCACCAGCAGCCACCGCGCCGAGCGGTCGAGCGCCAGCGCCCGGGGCCGGGGCTCGGTCTCCACCGACTTGACCAGCTGTCCGCCGGCCGAGTCCAGGCGCGAGACGGACAGCCGGCTGGTGCGACGCTCGCTTGCGTAGACCGTCTGGCCGTCGGCTGACACCGCCAGATCCGCGGCCCAGATGAGCGGTCGTCCGTCCGCCGCATGGGTGGGTTCGGGCGCCGGAGTGGCGCGGACGATGCCGGGCGCGAGATCGAGCCCCTCGGGGAGGATCGACCAGACCGCATCGGGTTCCATCGCGCCGCGCGGTACCCGGGCGAGCGCGCCCTGGCGCTCCCCGATGACGACCGCGCCGGCGCCGGTGAGCGCAATGTGCCGGGGACCGAAGCCGTCCGGGAGAGTGGTCCGGGTCGCGCCGTCGACCGAGGGGCGGCCTCGGTCGAGCGGCACCTGGAGCACGCAGTCCTCGCCGAGTAGCGCGATCCACAGCGTGTCCGCGCTTGCCATGGCGGCGTGAGGGTGGCGCCCCGGGTGGAGGCGGGTCGCCGAGCGATCGTCGGGGCGGCCGTCCGACAGGGGAAAGATTGCGACTTCTCCCGCGTAGTCGGCCCCGATGAGAGCCTCGCCCGCCGGCGTGGCCGACAGGTGGACGAACCGAGCGGGATCGCGCAGCACGTCGTGGTGATGCGGCTGGCCGGTGTCCGGATCGACGGACAGCCGCACGATCCCGGGCAGCGAGCGCACCGAGGCGTAGAGCCAACCGCCGTCGGGGTGGGCCACCACCGCGGCGAGATCCGCACCGAGGACGAGATCACGCCCCCGTCGAAGAAGCCGACCGTCGCGGACCTCCAGATGCGCGAGCGACCCGTCGCGGCTCGCGACCCAGAACGCCGCGTTCACGAGCCCATCGCCGCCCGAGCGCCCAGCACCCGCTCAGGCCACCTCCGCTGTCCGGGCGAGCTCGTCGTAGGCGAGCGCCGCCGCCCCCACCATCCCCGCCTCGACGCCGAACCGCGCCGCCACGAGCGGCACGCCCTCACGCAGGAACGGAAGCACCCGCTCGGCGACCACCGCCCGTGCGGGGGCGAGCAGCAGCTCCCCGGCGGCGATCACACCCCCGCCGATGACAACGATCTCGGGGTTGAAGATGTTCAGCACGTTGGCCACGATGATCCCCAATCGCTCGCCGATCAGGGCCACCGCCTCCCGCGCCGCCGCGTCTCCATCGTGGGCGAGCTCGGTGACCAGCGGGCCGGCGAGCGACGCGTTTCGCAGCAGCCGCTCGAGGCCGGATCCGGGGCGGATCGCCCCCAGCCGGCGCGCCTCCTCCACCAGCGCGGTACCGCTGCAGTAGACCTCGGCGCAGCCGTGATTGGGACAGTTGCCGTGACAGCGCGGCCCGTCGATCTCGATCACCATGTGGCCGAGCTCTCCGGCGGCGCCGAACGCACCCCGGTAGATCTCGCCGCGGAGGATCATCCCACCGGCGATCCCGGTACCGAGGGTGATCACGATCGCCTCGGAGGCCCCGCGCGCCGCGCCGGCGCGATGTTCGGCCAGCGCCGAGGTATTGCCGTCGTTGTCGATGAACACCGGGAGTCCGAGCCGCTCGGCCATGACGTCGGCGAACGCGAGCTGGTGCATCGGCGTGTTGACCCCGACGACGGCCGTGGGCGAGCCTCCGCGGCGGTCGATGAGCGCCGGCAGCCCGAATCCGACCGCCTCGATCGCCATGCCGCCGGTCGCGGCGCGCATCTCGCCGACCGCCTCCAGGGCGACCTCGATCAGCGCGCGCTGGTCCAGGCCGACCACCGTTCGCTGTGTGCGATGGTGCACGCCGAGCTCGGGATCGACCACCCCGGCCAGTAGCTTCGTTCCCCCGAGGTCGACGCCGATGACGCGTCGCGCCGCCATGTCGTCACTATATGCAGAGCAGTATGTCGAACGAATCCGGCAAGCCGTCCCCATCGCCGGATGGCCGTGATGACCCGCCCTACCGGGTCTACCGCTCCGGCGGGAAGTCCCGTCAGACCAGCGGGCGCAGCACGCCATCCGACCGCGGGGAGCGGCCGTACACCACCTATCGGGCCACTCCTCGCGGTCTGCGAGAGCGCATGCGCGACCCCCAGGATGCGGTCGAGGAGGACGCGCGGCGGGGCGTGGGACGGCCTTCCCGCGAGGCGCGGGCGCGGGAGCGCGAGCAGGGCGGGCGCCGGCGTCTGTGGTGGCCCGGGCGCGGCGGGCGCCGGGGGATCACGCCGTGGCGAGTGGTGCGCTGGGTGGTCGGGCTCGTCGTCGCGTGGGTGCTGCTCTCCGCTGTGATCTTCTTCATCTCGGCGGAAAGCCGCACGGGCTCGCTGCCCGCGGGCGCCAAGGCGCAGCTCTCGGGCGGTGCCACGATGCTGTTCTCCCCCGAGACGGTGGTGATCCTCGGTCTGGACAACCGCCCGACGACGGGCGCCGGCTCCAAGGAGGGCGGCCTGACCGCGTCGCAGCAGAGCGAACGCTACGCGCGCACGGACTCGATCATGCTCTGGCGTATCGGGGGTGGGGTCTCGCGGCGGCTCTCCATCCCGCGAGACACACTGGTGAACATCCCGGGCTGCGGCGAGCAGAAGATCAACGCCGCCTGGTCGTGCGGCGGTCCCGGACTGACGCTCAAGGTGATCAAGCAGTTCACCGGGATCAAGACGATCAACCACCTCGTGGTCGTCGACCTGGCGAACTTCCCGAAGTTCATCAACGACATCGGCGGGGTCAACGTGAAGACCGGCCGGATCTGCTCGGAGATCTCCGGCGGGGCGTCGGATGGCGGCTTCACGCTGAACCTCAAGCCGGGCACCCACCATCTGACCGGCATCCAGGCGCTCACGCTCGCCCGCACCCGCGACAACTCGTGCAATGCCGCCTACACCGACCTCAACCGGGAGGCCGCCCAGCAGGAGATCCTCAACTCGATCAAGTCCCAGCTGCTGACGTTCCACACCTTCTTCCACCTGCCGTGGGTCGCCTGGGACGCACCCGGCGTGATCCAGACCGATATGGGCGGCTTCTCGCTGATGCAGCTGTTCCTCTCCTCCGAGCTCGGCGGCTCGGCGAAGCCGCGCCTGCTCAACGAATCGAGCTCCACCTACAACGGCGCCGACGTGCTCGTCCCCAACGCGGCGAACGTCCGCTCCGAGGTCCACCGCCTGATGACCGGAAACTGACAAACTGCCATGCTGAAATGGCAACTCAGGAGCCGATCGATGCCCGGGTGCGCCGCCGGTTGCGAGAACTGCGCACCGAACAGGGTCTGACGCTCGCCGAGGTCGCCTCGCGCGCCACGATCGATGTCTCGACGCTGAGCCGCCTGGAGTCGGGCAAGCGCCGGATCGCGCTCGACCACGTGCCCGCGCTGGCGAGCGCGCTCGGCGTCACCGCCGACGACCTGCTCGGCGTGCGACCGGCCGCCGACCCGCGGGTGCGCGAACGCGCCCAGCGACACGGAGGGTTGACGATCTGGCCGCTCACGCGGCGCACGACCGCCGGCCTGCACGCCTACCGGGTGCGGATCGGCACCACCCGCCGCATCCCGCCCCCGGCGCCGCTGCCCGTCCACGAGGGCCACGACTGGATCTACGTGCTGGAGGGACGGATGCGGCTGCTCCTCGACGACACCGACCTGACCATCGTGCCGGGTGAGGCGGTCGAGTTCTCAACCTGGACGCCGCACTGGTTCGGCGCCATCGACGAGCCCGCTGAGATCATTCTCATCGTCGGCGCCGAGGGCGCCCGCGAGCACCTCCACCGCTGACCGACCGAAAGGACACGACCGTGCCCATCACCGATCTGTACCGCCTCGACGACCGGGTCGCGATCGTCACCGGTGCCTCGAGCGGCCTCGGCGTGGCCTTCGCGCAGGCGTTGGCGGAGGCGGGCGCCGACGTGGTGCTCGGCGCTCGTCGCGCCGACCGGTTGGCCGACACCGCCGCGCTCGTCGAGGGGGCCGGTCGAGCCGCGCTCTCGGTCCAGACCGACGTCGCGAACCCCGAGCAGTGCAACCGCCTGGTCAGCGAGGCGATCGAGCGATTCGGACGTGTCGACGTGCTCGTCAACAACGCCGGGATCGGCACCGCCGCCCCGGCGACGCACGAGACCCCGGAGCAGTTCCGGAAGGTGATCGACATCAACCTCAACGGCAGCTACTGGATGGCGCAGGCCTGCGGGCGGGTGATGGCGCCGGGCTCGAGCATCATCAACATCTCCTCGGTGCTCGGGATCACCACCGGGGGCCTCCCCCAGGCGGCCTACAGCTCATCGAAGGCCGGGATCATCGGCCTTACCCGCGACCTCGCCCAGCAGTGGACCGGCCGTAAGGGGATCCGGGTCAATGCGCTCGCGCCCGGCTTCTTCCCGAGCGAGATGACCGACGCGTACGCGCCGGGCTACATCGAGGCGATGATGGCCCGCATCCCCGCCGGACGGGTCGGCACCAACGACGAGTTGGCGGCGGCGGTCGTGTTCCTCGCCTCGCCGGCCGCGGCCTACATCACCGGCCAGACCCTGCCGGTGGACGGCGGGCTGACCATCACCTGAGCGCGGGCCGCCTCAGTCGGCGGCCTTGGCCTTGCTCTTGGAGGAGGAATCCGAGGACTTTGAGGGAGAGGAGCCGTTCGAGCTGGAATCGCTCGAGGACGACTTCGACTCGCTCGAGGATGAGGACGACGAGCTCTCGCTCTTCGTGGAGCTCTCCTTCTCCTTCATCTCTCGCGAGCGCTTCTTCGTGCCGTAGTCGGTGTTGTAGAAGCCCGATCCCTTGAAGTGGACGGCCGGTGCGTGCAGCACGCGCTGTGCGGACGCCCCGCAGACCTCGCAGGAGTCGAGCGCGTCGTCTGAGAAGCGCTGCATGACGTCGAACGTGTGGCCCTTCTTGCACCGGTATTCGTAGATCGGCATGCTGCATAAAGTATAGCTTCACCCCTGGCACTCCGGGTCCGAGAGTGCCAAACCTGCGACCTACGGAGAGACCATGCCCGCACCGGTGACCGTCGTCTCACTTGACGACATCCAGTCCGTCCCCGTGGGAGGGTCCGATTTCTCGCTGCGCTGGCTGCCCGTCCGCCACGCGCTCGGGATCCGTGCGTTCGGGACCAACGCCTACGTGGCCGCCGAGGCGGGCGAGGACGTCGTCGAGCCCCACACCGAGGGCACCGATCCGGCGACCGATCACCAGGAGCTCTACTTCGTCGCCCGTGGCAGCGCCCGGTTCACGATCGACGGGACCGAGCACGAGGCCCCGGCCGGCACCTACGTCTTCATCCCCGACCCCCGCTCCCATCGCCATGCGGTCGCGCTGGAGGCGGGAACGACGGTGCTCAGCTTCGGGGGCCCGCCGACGTTTGAGCCGAGCGCATGGGAGTGGAGCTTCCGCGCGGCCGCGTTGACGGCCGACCCGGCGACCCGCGGGCAGGCCCGGGAGATCATCGAGGACGGCCTGGCGCGCTTTCCCGACGCGGGCAACGTGCGATACGCCGCCGCTTGCCTGGAGGCGCTGGACGGCAACCGAGACCTCGCGCTCGACCATCTGTCACGCGCGATCGCAGACCGTGCGGATGTCGCGGAATGGGCGCGGGAGGACGACGATTTCGCCTCCCTGCGCGAGGACCCGCGCTTCAGCGAGCTCACCGCGACGGGGTGATTGCCGGGGGGCTTGCCCCGGGACTGGGCGGATACCATCCTCGGCCCATGGCCACCACCGACCTCGTCACCATGGACAAGATCGTCTCGCTGTGCAAGCGGCGCGGCTTCGTCTTCCAGAGCTCTGAGATCTATGGAGGCATCAGCTCCTCCTATGACTACGGCCACTACGGCGTCCTGCTGAAGAACAACGTCAAGGCGCAGTGGTGGCGGTCGATGCTGCAGGAGCGCGACGACGTGGTGGCACTCGACTCCGCGATCATCCAGCACCCGCGCACCTGGGAGGCCTCGGGCCACCTGGCCGGCTTCACCGACCCGCTCGTCGACTGCCGCACCTGCAAGCTCCGCTTCCGCGAGGACCATCTCGATGTCTCGGCGTGCGGCCGGCGCCCCTCCAAGCACCCCGGCGAGGACGAGCAGTGCGACCTCACCGCCGCACGCGACTTCAACCTCATGTTCGAGACCACCGTGGGCCCGGTGAAGGAGGAGGGCGCCACCGTCTACCTGCGGCCCGAGACAGCGCAGGGCATCTTCCTCAACTTCAAGAACTACCTGCAGTTCAGCCGCAAGAAGCCGCCGTTCGGCATCGCCCAGATCGGCAAGTCGTTCCGCAACGAGATCACCCCGGGGAACTTCATCTTCCGCACGCGCGAGTTCGAGCAGATGGAGATGGAGTTCTTCGTGCCGCCCGCCGAGGCGCAGCAGTGGTACGAGCACTGGCTGGGCGCGCGGATGGACTGGTATCAGAGCCTCGGGATCCGCGCCGACCACCTGAAGCTGCGCGCCCACGACGCCGATGAGCTCAGCCACTACTCCAGCGGCACCAGCGACGTCGAGTACCTGTTCCCGATCGGCTGGTCCGAGCTCGAGGGCATCGCCAACCGCGGCGACTTCGATCTCACCCGGCACGCCGAGTACTCCGGCCAGAAGCTCGAGTACCACGACGGCAACACCGGCGAGCGCTACGTGCCGCACGTGATCGAGCCCGCCGCCGGCGTCGACCGCGCGATGCTGGCCTTCCTCTGCGACGCCTACGACGAGGACGAGATCGAGGGCGAGACGCGCACGGTGCTCCGCCTCCACCCGCAGCTGGCGCCGGTCAAGGCGGCGGTGCTGCCGCTGGTGCGCAAGGACGGGCAGCCCGAGCTCGCGCTCGAGGTCCAGCGCGCCCTCCGCGAGCACATGCAGGTGGAGTACGACGCCGGCGGCGCGATCGGACGCCGCTATCGCCGCCAGGACGAGATCGGCACGCCGTGGGCGATCACCGTTGACCACCAGTCGCTGGAGGACCGGACGGTCACCGTCCGCGACCGCGACTCGCTCGCCCAGGACCGGATCGTGATCGACGAGCTCGCCGCCGAGCTCGAGCGGCGCCTGCGCGCGCCCTGGAGCACCCCGAAGGTCTGAGCTCGGGAACGCGGCGGGCCCGCCGCGGTCAGGACATCGCCGCGCTCAACGACTCGACCCCGAGCACTCCGGACACGGCTGCGGGGGCGGTCGTCCGGACCGCGCGGACGAGCAGGCCCGCCGTTGCGGGCAAGGAGGAGGTGAAGCTGCCGTCGGCAGCGGTGGTGAGCGTGGCCACGGTCTCCAGCGAGCCGGCGTGACCGACGATCCGCTCGAGCTCGACCGCGGCGCCCGGCACCGGAGCTCCGTCCTGGGTGAGGAGGCCCGAGAAGAAGACCACCGGGCCGTTGGCGAACAGCGTGATCTCCCCGCCCAGCTCGAGCTTGGCCTCGGGGCCGAGCATCGCCTGAACCCGGGGGCGGATGGCGGGCAGCTCGGCGAAGAACGCGTTGCCCGGACAGTCGGTCGCGTCGACCTGCCGGTGGCCGGCGATCCGCGGAAAGCGGACGTGCTCTCCCGCGCGGAACTGCGTCCAGCCGATGTCGGCGCGGCTGGCGACCGCCTCCAGCTCGCCGACGGCGGGCAGGCCGCTGAGCGCGAGCTTCCAGGCGGTCAACCGCTCGACCGCCGCAACCGCGGCCGACGAGGGCCGCACGTCGGTGTAGGTCCCGAGCACCGCCACACCGAAGGAGATCTGGTTCCAGTCGCCCGCCTGGGCGCCGAGCACCGGCAGGTCGATCCCGCCCTGGCGCGCCTCCCAGATCCGCCCGAAGCGATCGACCACGAAGTTGTAGCCGATGTCGAACCAGCCGCGACCGTGCACGTGGAACTCGTAGATCGCACGCAGCATCGCCGGAACCTCGCCGGGTGAGTAGCCGTTCGGGTTCTCGGTGTGGTGGATGACCCCCATCTCGATCGTGCCGTAGAAGGGGCCACCCACCGGCCGGTGGTTGTTCCCCGCCCAGGCGGCGCGAGCGATGATCGGCGGCTGCCCAGGGCCGGCCGGGAGCGTCGCCGGCAGCCACGGGAGCGCGTCGGCCGCGGCGGCCTCCGAGGTGGCCGGCTCGTCCGGAACCAACTGCAGCGTCACGTCGCCTGCCCTGGTCCGGGAGCGGAGCTGCAACTCGGTGGCGCTGCCGAGCCAGATGCCCTCGCCGACGTGGCCGGGGGTTCGCACGCCGTCGCCCTGGTGGCCGTCCGACGACGCGACCGCCCACCGGCCCCAGCCCCCGTCCGGCCGCCGGGTTCTCAGGGTCAGTTGCGCGTTGCGCGGGCCTGACCAGCGAGCGGCTGCCAGGCAGGCGGGTCGTGGCAGCACAACGGTGCGGACCTCACCGGCGGCGAGCCCGCCGAGGCGGCGGGTGAACAGGCGATCGTGTGAGCGCACGCCCACGCGCGTCGCCTGAGCAGCGGCCACCGGGCCGAGCAGCGCCCCGGCCCCCACGGCCGCGGCACCGGACAGCACATCACGACGGGTGAGCCTGGGACCCTCTGCCACCGATCCATTGTGGGCAGCCGGCCCGACGCCATGCGCCAGCCTTCACGAAACATTTACCCGTCTGGCCGGGCGCGGACGATGGGCGCCACTATGGGCGCGGCGTGCCGCAACCCCCGCCGACCGAGGCCACTCCGAGCGCCTCAACGGCCGCATAGCCACCTGACGCGCTCATAGTGCCGGTTGGCGCGGGCACCACCGGCACTCTGGGAACCACACGACGCGCAACGCGGCTCCAAGTTCCCGGAGTGCCCGCCCGGCCCCCGCCGCGCCCCGCCCCCGCCGCACCCCGCCCCCGCTCGGCTACGGCTGCCGCGACCGCCGGGCCATCCGCAGCAGAACGAACGCCGCGATCACCGTCAGCGCGGTCACGTCTGTGCCGGCGGCGATCACCTTGTCGTGGTGGACGACCGCACGCCCGAGCAGCGCCACGGCCAGGGTGAGGATGAGGCCGGTGACCAGCAGCCACGGGGCGAGCACGACGATGACCGCGGCGCCGAACGCGGGGCTCGACGGGTCCACGATCGCCATCCGGCCCATCGCGTCGCCATCGATCCGGCCCCCGCGCCGCGTGGCGAGCGCCGCGCCGAGTACGGCGAGCCATCCGGCGGCCAGCAGCAGCGTCGGGATCGTCAGCAGGATCAGCGGGCCGGCGGTCCCCGCGGCCCAGAGGACCGCAACGGTGACCGCACCGCTCACGAACAGGATCACGAACGGCACAACGCAGTGGGAGAGCAACAGCGACCCGAACCGCCGTGAGAGCAGGACCACGCCGCGGTCGGGATGGTCGACCTCGTCGCGTAGCGGCTCGCACACCAGTGCGGCCGCGGCGTAGAGGCCGACGGCGCACACCGCGGCCGGCAGGCCGCGGCCGGGATGGGTGACCGCCTCGGTGATGCACCCCGCCGTGACCAACGCAGCCGCGCCGGCCCGCACCGGCTCACGCACGCCGGTGCGCGCGTCGCGCCACGGAATCGCCAGCCGCGGCGACCGCGGCCGCGGGACGGACAGCACACGCGCGGCGCGGCTCGTCAGGCGACCCGCCCGGCCTGCCCCCGGCCAGCCGGCCCCCACGCCGGCCCCGACGCCCGCGCCCGCTGGCCCGCCCGCGCCCCGCCGATGCAGGGCAACCCCGCGGTAGTCGAGCACGAACGCCGCCGTCGCCATCCCGGTGCGGACCTCCGCGCGCTCCAGGAAGACGATCGCCCGGGCGCCGGTCACGCCACGCCGCGCCGCCACCACGGCCACCCCGCCGAGCACGAGCAGCAGGACCGTCGCCACCGGCCAGCCACCGCGCCCGGTGAACGGCTGGGTCACCCACCCCCACGGCCCCGACCATGCCGCGAGCACCGCGCCCACGTGCCCCGCGGCGGCGACGAGCGGCGCGAGCGCGGCCGCCACCAGCAGAGGCCCGGACCGAGCGACCGCCCGCGCGACGCGTGACGAGACCTCGACAAGCCAACTGGCCGCAACCGCGAGCACCCCCAGCGCCGCCGCCGCGACGATGACGGCGACCGCCCGCGCGGGACCGAGCGCCGACACCCCTCCGCTGGCGAGCAGCGCCACCGCCGCCCCCAGGCTCGCGCCCGTGAGCGCGGCGATCGCCAGCGCATGGTCGAGCCGGGTGCGCACGAGCGCGGAGATCGACAGCGGGGCGAGCAGGACCAGGATGACGTCCGGCACACGGAAGGACACCGGGCCCTGCCAGACGCCGAAGCGGACCGCGGAGAGCACCAGCAGAGCGAGCGCCGCCGGCCCGAACTGGACGACCGAGCGCTCCGCAAGGCCGCCGCCGACGACCGTCCGCAGCACGCTCTCACCGAGAACGCCGAAGATCGCCGCGCAGAGGACGACGGTGTACACGGCGAACAGGCTCGGCCGGCGGCGGGTGCGATGGTCAGCGAGATACCGGCGGACCGCGCCGGCACGGACGACGCCGTCGCCGTCGGCCCCGTCGCCATCGGCCCTTGCCGCGGGAAGCCGCACGCCCGGTGCACTCACTCCAGGCCTGCCGCGTTCACACGAGGCCTCGTCCGCGCACGAGCTCGCCGTCGATGACCTCGTCGTAGGGACCGTCGACCACGACCTCTCCGTCCGCGAGCATCACCGCCCGTCCAGCGATCCCGCGGGCGAACTCCAGCTGGTGGGTGGTGAGCAGCACCGCGGCGCCGTCGGCGACCGCCTCGGCGATCAGCTCACGCAACGTTCGCTGAGAGGCAGGATCGAGGCCGACGACCGGCTCGTCGAGGACCAGCAGCGAGAACGGGCGCACCAGAGCGCAGGCGAGCGAGACCTTCTGCCGCATCCCGCGCGAGAGCGACGTGGGGCGGCTGTCGGCCTTGCTTGCGAGCTCGAGCCGCACGAGCAGATCGGCCGCACGATCGTCGAGCTCATCGCCCACCACCCCGTGGGCGAGCGCGACGAGCTCCAGGTGCTCGACGACGGTGAGGTCGTCGTAGAGCGCGGGCGTGTCGAGGACGACGGCGGTCGCCGCCCGGGCCGCCTGCTCCCCGACGCCCGCCCCCGCCACCCGGATCTCACCCGAGCTGATCTCCAGCAGGCCGGCGATCATCCGCACCGCGGTCGTCTTGCCCGAGCCGTTGTGGCCGATCAGCGCCAGGCACTCGCCCGGGTGCAGCGACAGCGAGAGACCGCGGAGCGCCTCGAACTCGCCGTAGCGGTGGCCGAGGCTCTCCAGCTCGAGCACGGGTTCGGGCACCGCACGATTATCGAGGCTCAGCGTCCCCAGGCGAGGCCCAGGCGAGTCCCAGGCGACTCCCGGGTGAGGCCGGCCACCCTCGCGCCGCAACCCCGACAATCTGGTTCGATCGCACACAAACCCTCACGAAACGTGCGCAGAACGGGAAGGTCGATTATTCTTGACGATAGGGGCTGCGGTGGGAGGCAGGATCCGGCGCGGATTGGTGCCGGTTAGGAGGCGGAGAAGTGTCAATCGCTGTGCCGCACGCGACACGCAGGATCGCGAGGTTCGCCGCACTTTCGGCGACCTTGCTGACCGCGCTCGGGGGAGTCGCTCAAGCCGCCTCCGCCGCGACTCCTTCGAAGACGAAACCAGGGCCACCCCCGACGAAGTACGCGACCCAGACGACGGTGACCGCGTCACCGAGCACGGTCGCGTCCGGAGACACGGTGACGCTGACCGCGGCCGTCTACCCGGGCATCTTCGTGGTCACGCCGGCCTCGGTCGTCTTCACGGACACGACCACGGGGACCACCCTCGGAACCGCCAAGGTCACCAAGAAGTGCGTGCTCATCAAGCAGGAGTGCATGCTGTCGATCACGGTGCCCGCCACCAGCCTGGCGGAGGGCGCGAACACGATCACCGGCGCCTACTCGGGAGGCCTCGGGACCCTGCCGAGCTCGGGCTCGACGGTCGTCACCCGGACCGATTCCAATCCGACGGTGACGACGACATGCCAGGCGGGCAGCCCACAGTGCGTGACCCCCGTCGATACCAGCGTCGATGGGACAGCCGCGGCGACGATCGGCACCTTCACTGAGAACTCGCAGACCGAGACGATCTCGGTCTCGTTCCAGACCACCGAGCTGCCGTGCTCCACACCCGGCACCGGCGACCCAGTGGTGTTCAGCTCGACCAACGCGCCGTCCAGCAAGCTCGTGACGTACACCGTCCTCGGGACGGCGGCGGACATCGCGAACGATCTCTATGGCACTGAGGGCAACGTCTGCCTCGGGTCGACGGAGCCGTTCATCACCAAGGGGTTCACCCCACCGGTCCTCGTCGATGGTCTGTACTACGGGCTGCTGCCCGACTGCGTCCCAAGCAACATCGTGCCGCCGTGCGCTGACCCCGCGACCTTCCAATCCGGTGGCGAGAGCGGCGAGGATCAGTACACCCAGCCCGCGGTCGTCACCGCGAACGATCCAAAGTACGGACACTGACAGGCGGGCGACTCGAGCCGGGCGTTCAGGCGCGGGTCGCCTGACCGTCCGGCTCGGGCGCCGGCTCGATCCCAAGCAGAGCCACCAGCGCTTTCAGTTCCTGCCTCCATGCTCGCTCTTCCGATCGGCTGGCGGGGGCGATGCGGTCGGCCAGCGCGCGCAGGGTGAAGGCGATCTCGTGCCGCGCCCCACGCGCTCGAGCGACTGCCAGTCCGGCACGAAGCGCGGCCTCCGCGGCGGCGCCATCACCGAGTGACCAAAGCGCGACTCCACGCACGCGCTGCACCAGGGGGACGACGGCCGTCGCGCCCAGCGAGGTCGCCCGGGTGAGGGCCGCGTCGGCGAGCTCGAGCGCGGCCTCTGGGTCACCGGCCAGCCCGAGGGCCTCGGCAGCCAGCGCATCGACGAGAACCACCTCGGTCAGGACGCCGGCGGCATGGAAATGGGCGCGCGCCGCCGCAAAACGCTCGCTTGCCTCCTCCGCCCGCCCACTGTGCGCCGCGATCCGGCCGAGCTGGTACTCGCCGAAGGCGACCTCCGGCGCGGCGCCTGCTCCCCGCCAGATGCGCATCGCGCGCTCGAGCTCGACCTCGGCCTTCGCCAGCTGGCCCTGGTTGGCGAGCACCTCGGCGGCGTTGGCCGCCGCGGTCGCGGCGTCCCAGTGCTTCCCGGCGCGGGTCCAGGCGTCCCCGGCGGCATGGTAATGGCGCAACGCCTCCCGCCACTCCCCGTGGTAGAAGGCGATCATGCCGAGCAAGTTACGGACGCGCCCCTCCGAGCCGACATCCTGCAGCTCCTGGTAAATCGCCAGCGCCTGCTCAGCGCCGGGGCCCGTGGGTAGGCCGGCCTCGACCGCACACACATCGCCGTACTCGAGCGCCTGGGCGAGCGTTGGCCGGTCGCCTGATTCGCGAGCGAGCTTCGCGGCGGCGCGCGCGAACGCCATGCCCTCCGCATGCCGGCCGCGGCTGTAGCTGATTCCCGCCCGGCGATTGGCCAGACGGCCTCGCAGACGTCGCGCTTCAGCCCCCTGAAGCCCGTTGAGCGTCCGCTCGGCGCGCGCGACCCAGCGCAGCGCCGCGGTGTAGCGGCCGGGGATCTCCCGTAGGTAGGCGAGCCTCAGCTCCAACCGCGCCGACGAGAGTGCGTCCCCGCTCGCCCGCCGCAACCCGCGGCGCAACGACACGTCGGCGTCATGCAGCTCGCCGAGTTCGATGCAGAGCTCGCCCAGCGCCTCATCGACCGCGATCAGCTCGTCCACTGGGATCTCGCCGGGGATGAACGCGGCGGCCGCGAGCGCGCGCCGGTAGGCCTCCGCCGCTCCGGGTCCCGCGTAGCGCGCCCGGGCGCGCTCCGCCGCCGTCCGGGCATACCACCACGCGGGCATGTACCGCGCGCCGTGGAAGAGGTGGATGGAGAGCAGCTCGGCGTTCTGCTCCGGCGCCCCTCCCGCTCGATGCTCGAGCGCCGAGGCGGTGAGGGCGTGCAGCTCGGTCCGACGGCCGTAGGGCAGCGCCTCGTAGGCGACCTCACGGACCAGCTGATGGTTGAACCGCCAGCGCCCCGGCGCGATCGGGTCCAGAAACTCTCCCAGTCCCTCGAGCCTGCCCGCGTCGCCGACCTGCACCCCCGACGCGCGCCCGAGCACCTCCTCAAGCAGCGACGCCTCGACATCGACGCCCAGCACTGACGCGGACCGAAGCGTCCACCGGTCAGCCCGGTCGAGACGGTCGATCCGCGCGGCGATCGCCCCCTCGACCGATCGCGGCAGCTCGTCCGAATCCCCGTCCTCGGCGAGTTGAGCGACCAGCTCCCGGAGGAACAGCGGGTTCCCGGCCGCCCGCTCGGCGAGCGCAGTCAGCCGGTGAGCCGGCAGTGGCGCATCCGCGGTGGCGCGAGCGAGCATCTCCGCGGCCGCGGCCGTGCTGAGCGGGACGAGCTCGACCCTCGTGACCGCCCGCTCGTCCAGCGGGGTGGGTCCATCGGGTCGCCGGCTGGCCACCACGAGCCAGCGGCGCGACGGCGCGTCGGACGCCAGCCGGCGGATCAGCGACCGGGTCGCATCATCCATCAGGTGCACATCGTTGAAGAACAGCGCCGTCGGCCCGGACAGGATTGCGCCGAGCAGCCCGCTCGTCACTTCCTCCAGGCGGGCGCGGCGTTGCGCCGGATCGGTCTGCTCGACCTCTCGCGTCGGCGGATACTCGACGCCGGCCACGATCCCGATCAATGGAAGCCACGGAAGCAGGTGTGGGACGTGCGCTTCGGTCACCTCCCGCAACCGTGCGGCGAGCTCGGCGCCCGAGGCGTGAGCACCCACGCCATAGCGGCGGCGCACGAGCCGCTCGAACGGCGCATACGGACGGCCTCCGGAGTACACCTCCCCGCCAACCCACAGGACCTCGGCCGAGATCGTCGAGGCCACCTCCTGCAGGAGCCGCGACTTGCCCATCCCCGGCTCGCCGACCAGGTCGACCGCACTTCCCTCGCCTGCGGCCGCCGCACTCGCGGCATCGACCAGCATCGAGAGCTCGACCTCGCGCCCGATCATCGGACCCTCTCGGGCACCGCGCCGCGGCCGCTCGTGTGCCGCCGGCGCCGCGCCTCGCGCATCGACCCGGAACGGACGGACGGGAGCGCGCTTGCCCTTGGCAGCGAACGCGGGGGCGGCGAGGAACGCGACCTCGTCCGAGGCCGCGGCAGGCACCTCAGTGGAGACCAGGAGGTCGCCGGGGTCGGCGTGCGCCATCAGCCGCGCCGCGAGGTTGACGCAGTCGCCCATCAGCGAATACGTGCGCCGGTACGGCGGGCCGTAGTCCCCGGCGAATACCCGGCCGCACGTGATCCCCGCCCGGAGGACGAGCGGGCCACCATCGTCGAGCACCTCCCGCACGGCGGCGATCATCCGATCGGCCTCGTCGCCGAGATGCTGCGGCGCGCCGGCGCTGAGCATCACCTTGCCACCGTCGGGACCGAGATCCGTCGCCAGGAACGCGACGCCGCGGCGCTCCGTGGCGCTCTGGATCCGCGCGATCAGGACATCGAGCTGATCGCGCACGTACTCGGGGCCGCGTTCCGCCAGCAGCCGGTCGACGCCGGTGAACTGGACGAATCCGACGGTGGCCTCTCGATGCTCGTACTCCAGTCCTCCGGCGAGCACGTGCTCACGCAGGGTCCGGCACAGCGCCACCCCGACGTCGACATCCGCATCAGTTCGGTCCAGGTCGGCGGGCATGAGCGCGGCCGGCGGCGGGCGGCGCAACCGCCAGCCGTCCCCGACCCGGCCGGAGGGCACCCGAT
>DATJTS010000135.1:0-22166 GCA_035503035.1 Solirubrobacteraceae bacterium
CTAGTGCCCCCGCCACGCGGCCTGCAAACATCCACTCCATGTCCACCGAGCCCCCACCCCTCACAGTATTCGAGGTCGTCCGGCGCGCCGTGCAGCTCGTCGACCCCGACGACAACGATCCGACCGCGGGCGACTTCGAACGAGCCTTCGAGGACGATGACGAACCGATCCGCGGTGTGGACGACATCGAGGACCGAGTCGGGGAGGTCCTCTCGACGCTCGACCCCGCCACCAACAACGGCTCGATCGCGATGGCGGGAGCACTCACGGTCTACCTGTCCTACCGCCGCGACGAGGTGCACGTCGATCCGGCGAAGCTGCTCGTGCTCGCCGCGCGCGCCGAGTGGGACGGCGCGCCGCCGGAGGCGGTCGTCGAGTGGCTCGCCGACCGCGGGCTGAAGGTCTGATCAGCCGGCGCTGACCGGCGTCCCCTGGTCCTGTTCGCGGCCGTGGATCGGACCGCTGGTGACTCGCAGCGGCCGGGCATCGAGGGCCGGCCCCCGGCGACGCACGGCGATGATCTCGGCCAAGACCGAGATGGCGGTCTCCTCGGCGGTACGGCTGCCGATGTCCAGGCCGCAGGGCGCGTGAATCCGGGCCAGCTCCGCCTCTGAGACCCCCGCATCCTGCAGGCGCCGCTCGCGATCGGCAGTCGTGGTCCGGCTCCCCAGCGCCCCGATGTAGCCGGCGTCGGTGGCGAGCGCGCTGATCAGCGCCGGCTCGTCGAACTTGGAGTCATGGGTGAATACCAACACGGCGTCGCGCGAGCCGAGCTCGACGCCCTCCATCACCTCCTGGGGCCAGCCGATGCGCACCTCGGCGTCGGTCGAAAACCGCTGAGAACGGGCAAATCGGGTGCGCGCGTCGCAGATCGTCACGCGGTAGCCGATCCGCGCGGCGAACGCTGCCAGTGCGGCCGAGAAGTCGATCGCACCGAAGATGACCATCTGAGGGGGCGGGGCATAAGCACGAACGTGGACGGGTAGTTCATCGCCCAACGTCGCCCCGTCGGCGCCGAACCGCCGGATCGTCGTCTTGCCCTCCTCCATGAGCCCTGCCGCTTCCCGCGCGACGTTGCAATCCAACAGTGGCAAAGAACCGAGCGAACCGATCGCCTCTTCTTCGACGATCGCCAACCGAGATCCCGCATCCGGGCCCTCCAGCAGGGTCGCGACCGCTGCGGGCCGTCCTTCCAGATGGGCGCTGAGCGCTGCCAGCTCCGCCTCGCCGGCTGGACCCGCGAGCTCCTGCAGGAAGATGTGCACGATGCCACCGCACATCAGACCGACGGTCCCGGCGAGCTCGTCGGAGATCCCGTACGTGGTGACCCCCGGCCCGCGCTCCCCGGCGAGGATCGCCTCGGCCTCGGTGACGAGCGCCCCCTCGACGCAGCCTCCGGTGATCGAGCCCTCGATCGCACCGTCCTCGCCGATCAGCATCATCGCCCCCTCCGGAAGCGGGGCCGAGCCCTCCACCTCGATGAGCAGCGCCTGGACGAACCGGCGCTGCTCACGCAGCCACCCGGCCGCGCTGTCCTCCGTGGCTCTCGCAACGCCCGACTCGCTCACTGCGGACCCTCCTGACGGCTCCTGCGGGCGAGGTCGCCCGCTCCCAGATCATCGTATCGGCCGTCAAATCGGCGCCAAATCCAATCTGGCAAGAGCGCAACCCACCTTCAATCTGTTCTCGCTACGGTAGGACAAAATGGCCCAAAGTAATCCAGAAACTGAAATCGACGGCCTCGAAGACCCACGCTACGCGAAGGCTCTCGCGCACCCGCTGCGCGTCAGGATCCTCGCGATGCTCGACGAGCGCGACTCGAGCCCGGTCCAACTCGCCGAACATCTCGATGCGTCGCTGGGGACGGTCGCGTACCACGTGCGCACGCTCGAGCGCCTGGGTCTGATCGAGATGGTCGCCACCCACCAGCGCCGGGGCGCCACCGAGCACGTCTACGCAGCACGCGAGCACCCTCGCTTCTCCAGCCGGGCGTGGTCGAACGCCGATCCCAAGGTGCGCGACATGATGATCGCGTCCGCGCTCTCGCAGGTCGGCGAGTACGCCGCCAAGAGCGCCGCGGCGGGCGGGTTCGACCACCAGGAGGCGAGCGTCTCGCGCCACGCGGTCGCGGTCGACTCCGAGGGCTTCGGCGAGCTGGCGGAGGCGACGCGCCGCTGGCAGGAGGAGATCACGAAGATCGAGCGAGAGGCCGCGGCGCGACTGAGCGCAAACGGAGAGCGGCCGATCGACGCGGGCGTGGTGCTGCTCATGTTCGAGGCGACCTCGTTCTTCACCGACGGCGACCACGGCAACGGGCACAAGCGCGGCTCGAGCCGCGACTGAACCGCGACTCGAACCGCCGGTCCGCCGCCGCATCCACCCAGATCGCGGCTGCAAGACCTCCACCGAGGGGAAGAGAGTCAATCGCTCAAGGTAATCTGTCCTTCAGCCGATACGGGTCATGCTGGACGAATGTCGGAGGCAACGGGGCCTCCTGGCCGGCAACTCCCAGCTTTGAGCGCAACCACCTCCTCCCCTCCCCCTCCCCTCGAGGGCAACCTGCTGGCCGCGATGTTCGAGAGCCTGCAGGACTACGCGATCCTGATGCTCGACGTCGACGGGCACATCGCGAGCTGGAACGTCGGGGCGGACCGCTTCAAGGGGTGGGACGCCGGGGAGATCGTCGGTCGCAGCCACGCGCTTTTCTACCTGGAGGAGGACATCGCCTCCGGACGGCCTGGCTCAGATCTCTCGATGGCCGCCGAGTATGGGCGCTTCGAGGAGCAGCACTGGCGCATCCGCAAGGACGGCAGCCGCTTCTGGGCGAGCGTGGTGATCACGGCGGTGCGCGATTCCCGCGGCGAGCTGCGTGGCTTCGGCGAGGTCATCCGTGACGTCACCGATCACTACGCCGCGATCCAGGCGCTGCGCCGCAGCGAGTCACGCTTCCGCTCGGTGACCGAGTCCGCGATCGACGCGATCTTCGCCTTCAACGCCGACCTGCGGATCATCTCGTGGAACGCGGCAGCCGCCCGCCTGTACGGCTATACCGCCGCCGAGGCGATCGGACAGTCGGTGTTCACCCTCGTGCCCGAGTTCCGGCGCGAGGACGTCGAGGCCCTGATCACCGTCGCGGCCGCCTCGGACCGCGCCGAGCAGGTTGCGATCAAGCCGGTGGAGGGAATCGCGCTCCGCGTCGACGGCCGGCTCGTGCCCGTCGAGGTGGCGCTCTCGAGCTGGCGGATCGGCTCGGAGCGCAACTTCTCCGCGATCGTCCGGGACATCACCGACCGCAAGCGGCACGAGCGAGAGCTCCAGCAACTCGCCGACCACGATCCGATCACCAACCTGTTCAACCGGCGGCGCTTCGAGCAGGAGCTCGATCGCATCGTGAGCGAGTGCGATCGCTATGACCGCACCGCCGCGCTGCTCGTGCTTGACCTCGACGGCTTCAAGGAGGTCAACGACCTGCACGGGCACGCCGCCGGCGACGAGATCCTGGTCAAGGTCGGCGCGCTGCTGCAGGCGACCGTCCGAGACAGCGATGTCGTGGGCCGCATCGGCGGCGACGAGTTCGGCGTCATCGTCCAGGAGGCCGACCGCGCCGAGGCGGAGTGCGTCGCCCAGAAGGTCGTCGCGGCGGTGCGCAGCAGCGGGATGGTGATCTCCGACGTGGTCCGCGCGCAGGTGACCGCCTCGGTCGGCATTGCGGTGATCGAGCCGCGGGTCGAGGTGACCGCCGAGGAGCTGCGGATCGGAGCCGACCGCGCGATGTACCGCGCCAAGGCCGAAGGTCGCCCCGGGTACGCCTTCATGGTTCCCGACGACGATGCGGGGGCCGTGCTCGCGGCCCGCCGCTCCTGGATCTCCCGCCTGCGTGACTCGCTGGAGAACGATCTGTTCGAGCTCCACGCCCAGCCGATCGTCACCATCAACGGCGACGGCATCCCTCGTTACGAGCTGCTGCTGAGGATGCGCGACGACGACGATCAGCTGCTCGCTCCATCTGCCTTCCTCGACAACGCCGAGCGCTTCGATCTGATCGGCGGGATCGACCGCTGGGTGCTCAGCCGCGCGGTGACGATGCTGCACGACCGTCACCGGGCCGGCCACGACATCAACCTGACGGTCAACCTGTCCGGCAAGACGATGAACGACGAGTCGATCGTCGGCGACCTGGCGCAGATGCTCGAGACGCACCCCATCCCGCCCGGAGCGCTGATCGTCGAGGTGACCGAGACCGCGGCGATCGTGAACATCGAGCGCGCGGCGGCGCTGGCGCGCGAGCTGCGGGCGCTCGGCTGCCACTTCGCCCTGGACGACTTCGGCTCGGGTTTCTCGTCGTTCTACTACCTCAAGCACCTCGAGTTCGACTACCTGAAGATCGACGGCGAGTTCGTCGCCAACCTCGTCGCCAGCCCCTCCGATCAGCTCGTGGTCCGCGCGGTGGTCGACATCGCGCGCGGCATGGGCAGCCGGACGATCGCCGAGTTCGTCGGCGACGATGAGACGGTGGCGCTGCTGCAGGACATCGGCGTCGACTACGGCCAGGGATTCCATCTCGGCCGTCCCGGGCCGCTCAAGCAGCTCGCCGCCTGACGGTTCACCCGCCGCGCCGCGTCGCGCGCGGCCGACATGCGATACCGTCGCGCCGGTCGTGCCGATGGACGTCACCTATCGCCTGCGCATCCCCCACCGAGCGGGGCAGCTGGCGAAGGTCTCCACCCGCATCTCGGAGTACGGCGGGCTGATCGGCGATGTGTCGACGATCGCGGTCGCCAAGCACGAGGCGCTGCGGGAGATCACGATCGAGCTTCGCGATCGCGACCACGCGATCTCGCTTGCCGCGGGGCTCAACGACCTGGAGGGCGTCTCCGTCGCCTGGTTCCACGACCGCGCGTTCATCGCCCACGACGGGGGCAAGATCGAGGTCCGCGGCATGCGCGAGATCGTCACCAACCAGGACGTCCGTGACGTGTACACGCCCGGCGTCGCACGCGTGTGCACCGCGATCTCCGAATATCCGGACCTGGCGGTGCGGTTCACCTCGATCGGGCGAAGCGTCGCGATCTGCACCAACGGCAGCCGCGTCCTCGGCCTCGGCGACATCGGCCCACTCGCCTCGATGCCCGTGATGGAGGGCAAGTCGCTCTTCTACGCCCAGCTCGTCGGCGTGAGCGCGACCCCGATCCTCATCGACACGAAGAACGTGGACGAGTTCGTCGACACCGTCGTGCGGATCGCCCCCGGCTTCGGCGGGATCCACCTGGAGGACATCTCGGCTCCGGAGTGCTTCGAGATCGAGCGGCGGCTGATCGAGTCGCTGCCCGCCCCGGTGATGCACGACGACGTGCACGGCACCGCGGTGGTGACGATGGCGGCCGCGATCGCCGCCTGCCGCCAGGTCGACATCCGGCTCGACGCCACCGTCGTCGGTCAGATCGGCCTCGGCGCGGCGGGCTTTGGGATCGCCACCCTGATCCACGATGCGGGCGTGCGTCGCGTGCTCGCCTCCGATCCCAGCGAGCGCGCCCAGCAGCAGGCGGCGGAGCGCGGAATCGAGATCGCCACCCTGGAGCGCGTGATGGCCGAGGCCGACGTTGTGGTGGCCACCAGCGGCGTCCCAGGGCTGATCAAGCCGGAGATGATCCGTCCGGGCCAGGTGATCCTCGCGCTCACCAACCCGGTGCCGGAGATCGAGCCCGACGATGCGCTGGCCGCCGGCGCCGCGTTCGCCGCCGACGGCACGAGCGTCAACAACGTGCTCGGCTATCCGGGGATCTTCCGCGGAGCGCTCGACGCGCACGCGAGCGCGATCAACCTCGAGATGAAGCGCGCGGCGGCCTGGGCGCTCGCCGGGCTCACGGTCGAGTCCGAGCTCGTCCCCGACGTGCTGGACCTATCGGTGCACGAGTCGGTCGCCGAGGCGGTCCGCCAGGCGGCGATCGATTCAGGCGTGGCTCAGCTCGACCGCATCCCCGACCAGCTGCCGTGACCGTCGTCAAGATCAACGCGATCACGGTCCCCCGTGAGCGCTTCGACGAGTTCGCGTCGCGGTTCGCCTCCCGGGCCGGGCGGGTCTCCCGCGCCGGCGGGTTTGAGGGCTTCGAGCTCCTGCGCCCCAACGACGACCGCGAGGTCTGCCTCGTCCTGACCCGCTGGCGCTCCGAGGACGACTTCCAGGCCTGGGTCGCGAGCGCCGACTTCGCCGCCGGCCACGCCCAGCACCGCGAGCGCGGCCCAGTGGGCTCCGCAAGCGAGCTCTGGTCGTTCGACGTGCTGGAAACCGAAGCGCCACCCGCGGCCTGACCGCCGGGTCTGCGGGCCTTCCCCACGCCGGTAGTCGACGGGCGGTGGGCACTCTGGGAAGCTCGAGCGCCGCCTCGCGGCTCCAAGTTCCCAGAGTGGCCCTCCCTGCGCCGCCGGAGGGGCACTCTGGGAAGTTCGAGCGCCCCCTTGCGGCTCCAAGTTCCCAGAGTGGCGAGCGAGCGTGTGCACAACCGGGGCGCACCGGACCGCGCGAGCGGGGCGCCGGAGGCGAATCCCCCGACTGACCGGACCGTCGGTCCGCTTCTGTGCTACAGTTGCGTACGCAACCAATTCCTCTCCCTCTCAAGGAGCCCCATGTCCACCACCGCAACCACTCAGGACCGCCTCGCCGGCAACTGGAACTTCGCCGCCGCGCATTCATCCGCCGACTTCGCGGTCAAGTACGTCGTGTCGACGTTCCGCGGCTCGATCGAGGACCTCACCGCGACGCTCGAGAACGGCGTGCTCTCCGGCAGCGCCAAGGTCGCCTCGATCAAGGTCAAGGACGACAACCTCACCGGCCACCTGATGGCGCCGGACTTCTTCGACGCCGAGCAGCACCCGGAGATCTCCTTCCACTCGACCGCGATCGAGAGCGACGGCGACGAGGTCACCGTCGACGGCGAGCTCACCTTGAAGGGCGTCACCAAGCCGATCCACGCGACCGGCACGCTCGAGGGCCCGGCCCAGGACTTCATGGGCAACACCCGCCTCGGCTTCACGCTCGAGACCACGATCGATCGCACCGACTACGGCGTGAGCTGGAATGCCGAGCTGCCCACCGGCGGCAAGGCCCTCCAGGACGAGGTCACGCTGCACGTCGAGCTCGAGTTCCACCAGGCCGCGTAGTCGCCATGCGCATCCTGGCCATCTCAGGCTCGCTGCGCCGGGACTCGCACAACACGACCCTCCTGCGGGCGGCAGCCGAGCTGCTGCCGTCCGACACGGAGGTCGTGATCTACGAGGGCCTCGCGGCGATCCCGAACTTCAACGAAGACGATGTGCCCACCCGGCCCGCCGCCGTCCAGGACCTCTGGGATGCGGTGCAGGAGGCCGATGGGGTGCTCATCTCCACCCCCGAGTACAACAGCTCCATCCCGGGCGTCCTGAAGAACGCGCTGGACTGGCTCTCCCGCCCGCTGGAGGACAGCCCGCTGCGCAACAAGCCCGCGGTCGTGATCGGAGCCTCGACGGGCATGTTCGGCGCCGTCTGGGCCCAGGCCGAGACGCGCAAGGTGCTCGGCGCGATCGGTGCCCGCGTCGTCGACCGCGAGCTGCCGGTGCCCACCGCGCACGAGCAGTTCCACGAGTCCGGCAAGCTGCTGGAGACCGAGATCGAAGCCGAGCTCGTGATCTCGCTCGACGCGCTGCGGGACGCGATCGAGGCGCGTGCCGCCCGCGCGGGATGATGCGAGACTTCGGAGATGAACCGCGGCCACCCGAGCGACCGGCCGGCGCCGGCGCCGACTCCGCTGCCGGTCGTCGACCCGACGCCGCCGATCGCGTTGCCGATCGTCGATCGGGCGCACGAGCGCAGCGACGCCGCCGCCAACCGTGAGCGGATCCTCTGCGCGGCGCGCAGGGTGCTGGACGAGCAGGGGGCCGCAGGCCTCTCGATGAACACCGTCGCGGCCGCCGCGGGCGTCGGCAAGGGCACGATCTTCCGGCGCTTCGGAGATCGCGACGGGCTCACCGAGGCGCTGCTCGACGTCCACACGATCGAGCTGCAGAACGGCTTCCTCTCCGGTCCGCCGCCACTCGGCCCGGGCGCCCCGCCGCGTGAGCGCCTGGAGGCGTTCATGCGGGCGCTCGTGCACTTCGAGATCGCCCACCTCGAGCTGATGCTCGCCGCCGACCGCCGCGGTCCCCACCCCCCGTCCGGAGCGCCCGTCTACGGCACGTTCCTGCTGCACATCCGCACGCTGCTGGCCGAGATCGACCCGCGGATCGACGCGATCACCCACGCCGGCCTGCTGCTCAGCGCGATCGCGCCGGCCAATCTGCGCCGCCTGCTCGCCGACGGAGGCTCCAGCCCCGACGGGATCGCCGACGCCGCGGCCGACCTCGCCCTGGGCCTCACCCGACCGGACAAAGATCTCAACCGCCCGGTGGACACCGACCGTATCGAGGGGTGAAGCCAGCCAACCTTCGGAGAGGAGTTCGCTCATGTCCCCCCTCACAGGCAAGCGCCGCGGTGTGCTATGGGCCGCGTCCCTGCTCATGTCCGTGCTTGCGCTCAGCGCGACACTGCCGGCGCTCGCCGCTGCTCGGACCGCCCCCCTCGGCCATCTGCGCGTGCCCGTCACCCGGACCCGATGGGACTGGGGCGGGTGGTATCACCAGGGCAGCTACGGCGCCACTACGCTGACGCTCGCCCCCACGACCGCGGCGGCGCTGCAGTCACTCGGCGTGGCCGCCGCGCCGGTCGCGCCGGCAACCGCCAACCCGGACGGGAGCCTGAGCTTCCCGATCACCGACTCGCTGTTCGTGGCTGCCTACACCCGCACGATTACGCACAGCGGTGGCATCTCGCTCAGCGCCGGGTCGACGACCGTCGATCTCACGAACTTCGACATCAGCCTCTCGGGGGCACCGACGCTCAGCGCCGATGTCGGCGGCTCGCGAGTGACGATTCTCAACCTGAGCCTGGCGGGCGCCTCGGTGCACGTGTGCGGCGGCCAGCTGCAGATCGGCCCGGTCACCGCGACCCTGACCCCAGCCGCCGCGAGCGCTCTGGACGGCGCCTTCCACGTGTCCGCGTTCACCCCGGGCCTGGAGCTCGGGACCGCGGTCATCGATTACAACCTGTTCTTCTGATCCGGAGGGCGGCACGGACCCCCGAGTGCCGCCAGCCACCGGCCGTCGCGGGCAGCTCGCCGCGGCGGCCGGTTTCCAATAGGGTGCCCGCCGATGACCCGCGGTCCGGCGCTCACTCTCGACGGTCTGCGCACCCGTGTCGACGCCGGCGAGATCGACACCGTGCTGTTGGCGATGTGCGACATGCAGGGTCGGTTGCAGGGCAAGCGGCTGGACGCGAAGCACTTCCTGTCTGACGTCGTCGAGCATGGCGCGGAGGGCTGCAACTACCTGTTGGCCGTCGACGTCGAGATGAACACGGTGAGCGGCTACGCGATGTCGTCGTGGGAGACCGGCTACGGCGACTTCGAGATGGTCCCGGACCTGCAGACCCTGCGGCTCGTGCCGTGGCTGCCGGCGACCGCGCTCGTGCTCTGCGATCTGCGCTGGGACGATGGTCGCGAGGTGGTCGCCTCACCGCGCCAGGTGCTGCGCCACCAGCTCGAGCGGCTCTCCGCGCGCGGCTGGTCCGCCAACGCGGCGACCGAGCTCGAGTTCCTGGTGTTCCGTGACTCCTACGAGCAGGCGTGGCACAAGGGCTACCGCGAGCTGGAGCCGGCCAACCTCTACAACGTCGACTACTCGTTGCTGGGGACCACGCGTATCGAGCCGTTGATCCGCCGTATCCGGCTGGCGATGGCCGGGGCCGGGCTGCAGGTGGAGAACTCCAAGGGCGAGTGCAACTACGGTCAGCACGAGATCAACTTCCGCTACGCGGACGCGCTTCGGACCGCCGACGAGCACGTCATCTACCGCAACGGAGCCAAGGAGATCGCCGCCCAGGAGGGGATGGCGATCAGCTTCATGGCCAAGTACGACGAGCGCGAGGGCAACTCGTGCCACATCCACTTCTCGCTGGCCGAGGGCGAGGACGGCCGCCCGCTGTTCGCCCGCGACGAGGCGACGTTCCATGCCTTCCTGGCGGGCCAGCTGCGTGGCCTGCGCGAGCTCACGCTGTTGCTCGCCCCCAACGTCAACTCCTACAAGCGCTTCGCCGCGGGGTCGTTCGCACCCACCACGGTCGCGTGGTCCAACGACAACCGCACCTGCCCGCTGCGCGTGGTCGGCCACGGCGCGGCTCTGCGCTTCGAGAACCGCGCCGGGGGCGCCGACCTCAATCCGTACATGGCGCTGTCGGCGCTGATCGCCGCCGGGCTGGCAGGGGTCGAGCAGGGCCTTGAGCTCGAGCCCGCGCTCGTCGGCAACGCCTACACCGCCACCGACCGGCCGCGGTTGCCGCGCACGCTGCGCGAGGCACGCGACCTGTTCGCACAGTCCGAGATCGCACGAGAGGCTTTCGGCGAGGAGGTCGTCGCTCACTACGTGCACGCGGCCGACGTCGAACTGGAGGCGTTCGAGTCCGCGGTCACCGACTGGGAGCGCCGGCGCGGGTTCGAGCGGCTGTGACGATGACCGCCGGCACGCTCACCGTCCTGGAGCCCGCCACGGAGGCGGCGCTCGACACCATCCCCGCCGCCGGAGCCGACGACGTCGACGCCGCGGTCGCGCGTGCCCGTGCCGCCTTCCCGGCCTGGCGCGCGATGGCACCGGCCGACCGCGCGCGGCTGCTGCGCCGCATCTCCGATGGCGTCGCCGAGCACGCCGAGGAGCTGGCGGTGCTCGAGGCGCGCAATGCGGGCAAGGTGATCGGCGACGCCAGGGGCGAGATGGGGATGGTCTCCGACGTGTTCGCCTACTACGCGGGGGCGCCCGAGCGACTGTTCGGCGACACGATCCCGGTGTCGGGCGGTCAGGCGTTCACCGTGCGCGAGCCGCTCGGGGTCGTCGGACTGATCGTCCCTTGGAACTTCCCGCTCACCATCGCGTCCTGGAAGCTCGGACCCGCGCTCGCGGCGGGCAACACGGTGGTGCTGAAGCCCGCCGAGCTCACACCGCTCACCGCGGTGCGCTTCGCCGAGATCGCGCGGGAGGCCGGGCTCCCCGAGGGGGTGCTGGAGGTGGTGCCCGGGCTCGGGCCGGTCGCGGGAGCGCGCCTGGTCGAGCATCCCGACGTCGCCAAGATCGCGTTCACCGGCTCGACCGCGGTCGGCCGCGGGATCGCCGCTGCGGCGGCGGCCACGCTCAAGCGGGTGACGCTCGAGCTGGGCGGCAAGTCGCCCAACATCGTGTTCGCCGACGCCGACCTCGAGGCGGCGGCCGCCGCAGCCCCTGGCGCGGTGTTCGGCAACGCCGGCCAGGACTGCTGCGCGCGCTCGCGGATCCTCGTCCAGCGCCCCGCCGTCGACCGGTTCCTGTCGCTGCTGGAGCCGGTGGTCACCCAGATCAAGGTTGGCGATCCGCTCGATCCCGCCTCGGAGATGGGGCCGCTGATCTCCGCCCGCCAGCGCGAGCGCGTGCAGAGCTACCTCGACGAGGGCGACACCGTCGCAATCCGCGGCTCCGCGCCCGAGGGCGCCGGCTTCTGGTGCGCGCCCGCCGTGCTCTCCCCCGTCTCACCCGACGCCCGAGCCGCGCGCGAGGAGATCTTCGGGCCGATCGCGGTCGTGATCCCGTTCGACGACGAGGCCGACGCGGTCCGGATGGCCAACGACACCGTGTACGGGCTGTCGGGCTCGGTGTGGAGCCGCGACGGTGGCCGCGCGCTGCGGGTGGCCCGCGCATTGGACGCCGGGGTGCTCTCGATCAACTCCAACACCTCGGTGCGCGTCGCCACGCCGTTCGGCGGCTTCAAGCAGTCCGGCTACGGCCGCGAGCTCGGCCCCCACGCGGTCGAGGCCTACACCGAGGTCAAATCGATCTTCTACTCCACGGAGGGCTGATGCGGCTGTCTGGCAAGGTGTGCGTGATCACGGGTGCTGCCGGAGGGATCGGTAGCGCCACCGCGGCGGTGTTCGAGCGCGAGGGCGCGCACGTGGTCGGCATCGACATCGCCGAGCATTCCATCGGCGAGCTGTCGCTCACCGCTGACATCACCTCCGAGGAGGCGGTCCAGTCGATGTACGCGCAGGTGCGTGAGCGCTTCGGACGGATCGACGTGCTGTTCAACAACGCGGGGATCTCGCCCACCGACGACGCCTCCGTGGTGGAGACGACGCTCGAGGCCTGGGAACGGGTGCAGACGACCAACCTGCGCTCGGTGTTCCTGTGCTGCAAGCACGGCATCCCCCATCTTCTGGAGGGCGGCGGCGGGTCGGTGATCAACACCGCGTCATTCGTCGCGGTGATGGGCGCCGCCACCTCGCAGATCTCCTACACCGCATCCAAGGGCGGGGTGCTCGCGCTCTCGCGCGAGCTCGGAGTCGAGTTCGCCAAGCGCGGCGTGCGGGTCAACGCGCTCTGCCCGGGGCCGGTCGACACGCCGTTGCTGCGCGAGCTCTACGCCGCCGACCCGGTGCAGGCCCAGCGGCGGATGGTGCACGTGCCGATGGGCCGGTTCGCGGACGCGACCGAGATCGCCAACGCGGTGTTGTTCCTCGCCTCCGACGAGTCCTCGTACGTCAACGCGACGACGTTCCTGGTCGATGGCGGCCTCGCGGGCGCGTACACGACCGCGCTGTAGCGATCGAATCGAAGCCGAAAACCTCCGTCCTTCCCGCACTGTGAGCGCTCACACAGCCCCGACGCGGTAGGTTGCCGCGGCCAGAGGCGGTGGATCCTCCGGCAGCGGGACGCGACAAGGGAGAACAAGGCATGGGCGAGCGGCGTCGGTCGATCCGTGGTTGGGTCGTGACGAGCGCGTGTGCGCTGGCGGTCGCGATGACATCGGCGCTGGCCGGCGCAGGGCCGGCGTTGGCGCAGAGCGGCTCGAAGCCGCTCTCCGAGCACGGACAGTGCCCGGCGGCGACCAGCGCGCAGGCGGCCAGGGCGACCCCCGGCGCGCCGACGCGCGTGCACGCGATCGCCGGCAACGGCTCGGTCACCGTCACCTGGTGCTCGCCGGCCAAGGGTCAGTCGCACGTCACCGGCTTCACCGTCACGAGCTCGACCGGCCAGACCTTCACCGCGTCGGTCCCCAACGATTACGTGATCGCGACCGCGACCAACGGCACCCCCGTGTCCTACACCGTCACGGCCAGCACCTCAAGCACCTCCGGGCCGGGTTCGGCGCCGACGAACACGGTCACGCCTGCTCCGATTGCGGAACCGACGAATGTCGACCTCTCCACCCCACAGTCGGTGAGCTACGACCAGTACTCGCTGATCGTCGGCGGCAAGCGCACGTTCATCTACTCGGGCGAATTCGACCCATGGCGCCTGCCGTCCCCGTCCCTGTGGCTCGACCGGCTGCAGAAGATGAAGGCCGACGGCTACAACGCGGTCACCGTCTACTTCGACTGGGACTACAGCTCGCCCAAACCCGGCGTCTACGACTTCACCGGCATCCGCGACATGAACGAGTTTCTGAACATGGCGCAGCAGGCCGGGCTGTACGTGATTGCGCGACCCGGCCCGTACATCAACGCCGAGACGGACGGCGGCGGCTTCCCGGGATGGCTGGTCACGCAGTCGGGCGTGGCGCGCACCGATGCGCCGGACTTCGAGGCCGCCTCGGATCAGTGGCTGTCGGAGATCGACCCGATCATCGCCGCCCACCAGATCACGCGAGGCGGCGACGTGATCCTCTACCAGGCCGAGAACGAGCTGTACTCCGGACTGGCTCCCTCGGAGGCCTACATGGCAGAGGTCGAGGCCAAGGCGAAGGCCGACGGGATCGTCGTACCGATCATCGGCAACGAGGGCGACACGTTCGAGGGGACCGCCGCGAACCCCGACATCCCCGGATACGACAGCTATCCGGATGGCTTTGACTGCTCGGACCCGTCGAGCGTCGGGCCGCTGCCGACGTTCACTGCCGAGCCGGGCAAGCCGCTCGAGCTACCGGAGTTCCAGGGCGGCTCCTACTCGTCGTGGGGCGGCCCCGCCTACGCGAACTGCTACCAGCTCACCGGGCAGAATTTCGAGAACGTCTTCTACAAGAGCAACATCGCACAGGGGACCACGATCCAGAGCAACTACATGGGGGTCGGCGGCACCAACTGGGGCTGGCTGCCGGCGCCGTTCATGTACAGCTCATACGACTACGGCGCGGGAATCCTGGAGACCGGGGAGATCGGGACCCCGAGCCACCCGGGGAACCTCGCCAACTCCAAGTACGGAGAGAACAAGCTGATCGGCGACTTCTCCCAGGCGGTTCCCTCGCTCACGCAGACGGTGACTCTCGCCGGACCGCCGGCGACGAACCCGCTGGTCACCACGAGCGCGCGGGTGAACCCGACCGACGGCACTCAATTCATCGACGTGCAACAGGCCGATGTGTCCTCGAGGAACACCGAGACGACACACATAGCGCTCGATCTCGGCCAAACCGGTTCCTACACCTACGACGACGCGGACACGACCGATCTGCAGTACAGCGGCAACTGGTCGCATGTCTCGGACCAGTCGTACACCAGCGGGGACTACGACCAGACCGAGAGCTTCTCCCAGACGGCCGGCGACTCGGTGTCGGTCACGTTCACCGGCACGGCCATCGAGTGGATCGCGCCGACCGCGAACAATCACGGCATCGCGGATGTGTATCTCGATGGCCAGCAGGTCACAACCGTCGACGGCTACTCGCCGAGCACGGACTTCCAACGGGTCGAGTATCAGGTGAGCGGCCTGTCGGACACGACCCACACGCTCAAGATCGTGGTCAGCGGGCAGAAGAACTCCGCCTCACAGGGGACCTACGTGTCGGTCGATGCGATCGAGGTGCCGACCGCCGCGCAGGCCGCCGACATCTATCCGAGCGTACCCCAGGCGAAGCAGGTGAACATCCCGCTGAGCGGCCGCGAGTCCAAGCTGCTCGTCGCCGATGACGCGTTCGCCGGCGAGCAACTGCAGTACTCGACCTCACAGCTGATGGACCAGGGGACGATCGGCGGCGAGGCCTTCGCGCTGCTCTACGGCGACGCGGAC
This sequence comes from Solirubrobacteraceae bacterium, assembly GCA_035503035.1. Taxonomy (GTDB): domain Bacteria; phylum Actinomycetota; class Thermoleophilia; order Solirubrobacterales; family Solirubrobacteraceae; genus Palsa-465. Next base: position 15,088 of record DATJTS010000135.1, read on the forward strand.
GACTACGACGAGACCGTGCTGCGTTACGCGAGCAGGCCGACGGTCACCGTGCTCACGAGAGGGAGCGACCTGACCACGCACTGGGCCCCGGCGCGGGGTGATCTGCGACTTGACTACTACGGCCACAATGGCATCGACGAGCTGCAGATCAGCGGTGGCGGCCGTCCCACGCTGCGGCTCCTGCTCATGCCCAGCAGATACGCGGAGGAGTTCTGGCCGGAGTCGACCGCGGCGGGATCGGCACTCGTCGAGAGCGCCTACCTGGTGCGAACCGCCTCCACGAGCGGTTCGACGATCGCTCTCACCGGCGACGCGAGCCAGGCAGGACCGATCCGGGTATGGACACCGAGCGGGATCACCCAGGTGACCTGGAACGGTGCCCCCGTCGCCACCACGACCGAGCGCGACGGCTCGCTCGAGGGGACGATTCCGGGGCCTGCCGCGGCGACGCTCCCCAAGCTCACCGGCTGGCGATTCCGCTTCGAGACGCCGGAGACCCAGCCCGGCTACGACGACTCCACGTGGACGCTCGCCGATCATCCGACGACCACGAACCCGGCCGCCCCGGTGACGACTCCTGTGCTGTACGCCGACGACTACGGCTTCCACCAGGGATTCATCTGGTACCGCGGTCACTTCACCGCGACGGGCTCGGAGACCGGGATCACGCTCACCGCCGGCGAGGGCAGCCATGGCGCGTTCTCGGTGTGGCTGAACGGCGTGCTCCTCGGCTCCAACCAGTCCGGATCCGAGGCGGCCAAGGAGACGTTCTCCTTCCCGAGCGCGGCACTGAAGGTCGGGCAGGACAATGTGATCGCGGTGCTCGTCCAGAGCTCCGGGCACGACGAGGACGGGGCCTACACCCCCGATGCGCCGCCGCCGGACAGCCAGAAGGCGCCGCGCGGCCTGCTCGGTGCCGCGCTGAACGGCTCGTCGGCGACGGTGAGCTGGAGGCTGCAGGGCAATCAGGGCGGCGAGGACCTCCAGGACCCGGTGCGTGGCCACCTCAACGCCACCGGGCTGTACGGCACGAACGCGGGTTGGGATCTGCCCGGCGACCCGGACCTCGGCTGGCGTCCGGTCACGCTGCCGGACTCGTGGACGGCACGCGGGCTGCCGGCCGGCATCGGCTGGTACCGCACCTCGTTCACCCTCGCTCAGGGCTCCAGCGGCTACTGGCCGATCGAGGTCCATCTCGGCAACAACGTCGCTGGATCGCGTGATGCCGACTACCGGGCGTTCATCTTCGTCAATGGCTACCTGATGGGTCAGTACGACAACGTGCTCGGCCCGCAGCGCCGCTTCTACATCCCGGCGGGGATCCTCAATGACAACGGCTCGAACACGCTGGCGATCGCCGTCTGGGGACTGCAGCCGGGCAGCGGCGGGCTGCCGGCCGTCTGGCTGCAATACGCCGGCAAGCAGACCGGCGGCGTGCCGGTCTCGGCGGTCGCCCAGCCGGGGTGGGACGCCGCGACCTACGGCGCGCCGACCGACGCCACGCCGACGCTCGGTGAACGGGCGAGCAGTACGCTCGCCCAGCCCGGAGCGTCGGTGAAGGTGACCGCGACGCTCGGCAACCCCTCGCTGACCGCCCTCGCTGATGGTTCGGTCACCCTGACCGCGCCATCGGGCTGGACGGTGAAGCCGACCGGCTCGCAGACGCCGTTCAGGATCGCACCGGGCGGGCTCCGGCGCGTGAGCTTCAAGGTCACCGTCCCCTCGAGCGGGCTCACCGCGGGTCCAGTCGATCTGGTCGCGACCGCGCGCTACACCGCGAACGGCGCCGCCCAGAGCCAGATGTCCGACGCGCAGTTGCAGGTTCCTGAGAGCTCGCTCGCGGCGAGCTTCGACAACACGGGGATCACCGACGAGTCGGACCCGCAGCCGGGCGGCTCCGGCTTCGAGGGGTTCGACGGCGAGGGCTCGACATTCGCGGCGCAGGGCCTGGCGAGCGTCGGCGTCACCCCGGGCTCGACCGTGAGCGCCGGCGGCCTGTCGTTCACCTGGCCGAACGTTGCCGCCGGCCAGCCGGACAACACAATGGCCCAGGGCCAGATCATCGCGGCATCGGGCAGCGGCTCGACGCTCGGGTTCCTCGCCTCGACCAACAACAACCCGCTGAGCGGCACCGGCACCGTCTACTACACCGACGGGACCACGCAGACGTTCTCGCTGGACATCGGGAACTTCTGGTACGGCTCGGGGGTGAGCGGCAACCCTTCGAACACGACGGCGTTCAGCGAGCCGACGATCGACTATCCGAGCGGGCCGATCGCCCACACCTCATACGTGTTCGAGCAATCGGTCGCAATCGACCCGTCAAAGACCGTGGAGGCGGTCCAGCTGCCGTCGCTCGGAGATGTGTCAAGCCCGGGCAACCCGGCCCTCCACATCTTCGGGATCGCGATCGGCACGTAGCTCTTCAGCGGATCGCCACCTCGCGCCGCGACGCAGCGGGGAGGCTGAAGCGCACGCGCGTGCCGCGGCTCGAGTCCGCCAGCCACATCCGCCCGCCGTGCGCCTCGACGATCGCCCGGGAGATGGCGAGTCCGAGACCCGCACCTTCACCGGTGCGGGCCGCGTCGGTGCCGCCGCGGTAGAAGGCGCCGAACACCCGCCCGCGGTCTGCGGCCGAGATCCCGTCGCCGGTGTCGGCGACCTCGATCTCCAGGCCGGTGGCGGTCGATTCGGCGTGGACGACGATGCTGCCGTCGGCGGGGGTGTGTCGGATCGCGTTCTGGATGAGGTTGAACAGGACCCGCTGGAGCTTCTCCGGATTCGCGCGGGCCGTGCCGAGGTCGCGCGCCAGATCCGCGCTCACGCTGATCCCCTGGGTCTCCGCTTCGACGCGCATCGCCTCGACCGTCTCCCGCACCAGCTCATCGATCGAGATCTGCTGCAGCGACCAGCCGATGTCCCCGGCCTCCAGGCGCGAGAGTTCGAACAGATCGTCGATCAGGGCGCCGAGCGCGCTGATGTGGGTGCTCATGCGCGCCAGGTAGGACCGCCGCTGGTCGCCGGTGACGATGTCGTCGTCGATCGCGTCGGCGAGCAACCTGAGCGAGGTGATCGGCGTGCGCAGATCGTGGGATACCGCGGCGACGAGATCGCGGCGGGCCTCGTCGGCTCGCATCCGCGCCGCCTGATCGGCAGCCAGGCGCCGGGCCACGAGGGCCGCGCCCGCCAGGGCAAGCGCTGCGGCGGCGATCATGATGGCCGCGATCAACAGCGCCGCGTCTCCGGAGATGACCATCAGCCAGCCGAACACGACGAGCGTGGCGAGCACCGGTGTGACGACGATCGCGACGACCGCCGCGAAGGCCCGAGGCAGCCCGGTCACGGGGCGAATCGGTAGCCGACCCCCCACACCGTCTGCAGGTGGCGCGGGCGCGCCGGGTCGGATTCGAGCTTGGCGCGCAGGCGTCGGATGTGAACGGTGACCGTCGAGGTGTCGGTGTAGAAGGCGTACTGCCACACCGCTTCCATGAGCTGCTCGCGCGAGAACACCTGGTGGGGGTGGCGCGCCATGTGCAGCAGGACGTCGAACTCGCGCTGGGTGAGCACGACCTCCTGTCCACGCACGTGAACGCGACGCGAGCGCGGGTCGATCGTGATCTCACCGAACTCGAGGGTCGGGATCTCATCCACTCCGGGGTCGACGCGCCGCAGCACGGCATCGACCCGCGCGACCAGTTCTGCGGGCGAGAACGGCTTGACCACGTAGTCGTCGGCGCCCAGGCGCAGGCCGACGACCCGGTCGGACTCCTCACCGCGCGCGGTGAGCAGGATCACCGCGATCGGAGCGGCATCCTGGTCGCGCAGCCGCCCCATGACCCGCAGGCCGTCGATACCCGGAAGCATGAGGTCGAGCACGACGAGGTCCGGACGGGCCTCGGCGGCCGCGGCGAGCGCCGCCGGCCCATCGATCGCGATCCGGGTGTGGTAGCCGGCTCGCTCCAGGTAGCGAGCGACGACCTCGGCGATCGTCGGCTCGTCGTCGACGATCAGCACCGATCGCTGAGTGGGCTGCATTTCGACATTCTCGCCGAGCGCGGCCGCGGGCGGGACGCGCGCCCGCGGTCCGTTCACCAGTTGTTCAGGGTCGGGCGGGCGCGGCCGAGCCTCGGTCACGCAACTCGGGCTGGATCACCACGCGGCGGGGCTCGACCGGAGTGCCCTCGATGGCGGCGACCAGCATCCCCACCGCGACCTCCATCAGCCGCCGCGAGTTCCAGCTGAACGTCGTCAGCGGCGGCGTGAGCACCATCGAGACCGGATGATCGTCGTAGCCGATCACCGACAGCTCATCGGGGATCGAGATGCCGAGCTCCCGGGCGGCCTCGTAGACGCCGTAGGCAAATCCGTCGGCGAAGCAGAACGCCGCCGTGGGCCGGGGTGAGCGGCTGAGCAGCTCCCGAGCGCGCGCGGTCGCGTGGCGAAGCCCGTAGCCCGCGGTCGCAGCATCGATCTCGAGCCCGAGCCGCGCAGCCTCCTCACTGACGACGAGTTCCGCGGGACGGTCGTTGGTCGGCGAGCCCGGCGAGCGCAGCACCGCGATCCGCCGGTGGCCGAGGCCGTGCAGATGGGTGAGCGCCGCCCGTACACCGGCGCGGTTGTCGTAGAGCACCTCGCCGCGGGCGGTCGCGTAGGCGAACGTGTCGCCGAGCACGACGACCGGCACCGCCGCGACGATGTCCGCCCACGAGGGGTCCGAGGGATCGACCGGCGAGACGATCAGCCCGTCGACCTGCTGGTCGCGCAGCTGGCCGGCCAGCGAGCGCTGTCGACCAGCGTCTCCGCCGGCATCGAGGATCAGCGCGAAGCGGTCGCGCTCGAGCAGCACCCGGCCCGCCTGGGCGACGAGTCGCTGCTGCCAGAGGTCCTCCAGTGACGGGCCCAGAATGCCGATCATCCCTGTGCGACCGCTGGCGAGCGCCCGTGCGATCGGGTTGGCCTCGTAGCCGAGCTCGTCGGCAAGGTCGCGGACCCGCTCCTGAGTCTCCTCCGACACCATGATCCCCCTCAGCGCATACGACACCGCGGCGGGGGACAGCCCTGCCGCATCGGCCACGTCGCGGATCGTGACTCGCTTCGCGGGGCCCACCACGCAAAAGCCTATACCCCGCATCCGGCCCCGCACGACAGCTCTTCCATCGCGGCCCGCGGCGTGCTATTTAACCGGTTCATGAACCGGTTCAGCAATCTCCGGAGATCTCGTGGCTGAGCTCGCGACCGACGTGCACCAGCACGTGTGGCCCGCAGGGCTGCTCGAGGCGCTGCGCCGGCGCTCACGGCCCCCGCGGATGAAGGGCTGGACGCTCGAGCTCGCCGGTGAGCCGGCCTACGACGCCGATGCCGGCGACCACGACGTCGACGCGCGTGCGCGCCTGGCCGGCGAGGACGGGCTGGACCGGGTTCTGGTCTCCCTCTCAAGCCCGCTCGGGATCGAGTCGCTCCCCGGAGAGGAGGCGGCGGAGCTGCTCGATGCGTGGCACGACGGCGCCCGAGAGCTGCCCGCGCCCTTTGCCGCGTGGGCGGCGGCGCCGCTGCTCGAGATCGACGTCGCCGCGCTGGAGCGCCGGCTCGATGAGGGGTTCGTCGGTCTACAGCTGCCGGCGACCACGCTGGCCGATGCGGCCGGGTATGCGCGGGTTGCGCCGCTGCTCGACGCGCTCGAGCGCCGCCGGCGGCCGCTGTTCGTCCACCCTGGCCCGACCGCCGGCGGACCGGGCTCGGATTCCGGCACGGTCCCACCGTGGTGGCCCGCCGTGGTCGACTACGTCGCCCAGATGCACGTGGCCTGGTACGCGTTCCGGGTGCACGGGCGGCCGCGCCATCCCCAGCTGCGCGTGTGCTTCGCGATGCTCGCCGGGCTGGCGCCTCTGCACGGCGAGCGCTTCGCCGCGCGGGCCGGCGACCGCAGCGTCGTCGACCCGCTCGTCTTCCTCGAGACCTCGTCCTACGGTCCGCGCGCGATCGACGCCGTCGTGCGCGTGAACGGCATCGATCCACTCGTCCACGGTTCTGACCGTCCCTACTCTCCGCCGCCGCTGAGCGGCCTCGGCGAGGCCGCCGAACTCGCCCTGCGCGTCACCAATCCCGCCCGACTGCTCCACCCCGAGGAGGTGTGAACACATGGAACCCATGACCCTCTCGTCCCTGCCCGCTCGCGATCTCGATCGCGACGAGCTCATCGCCGTCGTCGACCAGCTCGCTCAGAACCCCGAGCGATGGACGGCCCTCGTCGACTACGACGACGCCGAGCGCGTCTTCGTCTCGCTGCACCGCGACGACCACGTCGACGTCTGGCTGCTGTGCTGGACCCCGGTCAACGACACGGGCTGGCACGATCACGACATCTCCTCAGGCGCGGTCCGGGTGGTCCGGGGCGCGCTCGCGGAGTCCAACCCTCGGATCGGTGGCGAGCCCGCGACACGCGTCGTGGCGGCCGGTGAGTCGTTCTCGTTCGGCCCCGACCACATCCACCGGCTGACCGGCATCGATGAGCGTTCGGTGTCGATCCATGCCTACTCGCCGCCGCTGTGGCGCCTCGGGCAGTACTCGATCGACGCCGAGGGCGTGATGCGTCGCCAGTCGATCAGCTACGCAGAGGAACTGCGCCCGCTCGAGATCCCCGCGTAGTCCGGCGCGCTCAGCACTCGAGCGCGGCGAGCACCGCCGCGCCGACCTCGGCGGTCGACGCGGCGCCGCCGAGATCTCGGGTCCGCGGACCCTCGCGCAGCACGTTCTCGACCGCGCGGTCGATCGCAGCGGCCGCCTCGTCCAGCTCCAGATGGCGCAGCATCATCGCGCCGCTCGAGATCTGCGCCAGCGGATTGGCGACACCGCGACCAGCGATGTCCGGGGCCGACCCGTGCACCGGCTCAAACGTCGAGGGGTGGGCACGTTCGGGGTTGAGATTGGCGCTCGCGGCCAGCCCGAGCGAGCCGACGCACGCGGCGGCGAGGTCGGAGAGGATGTCGCCGAACAGGTTGGAGGCGACGATCACGTCGAAGCGCGTCGGCTGCAGCACGACCTTGGCGCACAGGGCGTCGATGTGCTCGGAGTCGGTCGCG
>DATJTS010000136.1:0-9005 GCA_035503035.1 Solirubrobacteraceae bacterium
TGTGGCTCGGGACACCGGCCGGCAACTACGTGTGGGGCGCGGTGGTCTGGTCGCTGGTGATCATGGCGTTCTTCGCGCCGCTGGCGGTGTCGCGCTATCGCCGCGCCGCCGGGCACTGAGCCGCGCCCGTGGCAGGTGTCAGCGCGTCTCGGTGACCTTGGAGAGCCCACGGGGCCGGTCGGGATCGACGCCACGGCGCAACGCGAGCGTGAGCGCGAGCCGCTGAAGCGGCAGGATCTCGAGGATCGGCAGCAGGTGCTCGGCCACTCCCTCACACGAGATCGGCAGCGACGCAGCAGCCTGATCGTCGGGCGCCCCCACCCGGACCACCGGACCACCCAGCTCGCTCAGCCGGTCGAGCACGGGCGCCATCGCCTGCCCGTCGCGACCGGGCGAGACGACGGCGATCGTCGGCACCGCGGAGTCGATCATCGCCATCGGCCCGTGCATGAGGTCAGCGCCGGAGAACGCCTGGGCACTCACGTAGCTCGTCTCCATCAGCTTGAGCGCGGCCTCGAGCGCCGTCGGATACGAGTAGCCGCGTCCGGTGACCACGATCCGCTCGGCCGCGCACAGGTCCGCGGCGGTCGCGAGGCGATCCTCTCCGGCCAGCTCGAGGGTGCGGGCGGCTGCCTCCGGCACCGCGGCGGCGTCACGCACCGCGTCCGCACCGGACAGCAGCAGTTGCAGGGTGAGCAGCTCGGCGGTGTAGGTCTTGGTCGCCGCCACCGCGCGCTCGGCACCGGCGGCCACGTCCACCGACAGCTCAGCACCGCGAGCCAGCGCCGAGTCCGGTGCGTTGGTCACCGCGAGCGTGAGCGCGCCGCACTCGCGGGCGACGGACAGCGAGTCGACCAGGTCGGGTGAGCCGCCCGACTGGCTCACCGCGACGAACAGCACGTCATGCAGATCGGGCCGCGCGCCCTGGACGGTGTACGCCGAGGGGGAGACGAGACCGGCCGGCAGGCCGAGGCGCACCTCGACGAGGTACTTCGCATAGAGCGCCGCATGATCGCTCGTGCCCCGGGCCGCGATCAGCACGAACCGCGGACTCGCGGTGCGCAGCTGTTCACGGACCGCCTGGAGCTCGGCAACGTCCTCCAGGCGCCGAGCGAGCACCGCCGGCTGCTCGGAGATCTCCGCCGCCATCAGTGCTCCCGGGGAATCGGTCATCGCGGCGCTCATGAGTGAATTGGACTGTACCAATTCTCGAAGAACGGCACCGGCGCACCCGGCGTGCCGGCGCGCCAGCCGAGCACCGCCGCCCCCATCACGCCGGCGCGCGCGCCAAGCCCCGAGCCGCGCAGCTCGGGGACGACGGCCCGCCAGCCGAGTCGCGCGTCGACCTCGGCACGCACCGGGTCAAGCAGCGCCCGGCCGGCCTCGCTGAGCCCTCCGGCGATGACGATCAGATCGGGATCGAGCAGCGCCGCCGCCCCGGCGAGGCCGACCGCCAGCGCCCGGCAGGCCTCCCCCCACGCACGGGCGGCCGCGGGATCGATGTCACGCCGATCAGCGACCTCGCGCGCCGACACGCCCGGCTCGCCACCGTGGTCGGCATAGTGCCGCGCGATCGCAGCCGCCGAGGCGTAGCGCTCCAAGCAGCCCCGCTGGCCGCACTCGCACAGCTCGCCGTCCGGCCACACCGGGATGTGGCCGAACTCGCCGGCCACGCCGTTGGCGCCGAGCAGCGGCTCACCCGCGACCGAGACGGAGGCCGCAACCCCGGTGCCGCACACCACGATGATGTGATCGCGGCTCCCGCGTGCCGCGCCGATCGTTCGCTCGGCGACGCCCGCCGCGCGCACATCGTGGTCGATGAGGGTCGGGAGCCCGGTGGCCCTGCCGAGTCGCTCCCGGATCGCCACGTCGCGGAGCCCGAGGTTCCCCGCGAACACGATGCGGCCGGCGGCGACGTCGACGACCCCGGGGACGACCGCCGACACGATCCGCACGGTGGGGTCCTCACCCGCGAGCTCGCTGACCGCCGACTCGAGCGCGCCCAGCACGGCCTCCGGTCCGTCGGCCACCGGCGTCGCTCGGACGAGCTCCGCGCGGACGCGCCCGCGGGCATCGACGGTCGCGCCCTTGATCGTGGTGCCGCCCAGGTCGACGGCGAGCACCGAACCGCCCGTCTCTGCGACCGTGCCCACCTACTTGATCGAGCCGGCGGTGAGGCCGCTGACAACCCGGCCCTCGATCACCGCGAACAGGATGATCACCGGGATCGTCGCGATCACCGCCCCGGCGAACAGGTGACCCCAATCGATCGAGTACTCGCCGATGTAGTTGTTGATCGCGACGGTGAGCGGCTGGTGGTTCGACGCCTGTCCCAGCGACAGGGTGAGGGCGACGATGAACTCGTTCCAGGCCGCGATGAACGTGAAGATGAGCGCGGTCACGATCCCGGGCGCGGCGAGCGGCAGCGTGACCCGGGCGAGCGCCCCCAGGCGGCTTGAGCCGTCGATCATCGAGGCCTCCTCCAGCTCGGCCGGGATCGAGGAGAAGTAGGCGTTGAGGATCCACACCGAGAACGCGAGGTTGAAGCCGCCGTTGACGAGGATCAGCGAAAGCGTCGGGGGGAGGTTGAACGCGGTGAACTCGCGCTGAATGCCGACCAGCATCGCCGCCGGCTGGAACATCTGGGTGGCGAGCACGAGCAGCAGGAAGAGCGAGCGCCCGCGGAACCGGTGACGGGCGGAGTAGTACGCGGCGGGCACGGACACGAGCAGCACGAGCACCGTGGCGCCACCCGCGATCACGAGGCTCTCCAGCAGGTTGCCGCCGAATCCGGTCTGGAAGATCGTGGTGAAGTTGCGGAACGTGAGATGGCTCGGCAGCAGGTTGGCCGCCAGCAGCTGCTTGTCCGGCCGCAGTGCCGTGATCACCATTTCGACGTACGGCAACAGGAAGATGATCGCGACCGCATAGGCGAGCACGCTGAGGACGAACGTGCGCCGCGTCAGCGGTCCGCGGGCTGGCCGGCGGACGGTCGGCGGCGCCTCGTCGACCGGCTCGGCGAGCGCGGTCGTCCCGGTGCTCACAGCGCTCACGTGACCGCCTCCTTCCAGCGCGTCACCTTGAGGAAGACGAGCACGATCACGATCACGAGCGCGAAGTTGGCGACCGATATGGCGGCCGCCTCACCGATGAACGACTGCTTGAGGATGAACATGAACGTCGTCGTGGTGCTGGTTTCGTAGCCCGGACCGCCGCGGGTCATCTCCCAGATGATCGGGAACGAGTTGAACACGTTGATGACGTTGATCGTCGTCGCGACAAGGATCGCGGGCCGCAGCAGCGGCAGCGTGATCGTGCGGTACATGTAGCCCCGGCCGGCGCCATCGACGTGGGCGGCCTCGTACACCTCGCCGGGGATCGTCTGCAGGCCCGACAACAGCGCGTAGGTGGTGAACGGCAGCGAGACGAAGATCGCGACGATCATCATCCACACGAGCGCCCAGCCGGGCCGCCCGAGCCAGTCGGCCTGGTTGGAGCCAAACCGATGCACCAGCCCGAGGGCGTGGAGGATGATGTTCACCGCCCCCACGTTCGGATCAAGCGCCCAGCGGAAGATCAGCGCGGTCATCATCACCGAGGCGGCCCACGGCGCGATCAGCGCGGTCCGCGCCAGCCGGCGCAGCGGGAAGTACTGATGGAACAGCTGGGCGAGCGCGAGCGAGAGGATCAGCGTCACCGCCACGACGACGACCACCCAGATCACCGTCCGCTCGACCACCCCCGCGAGCGCCGGCTCGTGCCACAGCTCGCTGTAGTTGCGACCCCCGGCGCCGCCGACCACGAAGCCGTCGGCGGCGATGTTCTGCAGCGAGCTGTGGACCAGGACGACGACCGGCCACAGCACGACGATGGCGATCAGGGCGACGGCAGGGCCGACCCACACGAGGGGGCGCAGTGAGCCGACCCTGATCCGCATCGCCCTGCCCGTCTACCCGAGCTTCTGCGCGGTGCTCTGCAGCGAGCCGAGCACGCTCGACGGACTGCCGGTCACGGCGGTCCCGATCTGGTTCTGGACCTGGGTCTTGACCTGGGCCCAGGACGTGTTGCTGGGGTACTGGATCGACCCGGGCAGCGCCTTGATGAACGAGCCGTAGAGCGAGCTGCTCGACAGCTGGTTGGCAGCTGCGGTTGTCGCCGGCAGCAGGTCGTACTCGTGGTCGAACTGCAGCTGGTACTTCGTCTGGTAGGCGAAGTCCAGGAACTTCTTGATCTGCGCGGCGTGGCCACCCGCCTTGAATGCGGCGACGTTGTCGCACACGCCGAGCGTCTTGGTCAGCGGGCCGGTCTTGCCCGCGATCGGCACCGACGCCCAATCCGAGGACTTCAGGACGCCCGCCTGCTGGATGATCGGCACCAGCGCCGGGGAGCCGTTGATCATGCCGATCTTGCCCTGGGCGAACTGCTCCCAAAGCGGGGTGCGGTCCTGCGTACCCGGATGCGGCTCGGTGTCGCCCGCCGACACGAGGCCCTTCATGAACGTGAAGGCGGCGACGTTCTGGGGGCTGTTGATCGTCCACTTGCCGGCGGCGTCCTGGTAGTTGCCACCGTCGCCGAGGAACCACAGCAGCGACTCAGCCTGAGCCTCCTCAGGGCCGAGCGGCAGACCGAATCCGATCTTGCCCATCGCCTTGATCTTGGTCGCGTCGGCCTTGATGTCGGCCCAGGTCTTCGGCGCCTGATGGATGCCCGCCTTGGCGAAGATCTGCTTGTTGTAGAAGAGCGTCCGGGTGCTGGTGGTGAACGGCATGCCGTACTGGACGCCGTTGTAGGTTCCCTGCTTCTTGAACACCGGCAGCAGTTCGCCGGGGTTGGCCATCACCTGGCTCGCCGGATACAGCAGTCCCTGCTGCGCGTAGTCGGAGAAATAGTCACCCTCGGTGATGTCGGGGTAGTTGTGGTTCTGCACCATCGTCTGGATCTCACTGTCGAAGTTCGTCCAGGGCACGACGGTGACCTTGACCGAGATCGTCGGGTTGGCCTTGTGGAATGCGGTGGCGATTCCCTTCCAGTACTTGGAGCTGGTGTTGCTCGGCCCAGTCCCGTAGTCGGCGGCGACCAGCTTCAGCGTGGTGCTGCCACCACCGCCCGAGCCGGCACTACCACCACCACCGGAGTGACTTGAGCTACCACACGCGGCAATCCCCAGTCCCGCCACCAGCGCGACCGCCGCAGCGGACAGGCGTTTTGTCATCCGAAGTCTCCTCTCCTGAAACGACACGAAGTTGTGCGACTGCACACTAGCGCTTGTGTCATCAGTTGTCTAGACCAATTTGGGTTGATCGTGTGATACTTCGGAGAGCCACTCGCCGGCCGCCATCACCCGGCCGACCGCGAGCCCGTCGTCGAGCACGACGAGGTCCGCCCGCCGCCCCGGGGCGATCGAGCCGAGCCGGTCATCGAGCCCGAGCACACGCGCCGGATTGGTGGCGGCGGCGGCCGCGGCTTCCTCGATCGGCAGGCCGCTGTCCTGCACCGCGCGCCGCAGGGCCTCATCCATCGTCAGCGTGCTGCCGGCGAGCGAACGGGTGCTCGCGAGCCGGGCTTCGCCGTCCTGGACATGGACCGCGAGGCCGCCGAGATCGAACGTCCCGTCGCCGACACCGGTGGCGTCGATCGCGTCGGTGATGAGAACCGGACAGTCGATCAGCCGGCAGACGAGCGTGATCACCGCCGGATGGACATGACGGCCGTCGTTGATCAGCTCGCAGGGGATCCCGGCCTCGAGTGCCGCACCAACCAGGCCCGGGGTGCGGTGGTGCAGCGGGCCCATGCCGTTGAAGAGGTGGGTGGCGTGGTCGGCGCCGGCTCGGATCGCGGCCCTCGCCTCCTCGTAGGTCGCGTCCGAGTGACCGATCGCAGCGACGATCCCCTGTTGGCGAAGGCGCGGGATCAGTGCGAGCGCGCCGTCGAGCTCGGGCGCGAGGGTCATCATCCGCAGCTCGCCCTCGCCCGCGGCGATCAGGCGCTCCAGGATCTCGCCGTCCGGTGCGATCATGTGGGCGGCGTTCTGCGCGCCGCGCCGCCGTGGCGAGAGGAACGGCCCCTCCAGATGGGAGCCGAGCACGCAGCCGCGAGGCGTCGGCCCGCGCCGCGTGAGCGCCGCAGCCCAGCCAGCCTGGGCGACGAGCTCGTCGACCGGAGCGGTGACGAGCGAGACGAGCGTCGCGGTCGTGCCCCGGGTCCGGTGGTAGGCGACCGCCGCGTCCATCGCCTCCGGGGAGCTGGCGACGCTGTGGCCGCCGCCGCCGTGGACGTGGAGATCGATGTAGCCGGGCAGCAGCCACGCTCCACCCAGGTCGACCACCGGCACATCGGCGGCCGGCCGGCGCTCGGCGATCTCGACGATCTGGCCGCCGGCCACGTGCACCCAGGCGTCGTCGAGCACGGCGTCGAGTGTCACCACGCGCCCGCCGGCCAGCAGCAGTGCCGGCGCATCGATGCTCGCGGCGGCGCTCACCGACCTCGGGACCCCAGCCGGGTGACCAGCGTGACGCGATCGCCGCGGAACCACGTGCGTCCGAACTCGACCACCGTCCCGTCGACGTCGAAGTTCTGGCGACTGACGACCAGCATCGGAGTGCCGACGTCGACCTGCAGGTGGCCCGCCTCCCGCGGGGTCGCGGGCGCGGTCTCGATCGACTCCTCCCCCATGACCAAGCTCGTCTGGAAGTGAGAGCTGAGGATCTCGTGCAACGACCCGTGCGTGCGGATCAGGCGGGTGAGCGCGGGGAACCGCCGCGACGGCAGCCATGAGGTCTCCACCGCGATCGGCCAGTTGTCGGCGAGGCGACGGCGCTCGAGCCGGTAGACGGAGGTGCGCGCGGCGACCCCGAGCCGCTCGGCGATCTCGCCGCCGGCGGTGACCCGCTCGGCAGCGATCACCTCTGCGGAGGGGACGAAGCCCGAGGCCTTCACCTGCTCGGTGAAGCTCGCCAGGTACAGCGGCCAGGTGATCTTCGGCTCGGCGACGTAGGTGCCCGAACCCTGGCGGCGGACGAGGCGGCCCTCGGCGACGAGATCCGCGAGCGCCTGGCGGACGGTCGTGCGTGAGGTCTCCCAGACGTCGGCGAGCTCCCGTTCGGTGGGGACCGCGGACCCGGGCTCCAGCGACCCGATGAAGTCGAGCAGGTGACGCTTGACCGTGTAGTACTTGGGCTCGGAGGCGGCCCCATCCTCGGTGGCGGTCATCGCGCCGGGATCGGTTCGGCGGTCTGGACCCGGAGGCCCGTCTGCTCGTCGAACAGATGCGCGTCGCCCCCCTCGATCGTGACCCCGACCCGGTCGCCGATCCGCGGCGCGGTGCGGCCGGCGCAGCGCACGACCCAGGGTCGCTCCCCGCGCGGGTCCCCGTCGAGCGTCCCGTAGACGTAGGCGTCGGCCCCGAGCTCCTCCACCAGGGTCACCGCGAGCGGGATCGCACCCGGCGCGTCGAGGTCGACGATCTGCGCGGACTCCGGCCGGACACCGAGCACGAGTTGCTCGCCGCCTGCGGCGCGCGCACGGGCGATCGCCTCCGCGGGTGCGGCGATCAGGACATCGCCCAGGCGCACGCCGTCGGCGTCCAGCTGCGTGCGCCGCAGGTTCATCGCCGGCGAGCCGATGAAGCCGGCGACGAAGACGTTGGCCGGCCGCTCGTAGAGCGCGCGGGGGGTGTCGACTTGCTGTAGCCGCGCGTCCTTGAGCACGGCGACCCGGTGACCCATGGTCATCGCCTCGACCTGGTCGTGGGTGACGTAGACGGTGGTCGTGCCGAGCCGCGCCTGGAGGCTCGCGATGTTCGCCCGCGTTTCCACCCGCAGCTTCGCGTCGAGGTTCGACAGTGGCTCGTCCATCAGGAAGGCGCGCGGTTCCCGCACGATCGCGCGGCCCATCGCCACGCGCTGACGCTGCCCTCCGGATAGTGCGCTCGGCTTGCGGTCCAGGTAGTCCTCGAGCTCGAGGAGTTGCGCCGCCTCGCGGACCTTGGCCGACCGCTCGGAGGCGCCCATCCCGCGGAGCTTGAGCCCGTACTCCATGTTGCCCGAGACGGTCAGGTGCGGGTACAGCGCGTAATTCTGGAAGACCATCGCGATGTCCCGGTCCTTCGGAGCGCGTCGTGAGACGTCGGCGCCGTCGATCCGGATCTCCCCCGAGCTCACCGGCTCCAGGCCCGCGAGCATCCGTAGCGCGGTCGACTTCCCGGAGCCAGACGGCCCGACGAGGACCATGAACTCGCCGTCCTGGACGTCGAGGCTCAGCGCGTCGACGGCGGGCTCGGTGGCTCCGGCGTACACGCACGACGCCTCGATGTAGCTGATGCTCGCCATCCCGTATTCTCTCTCCGTGGGTCGGCCGTTCACTCGGCCAGCAGTTCAAGTGGTCTAGACCACTGGTGTCCAACCTAGCGCCCGCGGCGCCGTGCGTCAAGAGCGGCGTGCCGTCTCGTCGCGCGTGCACCGCTCGCGCGCGTGGTGGAATGGACAAAATTCGTATAGCGCGATAGATGCGTGGAGCGGATGGGTACTCTCATGTTCCGTGGCCGCGGGACGGATCGTCGAGTGGGCCGCAGTCGACCCAGACGCCCCGTGACCCCAGCCGACCAGCACACATCCGCCGTCGCCGCCCGGCTGGCCGCGATCGTCGAGAACCTGGCCGACGCGGTCGTCGGCACGGACGGCGACCGGCTGATCACCGATTGGAACCCCGCCGCCGAGCGGCTGTTCGGCTATGGCCGTGAGGCGGTCGTCGGCCGCCACGCGAGCATGCTCGTCCCGCCGGCGCTGCGCGAGGAATCCGAACGGGTGTGGCGCGAGGTCCAGCGCGGAGCCGGCGGCTTCATCCGCGTCGAGACCGAGCGGATGCGCCGCGACGGGACGATCATCGACGTCGAGCTGACGATGGTGCGCGTGGACGATCCGGATGCACCGCTGGCGTGCTCGGCGACCTACCGGGACATCAGTCAGCGCAAGCGCACCGAGCGAGACCTCGCCGATCAGACCACGCGG
>DATJTS010000137.1:0-35831 GCA_035503035.1 Solirubrobacteraceae bacterium
GGTCGACGTCTCGATCGACCAGGGCGGGTGTTTTGAGACCAGCCGTCCGACCACGCACACCGACCCGACCTACGAGGTCGACGGGATCACTCACTACTGCGTGGCCAACATGCCCGGCGCGGTGCCGATCACCTCGACCTATGCGCTCACCAACGCCACCATGCCCTACGTGGTCAAGCTCGCCAATGAGGGTGTCCACCGGGCGCTTGAGTCCGACCCGGGCCTGCTCGCCGGGCTCAACGTGGCCGGCGGCGAGGTCACCTACGCGCCGGTGGCCCGCGACCAGGGGATCGACTACACCCCGGCCCAGACCGCGCTGGAGCGCACCCCGGTCGCGAGCTGATCACGCGCGGCCTCGATCCGCGCGCACAGAGCGGCGATGACGTCGGGATCGAACTGGGTCCCGGCGCATCGCCGCAGCTCGGCGAGCGCCTCTGGCAGCGAGCGCGCCGCCTGATAGCACCGGTCGCTGGTCATCGCCTCCAGCGCGTCGCAGGCGGCGATGATCCGGGCACCGAGCGGGATCTCCGCGCCCGCCAGACGATCCGGATATCCGGTCCCGTCCCAGCGTTCATGGCTGGCGCGGACCAGTCTGCCGACCGGTCGCAGCGTGGGGTCGGCGCTGAGGATCCGCTCACCGATCTCAGGATGGCCGCGCATCAGCTGCCACTCCCCGTCGCCGAGCGGACCGGGCTTGTCCAGGATCGTGTCGGGGATGCCGAGCTTGCCGACGTCGTGCAGCTCGGCGGCGAGCACCAGCTGGTCGAGCTCGGCGGCGCCCAGGCCGAACCCGAGCCCGATCGCGCGCACGAGCTGGCCGACTCCGGCGACGTGGTCCTGCAGCTCGGGCGCGCGCTCGGACAGCACCTGCATGAGCACGTGGTGGGTGCAGGCGGTGCTCTCACGGCTGACTCGCGTCTTTGAGGCGTACATTCGCTGGTCAGCAAGCTGGAGTGCGTCACTGGCGGTGCCGGCCTCGTCGGGGATGACGGCCATGCCGAGCGAGGTGCCGACGTCGGTGACCTCGCTGCGCTCGGTGAGCGCCGCCGTGGCCGCTTGCACGAGACCGTCCTGACGGCGGTAGCGACTGCGCAGCAGCGCGCAGAACTCGTCGCCTCCGAGGCGATATGCACGCCCGCAGCCGCCGATCGCCGACTCGAGCGCCGCCCCCAGGCGAGCGAGCAGCAGGTCCCCGGCGTTATGTCCGAGCGTGTCGTTGTAGCTCTTGAACCCGTTGAGATCGAAGAAGGCGAGCGTGTAGGGATGGTCCAGATCGGCCGCCGCCACCGCGTCATCCAGGTCGCTCATCAGCCTGCGGCGGTTACCCAGCCCGGTGAGACCGTCGGTCACCGCATCCTCGGCGCTGCGTCGCAGCATGCGCACGTTCTCCGTGAAGGTGAGGATGGCCCGCACGGTGCCGAGCACGAGCGCCGCCGCCGCGAGGCCGACCGCGGTCGGGGTGATGTGCGTGAACGCAGCGAGTACCAGCAGCACGAGGGCGAGCAGCGCGAACGCCGCCGGCAGGACGATCTCCGAGAAGCTGGCCGCCGGGCGATCGGCCTCGCGGCGACGCGACGATTGCCAGCTGGCGACCGCGACGAGCGCCATCGCCGCGGGCCAGGAGGTGTCCAGGATGCCGCCCGCGACATAGGTGCCCTTGGCCTCCATGTAGGTGAAGATGAGATCTGAGACCGCGTCGAGCGCCATCGCCGCCCCCAGCCACACCCACAGGCGGCCGGGCCGCCATGACGACAGCGCGAACGCCACCACGACCATCACGAGCAACGCGAGGTCGCCCAGCGGATAGGCGAGATTGACGGCGTCCCCGAGGAGATGGCCCTGGCTCTCCGCCAGCACGGTCGGCAGGATCAATCCGGCGCCGACCGCGGCGAGAGCAAGCCCGATGATGACGCCGTCGAGCCACTGCTCGGGGCGGATGTGACCGCGCTGGGAGCGGATGAGCAGCATGAACGCCGCGTACATGGCCGGGTACATCGCCAGATAGAGCGGGTCCGCTATCGATGGGAACGGTGGATCGGCCAGGTTGTCGAGCCACAGAGTCCACACCAGGTCCCCTGCCGTCCAGGTGAGCATCCCGAACGCCACCAGCGCCCAGGCAAGGCGATCGGCCCGCCGGCTGCACACGCGGACGATGCAGATCGCGCAGGCCACCACCTCGGCGGCGGTGTACACCCACGTCTCGCAGAACGACCGCATCTCCTCCCCGCCGAAGCCGAGGAGCGCCCGGGCGCCGTGGAGCGCGACGATGAGCCACATCGCGATGAAGGCGACGGTGAGCGGCGGGGGGTGTCGAGTCGAACTGCGCATGAGCGCGATCGTGTCCTGGGCCGGTTTGTTGGCCACATCTCGGTATCGGGCCCCCCATACGCAAGCCAAAGCGATTGGTCAAAGAGCTCGGTCATGCGCCGAGACCGGCGCGCTCAGGGCATCGCCCCGGCCTGCAGGCGCCGGCGCCACCAGTCCGCAGCGGCCAGCTCGACGACCGAGGTCTCCACCAGGGTGCAGACGTACGGATCGTCCGGCCGGTCGAACGAGATGTGCAGCGCCGCGTCCTGCACCGGGCGGCCGACCGCGACCACCGTCGAGCCGCGCTCGCGCGCCCACTCCATCAGTCCCTCGTCGTAGCGCGAGCCGCCGAACAGGACCGCCAGGTAGCCGGGGTACTTGGAGAGGTAGACGTCGACGTGCAACCAGTCGCCGGTCTCGGCCCCGTAGGCCGGGATCCGCGGCCCCTCACGGAGCATCAGCGCCGACTGCAGCGCCGAGGAGAGCCGCGCCGCGGGCGCGACGGTGTTGATGGCGTGCGCGCCCTCCAGCATTGCGGTCAACGGTGCGAGCCACTCGTCGCGCCTGTCCAGGAGCGCCGCCTGCGCCGCGACCGCGGGCACGAGCTCCTCGTGAGCCGCACCGGCCAGGCGGAGCAGCACGGCCAGGGTCGCCTGAAACGTCCGGCACGCCACGCCGCCATGCTCGCGCCCGGCGAGCAGTGGGAGCACGTGGTCGGCGACCTCGCGCAGCCGGGCGTCTGGAGCGTTGGTCACGGCGATCGTCCGGCTGGTCCCGCAGTGACGGGCGAGCGCCTGCACCGTCTCCTCGGTCGTGCCGGACGCGGAGATGCCGATCGCGAGCACGTCGGCCGCGGGCATCACCGGCGTATCGGTTGACGCGTATTCCGCGACGGCCGTGATCCCGCGCACCCGCAACAGACCGGCGACGGTGAGAGCGGCGAACCGTGAGCTGCCCATGCCGATCAGCACGACGCGGCGCCCCTGGAGCGGGTCGCTGCCGAGTGCAACCAGCGGCGAGCCGGGCCCGGCATAGCCGGCGAGGACCCGCTCGAGCGTCTCGGGCTCGGCGAGGATGTCGTCCATGAATCGGTCGGGGTTCATCCGGCACGCCGTGCGGTCGCGTTCAGCACGCGCGTCAGACCGGCGCGGGCGACGTAGGCCCACTCGGGGACGACGCGATGGGCGTAGACGAGCTCGCGGCACTCCGCGACGATCTCCAGGGCGTGCAGGAGCGGGCGATCGGCGGGGGCACCCGCCTCGCGCTCGTAGGCCTCCAGCGTGGCGGCGCTGGTCCGCGCGATCCATGCCCCGGGGTCGGCCCCGTCGGTGCGTCGAGCGGCCGCGGAACCGACGTGGTCGATCGAGCGCAGCAGCGTGGCGACGTCCCGCAACGGCGTGTCGCGGACCCGGCGGCGCTCGAGCGCGACCGTCGGGTTGCCCTCGAAGTCGACGATGAGCACGCCCTGCGGCGCGAACAGGAACTGCGCAAGGTTCAGGTCGCCGTGGATCCGCTGCACCAGCGGGTCGTCGCCGACCTCCAGAGGCGCCAGCCGCTCGTCGATCTCCGCGGCCGCGAGCGCGTCGAGCGCTGGCTCCAGCTCGCGCGCCGCCTCGAGCGCCAGAACGGCCTCCTGATGCCAGCCCGTGCCGGCTCGCGGCGCCCGCTCGGCTCCGAGCCGCTCAGCGAGCACTCGATGCAGGGCCGCGGAGGCCGCACCCGTTTCGCGCAACGGCGGCGCGGGAGCCCGCGGCTCGCCGGCGAGGTGGGACGCGACCGGGGCGATCATCGCCTCCCACCCGCTCACCGACGCCGGGACGTACTGCTGCAGCAGCGCGACGGTCGTCTGGCGCCCGTCTTCCTCGGTCAGCACGAGCGAGCCGCCGAAGCCCGGCACCGGCGCCTCGGTACCGCCGAGCGCGGCGAGCATCTCCACCTCGGGGTGCACCCCGCTGCGCAGGTTGCGATACGCCTTCACCAGCAGCCGCTCGCCGATCACGACGAGGGTGTTCGACTGGTCGAGCGATGCGAGGCGCTCGTCGCCGCCGGCGCGATCGAGCAGCGGCTCGAGATCGGGACCGGCGCGAAGCTCCAGGCGCCCTGACCCGCTCGTGATCGGTGCCGCGCGCACCGCGTGAACCAGGTCGGCCCAGCGCAGCCCGTCGTCGTCGACCAGGTAGCGCTCGGAGCCGCCGCCGCCGGCGTAGCGCACCTCGACGACGCCAAGTCCGCCGACCTCAACGGTCCGGGACATGCCGTCCACCACCCGCCCCTTACCGGCGAACCATCGCTGTGCGTAGAGAGTCCGAAGATCCATCTTCCCGGGGGCTGACTGCCCGTACCCTACGTGCTCATGGGCTCCCAGGTGCGTGTCGAGCTGCTCACGATCACTCCGATCAAGGGGACCGCACTGCACCATCCCGAGGCCGTGGAGCTCCGCGAGACCGGGGCCGTCGGCGACCGCGCGTTCTTCGTCATCGACGACAGCGACAAGCTGCTCTCGCTGACCCGGACCGGCGCGTTCGCGTCGCTGCGCGCACAACTCGGAGAGGAGCTTGTCCTCCGTGAGGGCGGGGAGATCGTGTGCCGTGGGCCCGTCCGGCCCGGAGCGCCGGTCTGGGCCGACTTCTACGGCTTCAAGCTCGTGCACGGACGGATCGTCGACGGCCCGTGGACGGCGCTTCTGTCAGCGCGGGCCGGCCAGCCGGTGCGACTGGTGCAGGCGGACGCTGCGGGCGGCGGAATCGACATCGGGCCGGTCACGGTGCTCGGCTCGGCATCGGTGGAGCGCCTCGCCGCGCAAGCCGGTGAGCCGGTCGATCCGCGCCGGTTCAGGATGCTGATCGGCCTCGGCACCGACGAGCCGCACGTAGAGGACACATGGCGTGGGATGCGGCTGGTGGGCGCGGAGGTCGAGCTGCGGATCGGCGATCCCGTCGCGCGGTGTGCGGCGATCACCCGCGACCCGGACCGCGGCGATCGTGATCAGCGGCTGGTGCGGCTGATCCGCGACTATCGCGGGATGTGCGATCTGCCGCGCGGTCAGGGCGTCCCGTTCGGCGTGTACGCGCACGTGCTGCGACCCGGACGCCTGACGACCGGGGAGACCCTGACGCTGGTGGACGGACCGGCGTGACCGTCGAACGCGTGGCCGTGATCGGCGGTGGGGTCATCGGGTTGACGACCGCCTACTACCTGCGCCAATCGGGTGTCGACGTCGTGGTGCTGGAGCGCGACCGGGTCGGCAGCGGCGCGTCGCGCGGGAACGCCGGTGAGGTCTGCCCCGGAGAGTGCGCACCGCTTCCCGCACCGGGCGTGGTCTCGGCGTCGCTGCGCACGCTGCACCGTCGCGACAGCGCTCTGTACGTCCGCCCGCAGCCGAGCCTCGCGCTCGCCCGATTCCTGCTCGGGTTCGCGCTGAGCTCGCGCGAGGCACAGTTCGCCGCCGGCGTGCGAGCGCTCGGCGAGCTGGGGCGCGACGCGGTCGACCAGTATCGCGAGATCGCGGCGGACGACGTCAGGTTTGCGATCAATGACCGGCCGTATCTGTCGGTTCACGCTGATCGCGTCACCGCGGAGGCATCGCTCGCAGAGGTGCGCCGGTGGGGCGGGGAGTACGCCGAGGTCCCGGAGCAGGTGCTCGATCAGGACGAGCTCGCCGCGATCGAGCCCTGCATCAACGGAGGCGTGAGCGGATATGCGCTCGCGGGCCAGATCGTGATCGACTCCTCGGGCTACGTGGACGCGATGACCTCCCGGCTCCGTGGGTCCGGCACGGACATTCGCGAGGGGACCCGCGTCACCGCGATCCACCCGAGCACGGCCGGCGTCACGCTGGCGACCACGCGCGAGACCGTGCAGGCCGACGCGGCGGTCCTGACCTCGGGCATCTGGTCGACCGCGCTTGCCCAGACGATCGGCGCGCGGGTTCCGATCTTCCCGGGCAAGGGGTACAGCTTCAGCGTCCCCGTCGAGCCGCGCCCGGAGCACCTCATCGGGCTGAACTCCGCGCACGTCGCGGTGGCGCCGCTGGGCGACTCCACGCGGCTCGCCGGCACGATGGAGTTCGATCGCCAGCATGACCGCTTCGACCGGCGGCGCATCGAGGCGATCATCGCCGCGGCACGCCCCTATCTGCGCGGCGTGCACTGGGAGCGGCGCAGCGCCGAGTGGGTCGGGCCCCGTCCGATGACCGCGAACGGATTGCCGTTCATCGGCGCGCTCGACCGCGCCCGCCGGCTGTTCGTCGCCGCTGGGCACAACATGCTCGGGGTGACCCTCGCGCCCGGTACCGGACGCGCCGTGGCCCGGCTGATCACCGGCGGCGACCCAGGACTCGACCTCACCCCGTTCGCGCCGCCGACGCGGCACTGAGGCGGCGTCTCAGGTGTGACTCACGCCCGCCGAGTCGGTGGGTGAGATCAGGTCGCCGGACATTGCGGCGCGCAGATCGGCCTCACCGACAGGCGCGCGCCCGCGGCGACCGTCATCGCCGCCGCCACCGCGCCGAACCCGGCACTCAGCAGGAACGGCGCGCGCACCCCGAGATCGGAGACGCTGATACCGGCCAGCGCCGACCCGCCCGCGATCCCGGCGACGAGCGCCGCGGTGTTCCACGAGAACGCGGTCCCGGTGGCGCTCTCCGGGGCGTGGTCGCCCACCAGCGAGTAGAGCCGCGAGAACAACGGCGCGCCACACACCCCGGCGATCGCCGCCAGCACGAACGCCGAGGGCAGGTCCCAGGCGATGGCGAGAGGCACCGTGACCGCCGCCGATCCGAGCAGCAGCATCGCCAGCTGCCGCTCCGAGCTGGATCCCCAGTGCCGTGCCCCGTACAGGAGACCACCGACCAGGCTCCCGATGCTCCACAGGCTGAGCAGGATCCCCGCCGCGCCGTGCGATCCCTCGTGGATCGCGAGCGCGGGCAGGCCGACCTCGACCACCCCCAGTTGGAGTCCGAGCAGCAGGTCGACCATGAACAGGATCTGCAGCGGCCGGCATTGCAGCACGGCGCGGAGCGCGCCTCCGCCCCGGCCCCGGTGCACGCGTCGGGTCGCCGGAGCGGTGGCGAACAGGGTGGTGCCCACCAGCGAGACCGCGGCGGCGGTGAGGACGGCGAGCCGTGGCGAGGCCAGCCCGGCGATCGCTCCCACCACCAGCGGCCCGGTCGTCCAGACGATTTCCTGCGCGATCGAGTCCAGGGCGTACGCGGCGTCACGGGTGGCGCGGTCGGGCGTCACGCGAGGCCAGAGCATCCGCGAGCAGGCCGAGACCGGTGGCATCGACGCCCCAGATGCGGCAGCGAGCACCACCAGCACCGCCGAGGAGGCATGCGCGTCGCTGGCGGCGACCAGCACCGTCAGCGCGGTCGCCTGCACGGCAGCGCACGGGAGCAGCACCCGACGCATCCCGAACCGATCGATCATGCCCCCGGCGAGCGGGGACATCGTCGCCTGGGCAACCGCGAAACCGCCGACCGCGATCCCCGCGGTGGCGAACGAGTGGGTCGACGCCCTCAACGTGAGCAGGATCGAGAGCGACGCCATTCCCAGCGGCATGCGACCCGCGACTGCGGAGAGGAGCAGACGGGGGAATCCGGGCACGGCGACGAGCGGCCGGTACCGTCCGATCATGAACGTGGTGGCCGCATCATGAGACCACCCTATGGGGCGAGGGATCCAGGTCAGCCAGGCAGACCGTCCAGTCTTTTGGCGCGGAACGGCATAAAGCGTTGCCCCCGCGCCGGCCCGCAGCTCTCGACAATGCCAGCCACGCCATCGATCCGGAGGCCGCACCATGTCCGTCCAGACGCCCAGCCCGTTCGAACGCAACGCCGTGATCGCGCTCCAGAGCCTGCCCTCGGCCGACGACGTGCCGGGGATCACCGCTCAGGAGACCCACGAACAGGGACGTCGGTGGGCGATCGTGGAGTACGGGCCGCACGCGCGCAGGGAGGAGTGGTGCCTCGACGGTCACGCGGGCTTCGTCCTCGAGGGACAGGTCGAGTACGAGTTCTCCGAGGACACGCCGCCGATGCTCGTCACCGAGGGGGATGCATTCACGCTGGCCACCGGGCGGGGGCATCGCGGCCACAACACCCGCGACTCCATCGCGCGGCTGTTCCTGATCGACGACCCGGCCGCGTAAGGGGTCGGTGGTGAAGCGGGCAGCGGTCGTCGGGGCCGGGATCTTCGGCCTTTCCGCCGGGCGGGCGCTGGTCCGTGCCGGCTTTCAGACCACCGTCTTCGAGCAGTTCGAGGTCGGCACGCGCATGGCGTCGTCGTCCGGCGGCTCGCGGATCTTCCGGCTCAGCCACGACGAGGTGGACGATGTCCGGCTCGCTCGGCGCGCGATCGACGCCTGGCGATCGGTCGACCCCGAGTTGCTCATCTTCAACGGGCTTCTCGAGTGGGGCGACGGCGCGCAGGCGTGCGCGGACGCGCTCGCGGCCTGCGGGGTCGGGCACGAGTGGCTCGAGCCCGCGGAGGCGCGGAGCCGCTTCCCCGAGGCGCAGTTCGACTCACCGGTGCTGTGGCAGCCCGAGGCGGGCGTGATCCGGGCGGACCACGCGCTGCGGAGGCTCGCCGCCCAGGTCGAGCTGCGAGAGGGTGTGCGCGTCGACGATCCGCGCGCGCTGGAGGCGGACGTCGTGGTGGTCGCCGCGGGACCGTGGCTGTCGCGCTTCCTCGACTTCCCGCTGTTCCCGTGCTTCGAGGAGGTCGCCTACTTTGCCGGGGTTCCGGAGGACAGGCCATCGATCCGCCAGCACAGCGAGCGGTCGGCCTACGGGCTGGTGACCCCGGGCGTCGGGTACAAGCTCGCGCTCGACTCGCCCGATGAGGAGTTCGATCCCGACGTCCCGGAACGCGACGTGCGGGCCGCGCAGATCGACGCGGTGGTCGCGCTCACGCGCGCCCGCTTCCCCGGTATCGACCCCCGGCCGGTGCACACCGAGGGGTGCCTGTACACCTCGACCCCGGACGATCACTTCATCCTCGACGAGGTCGACGGCATGATCGTCTGCGGTGGCGACTGCGGGCACGGCTTCAAGTTCGGGCCGCTCATGGGGGAGCTCGTGGCCGACCTGGCCGAGGGCCGGCCGCTTCCGCCCGAGACCGCCCGGTTCAGGCTGGCCGGGCGGCTAGCCCGGTAGTGGACCGGTGCCGATCCGTGCGACCTCCGGGAAGTCCTCGGGGGCGAGCCCCGTTTCGGCCGCCACGGCGATCGCGATGTCGTGCGCGACCTCGGCCGCCTGCAGGCTGCGGGTCGCCACCGCCTGGGTCGCGAGCCCGTCCATCAGCGAGAGCAGCCGGCGAGTCGTGCCTCGCGGATCGGCGCACCGGAACGCTCCGGCCTCGGTCCCTGCGCGCAGCGCCTCCTCGAACTCGGAGGACCACTCGCGGTGGATGCGCTCCGCGCTCGCGCGCAGCTTCGGCTGACGGGGAGCGGCGCTCCAGGCGCTGAACCAGATGAACCAGCCGGGGTCATCGGCGCGAGGGGCGTAGAGAGCCACCAGCTTGTCGAGCCGTTCCAGCGGCTCGGAGATCGCGCTTGTCGCCGCCGAGAGGCGGTCCCGCTCGCCCTCCGCCTCCTTGGCGAACACCTCCGCCAGCAGGTCGGGGAACGAGTCGAAGTAGTGGTGCACAAGCCCCGTCGAGACGTTCGCCTGCTTGGCCACGTCTCGCACCGTCGCGCCGTCGAACCCGTGGACCGCGACCACCGCGCCGGCTGCCTCCAGCAGCAGCGCGCGCCGCTCCTCCGGGGCGCGTCGATCACGAACCGGGACGGCGTGCGATGCCATGCGGGCGCAGGCTAGAGGATCACCCGGCCGCGGCTCAAGGGCTACTGGACAGCTGTTCAATACCCTGTTAGCGTTCCCGCCATGAGCGAGAGGAACAGCACCGCCACGGCCGTGCAGACACCACCACTTCCGCGCGGCGACGATCCCCGCGACCGAGTCGTTCTCCATTTCACCGCCAACGACGAGGACTGGCGGGAGCTCCCGACGATCGTCCGGGGCGAGGGAACCTGGGTGTTCGACGAGAAGGGCAACCGGTACTTCGATGGGCTCGCCGGTCTGTACACGACCCAGGTCGGGCACGGCCGCACGGTGCTGGGCGATGCCGCCGCCGAGCAGATCGGACAGCTCGAGTTCTATCCCAACTGGTCTGCCCACAACACGCCGGTGCTGAAGCTCGCCAAGAAGCTCACCGACCTCGCCCCGGTCGATGGTCCCGCCTCGGCGTTCTTCGTGAACTCGGGCAGCGAGGGCGTCGAGTCCGCGCTGAAGCTGTGCCGCCAGTATCACGCCGCCAACGGGCACCCCGAGCGCTTCAAATTCATCAGCCGCCGCTCCGCCTACCACGGGGTCAGTTACGGAGCACTGTCACTCGGTGGCCTGGCCGAGATCAAGGGTCCGTTCGAGCCGCTCGTGCCCGGCTTCGTCCAGGTCGCCAACACCGGCGAGGACCCCGAGGGCGCCGCTGAGCAGATCCGCACCGCGATCCAGTTCGGACCGGCGGAGAACGTCGCCGCCGTGTTCCTCGAACCGGTCCAGAACGCGGGTGGCTGCTTGGTGCCGCCGCCCGATTACTGGCAGGCGGTACGAGCGATCTGCGACGAGTACGGCGTGCTGCTGGTGGCCGACTCGACGATCTGCGGCTTCGGCCGGCTGGGGACGTGGTTCGGGATCGAGCGCTTTGACGTCAAGCCCGACATCATCACCTTCGCCAAGGGACTCACCTCCGGCTACATCCCGATGGGCGGGCTCGTCATGTCGCGCAAGGTCCGTGAGGCGCTCGACAAGGAGGCGATGTACAACCACGGCTCCACGTTCGGCGGACATCCGGTCGCGGCCGCGGTCGCGCTGGCGAACATCGAGCTGATCGAGTCAGAGGGGCTGCTCGACAACGTGCTCGGGCTGGAGCAGCACTTCGGCGACCGCCTGCGCGAGCTCAAGGAGCGCCATCCGCTGGTGAAGGACGTGCGCGGCATGGGCTTCTTCTGGGCGCTGGAGATCGACCCGGCGTGGAAGGACGGGCGCGAGCTCGAGCCGGCCGACTACACGCGCCTGTTCAAGCAGGAGCTGTTCGACGACCTGCTCGAGGCCGGGCTGATCTGTCGCGTGGACGACCGCGAGAGCCCGGTGATCCAGCTCTCCCCGGCACTCACCGTGACCGCCGACGAGATCGACACGCTGGTCGGCATGCTCGAGTCCGGCGTCGCGTCGCTCGAGGCCAAGCTCGGCTGGAGCTGAGCGACGGGCCGGATTGCCCAGGTGCGCGCCCCGCACCTGGGCACGTGGGGTCGTCCGAGACGCACGGGCGCGCCAGAACAGCCCACGCGTACTCGGGGTAATCGGCGCCTGGGGCGTTGCGGCGTCCCAGACGCCACTTCTGCCCACGCGCGCCCTGGGCGATCGGCGCCTGGGGCGTTGCGGCGTCCCAGACGCCACAACTGCCCACAGCGGCCATCAGCCGACGGTCACGGGAATGCGGTTCTCGTACCCAGACTTGGCCGCAGCAGACCGAGCGCAAGCCGATCCGGTCACGCCGCGGCCTGCTTGGGCCGATCGATCGCCAGCGCGGGGATCGTGACGTGCGTGATCGGACCGATGGACAGCGCGTACACCACCGTGCCGACCCCGACGGTGCCGCCCAGCAGGATCCCGGTCACCAGCACGGTGGCCTCGATACAGGTGCGCACGACGCGCAGCGAGCGCCCTTTCGCCGCGATCCCGATGCTCAGACCGTCGCGCGGGCCCGGGCCGAGCCCGGCGCCGACATAGAGGCCGGTCGCGATCCCGTTGCCGGCCACGCCGCCGAGCATGAGCACGATTCGCACCCAGAGCAGGTGCGGCGGGTGCACGAGCGACAGCACGATGTCGATCACCGTCCCGACGATGGTCGCGTTGGCGACCGTTCCGAGGCCGGGGCGCTGACGCAGCGGCCACCACAGCAGCAGCACCAGGCAGCTGACGAGGATCGCCCAGGTTCCGATGCCGAGCCCCAGCGTTCGTGACAGACCCTGGTGCAGGACGTCCCACGGGTCGAGCCCGAGCCCGGCGAGCACCAGCATCGCCGCGGTGACGCCGAACAGCACCAGCCCGGCAAGCAGCTGTACCCCGCGACGCAGCCGTCGGTCTGGCGGGATGGGAGCGAACGGGGCGCGCACGCGCCATAGCGTTCCAGAGAATCGGCGCGAGCCGGGCTCCGACTTCGCGCGTCCAGCGGGGCGGACAGTTTGCTGCGATTCTGCCTATCTCAATGAGCGTTCTTGATGAGCTGCGTGCTCCCGTGGTGCTCGCCCCACTCGCCGGGGGACCGTCGACGCCCGAGTTGGCGGCCGCGGTCGCCGAGGCGGGCGGCCTCGGGTTCGTGGCGGCGGGCTATCTCAGCGCCGCGGATCTCGAGGAGCGGATCGACCGCACCCGATCGCTCACCGGCGGACCGATCGGCGTCAACCTGTTCGTCCCTGGCGCCGGATCGACCGAGTCCGCCGTCTACGCGCCGTTCGTCGCGCGGCTCCGGGCTTGGGCGGACGAGCGAGAACTCCCCGTCGGCGAGGCGCGCGACAGCGATGACGACTGGGACGCCAAGCTCGAGGTCGTCGCCCGAGAGCGTGTCCCAGTCGTCTCGTTCACGTTCGGCTGCCCCGCCGGGGCGGTGATCCGCGAGCTCCAGGGCGGCGGCGCGGAGGTCTGGGTGACGATCACCAGCGTCGAGGAGGCGCTTGATGCCGAGCAGGCCGGCGCGGACGTTCTCGTGGTCCAGGGCGCCGAGGCGGGTGGCCACCGTGGGTCGTTCAGCGACCGGCCTGATCTGCGGCCGATCTCGCTCCTCCCCCTACTCGCCCTGGTCGCGGATCGGTCGACGCGGCCGCTCGTGGCCTCCGGCGGGATCGCCGTTGGCGACACGCTGGCGGCGGTGCTGGTCGCGGGAGCGGCAGCCGCGCAGATCGGAACCGCGTTCATGCTCTGTGCCGAGGCCGGAACCAGCGAGGCCCACCGTCAGGCGATTCGCGGCCGCGGCGACACCGCGCTGACCCGAGCGTTCACCGGTCGTCTCGCCCGAGGAATCCGCAACGAGTTCATGGATGCGCACGACGCGGACGCGCCGATCGCTTACCCCGAGTTGCACTACGTGACCGCGCCGCTTCGCCGGCAGGGACGCGAGGACGGAAACGCCGAGCTCGTCAACCTGTGGGCCGGCGAGGCCCATTCCCTGGCGCGGGAGCTGCCGGCTGGCGAGTCGTCGATCTGTTGATGGCCGAGGCGAAGGCGGCGCTGACAAATGTCGACCTCGGGTAACAAGAACCGCATGGCATCCGTGGAGCCCACCGAAGTTCCTGACGAGGAGGCCGTCGTCCATGAGCCGAGCGAGATCACCTACGACGAGCAGCGATACCCGGCCCGGCCGCGGCGGCTGCGGCCGCATGCTCGGCGGCTCGTCCGCACGCCGCACGAGGCGGAGGGCGATGCGGTGGCGACCAATCGGCGCTACGTGGAGTGGCTGGTGTCCTCCTCGATGCTCGCGGATGCCAACGCGATCGCCAGGCAGCTGTCAGGCACCGAGCACATGTTCCAGAACCCGTTCGCACATCCCGATCCCCGGGCGGCACTGTCACACGCGTCGGTCTGGTTCACCGCATATCCGCTGTCGTTCGTGACACGCGAGGGCCAGTCGTTCCTGGCCGGGCTGGCGGACCCGTCGCTCTGGGACTCCTTCTCCGAAATCGGGCTCGACGCGATTCACACCGGACCGGTCAAGAAGGCGGGCGGGCTGACCGGGTGGCGCCAGACGCCGTCGGTCGACGGCCACTTCGACCGGATCAGCATGGAGGTCGACCCGGACTTCGGATCCGAGGGTGACTTTCGCCGGCTGTGCCTCACCGCCGAGGACCACAGCGGGGTGATCATCGACGACATCGTGCCGGGGCACACCGGCAAGGGCGCCGACTTCCGCCTTGCCGAGCTCGGCTACCAGGACTACCCGGGGATCTACCACATGGTCTGCATCCCGCCGGCCGACTGGCATCTGCTGCCGGACGTGCCCGCCGGTCGCGACTCGGTCAACCTGTCGGCGGAGGCCGAGATGGGCCTCGAGCAGGCCGGGTACATCATCGGGCGGCTGCAGCGGGTGATCTTCTACGAGCCCGGGGTGAAGGAGACGAACTGGAGCGTCACCGGTCCGATCACCGGTCTGGACGGCGTCGTCCGCCGCTGGGTCTACCTGCACTACTTCAAGGAGGGCCAGCCCTCGATCAACTGGCTGGATCCGTCGTTCGCCGGCATGCGGCTGGTGATCGGCGACGCGCTGCACCCGCTCGCGGACCTTGGCTCGGGCGCGCTGCGCCTCGACGCGAATGGATTCCTCGGTGTGGAGAAGAGCACCGAGGGGATGCCGGCGTGGTCAGAGGGGCATCCGCTCTCGGAGGGCGCCAACCAGTTCATCGCCAGCATGATCCGCAAGGCGGGCGGCTTCTCGTTCCAGGAGCTCAACCTCACGATCGACGACATCCGCACGATGTCCGACTCGGGCGCCGATCTCTCGTATGACTTCGTTAACCGGCCGGCCTACCACCACGCGCTGGTGATGGGTGACACCGAATTTCTCAGACTGACGCTGAAGCTGTCGACGGAGCTCGGCGTCGCACCGGTGTCACTCGTCCACGGTCTGCAGAATCACGACGAGCTCACCCACGAGCTCGTGCACTTCGCGACCGGCCACGCCGAGGACGAGTTCGCGTTTCGCGGCAAGCAGATCACCGGCCGGGATCTGGCGCAGACAATTCGCGGTGAGCTGGTCGACCATCTCACCGGGCCCGCGGCACCGTACAACCTGACGTTCACCACCAACGGGATCGCGTGCACCTCGACGTCGGTGATTGCCGCCGCGCTCCGGATCCGCGACCTGGCGGAGATCGGCGACCCGGAGACCGAACGGATCAGACGCGCGCACCTGCTGCTGGCGATGTTCAACGCGTTGCAGCCGGGCGTGTTCGCGCTCTCCGGATGGGATCTGTCGGGGATGCTGACGATCGACCCGGCGCTCGTCGCCGATCTGATCCGTGACGGCGACACCCGCTGGATCAACCGCGGCTCCCACGATCTGATGGGCGTGGGCGACGAGGACGAGACTCGACGCCGCACCCTGGGACTGCTGCCGCCCGGGCGCAGCCTGTACGGCAGCCTTCCGCGCCAGCTCGCCGACCCGGGCAGCTTTGCCCGCCGGCTGCAGCGCATCATCGCCGTGCGCCGGGAGTACGAGATCCATCTCGCGGACCAGATCGATGTGCCGAGCGTTCCCCACAAGGCGATGCTGGTCCTCCTCCACTCGCTTCCGTCCGGGCGTCAGCATCTGCTCGCCCTCAACTTCTCCGAGGAGGATGTGATCGGCACCATCCGCTCTGAGTTCCTGGTGCCACAGTCGGCGGTGAGCGACATGTTCGGTGGCTGGGAAGGTCAGGCGACGGTCGACGAACTCAACAGCTTCCATGTGACGCTGGGCCCGTTCGAGGGCTTCTCGTTGCTGATCTCACCTCCGATCGGGCCGATGCCCGAGAGCGACAGCTAGGCTGAGCTGCTTCACCACCATGCAGATCGAGAACTGCCCGTGCGGGCGGGGCGGACTTTGGCCCGCGCGACAGTCACACCGAGAGGAACCATGAGCAGCCTTCTGACCACCATGCGCCAGCGTCTGGCGGACGCAGAGAACGACGCCGAACGCCTGCGCGCCGCAATTCAGATCCTCGAGCGAGCCGAGACGACGAGTGCGCCGTCACCTCGTCGCGAGCGGCGTCGTAACCAGGCCGCGACCGCGACTGTCACCCGGTCGCGCCCGGCGCAACCTGAGCCGAAGCCCGCCGCGGCTGACGGCGAGCCGCCGAAGGCTCAGCCCGCGGCAGCGTCGCCGAAGGCGACACCGGCACCCCGCAAGCGCAAGCCGGCCACCAAGAAGGCGGCGAAGACGGTGGTGCCGCTGGCGAAGCTGCTCAAGGTCGTGGGTGACAACCCCGGGATGACCACGTCGGCACTCGCCAAGCAGACCGGTGGAGATCAGCCGGTGCTGCTGGAGCTCCTGAAGGAGAGCGAGCAGAAGGGTGAGGTCCGGCGGCAGGGAGAGCGCCGCGCGACCTCGTGGTACCGGATCACCGACGAGGATCGCATCGCCGCGCGCGCTGCCGAGATCGCCGCCCAGTCGGCCGCTCACTCCAAGGGCGGCGCGAAGGCGCCAGCCAAGCGCCGCAAGGTTTCAGCTGCTCGCTGACGGTCCGGCATGTGGGTCCCGGATGCCTACCCGCTCCGGGGCTTGCAGGCGCTCACAGCCGCGGACCACGGCCGGGTGGTCCGCGGCCTGAGCTCTCCCCTGCCGTCTCTGTTCACCGCTCAGAAGTAGTGACGGCGCCCGCCGACCTCACGGCCGAGCGCACCGAGGACGGCGAGGATGGCGCCGACCACGAGGACGATGATCCCGACTGTCCACAGGATCGCAATCTTCGCGATGAAGCCGATGATGAGCAGCACAATGCCCAGAAGAATCACTTGGTGAAGCCTTTCTGACGTTTGGCGTGCTGCTCCTGCTACCCGCCCCGAGAGTCACGACACACAGACATCCATGAGGTGACGCTCATACTTATTTGGATGTGATCTCCAGGCCTCGGCGTCGAGGTGCCACCGGGCGCTCGGCCGAGGGCCGGCCCACCACTGCGGATGCTCAGGCCGGCGAGGCGAATTCCCCGACAGTCGCCCGCGCCGCGTGGACCGTGTTCTGGAGGAGCATCGCGATCGTCATCGGCCCCACGCCACCCGGAACCGGGGTGACCGCGCCGGCGACCTGAAGCGCAGCCTCGAAGTCGACGTCGCCCTTCAACCCGTCACTGGTCCGGGAGATTCCGACGTCGATCACGATCGCCCCGGGTTTGATCCAGCTGCCCTCCACCATCCCGGGGCGCCCGGCAGCGACGATCAGTGCGTCCGCTGCGCGGCACCGCGCCGGCAGGTCAGCGGTGCGCGAGTGCGCGACCGTCACCGTCGCGTCGGCTGCGAGCAGCAACTGGGCCATCGGCTTGCCGAACAGATTGGAGCGACCGATCACCACCACGCTGCGGCCGCGCGGTTCCCAGCCGAGGCTGGCGAGCAGATGCATCACGCCCGCGGGCGTGCACGGGCGCAGACCGGGTTCGCCGAGCGCGAGCGCGCCCGCACTGAGCGGCGAGAGCCCGTCCACATCCTTGCCGGGGTCGATGCGACGAGTGAGCGCGGCACCATCGAGCGGCGGCGGAACCGGGAGCTGGCACAGGATGCCGCTCACCGCGGGGTCCGCGTTCAGCTGATCGATCAGTGCCTCGACCTCCGCCTGCTCGGCGCCGGCGTCGAGGTGATGGTGAAACGAGGTGATGCCCGCCTCGCCGCATGCGCGATGCTTGGCGGCAACGTACACCGCACTGGCCGGATCATCACCGACCAGGATGGTGGCCAGGCCGGGGGCCTGTCCGGTTCGCTGCTCGAACGCGGCGGCCTGCTCGGCAACCTCGGCCCGCACCTGCGCCGCCACCGCCTTGCCGTCGATGATCGTCGCCGACCGGGGTGAGCGCCTGTCCCACTGCGGGACGCCCCGGACGTTGCTGTAGCCCACGCTCAGAAGACGACGGTGGTGTTGGCGTGGCGGATGACGCGGTCCTGGCAGTGCCACTGCACCGCGCGGGACAGGACCGCCCGCTCGACCTCGGCACCCTGGCGCACCAGCGACGGCACGTCATCGGCGTGGCTGACCCGGACGACGTCCTGCTCGATAATCGGCCCGGCGTCGAGCTCCTCGGTCACGTAGTGCGCGGTCGCACCGATCAGCTTCACGCCCCGCTCCTTGGCGCGCTCGTACGGCCCGGCGCCGGCGAACGCCGGCAGGAACGAGTGGTGGATGTTGATCACGGGGACACCCACCCGGCCGAGGAACTCACCGGAGAGGATCTGCATGTAGCGAGCCAGCACGACGACGTCGCACTGCCCGTCGAGGATCTCAAGGAGCTTCGCCTCTGCCTCAGGCTTGTGACCCTTCTCCACGGGGACGTGGTGATACGGCAGACCGGCCGCCTCGACGACACCGCGGAAGTCCTCATGATTGGAGGCCACCAGCACGACGTCTGCGTTGAGCTCATCACGCTGCCAGCGGTACAGGAGATCGACCAGGCAGTGGTCGTACCGTGACACCAGGACCGCCACGCGCTTGCGCTTGCTCGAATCCCAGATGCGCCAGGTCATGCCGAAGCGATCGGCCACCAGCCCGAACCGCTCGGCGAAGTCGTCCTGGGCGTCGACCGGGAGTGCGAACTCGGTACGCAGGAAGAACGTCCCGTCCGACGGGTCGGTCGAGTACTGCGCCGAGCGGATGATGTTGGCGCCGGTGTCGAACAGAAAGCGCGAGACCGCCGAGACGATCCCGGGCCGGTCCGGGCAGGAGACCAGCAACCGCATCGTCGTGGTGGCGGGCGCCTCGCTCATGGCGGGCTCGGTGGCGGTGGTCGTATCGGTCATGAGATCAGTGGCTGACGGCGGCGGCCGCGAGTTCGGAGACGAGGTTGTCGGTGTAGAAGCGCTCCAGCGCGAACGGAGCGATGAGATCCGGCGTGCGGTTGGTGGCGACCAGCTCGGCGAGCGTCTTGCCCACGATCGGCGCGGCCTTGAACCCGTAGGTCCCCCAGCCGGCGCTGACATGGAAGTTCTCGGCCTCCGTCTTGCCGAGGATCGGGCTGTAGTCCGGCGAGAGGTCACAGAGCCCGGCCCACGAGCGCAGCAGCCGCGCGTGCTCGAGCTGCGGGAACAGCTCCAGCGTGTGCCGGGTGAGGTCCTGGAGGAAGTTGAGCGTGTTTCGGGTCCGGTAGGTGGTCCACGGCTCGATCTCGGATCCCATCACGAACTCGCCGCGGTCCGATTGGGAGATGTAGACGTGCATCTGCGAGGACACGATCACCACGTCGAGGAACGGCTTGACCGGTTCGGTGACGCACGCCTGCAGGATGTGGGTGGTGATCGGCAGCTCGACGTCCGCCATCTCGCAGATCAGCGAGGACCAGCCCGCCGTGCAGTTGACGACGGTGCCCGCGCTGATGTTGCCGCGGTTGGTCTGGACCCCGGTGATCCGGTCGCCCGAGCGCTCCAGGCCGGTGACCTCCGTGTACTGGTGGATCTCCGCTCCGCCGGCATCCACCCCGCGGGCGAAGCCCCACACGACCGCGTCGTGGCGGATGATCCCGCCCGGCGGGTGGTAAAGCGCCCCCAGCACCGGATAGGTGGCGTCCGGGCCGCAGTACATCGTCGGCGCGAGCTCCTGGACCTCGTCGGTGTTGATCAGCCGCGAGTCGATCCCGTGCAGCTGGTTGACCTCGGCGCGGTTGGCCATCACGAACAGCGCCCGGTCGGTGTGGGCGAGTGTCAGATGGCCACATTGGCTGAACAGCAGGTTGAAGTTCAGATCCTCGGACAGGCCCTCGTACAGCTTCACGCTCGCGTCGTAGAAGCGGGCGCCTTCGGGGGTCTTGTAGTTGGAGCGGATGATCGTCGTGTTGCGACCTGCCGCCCCGGATCCGATGTAGCCCTTCTCGAGGATCGCCACGTTGGTGATCCCATGCTCGCGCAGGTAGTACGCCGTGGCGAGGCCGTGCGAGCCTCCACCGATGATCACCACGTCGTAGTGGGACTTCAGCTCGGGCTGACGGCGCCACATCCGCCGCTTGCGGAACAGGTCACGCATCAGCACTTGCCTCCTGTAGGTCGAGGGCTTCGCCGCGCAGCACCTCGGTCCCAACCGGTCGGCCACCGAGCCGCGTCGCCGCGTCGCTCACGACGGTCCAGAAGTACTCCGCCAGCGCGGAACCGACGAGGACCAGCAGTTGTTCTGCCTCCTCGACCACCACCAGGCCGGGCGTCCGCGCGACCGAGCCGGGTCGTAGCGCGGTCGGCGGCGAGACCGTGGGCCGCAGGTCCAGCGCGCAGAAGCGCGCCATCACCTCACGGCAGCGCGGTCCGGCAATCCGCAGGGCGCAGTACTGCGTGGTGACGTCCAGGAGCTGTGCGCCGCTGACGGAGTCGGCGGCGGGCGCTGCTCCGAGGATCAGTGCTCGCGTCGGGGTCAGCCGGCACCACCAGGCTCCGCGGTGGAGGCTCGCGGTGCCGAAGCTGAGCCCGGCGACGCAGCCGTCGAGCGCCTCCGCCGGACCGTCGAGCTGGGTCTTGGTCAGCCACGAGGCGTCGGCGAATCCGACCGACTCCTGCGTCGCGCGCCGCTCCGCGGCCTGATCGCCGAAGCTGACCGGCACTTCCCAGTCGCCGCGCACCTCGAGCCGGCCGCCGTCACGCGCCGCGGTCCCCGCGATCGGGCTGCGGGCGGGCGGGGATCCGGCGCCGAGCGCCGGGGTGAGGAAGTCGAGACTCATGAGCGCAGCACCTCACCGTCGGGGTCATAGAAGGGCTTGGTGGTCACGACGGCGGAGTAGGTGTTGCCGGCGTAGGAGATCTGGATGCTCTGTCCGTCGGTGGCCAGCTCAGTCGGGACCGTGGCCAGGCCGATCGAGACGCCGAGGTGTGGGGACCAGCGGGCGCTGGTCACCTGGCCGGCGGGCTCCCCCGCCGCCACCACGACCGCACCTTCGACCATCACCTCGTTGCCGGGGACGGTGAATCCGACGAGCGCAGTGTCGGGCGTCTGATCGGCGCTGGCCTCCAGCGCCCAGCGACCGAGGAAGGCCTGCTCCTTGTCGAACTTGACCGCCCAGCCCATCCCGGTGTTGAACGGTGTCGACTCCGAATCGGTGTCCTGACCGACGATCACATGCAGCTTCTGCAGGCGCAGAATCCGCTGGGGCTCCAGGCCGAACGGAGTGACGGCACGCGAGCCGTTGCCGACGATCGCGTCCCAGAGGTGCGCCGCTTGGGGGCCGGGACAGTGGATCTCGTAGCCGACCTCGCCCACGAACCCGATCCGCAGGACCAGCGCGGGGACGTCAGCCACCATCGCGTGCTTGGCGTCGAGGTACTTGAAGCCCTCGTTCGAGCAGTCGATCTCGGTGAGCTCGGAGAGGATCACGCGCGCGTTCGGACCGGCCAGGTTCATCGCGGCCACCCCCTGGGTCACGTCGGTGATCCGCGCATCGAGGTTCCACGCGCTGAGCCACCAGTTCATCTGACCTTCGACGGCGGTGGCACCGGAGCTCGTGGTGGTCACGTAGAACGTGTCCTCGTCGATCCGGCAGACCGTCCCGTCATCGGTGATGCGCCCCGCGTCGGAGAGCATCACGCCATAGCGGATCCGGCCGGGGGCCAGGTTCGACATCCGGTTGGGATACATCCGATCCAGCAGCTCCCCGGCGTCGGGCCCCTGCACGAGCAGCTTGCCGAGCGTCGAGACGTCGATCAGGCCGGCGCTGGTCTGCACCGCCCGCGCCTCGCCCTGCGGGTCGCCGTAGTGGTAGGCGCGCCGCCAGTCTCCGGCCCACCGCACATCGGCCCGGCGGTCGCGGTGGCGGTCGTGCAGCGCCGAGCGCTTGCCGGCCTCGAACGGCCGTCCCGCGAGGACGCCCATCGGCACCGTCTGCCACGGGGGGCGCGCCGTCGTCAGGCCCACGTCTCCCAGATCGATCCCGGTCGCCCGCGCGATCACGCGAGCGGAGGGGATCTGCGAGAAACGGCCCTGTGACGGCCCCATCGTCACCGTCGTGTACCGCTTGGCCAGCTCGAGAGACTCATAGCCCTCGCCGACCGCGTGCTCGATGTCCTTGACGGTGACGTCCTCGTCGAGGTCGACGAAGTATTTGCCGGCGGACTCGCCGTCGCTGGCCACCGCCGGCGGAGTCGCGATGTTCAGCGGACGGCGGAGCGACGCCAGCCGCTGCTCGAGCTCATGCGGTGCAGGCCCGCCCTTGAGCGCCGCGGCCGCCCGTCCGGCGGCGAGCTGCCCGGAGAGCTCAGCGAGTTCGTACTCGTCGTCACCGGCGGTCGCCCCCGCGACATCCACGGCGTCGGTGACCTCGGTCACCCGGTAGCCGGCACGCTCGGACTCGTAGTCGGCGCGTCCGCCTGCCTGGAGCAGCAGCGACGCCGCCGGGTGGGTGGCACCGGACATCGCGAGCAGGTCGCACTCGATGCGCTCGGCCGCCACCGCCGCCGCCTGCCCGCCTCCGTCGACCGGCGCAATCGTGGCGGCCTCGACCGCGTTGCCGCCGTGGGCGCGGACCACCGTGGCGCCCTGGACGATCTTGATCCCAGCCGCCTGCAGCTCTGCGGCGGCAGCCGATGGCTCACGCCGCAGGTCGGCGACGGCCTCGATCCTCACGCCCATCCGATGCAACGCGAGCGCGTCGTCGAGTCCCCGGTCGTCGACCGTCGCCACCACCGCGCGGGTGCCGGGCGAGACGCCGAACACCGCGCCGAGCCGGCGGGCGCCGCCCGAGAGCATGATCCCCGGGAGATCGTTGTCGGCGAAGATGAGCGGCTGCTGGATCGCTCCGGCCGCCACCACATGACGCGCCGCCCGAACCTGATGCAGCGTCGAGCCCTGCCACACCGGGACCAGGCCGTCGAAGAAGCCGAGCGCGACGCCACGCTCGAGGATCTCGACCCCGGCGTCCCGCGCCTGGCCGAGCAGCGCCTGCGCACGGTCGGCGCGGCCCTCGGACAGCAGCAGCCCGCCCGGGGTGACGTCCTCGTCGCAGAGGACGACGTCAAGCCCGGCCTCGGCGGCCGTGATCGCTGCGGCCAGACCGGCGATGCCACCGCCGATGACGAGCAGGTCGCAGTGCCGGCGCCGGTATTCGGTCTCCCAGCTCCGCTCCTCCTGGCGCTTGGGGAGCCGGCCGAGACCCGCGGCGCCCCGCAGCACCTTCTCGTAGAGCGGCCACAGGCGCCGCGGCCGGATGAACGTCTTGTAGTAGAAGCCGACCGGCGTGAACGGCCCGCCGAACTTGTCGGTGGCCTGCATGACATCGAAATCCAGCGACGGCCACGCGTTCTGATGGATGACGCGGATGCCCTCGCGGATCGGCTCCGAGCAGGCGCGGACACCGGTCCGGCCGTCGACGTCGACCAGGGAGTTGGCGCATTGACCGCAGCCGCAGAGCTCGCCGCGGGGCCGGTGGTATTTGAACGACCGCGACAGGGTCGTACGGCCGTGGGCGAGCAGGGCGCTGGCAATCGTGTCGCCTGCGTATCCCTGGATGGGCTTGCCGTCGAAGCTGAAGGTGATCGGCCGCGAGCGGTCGATGCGCTCTCCCGGTTGGGGAGTGAGGCGGGTCATGCGGCCGTCGCTCCCTCGGTCGGGGCATCGGCGGGCATCGCCGTCCACCTCACCTCGTTGGTCCGCGTGTCACGCTCGGCGAGAAACCACGCTCGGCACCCGGATCGGTGGTGCCACCACTCGACCTGGAGACCGGCGACGTTGCGCCGGAAGTAGACGTACCGGTTGAGGTCACGATCGCTCGGTGCCTCGGTGGGCCGCGGGTGCAACTCGCCGCCGAACCCGAAGTCCGTGACCTCGCGCGGACCGCAGTTCGGACACGTCAGGACATAGGACATGAACGGACCGTACGACGCGCGATTGATCCCGTCCAATATCCAATTCGGGCGTTGTGATCTGCAATGCAAATCAGTACCGTGGGCGCGATGGAACTGCGCCAGCTGCGGTATTTCGTCGCGGTCGCGGAGGAGCTGCATTTCCGGCGTGCTGCCGCGCGCCTGCACATGTCGCAACCGCCGCTCAGCCAGCAGATAGCGGCGCTCGAGGCGGAGCTCGGCTGTCAGCTGCTGGCACGCACCCGCCGCCAGGTCGAACTCACCCCGGCCGGCGCGGCGTTCCTGCGCGACGCCCGCGCGGTACTCGCGGACCTCGAGGGCGCCGCCGGTCGTGCCCGCGCGCTCAACGCGGGACTGTCGGGCGTCCTGCGGGTGAGCTTCGTCGGCTCGGCACTGTTCTCGATCGTCCCCTCGCTCGTCCAGCGCTTCCGCCAGGTGCGGCCCGGCGTCTCGCTCGAGCTGCGCGAGAGCTCGACCGTCGACCAGCTGCGGGCGCTCGAATCGGGGGTGATCGACGCCGGCCTGGTCCGCTCGCCGCTCGATCCCCCGGCGGGGATCGCGATCGAGCGGATCGCCACCGAACCGACGATCGTCGCCGTCCCCACCGATCATCCGCTCGCGCGGCTGCGGCGGATCCCCTTCGCCCGGCTGGCGGGCGAGCCACTCGTGCTGTTCCCGCGTGAACAGGCACCCGGCTTTCACGACCTGATCGTCACCCGGCTCGCGGCCACCGGTGGCGCCAGCAACATCGTGCAGCGCGCACCGGAGACGCTCACCATCATCGGACTGGTGGCGGCCGGCGTTGGCCTGTCCCCCGTCCCGGCGTCGGTCGCGAGCCTCGCACTGCACGGTGTCACCTACCGGCCGCTGACCCGCGCCCCGGCGGCCGAGTTGGCCCTCGTCACCAGAGCCGACGACAGCTCGTCGCTCATCCCCACGTTCGCGGAGTGCGCGCGACTGGCCCACGCGGACGCCGCGACGGTGCTGAGACCCCCGGTCGCCGCGGGCGGTTAGCCTCGGGCCATGGCAATCATCACGTGCGCTCAGTGCGGGACGCGCAACCGGGTCGGGCCGATCGAGTCCGGCACCCCGCGCTGCGCCAAATGCAAGGCGGCGTTGCCCTGGCTCGTCGAGGCGGATGAGGCGAGCTTCGAGTCCGAGATCACCGCTTCGGTCCCGGTGATCGTCGACTTCTGGGCCGCCTGGTGCGGACCCTGCCGCATGATCGCCCCGGTGCTGAGCGAGCTTGCGCACGCGCGCGCGGGCGAGTTGAAGGTGGTCAAGGTCGACGTCGACGCCAACCCGCGCCTCGCCCGGACCTACGGAGCGATGTCGATCCCCCTGCTCGTGGTGTTCCGCAGCGGAGCGGAGGTCGATCGGGTGGTCGGTGCGCTGCCGCGCGCGGCACTCGAGCAGCGCCTGCGGGCTGTGCTGGTCTGAGAGCCCGGGTGGCGGACCGGGTCAGGCGACCGACCAGAGCGCGTCGGCTCCGCTCAGCGCGAACAGGCGGCGCGTGAAGCCGGAGACGTGGCGAAAGGCGATGGTGTGTCCGTTGGCTGCCGCTCGCTCATGCGCGGCGAGCAGCTGATGGATACCGGTGCTGTCCATGAAACCGACGCCGCCAAGGTCGAGCACGATCCGCCGCGGCCGGGCCCGCTCCGCGTCGAGTAGGGCCTGCTCCAGAGCCGGAGCGGTCTGAAGGTCGATCTCGCCGCCGACGAACAGCGTGATCACGCCGTCGTCCCCGATGGTCGAGTCAATCCTCGCGGGCTTTGGCAAAGCCGATGAGGTCATACGTCTGAGGATACACGAAAAGGAAGTCGTGTAACGAGATTCGTGATGCCGATCTCGCGAAAAGGTCCGCACCGACCGCTAGATTCCCGAGTGTGCATCCCTTCGGCTTCCTGACGAACCACGGCTTGGTGCTGCTCTGCATCGCCTCTGACCCCACCACACGGATGCGGGACATCGCGACGGAGGTGCAGATCACCGAGCGAGCGGCGCAGCGGATCGTCGCCGACCTGATCGGCGCCGGCTACGTCGACCGCGAGCGTGTGGGGCGCCGGAACCGGTACACCGTCAGGGCGAGCCTTCCGATCACGCTGCCCTCGCGGCGTGACATCGACCTCAACGCACTGCTGAACGTGCTCCTGCCCGAGGCGTCCAGCGTCGGACGGCGCGAGGCGATGCCCTCCGCCAGCACCTGAGAGACCCGCGCCCCGACTGCCGGTCAGTTGGGACTCAGTCCCGATCATGACCGTGTCTCGGTTTGATGGTTTGGTGCTGCGGCGCCGGGTACTGGCCATCCATGATTCCGACCGCGCAGCCCGCGATGACCCGCTTGTGACGGCGTGGGGCTGGCGCTGACATTCGACGACGGGCCCGATCCCCGGGGCACTCCCTCGGTGCTGGATGCACTCGAGCGGGCGGGGTCGGTCGCCACCTTCTTCGTCATCGCGCCTGCCGCGGAGGCATACCCCGAGTTGCTGCGGCGAGCGGTCTGCGGCGGCCATCGCATCGCGCTCCACTGCGATCGACACGTCCGGCACAGCGAGTTGGAGGAGGCGGACATCCGCGAGGACACCGCGCGGGCCCTCGACCGGCTGGCCCGGCTCGGAGTGCACCCGGACCTGTGGCGCGTCCCGTGGGGGGTCCAGACGGACGCCACGGCGCGGGTCGCGGTGGAGTTCGGGCTCACGCTGGTGGGCTGGGATGTGGATACCCACGATTGGCGCGGGGACCGCGCCAGCGACATGTTCAGAGCGATCCAGCCCGCGCTCGGCCCTGACGCGGTCGTGCTCGCGCATGACGGGATCGGGCCTGGCGCCACACGCCGTGACTGCGGGGAGACGGCGGCATTCGTCTCGCTCGTGACCGACCACGCCGCCCGCACCGCCCTGCGCCTGAGCGTGCTGTGACGACGATCATGCCTCACCGGACGCCGGCCGACTCGCAGAGCTTCTGGCACGCGCTGGACGGGGCGCTCGCTCGCATCGAGCAGAGCGCTGCGGAGCGCGACCAGGCTCCGGTCCGGCGGTTCCCCGACGAGGCGTTCGCCCTGCTGCGGAACGCCGGCGCGCTCGGCTTCAACGCCCGTCCTGGGGATCGCCGGCCGCCCGCGGACCTCGAGCTCTCACTGGTCCGCCGGGTCGCCGGCGCCGACGGCTCAGTCGGACGGATCTTCGACGGCCACCTCAACGCGGTCGAGCGTCTCGCGGTCCACGCCCCGGCGGAGCTGCGAGATGGCGAGTTGCAGGAGGTGTGCGAGGGCCGGCTGTTGGCAGGTGTCTGGGGTGGAAACCCCGGAGCACACGAGGGATCGCCGGCCGAGATTGTCACCCGCGAGGGGGCTGAGGTGATTCGCGGCGTCAAGGCATTCTGCTCGGGGGCCGGCGGCCTCGACCGCGCCGCGGTGCTGGTCCGCGATCCGCGCCACGAGAAGCCGGCGCTCGTCTGGGTCGATCTCGGT
This sequence comes from Solirubrobacteraceae bacterium, assembly GCA_035503035.1. GTDB lineage: Bacteria > Actinomycetota > Thermoleophilia > Solirubrobacterales > Solirubrobacteraceae > Palsa-465. Next base: position 27,336 of record DATJTS010000137.1, read on the forward strand.
GACGAGGGCGTCGAGATCGACCGCGACTGGTATCGCGCCGCCGGGCTGGTCGCCTCAGAGTCGCATCGGGTCATCTTTCACGATGTCCCGGTGATGGCGAGGCTCGGCGGACCCGGCTCGATCGCCGCGCAGCCGTGGTTCGCCCGCGACGCGCTGCGCACCACCGCGAGTTGGGCCGGAATGGCGGACACCGCGGTTCGTGGCGCGCTCTCGGAGTTGGCGCGGCGGGCGGGTCATACGGATCTCGAGGCGCTGGCGGCTGGTCGGATCCTCACCGCGCAACGGACGATCGACGCATGGATGTCGACGGCGGCCGGGGCGATCGACGGCGGTGATCCCGAGCTGCCGGCGATCGCGATCCATGCGCGCGCCGCGGTCGCCGATGCCTGCGGCAGCCTGTTGGAGGACGCCGCTCGCGCCTGTGGCTCGACCCCCTTCGTGCGCGCCGACGCTCTCGACCGGGCGCGGCGTGATCTCGAGCTGTTCCTGCTCCAGCATCGGCTCGATCCGTTGCTCGTCCGGGTCGGCTCCGCGGCGCTGGAGCGATGGACGTGAGCCACATGTCACTCCAGGACTTCGAGGCTCGCTACCGATCGGAGCGCGATCCCTGGGAGTACGAGAGCAGCCGCTACGAGCAGGACAAGTACGCCGCCACACTGGAGGCGTGCGGTCGAGGACGCCTCGGCGAGACGCTGGAGCTCGGCAGTTCGATCGGCGTGTTCAGCGAACTGCTCGCCGACCGCTGTTCCCGGCTGACCACGATCGACGGCGCTCCCACCGCGGTCGCAGCGGCCCGGCGTCGACTGGCCGACAGGGCCAACGTCGAGGTCCTCCTCGGCTCGATCCCCGACGCGATCCCGATTCGACGCTACGACCTGATCGTCGCCTCGGAGATCCTGTACTACCTCGAGCCCGAGGCGCTCCAAGCGACCATCGGGCGGCTACGCGACCTCAGTGCGCCGTTGGCCCGGATCGTGGCGGTGCACTGGCGGCCGACCGGACCGGATCGACCATGCAGCGCCACCCAGGTCCACCGGATGTTGGGCGGTGAGTGGTGGCTGTCGGCGGTGGAATCGGCGAGCACCGACGAGTACCTCCTCGACGTGTTCCACGCATGACCACCGACCAGTTCGAGTTCGTCGCCGTCGGCGGCGGTCCCGCCGCCCTGTCCGCGGTCCGCGCGTACCGGGACGCCGGCGGCACAGGCGAGCTGGCGCTGGTCACCGACGAGGGCCGTGTCCCCTACCGGCGTCCACCGCTCACCAAGGAGCTGCTGCGCGGGGAGATCGACGAATCCGAGACCGCGCTCGAGGACGAGTTCTGGTTCTGGCGGGAGGGAGTGTCAGTGATCAGCGGCCGCGCGATGAGGCTCGAGGCCGGCGCGGCCGAGATCGTGCTCGCGGGCGGACGGACCCTGCGATACCGCAAATGTCTGATCGCGACCGGCTCGGAACCGACCCGGCTCCCGATCCCAGGCGCCGACGATCCGGCTGTCCGAGTCGTCCGATCGCTCGAGGACCTGCACCAGCTGAACCGCCACCTCGGCCCCGGCGAGCCGGCCGTCGTCGTCGGCTCGGGGTTCATCGGTTGCGAAATCGCGGCGTCGCTGCGACTGCGCGGTCACCCGGTCAGCCTCGTCTCGGATGAGGCGGCTCCCAATCAGCGTCGCCTGGGACAGCACGCCGCCTGGATGATCGAAACGTGGCTGCGCGACGCCGGCGTTGCGGTGACGCTCGCCGCGTCGGTGTCGGCGATCGAACGCCGCGACGGCGAGTTGCACGTCACGTCTGATCGCGGGCGGCTGCGTGCTCCGGTGGTGGTGCTCGCGACCGGCGTCGCACCGCGCAGCCAGCTCCTCGCGAACCGGGACCTCATCACTGACGGGGGCCGCGTCGCCGTCGACAGCTCGATGCGCACGCCGATCTCCGGCCTGTTCGCCGCCGGGGACGTCGCGCTCGCCCACAACGAAGCTGCCGGCAGGCGGCTCGCCGTCGAACATTGGGGTGACGCGCTCCAGCAGGGTGAGATCGCGGGCTCGGTGGCAGCGGGGCGTTCGGCGGCCTGGGACGACGTTCCGGGGTTCTGGACGACGATCGGCGATCACACCGTGAAATACGCAGCCTGGGGCGACGGCTACGACGACTGCCAGGTGGAGCGTTCGAACCTGAACGATGCGTTCACCGTCTGGTACGGGCGCGAGAACGCGATCGTCGGCGTGCTCAGCCACAACGCCGACGATGACTACGAGCGCGGACGCGCCCTGGTCAGGGCGGGGGCGAGATGGCGGAGTCGGTAGCCGCGATCGTCGTCATCCCGGCGCGCGATGAGGAAGCGTGCGTTGCCGGGTGTCTGCGCGCCCTCGCGAGCCAGACAACCGACGCCTTCGAGGTGATCGTCGTGCTCGATGCCTGCTCCGATCACACCGCGGAGGTCGCCGCGGCCGTCGCGGAGGACCAGAACCTCGCCCTCACGCTGCTTCACGGCCCGGGACTGGGGACGGGACCGGCACGACGGATCGGGATGGACGCCGCGTGCCGCCGTCTGCACGAGCTGGGCCTGCCCGCCGGCCTGATCGCCACCACCGACGCCGACACCCGCCCGGCACGCGACTGGCTTGCCAGGCAGTTGCGCCACCGTGATCACGGTGCCGCCGTCATCGCCGGCCGGATCGAGCTGGATCCGGCCGAGTCCGACGCGCTGCCGGCAGCCGTGCGCGCACGGCGCGAGCGGGACGCCGCGGCGCGGCTGCGGCTCGTGCACCGAGACGACCCGGACGCCGCCCATCATCATTTCGCCGGCGCGTCGTTATCGATCACCGCTACGGCCTATTGCTCCGTCGGCGGCCTGGAACCTCTGTCGGCGCTCGAGGATGAGGCGTTCGCCGCGCGACTGCTGGCTCATCGCATCCCGATTCTGCGCGCACCCGATGTGCTCGTGACGACCTCCGCCCGCACGGACGGTCGCGCGCAGCGTGGGCTGTCCGTCGACCTCGCCGTGTCGCGATGGATGGCGATGCGCCGCTATCACGCGCGGCAGTTCCCACTGGCCGAGCTCACGGCCGCAAAGCCCGCGACGACGGCCGTCTCCGTGATCATTCCCACCAAGGAGTGCGCGGAGACGATCGCCTCGGTCCTGAACCGTGCGGTCGGCCCGGCGCGTGCCGCGGGACTGGTGGATGAGCTGCTGGTCGTCGATGCGGGCTCCCGAGATGGCACCGCTCAGGTTGCCGAACGACACGGGGCGCGCGTGCTCCAGCAGGACAGGCTGGTACCCGAACTCGGCCCGGCGGCGGGAAAGGGCGATGCGATGTGGCGCGCGCTGCACGTGAGCTCGGGAGACATCGTGTGCTTCATGGACGGTGACACGGTCGATCCGGATCCCGCCCATCTCCTGGGCCTGCTCGGGCCTCTGCTGCTCGACGACACGGTCGAGATGGTCAAAGGCGCTTTCGAGCGACCGTTCCAGTCAAACGGACATCGGGTTCCACACGAGGGCGGCCGAGTCACCGAACTGATGGCCCGGCCGCTCATCAACATGCACTTTCCGTCGCTGGCCGGCTTCAGCCAACCGCTCGCCGGTGAGTTCGCCGCGCGGCGTCCGCTCCTGGAGGAGGTTCCGTTCCCGGTCGGCTACGGGGTAGAGACCGCCACGTTGATCGACGCGCTGCACGCTCGGGGGTTGGACGCACTCGCAGAGACCGATCTCGGAACCAGGCAGAACCGTCACCAGCCGCTGCGTGCGCTCGGTGAGATGGCCTACGCGATCCTGGCCGCCGTCGAGCGGCGCCTGCCCCACGAACACCGCGCGTCGATCTCCGCTCGCTACGTCAAGCCGTGGGACGACGGTGCCATCTCCACGGTCGCGGTGACCGAGCGGCCGCCGGTGCGAGACCGTCGGCCTGGGCTCGCGGTCGACGGCGGCCGGAGTTCTGGTCGTGACCCGCGATCCGGGGGTAATGGTTCTGCACTCAGGGACTAAGGAGGAAATGTCATGTCGACTGTCCTGATCATCGTGATCGCGGTCGTTGTCGTCGCCGCGATCGCGCTCCTACTGCTGCTCCCCCGGCTGCGCGATCGCGCGCGGATCCGCGAGCGCGAGCGCGAACTCGACCGGCGACGCGAGCAGGTCGCCCAAGGGCACCGTGACGAGGCGTCGGGCCGCGAGCGCCAGGCGGCCGTCGCCGAGCAACGGGCGCGGGTCGCCGAACAGGAGGCCCAGCGCGAGCGCGCCGAGGCGCGCGTCCAGGAGGAGAAGGCGAAGCTGCACGAAGAGGGCCTGGCCGATCACGAGCTGATCGCGCCGAACGAGCGCGAGGAGTTCAGCGGGACTGCGGCCGTGGAAGGCGAGAGGGCCGAGGTGCCCCGGGATCGCGACTCCGTGACCTCGACGGCGGGCGGCCCGCGACCGAGCAGCGAGCGACGCGACGAGGAGCCAGAGGACGCCGAGCCACGCTGAGCCACCAATGACGTAGGCGCGACCCGGCCAGGTGGCGGGGGCTTATAGTCAGCGCCATGAAGACAGCTCTCAGTGTGGTCGTGATCGTCATCGCCGCGATCATCGTGCTGAAGGTGGTCGTCGCGGTCAGCGCGCTCGTCCTGGCGTTCATTCCGGCCTTCATCGCCCTTGCCGGCGGCTACGCGGTCGGCCAGCTCCACGGGGCGCGGCGCGAGCGCCGCAAGCTCGAGGCCAAGCGCGCCGGCCAGCTGCCCGGGTAGCGGTTCCCGATGGGGGCGCGGGCGCAGCAGGACCGTGTGGTCGTCGCGCTCGCGGCCGTCAGCTGTGGCCGTCTCTCCGGGGCGGTGAGCGTGCGCGCCGGTCGCGGTCAGTGCTCGGCATCGGCCGATCAGTACCGCGTGGAGGTGACCGAGCCGGGGGTGGCGGTCTCACGTGGCCGGGGCTTCGGCGGGCAGCCCAGCGCGGAGGTGGTGCTCGAGCATTGGGGTGGGGACGCGGAGATGCTCACCCTTCGTACGCCGGTGACCGGAGCCGTCGGGCTCCGTCCGCCCTGGGAGCGCGCGCGCACCGCGGCGCAGACCCTGAGCTACTACGACCTCGACTCGCTGCGGATCGAGTATCCCGACGGCGCCGAGCTCTCGGCGGGCAGGTCGGAGCTCGCCCTCTACGGGCCCCGTCGGGGTCTGTTTCGCCGGCGCGCCCGGCTGCTGCAGGCCTCGGTCAGCGAGCTGCTGTAGGCGGGGAGTCGTCGGTCGGCGACTCGTCGGTCGGCGGCGTGGCCGGGCCGGGCAGTTGCTCGGGCGTCTTGGACGCGGCGAGCTGGGCCTTCATCTCTGCCAGCTCCGCATCGACGCCGCCGCTGTCACCGAGCTGGGCGAGCTGGCGATCGACGTCATCCCCGTCGCCGAGTTGCATGGCGTCCCCGAAGGTGCCCGCCTGTTCGAGCTCGTCCATCGCACCGGCGCGGGCCTTCATGTCCTCCGCCTTCTCGATCGCGCGCTGCGCCGCCTGACCGACATCGGCCATCTGGCCGCCGACGCCCGAGGTCGCCTCCGACATCTGCACCTCGGCCTGCGCGGCTGAGTACTGGGCCTTGACGACCTCCTTCTGCGTCCGGAAGGCATCGAGCTTGGCCTGCAGCTTCTGCTGGCTGTCGGTGAGCTGCTCCCGCTGGCGCTCGAGTTCGGCGATCTGCGCGTCGAGCGAGTCGATCTCGCCCTGGACGGTCTGCTTGCGCTCCAGCGCCGCTCGCGCGAGATCCTCCTTGCCGGCGGCCAGCGCCTGGCGCGCCTGCTCGCCCAGCTTGTCGACCTGCTGGCGCAGGGTGTCCTGCTGGTTCTCCAGCCGCTTGCGAGAGGTCGCCACCTCGGTGATCCCGTTCTTGACACCCGCCATCATCTCCAGCTGCTTCTCGTAGCTGTAATCGAGCGTCTGCGACGGGTCCTCGGCCCGGTCGAGAGCTGCCGAGGTCTTCGCCTTCACCAGCGTGCTCAACCGTCCTCGAAGTCCAGGCATCACATCTCCTCTGGTCCAGCGCTGTCCGGCACCCAGACTGGGACTCTACGACGCCGGCGAGGCCGCCGGGTTGAGTGCGGCGATCAGCCCCGACTGGTCCTCGGCGCTGACGATGATGCGTCGCATCGGTGCGGGGAACGGACCGAGTCGCCCCCACTCCCGCTGATTCAGCGTGATCTCCACGAGGCCCGAGCCGGCCCCGTTGACGAGACCCGTGCCTCGCCAGTAGTTGACGCCGCGGAGGACGCTGAGCCTGAGTGGCCCGTGCAGGTCGCCGAGCCCTCCACCCAGCGAGCGTGCGGATGCGATCGCCTCGCGCGGGATGGTGGCGTGAAACGCCCACCCCATGCGGACGTCGACCGTTGAGGGACCCACATTCACAAGCGAGGCTCTCGGAGATATCACTTTTTGGGCAGGTGTCAATATGGTCCGGCCGGCTTCACCGTCAGTCGAAAGCGAGGAACGTGCTCCCCACCTCCCACCTGCTCGAGTTCGTCGTCGCCGTCTACGTGCTCATCCTGATCCCGGGACCCAGCGTCCTGTTCGTGGTCAGCCGGGGCGTGGCCCTCGGCCGGCGCGCCGCGATGGCCACCGTGATGGGCAACACGCTCGGGCTGCTGTTCCAGTTGCTGGTGGTCTGCATCGGCCTCGGCACCCTCCTGGCCCGCTCAGATGCACTGTTCACCGTCGTCAAGCTGATCGGCGCGGGTTATCTGATGTTGCTCGGGGTGCGTGCGATCCGCCAGCGCAAGGAGCTGGCCGGCGCACTGAATCCGCTGGCGATCCAGCCGCGCTCGCCCCGCCGCATCGTGCGTGAGGGATTCGCCGTCGGCGCCACCAACCCCAAGGGCGTGCTCATGTTCACGGCGCTGGTACCGCAGTTCATCGAGCCCGCACGGGGCCACACCACGCTGCAACTGGCCACCCTGGGGCTGATCTGCACCCTCATCGGGCTACTGTCAGATTCCTCCTGGGCGATGGCGTCCGGCACGGCCCGGCAGTGGCTCGGCCGCTCGCCGCGACGGCTGGAGCGGATGAGCACCGTGGGCGGGGTGACGATGATCGGCGTCGGCGCGGTGCTGGCGCTCAGCGGCCGGCGAGGCTGACCAGCCCGTCATGCGCCGCGAGCGTTCCTTCGAGGATCGCCTCCTCGAGGCCCCGCGGCGAGCAGCAGTCGCCCGCGCAGATCACAGCGCGGGCTCCGAGGGCGGCGCTGAGCGGTTCATAGAGCGTGGCATCGGGGACGCGGCCGTGAGAGAGCACCAGGACGTCGGCGGCCACGGTGGTGCGCAGCTCCGGTGCGAACACGTTGGCGAACTCGACCGAGCCTCCGGACGCGGCAACGAGGCCGTGGCGATCGAGGATCTCGACCCCGGCACGGGCCAGGCGGCCCAGGTACTGATTACGGGCGTACTGGTGGACGGTCTCGCCCGGCATCACCGCGCCGACCGCCAGCGTCACCTGACAACCGGCGGCGGCCAGAACCTCGGCGCAGTCAAGCGCGACCGGATCCCCGCCCCAGTCCGAGACGACCACTCGCCCGGTCCGACGCTCGGAACCGTCGAGCACGTCCCACGCGTCGATGACCGGGAGATCGTCGAGCGACTGCCGCGCGGGCGCGGGCCGGGCGCCGGTCGCCAGTACGACCAGGTCGGGATCCAGCGCCGTGACCGCATCGGCGTCGGCGTCGACTCCCAGTCGGACCTCGACCCCCGCCTCGCCGAGCAGTGAGGTGTAGTTCGCAGCCAGTGACGCCGCCTGCTCGGCATGCGCCGGGCTCGAGCCGGCGACAGCGACCTGACCGCCGATGACATCGCTTCGCTCCAGCAGCACGACGGCGTGGCCGGCCGACCCCGCCTCGGCCGCGGCAGCGAGCCCGGCGGGACCGCCGCCGACCACCACCACGCGGCTCGCCCGCTCGGCGGCGACCGCCCGTGCCGCGGGCAGGGTCAGCTCACGACCGGTCCGAGGGTTCATCGAGCACCGGATCGGTGTCTCGGCGTGATAGTGGGCGATGCAGGCGTTGCAGCCGATGCAGCGGAGGATCCGGTCGCCGGCGCCGGTGCGGACCTTGCGCGGCAGGTCGGGATCGGTGATCAGCGCCCGGGTCATCCCGAACGCGTCGGCGACGCCGTCGGCGATCATCGCGTCGGCGTGCCCCGGGTCGAGGACCCGGGTGGTCGCGATCAGCGGTCGCCCGAGCCGGAACGGCGCGGTCAGCTCGCCGATCAGGTCCTGCGGGGTCGGCGGCGGCGGCGCGATCCCGGTGCAGCCGTCGAACGTCGAGGAGTCGCCGATCGCGAGGTGCACGTAGTCGACCAGCTCCGCCAACGCCGGGGCCACCGCTCGCGCCGCCGCCGAGTCCGCGCTGAGCCGTACGCCGAGCGCGAGCCCCGGCGCCGCGGCGCGGACCGCGCGCAGCACGTCGCCGACGAACCGGGTCGGCTCGCCGTAGCGGTCGGTGCGGAGGTTGTACTCCGGGCGGAAGAACTGCTCGCCGAGATAGCCGTGCGCCGCAGTGACCTC
>DATJTS010000138.1:0-12922 GCA_035503035.1 Solirubrobacteraceae bacterium
AATCAACCGGGTCACCTCGCCCCCGTCCGCGCGCCCTTTGACCTCGCGCATGACAGCCCCCACCAGCGGCCCGATCGCCTTCATGTTCCCCGCGGCCACCTTGGCCGCCGCATCCGGATCGCCCGCAATCGCGGCGTCGACGGCCGCAGCCAGCCCGCCGCCCTCATCCGCGCCGAGCGCGCCGAGCCCTTCGCGTTCCACGAGCGCCGCCGGGCTGCCGCCCTCGGAGACGAGCAGCGTGAGCACCTCGCGCGCCGCGTCGCGGCTGACCGCCTTGGCGCCGACCATCACGGCCAGCTCGGCGAGCGCCTCCGGGCTCACCTTCGATGTCGCGGGATCGGTATCCGATCCGATCCGCTCGACCAGGTGCGGAATCCAGTTGGCGAGCTCGATCGGATCGGCGCCCGCGCCGCCGTCACCGGCGGCGAGCCCGGCCTCGTAGTAGTCGGCGAGCTCTTTGCGGAAGGCGAGGTCCCGCGCGCGGTCGGGGTGCAGGCCGAGGTCGAGCTCGAACCGTTCCGCCCGGGCCGCCGGGAGCTCGGGGATCGCGGCCAGCGCCGAGGCGAGCATGTCCTCCGTGGCCACCAGTGGCAGCAGATCCGGCTCGGGGAAGTAGCGGTAGTCGTGCGCCTCCTCCTTGGAGCGCAGCGAGGTGAGCCGGCCGGAGCCCGGATCGAAGTGGAGCGTCTCCTGCACGACCTCTCCGCCGGATTGCACGAGCTCGCTCTGGCGAGCGATCTCGGCGTCGACCCCGCGCTCGAGGAAGCGGAACGAGTTCATGTTCTTCAGCTCGGTCTTGGTCCCGAGTTGATCGGATCCGACCGGACGGATCGAGACGTTCGCGTCCGCTCGCAGCGACCCCTCGTCCATGTTGACGTCCGAGACCCCCAACTGGCGCATGGTGACGCGCAGCAGCGACAGGAAATCGTGTGCCTCCGAGGCGGAGTGGATGTCGGGCTCGGTGACGATCTCGACCAGCGGCGTGCCGCACCGGTTGAAGTCGACGACCGAGCGGTCGGAGCCGTGGATCCGGCCGCTCTCACCGATGTGGCTGAGCTTGGCCGCGTCCTCCTCGACGTGGACGCGGTGGATGCGCACGCCACCGAGCTCACCCCCGGAGCACAGCGGCACGTCGTACTGGGAGATCTGGTAGGCCTTCGGCGAGTCCGGATAGAAGTAGTTCTTGCGGTGGAAGATCGACCGATGCGCGATCTTGGAGCCGAGCGCCAGGCCGATCCGGATCGCATAGTCGATCGCGCGGGCGTTGACGACGGGCAGCGCTCCGGGCAGGCCCAGACAGGTCGGGCAGACATGCGTGTTCGGCGGGTCGCCGAACGAGAGCTCGCAGCCGCAGAACATCTTCGTGCGGGTCTTCAGCTGGACGTGGATCTCCAGTCCGATGACGGGTTCAAAGCCCGAGGTCGGGTCAGGCACCGTGCACCCCGCTGCCCGCGCGCACGGCGCTCCCGTCGAAGCCGATCGCGCGCTCGAGCGCGTGGGCGGCGTTGAGGATCCGGCCCTCGCTGAACGCCGGGCCGGCGAGCTGGAAGCCGACGGGCAGCCCGTTGCTCAGCCCGCTCGGAATAGAGATCGCGGGAATTCCCGCCAACGACATCGGCACCGCGAGGTAGTCGTTGAGGTACATCGCCAGCGGGTCCGCGGTCTTCGCGCCGAGCTCGAAGGCGGTGGTCGGAGCCGTCGGGGTGACGATGAAGTCGACCTCGGCGAATGCCGCTCGGAAGTCCTCGGCGATCTTGGTGCGGACCTTCAGGGCGGTGCCGTAGTACGCGTCGTAATAGCCGCTGGCCAGCGCGTAGGTGCCGAGCATGATCCGCCGCTTGACCTCCGCGCCGAAGCCCTCGCCGCGGGTACGGCTGTACATCTCCTCCAGGGAGCGGTCGCCGGCGACGCGCAACCCGTAACGCACCCCGTCGTAGCGCGCGAGGTTCGCCGATGCCTCGGCGGGCGCGATCAGGTAGTAGGCCGACAGTGCATGCGGTGCGTGCGGCAGCGAGCAGGTCTCGATCGTGGCGCCCAGGCCCTCGGCGAGCTGGAGCGCGGCCTCGAACGATGCCCGCACGCCGGGCTCGATCCCGGTTCCGTCCTCGCCGGCGTCGCCAAGCAGATCGGCCGGAACACCGAGCCGGATCCCACGCAGGTCCTCGGCGGTCGGCAGCTCGATCGGCTCGGGCAGGCCGGTGCTCGTGCTGTCACGCCAGTCACGACCGGTCATCTGGGCGAACAGCAGCGCCGCGTCGGTGACGTCACGGGCGAACGGTCCGGCCTGGTCCAGCGAGGAGGCGAACGCGATCATCCCGTAGCGCGAGCACGCGCCGTAGGTGGGCTTCAGCCCCACGATCCCGCACAGTGAGGCGGGCTGGCGGATCGAGCCGCCGGTGTCGGTGCCGATCGCCCACGGTGCGCTGCCGCCCGCGACCGCGGCGGCGCTCCCGCCCGAGGACCCGCCGGGCACGCGCTCCCGGTCCCACGGGTTGCGGACCGGGCCGAACGCCGAGTTCTCGTTGGAGGAGCCCATCGCGAACTCGTCCTGGTTGGTCTTGCCCAGCAGCGTCGCGCCCGCGTCCTGCAGGCCTGCGACAACCGTCGCGGTGTACGGCGGGCGATATCCCTCGAGGATCCGCGAGCCGGCCTGGCTGGGGATGCCCTCGGTGCAGAACAGGTCCTTGACCGCGACCGGGACACCGGCGAGGGGCGTGCTCGCGGCGGGCATCTCGGTCGGCGGCCCGTCGGCGACCCACGTGTAGGCGTTCAGCTCGTCGTCCGTCGCCCGCTCGCGGTACGCCTCAAACAGTTCGCGTGCGGAGACCTCGCCCGCGCGGATCTCCGCAACCGCCTCGGCCGCGCTGAGTTCGGTGAGCTCACTCATCGGCTCGCCCTGAGATGCGTGGCGATCGTCATTCGACCGGTCCCGGGCTGGGCACGCCGAACGATCCGTCGACCGGCTCGGGCGCTTCGGCGAGGGCCTGCTCCTGGGTGAGGCCGGGGACCGGTTCGTCCGCTCGCATCACCGCGCCCGTCGATGCCTCGGCGTCGGGCGCTGCGGCCGTGCTTGCGGTCGGCTCGACTCCGGTCAGGTCGAGCTCCCGGATCCGATCGATGTGCCCGAGCACCGAGGACAGCTCGCCGGCCATCCGCTCGAGCTCGGACTCGTCGAGCTCCAGGCGGGCCAGGCGGGCGACGTGGACGACCTGTGCGCGTTCGAGCATGTCGGCTGAGTGTAGGCGGGAGGCGTCTCCGGGACGCCTCGGGTCAGACCCGCGCAACCGCGCTAGATGACGAACCCCTCGTCCCCGAGCTCTGCAGCCATCCGGGACCTGCGCTCTGGGGTAATCCCGCCCCACGCGGTCCATTCCGAGCCGAACCTGGGCGCCCGCTCGAAGCGTTCCCGCAGCTTCTCGTAGTAGCTCTCGGTCGTGCCGACGGGGCGCGCCGGGTTCCCGACGGCGACTGTTCCCGAGAGAACGTCCTGCGTGACGACGCTCGCCGCGCCGATGATCACGTCGTCGCCGATCGTCACGCCTGGCAGGATCGTGCTGCGCGCCCCCACGAAGACCCGGTTGCCGATGCGAACCGGCGCGATCCGCGTGTACCCCGTCGCCGCCTTGGCGCTCGCGTCATGGGCGAGTACGTAGACCTCGGGCGCGAAGACCACGTCGTCGCCGATAGAGATCAGCCAGCAATGGGTGCGATCGAGCTCGAACGGGTGCCCGAGCATGCAGCGCTCCCCGATCGTGACGCCGTGTCGCACGTACCACTGCACCGACCGCTGCCCGCGCACATATACCAATCCGTCACTCAGCGCCCGGCGCAGCTCCTGCCGCGCCTGCGCGAGCCTAGCCATCGGACTCCTCCTCCGTCCCGTGCGGCTGCTCGCCGTCCAGCGGCACGACCTCGACCGGATGATCAGGTCCGGGCGTCCAGCCTTGCTCGGTCCGCATGGCCCGATATGCGCCGAGCGTCGTCAGCGCGGCGGCGCCGACTCCGACCCAGGCGCCGGTCCAGAGCGTCGCGCCGGTGGTGATCATCCTGATCGCGACCAGGACGGTGGTCAGCCCCGCGACGAGCATCCCGAGCAGATCGAGCGTCACCGGCAGCGCGGGCCCGCGCATGGCCGCCTGGGCGACCACGGCCGCGAGCCCGAGCACGGCGGCGACGAGCAGGAACCAACGCAGCGTCGGGATCGCACGCCAGGTGGCGAGCGTCGGCTGGCAGTACCAGTTGAGCGCGAACAGCGTGACCAGCAGCGCGACCGATCCGAGCGCCGCCAGATACTCGCCGAGCCGCAGCGGCGACGTCTTCATCGCCGGCTGAGCGGCGCGGAGTCGGCGATCAGCTTGCGCTCGGCGCGGTCCTTGGCGAAGCGGATGACGACGATCCCCCCGGGCTCCAGCCCGGTGACCACGCCGTCGCCGAGCGCCGCGTGGACGACGTCGTCCCCGAGCCGGAAGGCGGTTGGGGCGGGGCTGCCCGCGTCCCAGAGCTCCCCGCTGCCCGACGAATCCCAGGCCCCTGGCCCCCATGCGCTGCCGGGCGTGCGCTCCCAGCTCGTCATCCGCGCCCGCGGTGAACGCGCGGGCTGGCTGTCGCGGTCGGTCAACTCGGCGGGGATCTCGCCGATGAACCGGCTCGGCGCGCCGAAACTGCGGGCCCCAAACACCGTCCGGGTGCGCGCGGAGGTGATGTACAGGTCCCGCTCGGCCCGAGTGATCCCCACATAGGCCAAACGCCGCTCCTCCTCCAGCCCACCTTCGTCGAGTGCGCGTGAATGCGGGAAGACACCCTCCTCGCAGCCGATCAGGAACACGATTGGGTACTCCAACCCCTTGGCGTTGTGCAGCGTCATGAGCGTCACCAGGCCTTCGTCGTCGGTCCGCGCGTCGGCATCGGCGACCAGTGCGATCTGCTGGAGGAAGTCGGCGAGACCATGCTCGTTGCCCTCCGCGGCGGCGGTCGCCTCCGCGTCGTACTCCGCGGCGCCGCTCACCAGCGCCTCCAAGTTCTCGATCCGGCCCTGGGCCTCGATCGTGCGCTCGTTCTCCAGCGCCTCCAGGTAGCCTGTCTCGGAGAGCACCTCCTTGAGCAGAGTGGAGATCGGGACCTCGCCGCTCTCGGCACGCTCCCCCAGGACCTCCATCGTCGCCATGAACCGCCGCAACGACTTGATTGCGGCTGCGCCGAGACCCGGCACGTCCTCGGGTGCCGCGGCGAGCTCCCAGACGGTCTCTCCCGTCGTGTTGGCGTGGCTCAGCAGCCGGCTGATCGTCGTGTTGCCGATTCCGCGCCGTGGCGAGTTCACGATCCGGGTGAACGACCCCGCGTCCTGATGGTTGACCAGCACGGTCAGGTACGCGATCGCATCCTTGATCTCGGCGCGGTCGTAGAACTTCGTGCCGCCGATCACCTGATAGGCGATCTCCGCGCGCCCGAGCGTCTCCTCCAGCACGCGTGACTGGGCGTTCGTGCGGTAGAACACCGCCACCTCGGAGCGCGAGGTCCCCTCGTCGACGAGCCGCTGGATCTCGCCGGTCACATACCGCGCCTCGGCGTGCTCGTCGTCGAGCTCCCTGACCTTGATCGGGTCCCCCCGCCCGATGTCGGTCCACAGCGACTTCGGCTTCTGCCCCCGGTTGTTGGAGATCACCGCGTTGGCCGCGTCGAGGATCGTCTGGGTCGAGCGATAGTTCTGCTCGAGCTTGACCACCTGGGCGTCGGGATACGAATTCTCGAACTCGAGGATGTTGCTGATGTCAGCTCCGCGAAACCCGTAGATCGAGTTGTGGGTGATCAATCCCCCGGCGATGAAGTTGTGGGTGTTGGCGACGTCAAGGTCATAGACGGGCCGGTCCAGCGTCACCCGCTCGACCGACTCGACGGTGTCGTATCCGCCATCCCCGTCGAACATCACCATGCCTGGCCGGACCGACGAGGCAGGTGTGAACGGCAAAGAGTTCGCGGCCAACCCGCCGGTGTTGCTCCCCAGCCGTGCGACAGGGCGGATCGAGACGTCACCCAGCGCCCCGGCGATCCTGGTCGCGACAAGATCGACGGTCGCCATGTCTTTGCAGCAGGTCTCGTATCGCCACCCGTCCGAGCCGCGACGCGTCGGACGCACGCTGAGCCCGAGTCCCTCCAGCGTCTGGCGGCCTTGCTCGTCGTAGCCGAAGAGCGCAAGCCGGTGCATCGGCGTCCGGCCGCGCCGGTCTCCGCACAGCGAGACCGCCAAGCGCCGGCGGCGGACCTCGGTGCGCGTGAACGTTCCGGACTGGATGTGGGGTTGCTCAAAGAGCAGGCCCTCGTCGGCCAGGAGTTGCAATCCGCCGGTCTCGCTGTCGTGCTCGGAGAACAAGCGGTCGAGTAGTGCCTGATCGCCGACCAAGGACTGACCGATCCCGCTGGCGACCTTGCGGGCCGAGAATGGGAGTGTTGGCAGTCCATACCGAAGCGACAGCAGCGCTTCGGCAAAACGCGCGTCCGCCTCGGTGTTGTGCGTGGAGACGACCCATGCTCGGTCAGCTCGCTCGTGCCGAACCCTGCCAGCGACACCGATCGTCGGCTTGACCTGACCGTTTGTGTACGTCCTTGTGGTGCCGACGCGATAGCCGCGATCGCGGCGCCACATCAAATACGTCATGTACATCTGCGGCGTTCGGCCCACCTGGAATCCCGCGAAGTGCGTGTGTTCCGGCGTGCTCAAGATCCTGCGTCCCGAGCTGGTCGTGATAGCGATCCCGTCGGCGCGCTCGGATCGGTGGGTCTGCAGCACCTCAGCCGGGCGGAAGTCTCCGCTGCCATACCCGGAGCGCACCATCTCCCCCGGCGTGATTTTCTCGATCGGCTTGGTCGTCCCGTCGGCCATGGTGACCGGCGTGCCCTCGATCAGGCACTGCGCATCGTCCCCCACCACCATCAGGTTGCGGCGCTCCTCCGAGAGCAGCTGGAGCCACCGGTACTGGGCGTGGTTCGTGTCCTGGTACTCGTCGACCAGAACGTTGCGGAAGCCCGTCGCGTAGCGCTCCCGGACCTCCGGGAACAGTTCGAGCACGTTGACGGCACGGACGAGCAGGTCGTCGAAGTCCATCGCGTTGGCGCGGTGCAACTCCCGCTCGTAGGCCCGGTAGACGTCGGCGACCGTCTGCTCGAAGAAGGAGCCGACCATCTGGCCGTAGGCGTCCGCGTCGCGCAGCTTGTTCTTGGCGTCAGAGATCTGCGAGCCGATCGCCGCCGGGGTGAAGCGCTTGGGGTCGATCCCGTGCTCATCGAGGATCCGCTTGATCAGGCGGCGCTGATCGGCGGTGTCGTAGATCGTGAACTGGCGCGTATAGCCGAGCCGTGCCGCCTCGGCGCGCAGCATCCGGGCGCACGCCGAGTGGAACGTCATCACCCACATCGCGCGCACGCGGCGGCCGACGAGCAGCTCGGCGCGGTCGCGCATCTCCGAGGCCGCCTTGTTGGTGAAGGTGATCGCGAGGATCTCGTTCGGCTTGGCGGCGCCGATCGCGATCAGGTACGCGATCCGGTGGGTGAGCACCCGCGTCTTGCCCGAGCCCGCCCCCGCCAGGATCAGCTGCGGTCCTGGGCCATAGGTGACCGCCTCCCGCTGAGGCTCGTTGAGGCCGGCCAGCAGCGACTCCAGCTCGGTGGAAAGCTCGCTCATGCAGGACCCAGCTCGGCCATCGATGCCACGTTAGCGACACGGCCGGAGGGCTCCCGGTGCGGCATGCTCACAGAATGGACGAGCTCCGCGCCAGCTGTGCCGAGGTCGCCCGGCGGGCCCGGAGCGTGCGAATCGAGGAGGCCCGGGTCGGACCCTATTCCCGCGCGCTCGACCTCCGGGCGCTTGGGTCCGTAGCGGACGAGGCCGCCCCTGGATGGAGCCGCAGGGAGCGCGCCGCGTACTGGCTGAGCCTCGACGCCATCAACTTCGGCTCTGGCTGGTTCCCGACGCTGCGGAAATCCGGCTCGCCCCCTCGCTCCGGCTACGGGACGATCTCGGCGGCCTGGCGAATGCACTGCGAGCGCTCCAGTCCGCCAACGGCGGCACAGCTGTCGGCGATCGAGTCCGCGGCGCTCGCCGGGATCCTCAGCCAGGATCCGGCCCACGAGCTGATGGAGCTGTTCGCGCTGTCGCTCCGCGACCTCGGCAGCCGGCTGCTGACGGACTGCGGCGCAGACCCGCTCGCGCTCGTGGCGGACGCCGACGGCTCGGCGGTTGCCCTCGCGGTGCGACTCGGCGGCTGGCCCTGCTTCGCCGACCGCTCGCGCTACGAGGAGCTGTCGGTTCCGTTCCTGAAGCGCGCGCAGATCGCGGCGGCCGACCTGCAGCGAGCCGGCGCTGCGCAATGGCGCGACACCGCGCGCCTGACCATATTCGCCGACAACCTTGTGCCGCATGTCCTGAGGCTCGACGGCGTGCTCGCCTTCGATCCCGGCCTCATCACCAGGATCGAGGCCGGTGAACTGATCGAGCACGGCTCTCCGGAGGAGGTCGAGATACGTGCGTGCGCGGTGCATGCCGTCGAGCTGATCGTCGCTGCTCGCGGCGGCGACATCACCGCGGCCGACGTCGACCAGCTGCTGTGGCATCGCGGACAAGAGCCGGTCTACAAACGGCGGCCGCGCCATCGCAGCCGCTGCACCGCATACTGACTTCGCGGCGCGTACTCGTATAGTGGCGCGCCATGAAAGACCCAGGCGAAGAGGACGTCAACCGCCGGTACTTCGTTGATTGGGTCACGCGCGTGGCCCCGCCGGGGGCGCGCGTCCTTGACTACGGCTGCGGCGCCGGGACGCTCACCCGGATGTTCCAGGATGCGGGGCTCGACGCCTACGGCTGCGACATCCGGTGGCCGGGTGCCGGTTACAGCTGGGATGAATCGACCGCTCAGGGCAAGCTGCGCTACTTCGAGTCCGGCGGAACCCTGCCATTCGACGATGACTTCTTCGACGTCGTCGTCAGCGATCAGGTCTTCGAGCACGTCGAGCCGCTTCACGCCAGCGTGGCCGAGATCGAGCGCATCACCAAGCCCGATGGGCTCATGTACCACCACTTCCCGGCCAGCGAGGTGTGGCGCGAGGGCCACATCGGTATCCCCCTCTCGCACCGGCTGCCGCCGGGACGCGTGCGGCTGCGCTACACCGAGCTGCTGCGACGCCTCGGAGTCGGCATCTACAAGGACGAGCGGCCGGCGCGCGAATGGGCCGAGGAGAAGCTTCGCTGGATCGACGACTGGACCGTCTACCGCCGCTCGATCGAGATCCACCAGGTCTTCGGCCGTCATGCGGACATCACGCACCGGGAGATCGACTACTGCCGTTTTCGCGCGGGCGAGCACGGCTGGCTGCGCAGGCTGCTGGACATCCCTCAGCTCGTGCCGATCGCCCAGTTCGCCTTCCGCCGGCTGGCGTTCATGGCCATCGAGTGCCGGCCGCGCATCGAGACGCCCTCCGAAGCGGCTCCCGCACCGCGCCTGCCGGTCCAGTAGGCTGCCGCGATTCCCGCCGTCCAGCCCCGGTTGATCGTCTTCTTCCCCGAGGGAGCCTTCGGGCCGACGAACAACTGCGTCGGGATCGGCGACGTGCTGCGCCGGCGCGGCCACCGCGTCATCTTCATCGTCGAGGAGTCGTTCGCCGGGACCCTGGAGGCCAAGGGATTCGAGGAGCGGCTGATGCGCCTCGGCCCGCCGCCCGAGGTTCCCGAGGCGCCCGGGCAGTTCTGGAAGGACTTCGTCCGCGACACCGCGCCCGTCTTTCGCGCGAGCACGCAGGACCAGCTTCAGGGGTTCATCGCGCCGACGTGGCAGGCGCTGGTCGACGGCGCTCGCTACGTGGACGATCGCCTCACCGAGATCATCGCGGAGATCACTCCGGACATTGTGGTCGAGGACAACGTCTGCGCGTTTCCGGCACTGCTCAGCAGCGGCCGGCCTTGGGCTCGGATCATGTCCTGCAACCCGCTGGAGCTACGCGATCCGGCGCTGCCGCCTGTGTTCTCAGGCCTTCCGACCGGCGAGCGCTCGCAGTGGGCCGCGTTCGATGCCGAATATGAGCGGCAGATCGGGCCGCTGCAGCGGGAGTTCAGCGCGTGGTGCGCGGAGCGCGGCGCGCCGCCACTGCCCGGGATCGAGATGATCCACGAGTCACCGTGGCTCAACATCGCGCTGTTTCCCGACGAGCTCGGCTACGACCGCCAGGAGGCTCTCGCCCCGACCTGGCACACCCTGCAGACCTGCGTGCGATCGACCGATGAGCCGTGGACGCCGCCGGAGCGCGATGGCCGGGCGCTCATCTACCTGAGCCTGGGCTCGCTTGGCTCCGCCGACCTGGAGCTCATGCAGCGCCTCGTGTCACTGCTCGGCCGCACTCCGTACCGCTACATCGTGAGCGCCGGCCCGCGCCACGACGAATACACCCTGGCCGACAACATGACCGGAGCCGAGTTCCTGCCTCAGACCTCGGTCCTCCCCCACGTCGATGCGGTGATCACCCACGGCGGCAACAACACGGTCACCGAGGCGATGTGGTTCGGCCTGCCGATGATCGTGCTGCCGATCTTCTGGGATCAGCACGACAACGCCCAGCGCGTCCACGAGTGCGGCCACGGGATTCGCCTGCCGACCTATTCGCTCACCGCCGAAGCGCTGACCACCGCGCTCGACCGAGTGCTCGGCGACTCCGCGCTGCGTGCGCGCGCAGCGGCCGCAGGCGAACGGTTGCGCGCGCACCCGGGGACGGTGCGCGCCGCCGAGTTGATCGAGCGCGTCGCGGTGAGCGGCGAGCCGGTCACACGCTGACGCGCTCCCGCAGCCCGACGAGCGGCCTATGCGTCCTTGACCGACTTGGCCCGGTCGCGAACGATCTTCCGGGCGGCGGTGTCGCCGATCAGGCGCTCGGGGCGCATCGTGCCGCTGGCCAGCGCGTCGATCGACGGGAACCGGCCGGTGGTCGTGGCGGTGAGGTCGAGCGCGATCACGGTCGTCTCCCCGCCCACGGGCGCAGCGGCGGTGGTGATGATCGTCACCGACCCGCCGTCGGTGATGTTCCGCGCCGAGGCCATCAGTTTGCGGGCGGCGTGCGCGCTCAGGCCGTCGAGCGTGTCGATCAGGACGACCGCGTGGGTGCCGCGGGCGGCGAGCCGGCGGGCCTGGTCGACGACGGGTTCGAGCGCAGCCGCTCGCGCGTCCTCCGAGGCGGCGAGGCTCACCGCGCCGGCCGGGGCGGGCAGCGACGGCTCGCTGTCTGCCGACCATGCCCCGATCTCCTCGGGACGGACCCCCGCGAGGGCGACCGACACGGTCAGCTCGCTCTGGCCCGACAGCGCGGCGGCGATCGCGCGCAGCAACTCCGTCTTGCCGGTCCGTGACCCGCCGGTGATGGTGACCCTCGAACCCCGTCCGAACGGCGCGAGGGCCTGGACGGCCTTGAGCGCTGCGTCGGCGCCGGCCAGGTCGATCAGCTGCGCCGGGAGCGCGGCGGGCAGGTCGTCGAACCGAACCGTGTCGGCCTGCTCGGACGCAGGGCGCCCGTTGATGGTCTCGATTCGAATCAGCGAGGCGTACCGCTCCGAGCGGCGCGGCGCACGCTTGGGGCCGGTCACGGTGTCACCGGAGACGAGCTCGCAGCGTTTGACCTGGGCCGAGGAGACGTACACGTCTTCGTCCGGGGAGCCACCGAGGCGGACGAACCCCGAACCATTGGGGAGCACCTCGACGGTGCCCTCGACCGTCTCCTCGTCACTGTCAGCGCTCTCGGCGCGCTCCTCGGTTGCCTTCGCCCGTCCGCGGCGGCTGCGCGCCGGCTTCTCGTCCTCCTTCTCCTCCTCCTGTGCCGGCTCGGCTGTCTCCTCGCCCTTGGATGCCTCCTCGGGCTCGGACTTGCGCGCGCGCGCCCGCGACCGGCGCGGCTTGGGAGCCTCCTCGGCGTCCTCCGTGCCGGTCTCGGCGGCGGCGCCTGACTCGGCCTCGGCCTCAGCGGCCTCCGCGGCCTCGCCGGTGGCGCGCGCACCGCGACGGCCGCGTCGCCGGCGGGTGGTGCTCGTCGACTCACCCTCGCCCTCCGGCGTGCTGCCTTCGGATGGGCTGCCGCCCTGCTTCTCGATGATCGCGTCGATCAGCTCGTCACGGCGCAGGCGACGGAATCCGTCGATCGAGAGCTCGGAGGCGATCGCGTGGAGGTCGGCGAGGGGACTGTCGACCAGGGCACTGCGGTCAAGCACGGACATACGGGACTCCTTCGGATGATCGGTGGGCTCCGGTCGCGTGGGGACAGCGACCGGCGAACGTGCAGCTCGCACCTTAGTACGTGATCAGGCGGATCGCGTCGGCGCGACCGGGTTCTCACCGCGGGTCCAGCGCAGGCGGTCGGAGACCTGGAGCGCCGGATCGACCGCATCGGTGCCCTCCAGCGCGGCCAGCACGGCGAGGAAGTCGTGCGCCGCCGCGACGTCGTGCAACCGAAGCATGTGGGCTCCGCAGCGGACCCCGTGGGCAACGGCACCGAGCGTCCCACCGAGGCGCTCGCGCGGCGGCCGACCGGTGAGCGCGCCGACGAAATCCTTGCGTGAGACCGCCAGCAGCATCGGGTAGCCGAGCTCGTGCAGGGACGGCAGCGAGCGCAGCACATCGATCGACTGCGCCGGGGTCTTGGAGAAGTCAGGGCCGGGATCGACGATCAGCTGCTCGGGCGCCACCCCGTGCGCGATCGCACGCTCGATCCGCGCGGCCAGGAAGCGGCGGACCTCCCCGACGATCAGGCCGTCCAGCGCGCGGTCGTGGAGCCGCTGCTTGGGCGGCGCGATCGTGTGCATGACGACGAGCCCGGCGCCGGTCTGCGCGCACACGTCGGCGAGCTCGGGGTCGCGCAGGCCGCTCACGTCGTTGACGATCGAGGCGCCGGCCGCGATCGC
>DATJTS010000139.1:0-2074 GCA_035503035.1 Solirubrobacteraceae bacterium
GGCGTTCGACGTGCGCGCCCAGGTCGTCGTCAACGCGACCGGCGTCTGGACCGATGAGCTGCAGCACCTCGTCGGCGAGCGCGGCAAGTTCCACGTCACGGCGTCGAAGGGCATCCACCTGGTCGTCCCGCGCGATCGCCTGCAGCTCGACACGGGCCTGATCCTGCGGACCGAGAAGAGCGTCCTGTTCGTGATCCCGTGGGGCCGGCATTGGCTGATCGGCACCACCGACACCGAGTGGACGCTGGACAAGTCCCACCCGGCCGCCAGTCGCGCCGACATCGACTACGTCCTTGACCATCTCAATGCGGTGCTCGAGTCCCCGCTCGGAGTCGACGACGTCCAGGGCGTCTACGCCGGTCTGCGGCCACTGCTGACCGGCGAGTCGGAGTCGACCTCCAAGCTCTCGCGCGAGCATGCGGTCGCCTCTCCGGTTCCGGGCCTGGTCGCGATCGCCGGCGGCAAGTACACGACCTATCGGGTGATGGGCAAGGACGCGATCGATCTCGCCGTCCACATGCTCGATGCGCGCGTGTCCGGGTCGGTCACCGATGTGACGCCGCTGGTCGGCGCCGACGGTTTCCGGGCGCTGTGGAATGCGCGCTACCGGCTGGCGACCGAGTCGGGGCTGCACGTCGCCCGGATCGAGCACCTCCTGCACCGCTACGGCTCGCGAATCCATGATCTGCTCGAGCTCGTCGCCGCGCGGCCTGAACTGCGCGAGCCGCTGCCCGAGGCCGACGCCTACCTCGCCGTCGAGGCGCTCTACGCGGCCTCCCACGAGGGGGCGCTTCACGTCGACGACGTCCTCGCACGCCGCACCCGGATCTCGATCGAGAGCTGGGATCGCGGGATCGCCGCCGCGCGCCCCGTCGCCCGGCTGATGGCCGAGGTGCTCGGCTGGTCGGACGCCGAGATCGATCGCGAGGTGACGATCTACGAGGGCCGGGTCCAGGCCGAGCGCGACAGCCAGCGCCAGCGCGACGATCAGGCCGCCGATGCCGCGCGGCTGCTCGCCCCCGACGTGCTCGCCGGGGCGCAGGGTGAGGGTGCGACGAGCGGGGAGCGCCCGCCCGGGCCGACCGCGTACTAGGACGAGCCCGACCCGCGCCCGATGATCGATTCCCCCTCCTCGACGCCCGAGGCGGAGTTCGAGCGACGGCGAACCGCGCGGCTGCTCCTGCGCCGGCCGGGGCCGGCTGACCTCGACTGGATGACGGCGCTCCACTCCGACCCGCTCAACTACGAACACGCCCCGGACCGCGCGCACGAGCCGCAGCAGGCGCGGTCACTGTCGCAATCGCTGCTCGACGCCTGGGAGGCCGACCACGTCGGCTACTGGATCGCCGAGCCCGCTGCGGCGATCGACGGGGTGCCAAACGGGCGCATCGGCATGGCCGGCGTGCGGCCCTCCTCGCTCGCCGGGCGGGGCTGCTTCAACCTCTATTTCCGCTTCATCGCGGCGGTGCGGGGCCGCGGGTTCGCGACGGAGGCCTGCCGCGAGGCGCTGGCCGTCGCCGCCATCCTCGATCCGTCGTGCCCGGTTGTCGTCCGCACGCGGGCGTCCAACGTCCCGGCGCAGCGGCTGGCCATGGCGCTCGGGCTGGTCCGCCGCTCCGACCTCGACGCGCTGACGACCGGCTACGTCGTCTACGTCTCGGACTGGTGAGCCCTCGGGGCTTCTCGCTTCGGCGTCGGGGCTTCGGGGTCGGGCGTCGGGCGTCGGGCGTCGGGCGTCGGGCTTCAGGACACGCCGCGCGCGATGCACAACTGCTGCAGGCGCTCCATCGCCTCGGCCGTCGAGTCGGGCAACTCAGCCAGCGCCCGCGCCGCGGACCGCAGATCACGGACGGTGACGGCCCTCCCCTCCAGCGCGAACCGCCCCAGCCAGCGCACCGCCGCACGGTCGTAACGCTCCGGATCGCCGTCGCGCAGCACCAGGCAGATCCGCAGCGCATCGTCGAGCGCGATCTGCGGCAGCTCGCGCGCCGCGGTGAGCACGAGCAGCTCGTTGCCCGTCTCCAGGGCGCGGCGGAAACGTGAGTATGGGGAGCCCTCGCTGGTCATCCTTGTG
>DATJTS010000140.1:0-8444 GCA_035503035.1 Solirubrobacteraceae bacterium
CCTCAGGGGGGCGCTGCGCCCCCTGACGCGCTCAGAGTCCCCACCGACGCGCCACGGACGACCGATCACCGGGCCAAGTGCGGGCGCACCTTATGCGACCCGATCAATGCCATCAGCGCGGCACAGCGGCGGCCGTCATAGCAGCGCCACGAGCCTCACACGGAGGCCAGGGAACTGCGGGCGCTGCTTGACGGCCGCTGCCGGGACGCGCAACCCCCCCACCCCCCAGGTGCGAACATTTCACCGAGACCGATGAGTTTCGCCCCGCCACCCGGTCTCAGAGAGTGTCAACTACTTCCCGAGGAGGATGGGGAGATGAGTACAACCGCAACGAAGCTGAAGGGCATGTCACTGGTGTGCGTGCCGACGGTGGATCAGGATCGGGCGATCGAATTCTATGAGTCGATCGGGTTTGAGAAGCGCACCGACACTCCGTTCGGCGGTGGCTACCGGTGGGTCGAGGTGTACCTGCCCGAGGGGACGACGGGGATCGCGCTGGCCCCGCCGCCGCCCGGTTCGGAGCTGGTGCCGGCGAACACCGGGATCACGCTGACCACCGACGACATCGACGCGACGCATCACGAGATGAAGGCTCGGGACGTCGACGTCGACGCGGAGGTCTCGCGGATGGGCGATCCGGTCCCGCCGATGTTCTGGTTCCGCGACCCGAGCGGGCACACGCTGATGGTTGTGGAGGACCTGCGCTGAGCGCGAGCGCTGCACCTGACGGCGGGTTCTCCGAACTCGTCGCGTCACACCGAGCCGAGCTTCACGCGCACTGCTACCGGATGCTCGGCTCGGTGTACGACGCCGACGACGCCCTGCAGGAGACGCTGCTGCGGGCATGGCGGGGTGCCGACGGGCTGCGGCGGGCGAGCTCGGCACGGTCGTGGCTGTACACGATCGCGACCAACGTCTGCCTCACCGAGCTCGAGCGGCGCAAGCGCCGTGTGCTGCCACACGACTTCGGACCCGCGGCCGAGGCGCACGCCGTGCCCGGCGGCCCGCTCGCCGAGTCGACGTGGATCGAGCCGTACCCCGACGAGGCCATCGGGGTTCCTGCCGGGCGGGCGGCGCCAGAGGCGAGCTATGAGCAGCACGAGAGCGTCGAGCTCGCGTTCGTGGCGGCGATGCAGCATCTCGCGGCCAACCAGCGTGCGGTGCTGCTGTTGCGCGAGGTGCTCGGCTTCTCGGCCGAGGAGTCCGCGGGCATGCTCGACACGACCGTCGCGTCGGTCAACAGCGCGCTGCAGCGCGCCCGGAGCGCCGTGAAGGCCCGGATCCCCGACCAGAGCCAGCAGGCGAACCTGCGAACGCTCGGCGATCGCGGGTTGCGCGAGCTGGTCGATCGCTACGTCCACGCGTGGGAGCACAACGATGTGGACGCATTCACCTCGCTGCTGGTGGCGGACGCGAGCTTCGCCATGCCCCCGCTCCGCAGCTGGTACACGCCGCGCGAGACGATCGCCACCTGGGCGCGCGAGACCTCGATGTCGGGAGACTGGCGCTGGCGCGCGATTCTCACCCGGGCGAACGCCCAGCCGGCGCTCGCCTTCTACTCCTGGGACGAGTCACGCGGCGCGCACCTGCCGTTCGCGCTCAACATCCTCACCCTGCGCGGCGACCTGGTCAGCGACGTCACCGCCTTCATCGTCCGCTCGATCGAGGCGCCCGAGCCCGAGGCCTACGAACGGTTCCCCGAGCAGCCGATGGACGAGCGGAGGCTGGCCGGCACCTTCCAGCGCTTCGGTCTCCCGGACAGCCTCAACTGACTCCGGGGGCGGACGTCAGCGGGAGGTGGTGGCCAGCTTGACGCCCAGTCCCACGAACGAGGCCGCGAACAGACGGCGCGCGCGCTGGACGACCTTGGGGCGCTCGATGACGTGACGCCGGAGCGCGGAGGCGGCGACGCCGTACACGACGAACACGACGAACGTCATCGCCATGAACACGCCACTCAGCAGCAACAGGCGCTCCAGTTCGTGGGGCGCATGCGACGGCACGAACTGAGGCAGGAAGGCGAAGAAGAAGACGGTCAGCTTGGGGTTGAGCAGGTTGGAGAGCATCGCCGAGCCGATCACGCGCGCCGGCGCCCGAGCGGGCTGATCCTCTGCGACGACGAGCTCGCTGCGGTCGCGCCAGGTGACGATCGCCATGAACAGCAGGTAGGCCACGCCGGCGATCCGCAGCGCGTCGAACGCGACGCCGCTGGCGCGCAGCAGTGCGGCGGTTCCGGTGACCGCGGCGATGAGGTGCGGGATGATGCCGAGCGTGCAGCCGAGCGCGGCGACGACGCCGGCGCGAGCGCCGCGTGACAGGCCGGCCGACAGCGTGATCAGTGCGCCGGTGCCGGGCAACGCCACGATGACCAGCGAGGTGATGAGGAACGCCACGCTCACTCCGCACAGGGTACGCCGAGGGCCTGTGCGGGCTCGATGAGACGCGCCGCGCGCCGCCCCGCGATCGATGAGGTGAGAAACACAGCGCTTGCCTCTCGCAGCCGTTGCAGCGAGATCGGCTCCTCACGCGCGGCGCGATCACCCGACAGCTGATCGGCGCGGGTGACGCCCGGCAGGATGCGCCCGTCGGCGGGCGGGGTGACCCAGATGCCATCCTCGACGATCCAGACGTTGGCGTAGGCGGCCTCCAGGACCGCCCCATCGGAATCGATCAGCAGCGGGACCGCACCCGGGCTCTCGTGTGACAACGCCTCGAGCAGCTGCCGGTCGCTCCACTTGTGAGCGCCGAGCCCGCCGGGCAGCACGAACGGTGCCAGCACCAGGACCTGCTCGGGCGCGAGCGCAGCGGGAACCGCCGAGACCGTGACCGTCCCACCGGCGGTGGCGGCGACGCGCATGCGGGCGCGCTGCCCGCCGGTCGCCGCGACCGCCCGCTCGATCTCGGCTCCCACCCCGGTGCCGAGATCCAGTCCGTAGACGCGCTCGAGGCTGTCGCGGAGCCGGACCACGTGGGCCTCCAGGGCGACCGCGGCGCCGTCCTGGACCAGCACCGTCTCGAACACCCCGGCACGCGGGTCGGGCCGGCGGCCATGGGCCAGTGCCCTGGGGATCCGGACCGGCGGTGCCTGCGGCCGAGCCCGAGCGGGCGGGTCGAGGCGGCCGCCGACCGCGGCCAGCGGGCCCGCGGCCTTGGCCAGCGCCTCGGCGAGCTCGAGCTCGGGATCGGAGTCGGCGACGATGCCGCCGCCCGCGCCGAACCAGATCCGGCCGTCGTTCATCTCGAACGTGCGGATCGCGACGCTGAGCTCCAGCCCGGCGACCGGGCCGGAGATCCCGATCGCGCCCGTATAGAGCTCTCGCCGTGAGCCCTCCAGCTCTGAGATCACCTTCATCGCCTGCACCTTCGGCGCGCCCGTCACCGACCCCGGCGGGAAGGTGGCCCGCAGCAGCGCCCCGTCCCCCACCCCCTCACGTAACCGGCCGGAGACCTCGCTCACCAGGTGCCACACCCCTGCGTGCGCCTCCACCCGCCGCCGGTGTGCCCGCACCGATCCGTAGCGCGACACGCGACCGAGGTCGTTGCGCATCAGGTCGACGATCATCACGTGCTCGGCCGCGTCCTTCGTCGAGGCCTCGAGCTCCTCGCGAGCGGCCGCCGCGTCCTCGGTGCGCGGACGTGTCCCCTTGATCGGATCGCTGCTCACGCGGTCGCCGACCCGTCGCAGGAACCGCTCCGGCGAGAGGCTCACCGCGCCGTCCACCCAGGCCCCGAACCGGGGCGCGCCGCGCTCGAGCGCGCGACAGAACAGGTCGAGCCCGTCGCCGTCGTAGGACCCCTCCAGCCGCAGGCAGAGGTTGGCCTGGAACAGCTCCCCGGCGGCGATGCGGCCACGACACTCGGCCACGGCGGCGACGTGCCCGGCGGCGCCGTTGCCGACGATCCGCATCGGCGACGGCCTGGCGTCCCCGCGCGGGGGCGGTGGCGGTGTGCCGGCCAGCCGCGCCCGCCACAGCTCTCGCCGCGCGGCGAGTGCCGCGTCACGGGCCGGCGTCCACAGCTCCTCAAACCACCATCCGTCCTCGTCGCGCACGACCACGTGGTCATAGAAGGCCAGCGAGAAGCGGGGCCGGGGTCGCGGCGCCGGCGGGTCGGGCCCCAGCTCCTCCACCTCGTGACCGAGCCGGTAGCCCAGCCATCCGATCCAGCCACCGCCAACCCGCACGTCCCCGGCGGTGAGCGGCGACTGCGCATCGAGGAGCGCGAACACGTCAGCGTCCGGGGGGGCGACCACCAGCGGACACGACCCCAGCACCGCCACCGTCGCCAGCCACTCTCCGATCAGCGCGACCGGGTGCGCATCCTCCCGCAGCCAGCGCACCGCCTGCGCCGGCGCCGGGTCGCCGGACAGCTGGTGGCGCCGGGGCTCGAAGCCCTCGGGCAAATGCGCGCTGTCTGGCATCCGGCGTGAAGCTAATCGCATACCGGGTTACGCTCCCCACGATGAACGCGCCCGGAGTCACGATCGAGCCGTGGGGCAGCGACGACCTGCCGCTGCTCGAGCGGCTGATGGGCGATCCCCGCATGACCGAGCACGTCGGAGGCCCGGAGAGCCCGGAGAAGCTGCGGGAGCGTCAGGATCGCTACGCGCGCGCGGCTGCCGGGGACCGCATGATGAAGATCGTCGAGGAGCCGAGCGGCGCCGCCGCGGGCTGGGTCGGTTACTGGACGAGACAGTGGCACGACGAGCCGGTCTACGAGATCGGGTGGATGGTGGTGCCGGAGTTCCAGGGACGCGGGGTGGCGGCGGCAGCGACCGCGCAGGCGGTGCAGCTGGCCAGGGGGGACGGTGCTCACCGCTTCATGCACGCGTTCCCGAACGTGAGCAACGCGCCGTCGAACACGATCTGCCGCAAGCTCGGGTTCGAGCTCCGCCAGACGTGTGAGTTCGAGTTCCCCAGTGGCCACTTCATGAGCTGCAACGACTGGCGTCTGGACCTGCGCGGCGAGCGGTGAGCCGCCGGCGGCGTCCGTCGGCGGAAGTGCGTGACCGGGCCCGGCCGGGGCAGAATGAGATCGATGAGCACTGAGGACTCGCGGTTCCCGGACCGGCCTCTGCCTCGCGGGACCGGTCAGGCGATCCTGCCTCCGGTCGAGCTCGAGATCGCGCCCAGCGAGCAGGTTCGCCTGCTCTACAGCCTCAGCGACCCCACGCTGTCCGAGCTTGAGCTCGACGAGTTCCTGGATGAGCTGCTGGCTCGCGTGCAGGAGGCGCTGTCGGTCGATACCGTCGCCATCCTGCTGTTCGACGAGGCAAGCCAGCAGCTCGTCGCGCGGGCGGCCCGGGGACTCGAGGAGGAGGTCGAGCGCGGCGTGCGCATCCCCATCGGCCGGGGGTTCGCGGGACGCATCGCCTCCGAGCGGGTCGCGATCTTCATCGCCGACGTCGATCACGCCGACATCCTGAACCCGATCCTGGGCCAGCGAGGGATCCGCTCCCTGCTGGGCATCCCGCTGATCGTCGAGGGTTCGCTGATCGGTGTGCTCCACGTCGGCTCGCTGACCCCGCGCGAGTTCGGCCAGACCGATCTGGCGGTACTCCAGGTGGCAGCGGTGCGCGCCGCCCCCGGGATCGAGCGTGCACAGTTGCTGTCGGCCCTGCGGCACGAGCAGCGCGTCGCGATGGTCCTGCAGCGCAGCCTGCTGCCCAAGCAGCTGGTGGAGGCGGTCGGCGTCTCGGTCGGGGCACGCTATGTGCCCGCAAGTGACGAGGTCGGCGGTGACTGGTACGACATGTTCGAGCTCGACGGTGGCCGACTCGGCATCGCGATCGGCGACGTCGTCGGGCACGGGCTGCGAGCGGCGGCGCTCATGGGTCAGCTCCGCACCGCGTTGCAGGCCTACGCGCTCCAGGGGGCGGATCCGGGCCGCACCCTCGTGCTCGTCGACCGTTTCGTCCAGGCGCTGCCGGACTTCGCGATGGCCACGGCGGCCTACGCGGTGCTCGATCCTGACACCGGACGGGTCCGGGTCGCCAGTGCTGGTCATCTCCCGCCGCTGGTGGTCGGCGGCGACACACCTCGCGTGGTGGAGCTCATTCCCGCGCCGCCCCTGGGCGCCTTCCCCTACGGCCACTGCAGCGAACACGAGACCACGCTTGCGCCGGGCGAGACGCTCGTCTTCTACACCGACGGTCTGATCGAACGGCCCGGCATCCCGCTGACGCAGAGCATCGAGGCGATGCTCGAACTGCTCGGCGGCCAGACGTCGGTCGACGATCTCTGCCATCTCGCCATCCAGCAGCTGGTGCCGGTCGAGGGGTTGCGCGACGACGTGGCGCTGATCGCCATCCAGAACAGCCCGGTGCCGGACGAGCTCATGCTGGAGTTCCCGGCCGAGCCTCGCGTTCTGTCCGAGGCGCGCCGCGCCCTGCGCCGTTGGTTGCGCCATGTGGGAGCGGACCGCGACCAGGCGGCGGAGATCACGCTCGCCGCCAGCGAGGCGTGTGCGAACGCCATCGAGCATGCGTACTCTCCCGCGCCGGCGCGGTTCACACTTCACGCGCGCGCACACGCGGGTGAGGTGACGCTCACGGTCCGGGACGGCGGGCAATGGCGCGAGCCGCGCGGCGAGCATCGTGGCCGCGGACTGACGATCATGAAGGCGGCGATGCACGAGGTCGAGGCGAACAGCAGCTCACGCGGGACTGAGATCGTGATGCGCCGGCGACTGCACCCATGAACCTGGGGGACGTGCAGTTCACCCGGCGCGCCGGAATGCTCGTGGCGGAGTTGACGGGCGAGATCGACCTCTCGAACGCCGAATCGGTCGGACAGGCGATCGCCGAGACCACCTCCAATCTCGACGCGGGGGTGGTTCTCGACCTCAGCGCGCTGCGCTACCTGGACAGCGCCGGGATCCAGTTCATGTTCAGGCTGCGTGAGCAACTCCGCACGCGGGGCCAGAGCTTCGCGCTGGTGATACCCGCGCAGTCGGCGAGCAACGACGCGCTGCGACTCGCCGGCGTCACGCTCCATGTCGAGACGTTCGAGACCCAGAGGGACGCGCTCCGCTCGGCCGCGGCCGACCGCGACGATGGGTAGCCCGGCCGGCGACAACGCTCAGGACGTGACCTCGCTGCCCTGAGCGGACCGCAGCACGATCCGCGTCTCGGTGGCGGCCGCTCCCTCATGGCGGATCGCGCGGACGGTCGCGTCGAGATCGTCAGCGCCCCGGCAGGCGACGCGCACGTGGTAGTCGAAGCGCCCGGTCACGAACGCGATCTCCCGCACGGCCGGCAGCGTGAGGACAAAGGACTCGAACGCCTCCGACGAGGTGGTGGCGAGCAGCCGTACGTCGATGAACGCGTCGAGGGAGCGTCCGAGGTTGGCGGGCTCGACGACCGCCGTGAAGCCGGTGATGACCCCGTTGCGCTGCAGCCTCCGCACGCGATCAGCGGCGCCGTGGGCGCTGAGCCCGACCGCCTTGCCGAGCGTGGCGTAGGACGCCCTTCCGTTCTCGATCAGCATCTTGAGGATTCGGAAGTCTGTCTGGTCAAATAGTTCCGATTCCACAGAAGATCCCCCACGTCTCTTGTCAACGGTGGCAGTTGAGAGGATTCTGCCGCATCAACCCGAGTGAGGAGCTGTGATGCGAGTAGGCGTTCCGACCGAGATCAAGACCGACGAGTACCGAGTGGCGCTCACCCCCGCGGGCGTGCGCGAGCTCGTCGACGCCGGCCACGAGGTGTTCGTGCAGAAGGGCGCGGGCGAGGGTTCCGCGATCCTCGACGATGCCTACGTCGAGCAGGGCGCGACGATCCTGCCGGACGCCGACGCGGTGTTCGATCAGGCCGAGATGATCGTGAAGGTCAAGGAGCCCCAGCCGGTCGAGGTCGCACGTCTGCGCCCGCACCACATCCTCTTCACCTACCTGCACCTCGCGCCCGACGCCCAGCTCACCCAGGGCCTGCGTGACTCCGGTGCGACCTGCATCGCATATGAGACGGTCGAGGACACCAAGGGACGGCTGCCGCTGCTGGCGCCGATGTCGGAGGTGGCGGGCAAGATCGCGACCCAGGCGGGCGCGTTCATGCTCGAGAAACCGCTCGGCGGCCGCGGCATCCTGGTCGGCGGCGTTCCCGGTGTCGCCGCGGCCAACGTGATCGTGATCGGCGGCGGCGTCGTCGGCTACCACGCCGCGCAGATCGCGATCGGGATGGGCGCCACCGTCTACGTCTACGACCGCAACATCGACCGCCTGCGCGAACTCGACATCGCCTTCAGCGGACGCGCGGACACCTGCTTCGCCACCACGCTGTCGATCGAGGAGCGCCTGCCTGAGGCCGACCTGGTGATCGGGGCGGTGCTGGTGCATGGCGCCAAGGCGCCGCACGTGATCACGCGTGATCAGCTGTCGCTGATGAAGCGCCAGGCGGTGCTGGTCGACGTCTCGATCGACCAGGGCGGGTGTTTTGAGACCAGCCG
>DATJTS010000141.1:0-18325 GCA_035503035.1 Solirubrobacteraceae bacterium
CGAGCAGCTGATCCTCCACCTGCTCGCCCATCCGCTCCCCGAGGCGCGTGACTACGGGACGATGATCCTCTCCGAGCTTCAGCCGGTGATCGGGAGCTTCCTCACGCGCGTCGAGCGGCCGGACCGGGGCGGGCGGTGGATCGAGTACCTGGAACAGCGCGCGGCGGCCGGCGAGCGCTGGGCCGCACGCCTTGGGCTCGATGACCGGCCCGGCGAGGACGACACCCGGCGCGGTCCCTCGGTGCGGTTGCTCCATGTCGACGGCACCGAACAGGATCTGCTCTGCGCGTTGCTGTTCGAGTCGAGCGGGGCGGCTGAGACCGAGACCCGAGAAGCCGTCGAACAGCTCACCGACCGGGAGCGCGCCGCGATGCTCTCCGACCTCGTCGGCGAACGGGAGAATCGTCGCCATCGGCCGGGACGCGGCTTTGAGGCGCCGCGCTACCGGTTCGAGATCGTCGCCGACTACGGTGCCTTCCGCGACCTTCAGCGCCACCGGATGCTCACCGTGCAGTGGCAGCTGCTCACCCCCGACCTCGGTGCCGACGTGCCCGAGCAGGTGGTCGACGCGGGCGCGGGCGAGCAGTACCGGCGCGCGCTTGAGACCTCGGCGGGCGCCTACGAGCAGCTGCGCGACGCCGGGCATGCGCACGCCGCCCCGTACGCGCTGTGCCTGGGCTACCGGATGCGGTTCGTGCTCGATCTGAACGCCCGGGAGGCGATGCAGCTGATCGAGCTGCGCTCGGGTCGCGAGGGCCACCCGAGCTACCGCGCGGTCGCCCACGAGATGCACGCGCTGATCGCTGATGTCCATCCGGGGATCGCCGCCGCGATGCGGCATGTCGATACCGAGACCGAGCCGCGCCTGGAGCGGATCCTCTCCGAGATGCGTTCGCAGGCCCGGGCCGGGACGGGCTGAGGACCACTCTCGGGTCGCCCAGACCGCCCAGAGGCCCCACCAGCGCGTGCTACGGTTGCGCGGCCTTCGTGACATGCGAAGGTGGCGGAGAGTCAGCGAAGTTCGGTCAGAGCCCGACGCTGTCCCGCAACGGTCATGCCCCGCGCACAGTGCGAGGGGATCAGCCCGGTCGCCTGACTCTCGCGCCCCACGACTGAGCCTCGGAGACGGCCGAACGTGCGCACCTCGCCGCTCCGCGGGCCGCTTCGAAGGAGGGCGTAGCGATGAGTGCGAGCAGGCATCGGGGCCGGACGATCTCCCCGCCGCGCGCCCGCGCTGTCGCGGCGGCCCTGGCGGGCGCGGTCGCACTGCTCGCGAGCGGCACGGGACTGGGGAGCTCCTCGGCGGCGCCGCTGCGAAGCTGCACCCTGGGCCACGGCACGATCGTCGCCGTCGACTTCGCCCACTGGGGCGGCCCGATCGTGCGGGGATGCGGGGTTGGCCGGCATTCGGGCTATGCCCTGCTGCACGCCGCCGGCTTCACCACCGCGGGCGACGAGCACGACGGCCCCGCTGTCATCTGCCGGCTCGGCGACACAGCGTTCCATCACGGTCGGCAATACCCGACCGCCAATGAGCAGGCCTGCGTCCAGACACCCCCGACGACGGGCTACTGGGCGTATTGGGTCGCCCCCAGGGGCACGAACCACTGGGCCTACAGCCCGCTGGGCGCGATGGGCGACGTGCCCAAGCCGGGTGAGGTCGAGCTCTGGATCTTCGGCGCCACAAACGTGGCCGGCACCCACGGCACCGCCGTCCCGGCGTTCAGCCCGACAACGCTGCGCGCCCGTGCGCTCACGCCCGCACCCGTGACGACCACCACCCGCACATCGACGTCCTCGACGACCACCCTTCGGACGACGAGCACTCACTCGACGAGCACCACGACCACGACGGCGAACGCCCCGACCACCACTCACAGCACCACCTCATCGCCCACCGCCCACCACCCACAACGCAAGCGCCGCCGGCCCCACCACGGCGCCGTGCGTCACCATCGCCTCCACCCCCTCCACACGGCGACGATGCCACGCAGCACCTCCACGACAAGCGCCGGCGGAACCAAGATCGTGTCCGCCAAGCCCACGAGCCGGCGGGCTTCGGCGGGCTCGTCGACTCCATTGGTCATCGGCGTCGCCATCGCGCTGCTGCTGTGCGCGGGGGCAGGGCGCGCGATCTGGCTGCGCCGCCACGAGGAATGAGCGCACCGCAAACGACGCCCGGACGCGGCACCGGCCTCGACGCCCGGCGGGTCCCGCGCGAGCTACATCCGGTCGCCTGGTGGTTGTGGGCGATCGGGCTCATCGTCGCGGTGAATCGCACCACCAATCCTCTGTTGCTGCTCCTCACCCTGTCGGTGCTCGGGTTCGTCGTCGCGAGCCGCCGCGGGAGTGCCCCGTGGGCGCGGGCGTTTCGGTACTACCTGATGCTCGCCGGTTTCGTGATCGTGCTGCGGCTGCTGTTCCGCACGGTGTTCCCCTCCGGGGTGACGCCGACGGATCACATCCTGTTCCGCCTCCCTCGCATTCCGACTCCGTCGTGGTACCGGGGGGTGCAGATCGGCGGGCCGGTGACGCTGGAGGCCACCCTGTCGGCCAGCGTCGACGGACTGCGCCTGGGCACGATGCTGTGCTGCATCGGCGCCGCCAATGCGCTCGCGAACCCCAAGCGAGCGCTCCGGGTGCTGCCGGGCGCCCTGTACGAGCTGGGGATGGCCGTTGCCGTCGCGGTCACACTCGCGCCCCAGTTGATTGAGAGCGTGCAGCGCGTCGCGCGGGCCCGACGGCTCCGCGGCGGCGCCGGTCGGCGGGTCCACGCGCTGCGTTCGATCGTCGTCCCGGTGCTCGCCGACGCGCTGGAGCGGGCCTTGATGCTGGCAGCGGCAATGGACTCGCGTGGCTACGGCCGCAGCGGCGACGCCTCACCACGCGCCCGGCGAGTGACCGGCGGACTGATGCTCGCCGGACTGATCGGCCTGTGCCTCGGGGCGTACGGATTGCTAGACGCCACCGTCCCGCGCGTCCTGGGCGCGCCGGTCCTGCTGGCCGGGGCGGCGGTCTGCTGCGCAGGCCTCGCGCTCGGTGGCCGGCGCGTGCGGCGGACCCGCTATCGACCGGATCCCTGGCGCGGCCCGGAATGGACGGTGGCGCTGTGCGGGATCGCCTCTGCGGTCCTGCTGTACGTGAGCGCCGGTTACAGCGCCGCGGCGGTCGATC
This sequence comes from Solirubrobacteraceae bacterium, assembly GCA_035503035.1. Taxonomy (GTDB): domain Bacteria; phylum Actinomycetota; class Thermoleophilia; order Solirubrobacterales; family Solirubrobacteraceae; genus Palsa-465. The sequence goes on from DATJTS010000141.1 coordinate 3,175, forward strand.
CGACGTTCTACCCGCTGCGCTTTCCGCCCCTGCCGGCGCTTCCCGCCATCGCGATCCTGATCGCCGCGATCCCAGCCCTCGCCGCACCCCCGCCGATCCGCTCCCGCCGCCACACGACCGCACCCGACGCAGGCACCGAGCCGTCGCCCCGGACGGAGCTCGTGGCGTGATCGAGTTCGACCGGGTCACCGTGACCTATCCCGGCGAGACCGCCCCGGTCCTGGCGGACGTGACGCTGCGCGTGGCAGAGGGCGAGCTCTGCCTGGTCGTCGGCCGCACCGGCTCGGGCAAGTCGACGCTGCTCGGACTGGTCAACGGGCTGGTTCCGCACTTCACCGGCGGTACGCTCGCCGGGGCCGTCACGGTCGCCGGACGGAGCACCGCGACCAATCGTCCCCGCGAACTGGCCGACGCCGTCGGTGTCGTGCAGCAGGACCCACTCGCGGGGTTCGTCACCGACACGGTCGAAGAGGAGCTCGCCTATGGGATGGAGCAGCTCGCACTCCCGCCGGAGGTCATGCGCAAGCGGGTCGAGGAGACGCTCGATCTGCTCGGCCTGGCCGAGTTGCGTGACCGAGCGCTGCGCGAGCTCTCCGGCGGACAGCAGCAGCGGGTCGCGATCGGCGCTGTGCTCACCCCGCACCCACGCGTGCTTGTGCTCGACGAGCCGACCTCCGCCCTTGACCCGACGGCAGCCGAGGAGACGTTGGCCGCGATCACCCGACTCGTGCACGACCTGGGCCTGACCGTGCTGATGGCAGAGCATCGGCTGGAACGGGTGATTCAGCACGCAGACCAGGTCATCCACCTTCCCGGGGACACCACTGCGAGCGCCGGGCCGGCCGCCGAGATGCTGGAGACGGCGAGCGTCGCGGCGCCGATCGTCGAGCTCGCCCGCGCGGCACAGTGGTCGCCGGTCCCGCTCTCGATTCGCGACGCCCGCCGACGCGCAGCGGCGTTCCGCGCGCGCCTCGCCGATCACCCCCCGCATCCCGCCCACGCAGCGGCGACGAGCGCCACCGAGGCGCTGCGCGCCGACGGCATTGTGGTCCGCTACGGCGAGGTGGTCGCGGTCGCGGGCGTCGACGTCCGGCTCGTGGCCGGTGAGATCGTCGCGCTCATGGGTCGCAACGGCTCGGGAAAGTCCTCACTGCTGTGGGCGCTGCAGGGATCGGGACGCCGCCAGGCCGGGCGGGTCGCGGCGGACGGCCGCGACCCGGGCCGCGTCTCCCCAGCGGCTGCCCGGCGACTCGTCGGCCTGGTCCCGCAGACGGCCGCCGACCTGCTCTACCTGCCGTCGGTCGCCGCCGAGCTCGCCCAGGCCGACCGGGAGACCGCCGACGTGAGCACCGCCACCGCACGGGAGCTGCTGGACCGAATCGCGCCCGGGATTTCAGACGACACCGATCCGCGCGATCTCTCCGAGGGTCAGCGGCTGAGCCTTGTACTCGCGATCCAGCTGCGTGCCGCGCCCGGCGTGATCCTGCTCGACGAGCCGACGCGCGGCCTGGACTACGGCGCCAAGCGTGCGCTTGCAGCCGTGCTCGACGAGCTCGCCCGCGAGGGACGCTCGATCGTGCTCAGCACGCACGACGTCGAGTTCGTCGCCGCGGCCAGCGATCGAGTGGTCGTGATGGCTCAGGGCGAGATCGTCGCCGACGGGCCGACGGCGGAGATCGTCGTCGCGTCGCCGGCGTTCGCACCACAGGTGGCGAAGATCCTCGCCCCGCTCCCGTACCTCACCGTGGGGCAGGTGCTCGATGGGCTCCTGACGGAGGTGGAGACTTGAGCGTGCGGGTCGGACGCGTCGCGAGGCCCGGCGAGGCGCGGGCGATCCGCATGCACGCGCGCTCAATCACGGCCGCGGCCGCGGCAACCGTCATCGGGCTGGCCTGCTTCCTCTGGCCGTTCGTTCTCGAACCCGGGCGGTTCGGCACTCAATACACGCCGCCGATCATGTTCGGGCTCACGCTCGTGCTGGTGCTCGCTGTGGTGTTCGCCGAGATCGCCGACGGCGGCGTGGATGCAAAGGCGATCGCGATGCTCGGCGTGCTGTCCGCTATCAACGCCGGGCTGCGGCCGCTCGGGGCCGGGACGGCGGGCTTCGAGACGGTGTTCTTCATGCTCGTCTTCGCCGGCCGGGTGTTCGGCCCCGGGTTCGGGTTCGCGCTCGGCTGCACCTCGCTGTTCGCCTCGGCGGTCATCACCGGAGGCGTCGGGCCGTGGATGCCCTATCAGATGTTCGCGAGCGCGTGGATCGGACTCTTCGCTGGGCTGCTTCCCCCATGCCGCGGCAGGCGGGAGATCGCCCTGCTTGCGGTTTATGGGGTGCTCGCCGGCTACTTCTACGGGTTCCTGCTCAACCTTCAGTTCTGGCCGTTCAGCGTCGATCCGGGCAGCTCGATCTCCTACCTGCCGGGCGCGTCGTTCACCGTCCAGTGGCACCGCTACCTCGTGTTCGACGTGACCACATCGCTCGGGTGGGACACCGGGCGCGCGGTCACCGACTTCGTCTGCATCGTGCTGCTCGGACCGGGCGTGCTCCATGTCCTGCGCCGCGCCGCACGGCGCGCGCGGTTCGAGGCGCCGGTCGTGTTCGCGCCGGCCGATCAGTGACCTGATCCCGCCTCTGACCGAGGGAGGATCGTGACCTGGTTGAGCTCGAGCCGGCCGCTGTTGACGCCGGGCGGCGGCCGCGTGATCCAGATCAGAAGATGGCGCAGCGGCGTTGCGCTGTGGCGAAGCGCCACGGTCGCAGTTGGCCGAAGCGCTTTGACGGTGGCCAGCCGGATCCAGCCGGGGTCGGCGATTGCCGAAGGAGCCAGCCCGGTTGCGCCATCGATCGCGATCGACATCCATGGTGTGCCTGTGACGATCGTCAACGACTTGAGGTTGACGGCGCGGCCGAGGTCGAGCAGCAGACCCGCGTTCACCGCTGTGGTGTCCGTGGCGCCGAGCGTCCAGGTCCAGGCCGTCCGCTGGTTGCCGTCGATGGCGTCCCCCGGGATGCCGACCGGGGGCTGTGCCGTCTGACCCGGCGCGTAGGCGGTCGCCGCACCTGGAGGGAGCGAGATCGGGACGGGAGCCCTTGCCGTTTGGGTGCTGGTCGCAGTCTGAGTCGTTGTGGTCGCGCGAGTGGAGGTCGTCGGACTCGTCTGAGTCCGGGTCGTCGTGGTGAGCGAGGTTGTCGCCGTGGTGGTGCTCCCGGTCGTGGTACTGGCGGCGGTCGTGGTGCTCCGCCTCGGCGCGGTGGTCAGGCTCAGGGTCTGGGTGGGAGCGGGCAGCGCCGGGGCTGTGGTGGAGGTCGTCGGCGCGACCCCCGGTTCAGGCGTCGCTGAGACCGCCGACGCCGACGTGGTGGTCGACATCGTCTCGGCGACCGTCGATTTGCTGGCCGTGGCCGGCGTCGTAGCTGCCGTCGATTGGGTCGGGGATGACGAGACCCGTCCGTCCTGCGCAGCGTCGCCGCTCGAGGAGCCCACCGACCCGGACCGCGCGGCAAGGGCGGTCGATGCGTCGGCGGCAAGCGAGGATTGCGTCGTGCCCGTCCGTTCGAAGGCACCGAGTGCGGCGGCGGTCGACCCGCCGGCGGTGATGACGCCGACCATCAGCACCGAGGTGAACGCGACCCGGGAGCGCCGGATGGCGCTCCACCGTTGCTTGATCGCACCCACCGGGCGCAACGGCCGTCGGCTCATCGATGGGCGCGGGTCGAGAAGGAGAGATGGAATCGGCGGGTGCTAATCGTCCTGCCGCCGACGGACTGCGTGGCGGTGAGGGTCGCGCCCAACCTGCCGAGCCGCCTCAGCAGGCGGCGGCCCTCGGTGTTGAGCGAGAGGTGCACGACTCGGCCCCGGTCGGCGGCAAGCGTCGCAACCACGGTCCCCAGCATGATCGAACGCACCGTGACCTTCGGCGCGCTGCGGGTCCGTCGCGCGTTGCCGACGCTGAGAAGTTGACGGCCCCGCAGCTTCTCGTGCGCGGTGAGGCGCAGGTGAGTAGTGCAGTGTTGTCCGGCGCTGCCTTTGCAGAGCACGATCACGTCGACCAGCGTCGCTGTCACCGCCGCGCGCGTGACCCGGGCGCGACCCTCGGTCGGCATCGCTACCGCCTTCGCATGTGTCGTCACCGGCGGCTGAGTTGAGGCGACCGTCGGAGACGGCGCGAGCGCCGTTCCCGCGCCCGAGAGCGCCACTGTGGCCGGGCTCGCGGGATCATCGCTTGCGATCTGCAGGCCGGTATCGAGGTCGCCTGTCGTCACGGGCGCGAACGTGACACCAAGGGTGCAGGACGCGCCGGGTGAGAGCGTCGACCCGGAGCACGTGTCGCCCTCGACCATGAACGAAGCGCCGGCGGCGCCGGACAGTGTCCAGCCGCTGACGTTCAACGCTCCCGGGCCGGTGTCGGTCACCGTAACGGTCTGGATCACGGTCTGCGCGCCGACCGCGGTGTCGCCGAACGACAGTGTGCCGGTCGACAGGCCCGCTGTCCCCGGCCCGACTGCGGCCGACGCGACGTCGCCCATCGCGTCGACCGCGAGACAGCTCTGGTCCCCGACGCAGGCGACGTGCGTCAGATCGCTCCCCGCACCGAAAGCGGTCCCCCAAACGCCCGTCGCCACCGCCCCCGGGCCCGCGACCGCCAACCCGTCGCTGGTCGCGGTCGCGCTCGTGGCGATGCACCCTCCCGCGCCGGAAACGCACGCGATGCTGTTGAGCGGCGCGCTCGCGCCGGTCGCGACTGGCGCGGACCACGACTCGGGGCCCTGGGTGACGTCGGGCGAATCGAGGACGTCTCCGCTCGCGTCGCCGGCGACACAGAATCCCGATGCTTGGCATGACAGCGCCGTGATGCCCGCCACGTCGACGCCCTGCACCTCGGACCAGGCTCCGGAAGCCGGATCGGTCGAATACCAGAGATCGCCCGCGTCGTCACCCGCGACGCAGAGCGTGGTCGAGGGACAGGAGACCGAATCCAGCTGGACAGCGCCGGTCGACATCGCCTTCCAGCTTGCGGTCGCGCTCGCCGGATCGCTGGACACGAGTGCATCCCCGTTGGTCTGGACCGCGACGCAGAGCTGCTCCGATGCGCATGACAGCCCGAGGATCTGGCGCGTACCCTTCCCGAGCGTCGTGCCGCTCGACCAGGCTGTCGTCGCTCCATCGGTGAGGAGGTATTCCTTCTTGTTGGAGACGACCACGCACATACCGTCCGCGGTACACGAGAGGCCGCTTGCGGGCGCCGTCAGGCCAGCGAGCGCCGCCGGCGCAGACCAATCCGTGCCACCGTCGGCGCTGACCATCACCTGCCCGCCCGAGTCCGCGGCGGCGCAGAGCTCTCCGCTCGCCGAGCAGGCGAGGCCGGTGAGGGGATTGGCAGCGTCGATTGACTGTGCACTGCCGAAGCTCGCGCCGATGTCCGCCGCGGCGGCTCCGGGGAGCAACGCGAGACATGCCGCCGCGGCGACGCCGAGGGCGGTCAGTCGTCCCACAAGGTTTCGTCGACGGCGTGCGGTCATCGTGGGCTCGAAACGGCGGAACCGGCAGCTGCGACGTCGGGCGTGAGTCTTTGAGCCGACCCTCGGTCCACCGCGGCCAGTGTGCCCAGGCGCGCACCCTGCTTTCAACATGTTCCCAACTTCGTAACCAACCGAGGACCGGCTCCCGGGCGGGTTGGTGGTCCGGGCTCAGCGCTGGGTGGAGTGCGCGGGCCGCGGCGGTTGGGAGAGAGCCTGCTGGGTGTACCGGGCGGCGATCAGGCAGGCGATGAGCCCGAGCAGCCGTCGGATCGAGGTTTCCGGGAGTCGGCGTTGGAGGCGAGCGCCGAGATAGCTGCCGGCGAATCCACCGGCGCCGATCCACGCGCCGAGAATCCAGTCGGGCGCGATCGCCCCACCATGGGTGAACTGCAGGACCTGATAGGTGAGCACGCCGACGAGAGAGGTCAGGAATGTGGCGGTGATGCTCGCGGGGGCCACCTCATAGGCGGAGTAGCCGCCGACGAGCAGGATCGGCGCGAGCAGCGAACCGCCTCCGATCCCGTAGATCCCGCCGACGGTCCCGACGATCAGCGACAGCAGCCAGATGATCCGCCGGGTCGAGGCCGTCGGTGGCGGGCGGTCGCGTGGGGTGCGCTGCGCGCCGAGGATGAGCCAGAGCCCGAGCGGGAACAGCACCCCGGCCGCCACGAACGTGAATGCGCGCCCGCCTGCGAGCAGTTGCACGCGGATGATCGCGCCGGCGATCACGCCGGGCAACGTGCCGGCGACCAGCAGCCCGGTCAGCGGGGATAGGAGGCGGCGCTCCTGGGCGAAGCGCAGCAGGCCGCCGGGCGTCGAGGCGACGTTGAACAGCAGGTTCGTCGGCGTCACCGCAGGACTGGGAACTTGCAGCACGCTGAGCTGGAGCGGGAGCAGCAGGACCGCGCCCGAGACTCCCGCAGGCGTCGTGATGGTCGCCAGACAGAACGCGCAGACAGCGCCCACAGGCCATTCCCACGGCATCGCGCCACAGTAGTCAAGTGCGCAGGCCCCCGGGGCGCTGACTCGCGCGTGATCCGTCCGGGGGTCGCTCTACGGTTGCAGAGCCTCGGAATACCGAGGTCGCGTGAGCGGGCAGCGAAGTCCGGTAAGAGCCCGGCACTGTCCCGCAACGGTGAAGCCCCGCCTTCCTGAGCGATCCCCGCGCCACACCGCCGGGTGCTCGCGAGGCCGGGGATGAGTCCGGTCGCCTGTCGCCCACGCCGCTGTGAACGCCCTCGGAGCAAGGGTGGCAGGCGACGGCCTGTGCGCTGGAGCGCGCGGCCGGCGGACCCATCCTCTCCGAACGACCGGAGAACGAGATGGAAATCACCGCCGACCCCGCCGCCCCGCTGACCACCGACCGCGCCGCCGCGGACACCCGCACGTACGAACTCGGTGGCCGCCGCTTCACCCTCGATCGCGCGAAGGCAGAGGAAGCGCTCGCGGCCAAGCGCGTCGTCGGCGGCCGGGAGACGATGACGTTCAACCTGCTGCCGCTCAGGTACGGCTGGGCCTACGAGCTGTACCGCACGATGAAGGCCAACCACTGGGAGCCCGAGGACATCCAGATGGCCAAGGACATCGAGCAGTGGCGGGACCGCCGGGCGTTGACCGACATCGACCGATGGATCGTCCGGATGGGGATCGGCTACTTCTCCGCCGCCGAGGGGATCGTCGGCGACAACGTGATCCACGTCGTGCGGGAGCTCGTGACCGCCTCCGAGCTGAAGCTCGTCCTCGGTCGGCACGCGCACGAGGAGAACATCCACGCCGACTCGCTGCTCTACATGATCGCCTCGCTCGGGATCGATCCGCACGAGTGCGAGGCGATGTTCGACGACATCCCGACGATCGCCGACAAGAATCGGTTTGTCACCGACGTCTCGCGCGAGCTCCGGCGCGACCTTGACATGACCGATCCCGCGGCGCAGCAGCTGCTGGCCCGGAACGTGTTCGTGTTCGGCCAGTGCATGGAGGGCACCCAGTTCTACGGGCTGTTCGGGATGATCCTGTCGCTTTACCGCCAGGGGAAGCTGACCGGCATCGGGACGATGTTCCGATACACGCTGCGGGACGAGTCCAACCACATCGAGCTGTTCCGCCGGCTGCTCTCCGAGCTCGTCGCCGAGAACCCCGGAATCTGGACCGCGGCATTCCGCGCCGAGCTGCGTGAGCTGATGGCCGAGGCCGTCTCGCTGGAGAAGCGCTTCATCGCCGATTGCCTGCCGACCGAGGGCGTCGGGCTCTCCGAGGATGACTTCTCCCAGTACATCGACTTCATCGCCGACCGGCGTCTGACCGGCTGCCGGCTGGATCCCCTGCACGCCGAGCCGGTCGAGAACCCCCTGCCCTGGCTGGCCGAGCTGATGGACGTCCGCAAGGAGCAGAACTTCTTCGAGGGCCGGGTCACCGAGTACCAGAAGGCCTCCTCGCTGCAGCTCGTCTCCGACGACGAGCTCTGACCCGCCCCTTTTCTGACGACCGGAGGAACGACATGCTGATCGACTTCGACGAGATCCACCACGACCTCGAACTCAAGCGGGCCGCCGCCACGCCGCTGCCCGACGGGTCGGGGATCGACGCGACGGCGGCACTGGCCGGCGACGAGCTCGCAGAACCAGAGCTCGCGCTGGTCGAGGAGGACGGCGGCGAGCGCCCGCTCACCAACCGGGACATCGCCCAGCCGCTCGCCGACGCGCTGACGACGCTCGCACTCGCAGCGCACGAGCCCGGCGCCGACACCGCCGCCGCGCGGGCGATCCTGCGCGCAGCGGCGCTCGAGGTCTCGGCGCGGCTGCGGACCGCCGCAGGCGAGGGTGCCCGGTCGATCACCGCGCACGACCTCTCCGCACTCGCCGAGGCCGCACTGATCGCGGCCGGCCACTTCGAGGTCGCCAAGGCACTGGTGCTGCGCCGTGCACTGCCGCCTGCGGGCCACGATCGCGCCCCCCGCGACGGCGACGCCCCGCGTCTGATCCGCCGGTCGGGCGAGGTCGCTGCGTGGGAGCCCGGCAAGATCGAGACCGCCATCCGCAAGGCGTTCCTGTCGCTGTCACTCGACTCCGGCCCCGCCCCGGCGCTGGCGGCGCGGGCGGACGACCGGGCGCGTGCACTTGGGATCGCGTATGTGCCGATCGAGACGGTGCAGGACATCGCCCAGGAGGAGCTCGTGCTCGCGGGCCACATGCGAGTCGCCGAGCGCTACATCGTCTATCGCGCCGAACGGGCGCTGCTGCGCGCCCAGCAGCAGCGCGAACAGGGCCCGTCGCGACCGTTGCCGCCCCCGATCCCGGTGCTCGATCGGAACGGCACCGAGGTCGAGTGGACCGGCGAGGACCTGCGCCGGCGGATCGCGTTTGCTCGCACCGGCCTGGAGCTCGGGCTCGACGAAGAAGCACTCGAGCGCGAACTGCGCCGTGCGATCCGGCCGGGTATCGGCACGGACGACCTGCGGCGGCTGATCGTCCTCAACGCTAAGGCTCTGGTCGAGCGTGATAGTGAGTACTCACGCTTCTCCGGGCGGATTCTGCTCACGTTCGTCTACGAGGAGACGCTCGGCTGGGACATCGTCCGCGACGGGCCGGGCGCGCTGGGCGACTTCCACCGTCGGGCGCTGCCCGATGTGCTCGGGCTCGGAGTGCGAATCAGGCGGATCGACGAGCGACTGCTGGAGTACGGGCTCGAGCGCCTGGCTGCCGCCCTGGACCCGAGCGCCGACCTGGAGCTCGACTTCCTCGCGCTGCAGACGCTGTACGACCGCTACCTGATCGTCGACAAGACCGGCGAGCGCCCGCGGCGGATCGAGGCGCCACAGCTGTTCTGGATGCGCGTGGCGATGGGGGTCTGCCTCGGCGAGCCCGCCGACAGCACGCGGTCGCGTGAAGAGCGGGTCGCCGACCTGTACGCGATGTACCGCGACCGCCGCTTCTGCTCCTCGACCCCGACGCTGTTCAACGCCGGCACCCCCCATTCACAGCTGTCCTCGTGCTACCTGTACACGATCCAGGACACGCTGACCTCGATCGTCGGCCGGGGCATCGCCGAGAACGCGATGTGCTCGAAGTGGGCGGGAGGGCTCGGCGGCTCGTGGACCGCGGTCCGCGGCACCGGCTCACACATCGAGTCGACCAACGGCGAGAGTCAGGGCGTCGTGCCGTTCCTGAAGCTGCACAACGACCAACTCGTGGCGGTCAACCAGGGAGGCAAGCGCGCCGGCTCAGGCTGCGCCTACCTCGAGGTCTGGCACAACGACATCCTCGAGTTCCTGCAACTGCGGCGCAACACCGGCGATGAACGGCGGCGCACGCACGACATGAACACCGCCTGCTGGATCCCCGATCTGTTCATGCAGCGAATGGAGGCGCGCGCGGACTGGACGCTGTTCCGCTCCAACGAGGTCCCGGACCTGCACGAGACCTACGGCGCCGACTTCGCTGGTCGCTACGAGGAGTACGAGCGGCGGGCTCAGGCCGGGGAGATCTTCGGCGAGACGATCCCGGCCATCGAGCTGTGGAAGCAGATGCTGAAGATGCTGTTTGAGACCGGGCATCCCTGGCTGACGTTCAAGGACCCGTGCAACGTGCGCTCGCCCCAGGACCATGCCGGGGTCATCCACTCCTCGAACCTGTGCACGGAGATCACGCTCAACACGAGCACCGAGGAGACGGCCGTCTGCAACCTCGGCTCGATCGTGCTCGACCGGCACCTCACGCCCGGCGGCGAGCTCGATCATCAGCGGCTGCGGGAGACGATCCGCGTCGCGGTGCGCGCCCTCGACGACGTGATCGACGTCAACTTCTATCCCACCGAGCCCGCGCGGACCGCGAACATGCGCCACCGCCCGGTCGGCCTGGGCGTCATGGGCCTGCAGTACGCGCTGTACCGCAAGCGGCTCGCGTTCGACTCGCCGGAGGCGCTCACGTTCTCCGACGAGGCGATGGAGGCGATCGCCTACTACGCGTATGAGGCCTCGAGCGACCTGGCCGCTGAACGGGGTGCCTACCCCTCCTATCCGGGGTCGAAGTGGGACCGGGGCCTGCTCCCCCAGGACACGCTGACACTGCTGGACTCCGAGCGAGGCGAGGCGGTCGAGGTCGAGCGCGGCGGCCGCATGGACTGGGCGCCGCTGCGGGAGAAGATCGCGGCCCAGGGAATGCGGAACTCGAACGTGATCGCGATCGCCCCGACGGCGACGATCTCGAACATCACCGGGACCTCGCCGTGCATCGAGCCGATGTACAAGAACCTGTTCGCCAAGTCGAACCTGTCCGGAGACTTCGTCGTGCTCAACCCCTACCTGGTCGCCGACCTCAAGGCGGCCGGGTTGTGGAGCGTGGAGCTCGCCACCGAGCTGAAGGCGCGTGAGGGCGACCTCACCGAGATCGACCGGATCCCGGCCGAGATCCGCGACCGTTACCGCACCGCGTTCCAGATCCCGGCCGAGGCGCTGATTGAGGCGGCCGCCCGTCGTCAGAAGTGGATCGACCAGTCGCAGTCGCTCAACCTCTTCCTGCCCAACCCGGACATGAAGTTGATGAGCTACATGTACCGGGCGGCCTGGCGGTCGGGGCTGAAGACGACGTACTACCTCCGCACGCTCGGGGCGAGCGCGATCGAGAAGGCGACCGTGGCGAGGGTGGCGCCTGCCGAGCAGCCGGCGCCCGGCGAGGCCGCGGCTCTCCCCGCGGAGGCCCGGGCTCTCCCCGCGGAGGCCCGGGCTCTCACCGCCGAGGCGCTCGCGTGCTCGATCGAGGCGATGCGCAACGGTGGTGAGTGCGAGGCCTGCCAGTAGCCGGCACGGCGGCGGAGCACGCCGGGCCCTAGTGTCCCGGGCGTGCTCCCCCGCCCCCGTCGCCACTTCGCGCTCGCGGCCGGGATGGCCGTAGCCTCGATCGCCCTTGCCGGATGCGGAAGCAAGCCCGCCACGCGGGCCTCGGTGATCGCCCGCGGGAACGCGATCTGCGAGACCGCAAACCGTGCGCTCGCCAACCTGCCGCCGGCGATCGACGAATCCGGCTCGACGGTCAACTTCGTCAAGGCGGCGCCGATCGTGACCCGTGAGGCGAGAACGCTCGCCGGGTTGCCCCGGCCCGCACGCGCACGCGCCCTGCTCGAGCAGTTCCTCACCGCCGACGCGCATCTCGCGGCCGGCTATCGCCACCTCGCCGCGATGCAGCGCGCCGGAAACGCGGCGGCGGAACAACGCTCTCTCACGGCGCTCGCTCGCAACGACGCGGCGTCGCTGGCCAGGCGATATGGCCTCACTCAGTGCAGTGCAGCGGCAGCGACGGTGCACTGAGCCGATTTGCCCAAGCAGTGCCCATGTGCGCCAGGATATAGTGCGCAAATGCTCTTCATCCGTCCCTCGCGCCGGGCCATCCGGGCCGGCGCGCACTCCGGGCACCGCGCCGGTCTCCGACGCCTGATCGCCCCGCTCGCCGCCCTCACCGCGGCCCTCATGCTGCTCACGCCAAGCCTGGCGAGCGCCGACTCATCCTCCACGCTGACCGTCGTCGGCACGAGTGACGTCAGCGACTCGGGCCTGATCCAGCATGTCATCCAGCCGGCGTTCAACGCCGCCTACCCCCAGTACACGTTCAAGTACATCGGCACCGCGACCGGGACCGCGATCACCGACGCCGAGACCGGCGCCGTGGGCGCAAGCGCTCTGATCGTCCACGCCGCCTCGCTGGAGAACCAGTTCGTCGCCGGCGGCTACTCGTATGAGCAGTACGGCCGCGCGCTGTGGACCAACGACTTCGTGCTCGCAGGGCCGACCGCCGATCCCGCCGGCGTCGCCGCGAACGGCGCCAACAACATCGCCCAGGCGTTTGCCGATGTGGCCGCCGCGGGCATCGCCGGCAAGGCCACGTTCGTCTCGCGTGGCGGAACGCCGGGAACGACGGTCGAGGAGCATCAGATCTGGGCGCTCGTGGCATCCAGCAACCTCGAGCCCTCCGGCCTCGTTCTCTGTGCGGTCAACGCCGCCAACGGCGGCGGTGAGACGCCGATCGCTGCCAGCACGGGAGTGACCAATGGCCAGTCGTGCCCGAACGGGGGCGCGCTGCCGACCAACTCACAGCTGCCGTCCTGGTATGTCGCCACCGGCCTCACCCAGGGGCCGAACGTGACCAGCGCAAACGCCTGCACCTACTCAACCGGTGCCAACTCCTGCTACGTGCTCACCGACCGTGGGACCTACGACTACCTGCAGTCCGGAACCGACCCGGCCGGGACGGTCCCCAACCTCACCGTCGTCACCCAGAACGACAGCGCCACCGCGCCCGGGGGCCAGTACGCGCTGGTCAACTACTTCCACGGCTACATCATCAACCCCTCAAAGCCAGGGCAGACGGTCAACCTCACTGCCGCACAGGACTTCCTCAACCTGATCACCTCGCCCCCGATCCAGGCGGCGGTCGCCCAGTACCTGAGCACCTCGGTCGGTGGCGCTCCGTTCACTCCGACCGCCTCGCCGCTCATCACCACCACGAAGAAGCTGCCCAAGAAGTACACGGCGTCGGCGCCGCTGACGATCACCGGCACGGTGGCCAACGCCCAGGTCGGCTACCCGGCGCTGGGCGGCGTCAAGGTGACGCTCGACCGGGTGACCGGCGATCTCACCCTGCCCGTCGCGAGTGCGAAGACGAACGCGAGCGGTGCCTTCACGATCAAGGCCACGCCGCCCACGAAGGGCTCATACGTGCTCAGCACGCCGCAGTTCGCGCAGATAGAGAACTCGACGCTCAACCCGACGTTCGGCGACATCCTGTCTCCTGCGCAGACGACTGCCAGCTCGATCGCGGTCCGCGGTGCGATCTCAGAGCTGAAGGCCACCTCCCTCGGTGGGCGGGCCCTGGTCACCGGTGCGGTCGGACCGTCGTCCGGGCACGTGAGCGGCAGGGTGACGGTCTACGCCCGCCGGCTCGGCGTCAAGCACGCCTCCTACCGCAAGCTTGCGGCGCTGAAGCTCGCATCCTCCGACGGCAGGTTCGCCGGCGCGGTCGGCCTGAAGCCCGGCCGCTGGCAGATCAAGACGTTCTTCTCCGACAAGGGGACCGTCGAGACCTCCAGGGCCAGGACGACGACGGTGACGGTCGCCGCCTCCCCGGCCGCCCACATCAGCGGCATCGGCGGCTCGGTGAGCAAGAGCGGCACGCTCACCACCCACGTGCGGATCTCGCCCAAGGCGGCCAAGGGCGCGAAGGTCTCGCTGGTCGTCGTCAAGCTCAGCGCCACGGGCGCGCCGAGGCGCTCGACGCTTGACTCGGTGAAGGTCAGGACCGGGGCCGGGACGGTCACGCTCCACGGAAAGCTCAAGGGCAGCGGCCATTGGGCCGTGCTGGAGTCCTACAAGGCACCCGGCGTCGGCACCGCATGGACGCGTACCGTCGGACACGTGACGATCAAACCCAAGACGAAGACCACCACGAAGTGAAACGACGGCTGGCGGCGGTCGCCGTCATCGCCGGAGCGCTCACGGGCGCTCCGGCGGCGGCCGCCGACACCGCCGTCGTGAGTGCGACGGTATTCACCGGCTCCGCCGGGACCGCCGCCGCGCGGACCGTCGAACTCTCGGCGCTCGACGCCTGCCCTCCCTACACCGGACCGGGTGCGCTCACGCTCTACCCCGGCGGCTCCACCGACACGCTGCCCGCAGGCTCGACCTGGACGCTCGCCGAGACCATCCAGTGCGGCCTCTCGATTCCGCTCACCAACCTTCAGGCGGTCCAGGTGCTGCGCCCCGATGGAGCCGCCCAAGCGCCGCTCTCGGCCGCCGCACTCACTGACGCCTCCGACTACGCCGACCCCGCCGCGCCGGGCGCGCTCCCGGTTGTCTCCAACGACGGCGGCGAGGCACAGAACACGTACACCCGACCCTGGCGCGGTGGCCAGGACGAGAACGGCGCGGACCAGGTGACCGCCTCAGGACCGGTGCAACTGCTCGTCTACGAGAACGCGGCGCCGCTCACCGTCCGGATCGCGACCCAGACGCTCCGCCGGGGGACCCACCGCGAACGGGTGGCGCTCAGCGCGACGGTCCAGGACTCCAGCGGCACGACCGTACCGGCGAGCGCACTGAGCTTCCACTGGACGCTGTCCACGGGAACCGGTGCGGCGACGGCGACGCCCACGGTGACCATCCCTCAGGGCACCACCACCGTCACGGTGCTGGTCAGCGACGGCGCGACGGGCAGCGGCGGGACAGCCAGCGCCGCGCTCGCCTACAAACCGCTGCGCTCCAAGAAGGCCCGGACGGGCGGCGGCGGGCACGGCACTGTCCATTCGACATCCGGGCTCGGATCCGCGCACCGCCACCGGTCCACAGCCGCCGGGCACGGTGGCACGCAGACGACGAACACGACGACGACGGCCACGAGCGCCACCAGCACGGCCATCGACACCACCAGCACGACCCCGGGCACCGCGACCTCCGAATCCACCACCACTGCCGCAGCTACGTCCAGCCCCCGTCAGCCGACGACCACCACCTCCTCGGCCCCCCAGCCGCGCCACCAGCCTCCCGCCCGCCACCGCCCCCCATCACACCACGCCGCCGCGCGTGGCGGCACCCTGGTGCACGGCCAGCTGCTGGCCGACGTCGTCCCGCTGAGCGCGTCGCAGAGCCCG
>DATJTS010000142.1:0-61769 GCA_035503035.1 Solirubrobacteraceae bacterium
CGGCTGGTCTCAAAACACCCGCCCTGGTCGATCGAGACGTCGACCAGCACCGCCTGGCGCTTCATCAGCGACAGCTGATCACGCGTGATCACGTGCGGCGCCTTGGCGCCATGCACCAGCACCGCCCCGATCACCAGGTCGACCTCAGGCAACTGCTCCTCGATCGTCAACGTCGACGCGAACAGCGTGTCCGCGCGTCCGCCGAAGGCGATGTCGAGCTCACGCAGGCGGTCGATGTTGCGGTCATACACCGACACGCTCGCCTCCATGCCCAGGGCGATGAACGCGGCGTTCATCCCGACCACGCCGCCGCCGATGACCATCACGTTGGCCGCGGCCACCCCCGGCACCCCGCCGAGCAGGATGCCGCGGCCGCCGAGCGGTTTCTCGAGCATGAACGCGCCCGCCTGGGTCGCGATCTTGCCCGCCACCTCCGACATCGGCGCCAGCAGCGGCAGCCGTCCCTTGGTGTCCTCGACCGTCTCATACGCGATGCAGGTCGCACCGGACTTGGCCAGGCCACGGGTGAGCTCGGCATCGGCGGCGAGATGCAGGTAGGTGAAGAGCGTGTGACGGGGCTCCAGGCGCGCGACCTCGGCCGGCTGCGGCTCCTTGACCTTGACGATCATCTGCGTCTCGGCGAACACCGCGTCCGCGTCGGGCAGGATCGTCGCGCCCTGGGCGACGTAGGCGTCGTCGATGATCGCCGACCCTTCGCCGGCGCCCTTCTGCACGAACACCTCATGGCCTGCGTCGACGAGCTCGCGTGTGCCCGCGGGGGTCAGTGCGACGCGGTACTCGTCCTTCTTGATCTCGGTCGGTACGCCGATCTTCATGTCGTGATCTCCCGGCCGCGCAGGGCCAGCCAGAATTCGATCCGGTCACGCGCACTGGACAGGCTGCGCCCTGTCAGCTCCTCCACGCGCCGGATCCGGTAACGCAACGTGTGCCGGTGGCAGTAGAGCCGCCGCGCGGCTCGCTCCCACTGGCCGTTCTCTTCGATGAACGCCTCCAGCGACCGCATCAGCTCGCCCCCGTAGTGGCCGTCGCCGGCCTCGATGGGGCCGAGGATCGAGTCGCAGAAGAGCTTCAGAGCTTCCTCGTCCTGCAGCGAGAGCAGCAACTGGAACGAGCCCAGATCCTGATAGGTGGCCACACGAGTCGTCGCCGTGCGGGGTCCATCTTTCCCGTTGTGCTGAGCCGCGCCGTTGCCGTTCACCTGGGCGGTGTCGACCGGATCGGCCATCCACACCGCGTCGACCGCACACCGTGCTTCGTGGAAGCTGCGCCGAGCTCGCTCGGCGTTCACGGCGCGCCCGAGCCCGACCCGCGGCTGCGACGATGCGGGAAGCCGCCCAGCGATCGACTGCGCCAGCGCGAGGAGCTCGCGCTCGTCGGCGCCGGGGACGAGCGCGCAGCTGAACGCCGGGCCGTCTGGGGCAAGCGACACCGTCGCCACCAGTCCCACGCTTGCGTCCTCGCGCAGCGCCTGGCTGACGGCCGCCTCCGCCTCGTGGGGCGCCTGGCGAGAGAGCCGCCGCTCGTCGTGACGGACCACGATCGCCGCCAGCGTGTCCCCCAGCCCGAACGGCGTCAGCCGTCGCGTGAGCTCCGGCCCCGACAACTCGCCGCTCACGATCGCCGACAGCAGGTCGCCGGCGAGCCGGCGTTCGGTGTCGCCGGCGACTCGCTCCTGAAGCAGTTCGAGCGCGACGATCGTGACCGCCTGATGCAGGGTGAGCCGATCGAAATCCGACAGCGGCCCCGAGTCCTTGACCGCGACCAGCCAGGCTTGAGCCGTCGGCTCACTCGACGCGACGCCGTTCGCCGACAGCGTGCCGCTGGACAGAGTCGCGGTCTCGGCCGCGACCGGCAGCGCCAGCGCGCGGTCGGCGAGCTCGGCGTGGGCGGGCAGGAACGCCCGGGCACGGCGAGGCGGGCGGGAGTCATTGGGTGTGTGTCCACCTCTTCTCTGGGCGAGCTCATCGCTCAGCGCCTGCACCGTCTCGGGGTCGAGCGTCCGCCGGAAGGCGTGGGAGGCGAGCACGCGACCGCGGGCGTCGCAGATGAGCACCGCCGCCCCGAGCAACGTCGCCAGCGTGCCGGCGAGCGCCTCGAGCCCCTGCTCGGAGAGCACGACGCGCTCAAGCCGCTCGTGCGCGGCGAGCGCCCGGCGCAGCACCGCGTACTGCTCATTGACCAACCGCGTGAACGCCGCCTCGGTGACCGCGATGAACGGGGTCTCATAGGGCACCTCGAAGACCGGGAACTCGCACTCGCGCGCCGCCTCCAATAGCGCGGGTGGAACTTCGCTGTGGCCAAAGCCGGTGCCGAAGCCCAGGCCCGCGAGCCGATGGGAGGCAAGGCGCTCAACGAACTCCCGCTGGCGATGTGGTGTGTCGAGCTGCATGCCCGTGGTGAGCAGCAGCTCGCCTCCCGACAGCCACGGCGTCGGATCCCTCAGCTCGGTGATGTGCACCCAGCGCACGGGGACGTCGACCGCGTCCTGCCCGGCGAGCAGACGAAGACCGTCGAGCTCACCGAGCAGGTCGCGCACGGTGACCATCGCACCGGATGCTGTGACCTGGTTGTTCAGGGCCGTGGAGGGTGGCTGCGTCTCACGCGTGCATGCGCGCGTGAGCCTCGGTCAGCACCGGCCGCAGGATCGACTCGATCTCGGCGAACTGCTCGGGACCGGCGATCAGCGGCGGCGAGAGCTGGATGACCGGATCGCCGCGGTCGTCCGCGCGGCAGATCAGGCCGCGCTCGAACAGCTCGCCGGAAAGGAAGCCGCGCAGCAGCGTCTCGGACTCCTCGTCACTCCACTGCTCGTCGGAATCCTGATCCTTGACGAGCTCGATCGCGTGGAAGTAGCCCGCGCCGCGGACGTCGCCGACGATCGGGATGTCGCGCAGCGACTCGAGCATCTCGCGGAACGCACCCTCGTTGGCGCGCACGTTGTCGATGATCCCCTCGTTCTCAAACGCCTCGATGTTCGCCAGCGCGATCGCGCTCGACACCGGGTGGCCGGCGAAGGTGAGGCCGTGGAGGAAGCTGTTCGTCCCCTCCATGAACGGCTCCGCGAGACGATCGGAGGCGATCACCGCTCCCATCGGCGCGTAGCTGGAGGTGATGCCCTTCGCCGTGGTGATGATGTCGGGCTGGTAGTCGTAGCGCTGGGCGCCGAACCACTCACCGAGCCGTCCCCACGCGCAGATCACCTCGTCGGAGATCAGGATGACGTTGTACTCGTCGCAGATCTCGCGGACGCGCTGCCAATAGCCCTCCGGCGGGGTGAAGCATCCGCCGGCGTTCTGGACGGGCTCCATGATGACCGCGGCGACGGTGTCCGGGCCCTCGAACTCGATCCGGTGCGCGATCGCCTCGGCGAAGTCGTGCGCGGTCAGCTGGGGCTGACGGAAGGTGTTCGTGTTCGGCACATGGCAGCCGCCCGGGGTGAGCGGCTCGAACGGCTCACGCAGGCCGGTGATGCCGGTCGCGCTGAGCGCGCCCAGCGTCGTGCCGTGATAGGCGATCTCACGGGCGATGACCTTCGTCTTGAGCGGGTTGCCGGTGAGCTTGTGGTACTGCCGGCTGAGCTTGATCGCCGACTCCACCGCCTCCGAGCCGCTGTTGGTGAAGAACACGCGGTTGAGGTCACCGGGGGCGAGCTCGGCGATCTTCGCGGCGAGCTCGATCGACCGCGGGTGGGCATAGGACCAGTTCGTGTAGAAGCCGAGCTCCTTGGCCTGGTCGGCGCCCGCCTGGACGATGTCGCCGCGCCCGTGGCCGATGTTGACGCAGAACAGCGCCGACAGGCCGTCGAGGTAGCGCTTGCCCTTCTCGTCGTAGACGTAGCAACCCTCGCCGCGCACGATGATCGGGATGTCGGCGTCCTTGTAGGCCGACATCCGGGTGAAATGCATCCACAGGTGGCGCTTGCCGAGCTCCTGAAGCGTGCTCGACTGGGTTGCTTCCTGGGTGCTTGCCATTGCTCTTCCCTCGCTTTTGCGGTGCGGTCTGCCGTTCTGTACAACGCTAACCGCGAGCAGAAGAGTTCTCAACCGGACGTTCTGGCGAACAGCGGCGGCACCGTTGTACGGACCGTCCAGTGCCGCCGCCCCGCGTCCGCCGGAGGCTCAGTACTTAAGCGCCCGCTCCTCGAAGTAGTGGCCCGCCGCGATGTCCTGCACCAGGCCGGGGCCGGTCGGCGTCCAGTCGAGCAGCTCACGCGTGATCGCACTGGACACCGGCATGTCCATGGCGACGAACCGGCCGAGGAAGCCGAAATGCGCCTCGGCCTCGTCGGCGCTCACCGAGCCCACGGGTATCGAGAGGCCCTGACCGATCGCCTCGGCGATCTCGCGCATCGGAACCCCCTCCTCGGCGACGGCGTGCAGCACCGAGCCGGCCGGCGCGTGCTCGATCCCGAGCCGGACGAGCCGGGCCGCGTCGCTGATGTGGACCGCGGGCCACCGCGCCGCGCCGTCGTCGATGTAGGCCGCCAGCCCGTGGCCGCGATCGGCCTCGGTGATGATCTTGATGAATCCCCCGTCGCCATCGCCGTGGACCGTCGGGGAGAAGCGGACGCTCATCGAGCGCACCCCGCGGTCGGCGAGCGCGAGCGCGGTGCGCTCGTTCTGGATCCGGCCGCCCGGGCCGGGGAACGGCTCGGGGCGCTCCTCCTCGGTGGCCAGCGTTCCCGGCTTCAGACCGGCGACACCTGAGGCGATCGCCAGCGGCCGGTCGCTGCCGGCCAGCTCGTCGCCGATCGTCTCGATCGCGGCCTGGTTGGAGTCGACCGCCGCCTCGAAGTCCCCGTCACGGAACGCGACGTCGTGGCGGAACGCCATGTGGACGACCCCATCGCAGTCGCGAGCCCCGGCGCGGAGCACATCGAGATCCTGGATATCTCCCCGGAGCACCTCGGCCCCGAGCGCCTGTACGGCAGCCGCGGAGCTGTCGGAGCGGGCGAGCCCGACCACCTGGTGGCCGGTGTTGATCAGTTCGGTGGTGACTGCGGAGCCGATCCAACCTGAGGCTCCGGTGACGAATACACGCATTGCAACTCTCCCGTGGTCAGTGATGTCAGTTGCTGACATCGACCATAGCACCACCCATGTCAGTAGCTGACATCAGCAACGGTATCCTTCCTCGCATGTCCCGTTGGGAACCCGATGCGCTCGGACGCCTCCAGGCGGCAGCGATCGAGCTCTACGCCGAGCACGGTTATGAGCAGACGACCGTCGCCGAGATCGCCGCGCGCGCGGGGCTGACCGAGCGCACCTACTTCCGCCACTTCGCCGACAAGCGCGAGGTGCTCTTCCACGGCAGCGAGATGCTCCAGGAGGCTCTCGTGACGGCCCTCGAGGAGGCACCTGCCGGCGAGTCGCCGCTCGACGCGATCGGCTACGGACTGCGTCGGCTCGGCCCGTTCTTCGACGAGCGCCGCCCCCAGTCGCTCCGGCGCCACGCGATCATCCGCTCCAGCCACGAGCTTCAGGAGCGCGAGATGCTGAAGCGCAGCTCGCTGGTGGCCGCGCTCACCCCCGTGCTCGAGCGCCGGGGGGTTGAGCCCGACGTGGCGCGGCTCGCGGCCGAGTCCGGGATCTCGGTCTTCCATCTGGCCTACGAGAGCTGGGTGGCCGACCAGCGAGGGCGCGGTTACGCCGAGCACGTCGACGAGACGCTCGCGTCACTGCGGGCGCTCGCGGCGGCGCCGGCTGCGGCTTCGCTGCGTTGATGGTTGTGCGTGGCGTTCGCGATGTGGCATGCCGAGACGCCGGCCGTCAAGCAGCGCCCGCAGTTCCGGGGCGTCCGTGTGGCGTTCGTGGCGCTGCTTGACGGCCGTCGCCCCGCCATGCCACGGGCACCGATCTCGGGCCCACTCCGCGTGCCCGAGCACGGGCCAACCAGGACTCTTGACGGCCCCGGGGGCGCGGATGCGACCTTTTCGTCCTCGTGGTGCACTTATCTCGCACGCCCGTCCCGGGACTGCTCACTTCGAGCGCCTCAAGAGCCGCCACGCCCCCTGACGCGCTCACAGTCCCCAAATCGCCGCTCGGACGACCCACCACCGGCCCAAGTGCGGGGCGCACCCCCGTGCGCCCCGATCAATGCCGATAGCACGGCGGGGCGGCGGCGCTCAAGCAGCGCCACCTACGCACGCGGCAGCCACGGGCGCACACGACGCTGCTTGAGTGACGACGAACCGACGTGCCAGCTGCCGACGTCCAGGGATCAGATCGTCAACTGCCCGTCCGCCCGGGCCGCGTGAACCTTGATCACGCGACTGCCGCCCGCGATCGCCAGGCGCCACGGCCCGTCCGAGAGCTCGATCTCGCAGGCTGCGCGCCGGCCGAGCAGGATGCGGACGAGCGCGAGCGCCTGATCAGGGGGCTGGGCGGGCGAGACGTAGGCGGCGCCGCCATGGCCGGCGAGCCCCTCGTCTCGGTGGTCCTCGACCTCGACCACGTAGAACCGGTCGGCCATGAGATCACCGGGTGACCGGGCCGGTGTGGTCCCCGGTCTGGATCGGGCGCTCCGGGTCGCTGCACCACTCGCTCCACGAGCCCGGGTACAGCTCGGCGGCGACCCCGGCGAGCTCGAGCGCGAGGATCTCGTGCGCGGCGGTGACGCCCGAGCCGCAATAGACACCGACGCGCGCCTGCGGGGTGGCGCCGAGCGACGCGAACGTCTGGGCGAGGGTCGCAGGGTCAAGGAACGCACCGCCGGCGTCGACGTTGTCGCGGGTCGAGCGGTGGCGCGCGCCGGGGATGTGGCCCGCGCGCGGATCGACGGGTTCGCTGTCGCCGCGGTAGCGCTCGGACTGGCGGGCGTCCAAAAGCACGGCGCCCGGGTCGCCGGCGAGCGCGGCGGCCTGGTCGGCATCGAGCGTCGCCATGCTCCCCGGCGTTCCGCTGAAGTCGCCCGCCGCGGGGGCGACCCGCGGCCCGGTCTCGGTCGCCAGCCCCGCGCCCACCCATGCCGGCATGCCGCCGTCGAGCACCGCGACGTCGTCGTGGCCGTGGTCGCGCAGCAGCCACCAGGCGCGCGCCGCGACCGTGCCCCCGGCGTCGTCGTAGAGCACGACCGCGCGGCCCGAGTCGACGCCGGCCTCCCGCATCGCTCCAACGAATGTGTCCGAGTCGGGCAGCGGGTGGCGGCCGCGCCGTCCGTCGCCGGCGGGGGCGGCGAGCGCGGTGTCGAGGTCGACGAACACCGCTCCCGGGATGTGGGCCGCCTCGTACAGATCCGGTCGTGGTCCTCGCGCGAGGTCCCAGCGCACGTCAAGCACGGCGGGTCGGTGGGCGGGGTCCGCGCCGGAGAGCGCCGTATCGAGCTCGGCGACGCCGATCAGCGGTGAGGCACGCATGCGCGCAGTCTGACAGGAGGGCGCCGGCGCGAGCGCGGCCCGGAACGCGGCGGGCGAGCTGATCTTTCGCCGCGGGCGCGGCTCAGAACGCGACGGCCGGCTGACCGACGACGACCGTGGGCTCGATCGAGGCGGCCCGCATCGGGGCGGGCGTCAGCCAGGCGGCCACGAGCACGAGCGTGAAGGCGAGCAGCTCGGCGGCGAGCATCAGCGGATGCCCGGAGAGGGGGTCGCCGAAGACAACGATGCCGCCGATGATCCCGCCCACGTTGGCGCCGGTGCCGGTGACCGCGATCACCGGGACGGCGTCGCCGTCCTGCAGGCCCTTGGCGGAGGCGTAGAACGCGGCGACCGAGCAGAACACGGCGATCGCAAGCGGCGGCGAGAAGAGGCCGAGCGGTCCGTGGGCGCCGATCTCGCCCGACACCGCCTTGATCGCGACGTCGGAGGCGGCGAACATCAGACCCGCCGAGGCGCCGAGCATGAAGCCGTGGTGGCGGCCGCCGAAGCCGAGCTGCTTGCTCCACATCAGGACGAGCGCGGCGAGGATGAACGTTCCCTCGAACACACCGAGGCCGAGCGCAGAGAACCGCGAGTGGGCGCCGTGGATCGTCGGCAGGCTGAAGCCGAGCATCAGCAGCCCGACCGCGGTGAGCAGGATCCCCGCCCACTGCCGGCGCGACATGTCCAGACCGAACGTGCGCTCGGCCATGATGGCGAGGAGCACGACGCCGCCCGCGAGCACCGACTGCACGATGGTCAGCGGGGCCATCGACATGGCCGCGACATGAAATCCCCAGGCACCGGTGGCGATCGCGAAGCCGAACGCGAACGTCTTGCACGAGAACAGCGCCCTGGCCGAGCGCAGCGGGTGCAGGTAGTCGACCGCGGGCGCCTGGCAGGCGCCACGATGCTTGAAGAGGAAGCCGACGTTCGTGGCAAGAGCGCACGCGAGAGCCAGCAGAATGCCGAGGAGGATGTTCATGTGGGAGAGGGTCCTGGGTGGAAGCGGGAAGCTGGCCGATCTTTGGCCTTACTCACCTGTCGGCACCCATGTCAGGCGCCTTGAGGAGGTGATGGCTGCGTCCGCTTCGCTCTGGACACATCGGGGGCTGACGGGGGAAATCCGCACCGTGGCCAACTTGGCGAAGCCACCTAAAGAGACCTTATGTCGGAGCGCCATCTTCTGTTAGGTGTCCACACTCTGACCGTCCGAAACCCCCTGAACGGCGGATCCATGGCGACCGAGGCCGCGACGGAACCGCTCCACCCCACCCGGCGCGTGGGCGAGGGAGCGCAGACCGTGCACGAGTTCGCCGGTGAGCGCCTCGGTCTCGGGCAGCCCCTCCTGCTCCAGCGCCGACAGCCGATCCTCACGCAGGCATTCCTGCGGGAGGGCGGCGAGCTCGTGGGCGAGCGCGCGGGCCGCGTCCAGCGCCTGCCCGGACGGAACGACCCGTTCGACCAGCCCGATGCGCTCCGCCTCCTCGGCGGCGACCGCCCGGCCGGTGAGGATCAGATCGAGCGCGCGGCCGCGGCCGATCAGCCGTGGCAGCCTCACCGTCCCACCGTCGATCAGAGGCACGCCGAAGCGTCGGCAGAACACCCCGAGCACCGCGTCGCGCTCGGCGACACGCAGGTCGCACCACAGCGCGAGCTCGAGCCCGCCGGCAACCGCGTGGCCGCTGATCGCCGCGATCACCGGCTTGGAGAGCCGCATCCGGGTCGGTCCCATCGGACCGTCGCCGTCGGCCTCGACGCGGTTGCCCTCCGCCCCGCCGACCGCGTGCAGATCCGCGCCCGCGCAGAATGTCCCACCCGCTCCCCACAGCACGGCGACGGACGCTCCCGGGTCGGTGTCGAACGCGCGGAACGCATCCGCGAGCGCCGCTGCGGTCGGACCGTCGACGGCGTTGCTCCGGTGGGGCCGATCGAGGATCACGGTCGTCACCGGCCCGTCGTGCTCGACCCGCACCGGGTCAGCGGGCATCGGTCAGCCCGCCGAGACCGGCGCCCACGGCCCGGCGCACGAACGCCCGGAGCGAGGCGACGACCGCATCGGGCGCCGGCGTCCCGCTCGAGGGGGCGAGCGGGCCGACGAGCGCGGCGCCACAGCCGCCCACCACTGCCGCGGCGGTGAACTCGACGTCCAACCCGGGGATCTCCCGGTCGGCGATCGCGCGGCGCAGCGACTGGGCGACATAGGCGGTGTAACGCATCCGGTAGGCGAGCCGCTCGGCGTCGACGAGCGGGTCGACCGGTTCGGCGAGCAGCGCCCAGGCGAGGCGCGGATTGCGCAGCGCCCGGCGGGCAAACGTCGCGAGCACCTCCTCCAGGCACGCGATCGCCGAGCGCGAGCCCGCTGCCTGCAACGCATCGCCGGCGGCGAGCATGGCCCGCTCCTCGCCGGTGCAGACGTCGCGGAAGACCTCGACGAACAGCTCTTCCTTGGACTCGAAGTGCCGATACAGCGTGCCCGCAGCCACCCCTGCGCGTTCGGCAACCTGGAGCACCGAAGCGGCGGAGTAGCCGTCCTGCTCGATCAGCTCGCGTGCCGCGTCGAGCAGTCGCGCACGGGTCCCGCCGGCCGCCGCTGTGCTCATGCCGGGTAGGCGCGGGCGACGATCTCCCGGGCATCGACGCCCGCCGGCAGCGTGCCGTAGACACGACCGCCTTCGCCCTGGAGCCGGGCCGCGCAGAATGCGTCGGCGACCGCCGCGGGCGCGTAACGGATCAGCAGCGAGCCCTGGAGCGCGACCGCGAGATCCTCGACCAGGCCTCGCACCGCGAACTGCGCGTCCGCCTCGCCGGCCGATCGCAGCCCGTCGAGGCGCCGGCGCAGCACCTCCAGGTGCGCGTCGAACCGCCGATCGGCACCCGCTGAGCGCGCGCACTCGGCCAGGAACGCCGCGATCCCTTCAGGCTCGCGGGCACTCGCCCGCAACACGTCGAGCGCGGCGACGTTGCCGGATCCCTCCCAGATCGAATTGAGCGGCGAGTCGCGCAGCAGCAGCGGCATCCCCGACTCCTCGACGTAGCCGTTGCCACCGAGGCACTCCAGCGCCTCCGCCGCGTGCGCGGGGGCGCGCTTGGTCACCCAGTACTTCATCACCGCGGTCGCCATCCGCCGGAACGGCTCCTCGCCCGGGTCGTCGTAGCTGCGGGCGACCCGCAGCGCGGCGACCGTCGCCGCCTCGGACTCCAGCGCGAGGTCGGCGAGCACGTTGATCATCGCGGGCTGATCGACGAGCGCCGCGCCGAACGCGCGACGGTGGACGGCGTGGTGGATCGCCTCCACCGTGCCGCGGCGCAGGCTCTGCGTCGAGCCGAGCAGACAATCCAACCGGGTGTGGTTCACCATGCGGATGATCGCCGACACGCCGCGACCGGCCTCGCCGACGAGCGACGCCCGCGCGCCGCGGAACTCGACCTCCGAGGAGGGCAGCGAGCGGGTGCCGAGCTTGTCCTTCAGTCGCTGGAACTCCATGCCCGGCCCTCGCTCGACCAGGAAGCAGGAGAGGCCCTCCTCGGTCTGTGCGAGCACGAGGAACACCCGGCACGGCGGATAGGAGCAGAACCACTTGTGGCCGTGAATCGACCAGTCGTCCCCGTCGGCTCGGGCCTGCGTGATGTTGGCGCGCACGTCAGAGCCGCCCTGACGCTCGGTCATCGCCATGCCGGCGAGGCCGACCGTCGCATAGTCCGTGTCGCACAGCACGGGCTCCCACTGGGCGGCCAGTTCCGGGGCGCCGTCGCGAAGCGCCGGTACGGCGGCGTAGGTCATCGAGACCGGGCACATCACGCCGGCGTCGATGCCCGACCAGAGCATGAACAACGCCGCACGGACCACGTGGGACCCGGGGACGGCCCCGGGTCGCCACGGCAGCGAATGGATTCCACGCTCGATCGCGCCCCCGAGCAGCCAGTGCCAGGACGGGTCGAGCTCCACCTCGTCGACCCGATTGCCGTAGCGATCATGGGTCAGCAGACGAGGCTCGTTGCGCTCGGCCCGCCGTGCATGCGCGCGAGCCGCGGCGCTCCCCGCGATTGCGCCCGCCTCGTGCGCGCTCTGCAGCCCCCAGGCGCCGCCCTCGCGCTCGAGCCCCTCGCAGAGCGCGAGGTCGAGCGCGAACACGTTGACGTCCTCGAGCGGGGGCGGCTGGTTGAGCACCGCCCGGGCCGGATCGACGACCCGCTCACCGATGATCGCCATCCTCAGACCTCCTCTCAGGCCGCCTCGGCGAGCGTGCGCTCGGCCACGCGATCGGTCGCGTCACGCGTGCCGCCGAGCAGCCGCCGGGAGAGCTCGGCCCGACGGAAGAACAGCGGCGCGTCGTGCTCCCAGGTGGCGCCGATACCGCCGTGGACATTGATCATCGCGCGAGCTGCGAAGTCGAGGGCCTCGCCGGCCGCCGAGCGAAACGCCGAGGCGGCGAGCGGGAACTCGTCCGGACCGCTCTCCCTTGCCCAGCCCGCGTAGTACTCAAGCCCGCGGGCGTTCTCCATCCGGCGCAGCATCTCGACCAGCTCGTGCTTGACCGACTGATAGGACCCGATCGCCCGCCCGAACGTGAACCGCTCCTTCGCGTACTCCACGCTGCGCTCCAGACATGTCTGGACCGCTCCCAGCGACTCGGCGCCGATCAGCGCGTGCGCCAGATACCACGCGTCCGCCAACACGTCCTCGTCCGCGTCGAGCCGCTCGCCGCGCGCGCCGTTCAGGCGCAGGTTGCCCAGCGGACGGGTCGCGTCGTAGCGCGTCACCGCCTCGATCGCGACACCGTCGGCGCCCGTGTCGAGCAGGACGGCCACCGGCGCGCCGTCCTCCCCGGCAGCCGCCAGCACCAGCAGATCGGCGCCCGGCAGGTCAGGGACGAACGCCACCGCCCCGTTCAATGTCACCTCCTGGCCGGAGACGCTCGCGGTGGGCAGCGCCGCCCGGGTCATGCCGCGATCCGGCTCGACGGTCCAGCGTGGCTCCAGCGAGCAGGGCGGGCGGGCGGGAACGTACACGGCGCGGACATCGCCGGCGGCGACGCGCTCGGCACCGGCGTGACCGCCGCGGTCGAGAACCGCGGTTGCGGGGAGAACGCCGAGCAGCGGAACCGGCGCGAGCACCCGGCCGCACTCCTCGGCCACCAGCATCGCATCGAAGGCGTCCAGCTCCGCGCCGCCACGGTCCTCGGACACGAGCAACCCGGTCCAGCCGGCCTCCACCGCCGTCGGCCACAGGTCGGGGAGCGCCGCCGGATCCTCCAGCGCCGCCCGCGCGGCCTCGATCGTGCGATGTCGCGAGAGCGCGGTCTGCGCCGCCTCGCGCAACAGGATCTGCTCATCGGAGAGCGCAAGGTTCATCAGGCGACCTCCTCCTTCTCGCGCGAGCGCAGCTCGCTGAACGGCACGCCCTTGTCCAGACGCGGCTCGGCGGGCAGCCCGAGCACGCGCTCGCCGATCGTGTTGCGCAGGATCGCCTCGGTGCCGCCGGCTGACTTCAGGCCGGGCAGGAAGGAGATCAGGTAAGCCCACTCGCTGTCCTCGGCGAGCCCCTCGGGACCGACGACGTCGGCACCGAGGTCGGTCGCGGTGATCGCCGCGTTGACCATCGTCACCTTCGCCAGGCCTGCCTCCGGCCCGGGGATCTGACCCCGCGCCAGCAGCGTGAGGGCGCGGTAGCCGTTGAAGCGCACGGCGGTGAAATCGGTGATCACCTGGCCGAGGCGATGCCGCACCTCCGGATCGGCGCAGGCGGCGGCGTCGGCGGCGATCTGAGCGGCCAGCGACGCCGGCGACCCGAACGACTCAGAGCCGAAGCCGATCGTCAACCGCTCGAACATGAGCACGGTGAGCGCGGTCCCCCAGCCGTTGCCGACGCCGCCGACGACCGCGTCGGGCTCGAGCATCACCTCATCAAGGAACACCTCGTTGAACTCCGCCTCGCCGGAGATCTGGCGCAGCGGCCGCACGCTCACCCCGGGCGCGTCCATCGGCACGATGAACATCGTGAGGCCTTTGTGCTTCGGCACGTCGGGATCGGTGCGGGCCAGCAGCAGCCCGTAGGCGGCGAACTGGGCGTTCGTCGTCCAGACCTTCTGGCCGGTGAGTGACCAGCGGCCGTCGTCGCCCTGGCGAGCGCGGGTGTGGATGCCCGCGAGGTCCGAGCCGGCGGCCGGCTCGGAGAACAACTGGCACCAGACCTCGTCGGCATGCAGCAGCGGCCCCAGATGGCGCGCCTTCTGCTCGTCGGAGCCGTGCGCGATCAGGCACGGCCCGAGCATGCCGACGCCGATCACGTCCAGGATCCCGGGCACCCGCGCGCGGGAGATCTCCTGGTTGGCCGTCACCTGCTCGATCGGCCCGAGGCCCTGCCCACCGAATTCGGCCGGCCAGGTGACCCCGGCGAGGCCGGCTTCGGCGAGCCGGCGCTGCCAGGCGCGGCGCGCGTCGATGTAGGCGGTGTCCTCGTGGGAGCCGTGGCGCGGTGGCGCCTCATCGCGGTGCGCCTCGACCCACGCGCGCGCACGCGCGCGGAACTCGGCCTGCTCCGGGGTGTCGTTGAGATCCAAAAGACGCCTCTCCCTCGGGTGTGTGAATCGTGATTCACAGCGTACCCGGTCCGTCCGGATCGCGCGCGACACTCATGGCATGACAGCGCGCCCCGACGTCCTCGGCGATGGCGAGTTCGACGAGGAGGATCCGTCCGGCTACCGCGCCGCCGAGGTCATGCATGACGGCGAGAACGTGGGGCGGTCCGCGGGCGGGCGTGAGCTGAACGTGCGGGCGTTCGTGCTGCCGCCCGGCGAGTCGCTGTGCCCCTATCACTACGAGTACGTCGAGGAGTGGCTGCTGCTGCTCGACGGCGAGCTCGACCTGCGCACCCCGGGCGGCGAGGAGCGGCTCGCCAGCGGCGCTCTGGCCTGTTTCCCGAACGGCCCGGGGGGCGCCCACAAGGTGACGACACCCCACCGCGCCGATCGACCGGCACGGTTCGTCATGTTCTCCGACGCCCGAGAGCCCGCGGTCGCCGTGTACCCCGACAGCGACAAGATCGGGCTGTTCGTCCCCGGCCGGGCCGACAACATCCTCGTCAAGCGACCGGTTGAGAATGCCGGCTACTACGACGGCGAACTCGGCGGATAGCCGGAAGAGGCGTCAGCGCTCGCGGTCGTCGCCGTGCTGCTCCCCATCGGGAGGCAGCTCGGGCACGCGGGGCGCGCGCCCGGTGTCGGCCGTCATTCCCATCTCGCGTCCGAGCGCCGTGATGAACCAGATCAGGCCCCCCGCGATCAGGACCAGCGACACCGTATTCCCGACGCTGTTGGTTTCAAACGCCGCGAACAGGACGCCGACGATCACCGTCGAGATCGGAAGCCCATATCGGAGCAGGCGATTCGAGAAGAACACCCACCCATCCTGACAGGCTCGAGTCGGGAAAAAAGACAGCGGCCGCGCGAACTTGGCGTCGCCACGGACGTTGTTTCTCGAATGGCGATCAAAGGACTCGTCTACGTACCCGGCTCAGACACGGATGACTGGTGGGGTGAGCGTTCAGGCCTCCACCAGGTCGCCAACCGTCCGCTTGCGGGCCTCATCCTCGAGGAGCTGGCCGCGGGTGGGGTCGACTCCCTCGCCGTCGTGGCCACAGCCGGCCAGCTCGAGACGCTGCGCGCGGGCATCGCCTCGGACCCTTCGAGCGAGCTCGACGTCGACTTTCTCGAACTCGCGGCTCCGCGGCGCCGGCTGGCCGGAGCGGTCGACGCGGCCAGCGGGTTCGTCGGCGACGACGCGGTCGTCCTTCACCTGGCGACCGGCATGCTCGGCCAGTCGTGCGAGCCGCTGGTCGTCCACGCCGGCGAGCAGAACGAGCACCTGCGCCTGCTTCTGCACCACGGGCATGAGGGATCCGGTCCGTTGTCGGCACGGACCGAGCGGCTGCTCGGCGTCACCGCGCTCGGGAGCCCGGGCGGCCGCCTGTCGCTGGCCGGCGTTGCGGTGTTCGGACCGGGCGGCTTCGCGCATGCGTCTCGTACCTTCACCTGCCGCCGGGAGGTCGGACCGGTCGGCAGCGACCCCGAGCACGAGCTCATCGCGATCGCCGACGATCTTGTGGGCGAGGGTCTCACCGTGGCGGCGGGACTCGTCACCGGCTGGCATGAGTTCTCCGCCGATCCGTCGGCTCTGCTCGAGCTCAACCGCAGCGTCCTGGACCGGCAACCCCGCAGCGTGCATCACCATGCCTCGTCCGGCGGCAACCGGATCGACGGCCGGGTGGTGATCCACCCCACCGCGGAGGTCAGCGCCAGCGTCATCCTCGGCCCCTCGCTGATCGGTCCGGATGTGCGAATCGCCGACGCCTACATCGGGCCCTACACCACCGTCGGCGCCGGTGCCGTGATTGAGAACTGCGAGGTCCTCGGCTCGATCATCGGTCCCGGGGCTCGGCTCTCCCATATCGGTGGTCGCATCGAAGGGAGCACGATCGGCTGCGACGCGAACATCTTCCGTGATTTCCGGCTACCGCGGGCGATGCGGCTGCACGTCGGAGAGGGAGTCGAGATCTCCCTCTCCTAATCCCTGGTCGTGCATGCCCCTTGCTGGGGGCGTCGGCGGGGGTCAGGTCAGCGCGGCGCTGCTGCGTGACCGCTCCGGCCTGCGGGACCGGACGGTGGGGGCGCAGTCGGCCTCGATGAGCTCACGCCGGATGGCGCGACGTGCGCGGTGGTGCAGGCCATGCACGGCGGCCTCGCTGCGGCCCATCCGCTCGGCGATCTCCCCAGGGCTGAGCCCCACGAGATGACGGAGCACCACGACGCTGCGCTGCTCCTCGGGAAGCTCCGCCAGAGCCTGCTCGAGCCCCCAGCGTCGCTCCCGGCCCGAGTCATCGC
Source organism: Solirubrobacteraceae bacterium (assembly GCA_035503035.1). Taxonomy (GTDB): domain Bacteria; phylum Actinomycetota; class Thermoleophilia; order Solirubrobacterales; family Solirubrobacteraceae; genus Palsa-465. The sequence goes on from DATJTS010000142.1 coordinate 16,258, forward strand.
CGGCGTCGCCGGGCGCGAAGACCTCCTCGCAGGGCACCAGGCGGCGCTGGCGCAGATGATCCAGCGCCGCATTGCGAGCGACCCGCATCAGCCACGAGGCAAACGGCACCTCGCGCGGCTCGTATTTGTGGATCACTCCGATCAGCTTCAGGAAGACGTGCTGAGTGACGTCCTCGGCGTCATCCGCGTTACGGAGCACGCTGAGCACGTAGCCGTAGACGTTGTCCTTGAAGCGCAGGTAGATGTAGCGGATCGCCGCATAGTCCCCCTCCTGCGCGCGACGAACTGCGCCGAGCAACTCGGGATCGTGATCATCGAGCCTTGCGGCCGATCCTGCCCTGAACCCAGCGACTGTCGTGTCCTTCGGAGAGACGAATTCATTCCGTTGCACTCGTTCTGAAGACATGACGGGGCACACGTCGGAGCGCCGGCCGCGCAAGAACGACGGTGCCACACCCCCTTTTTTTTCGTCGAGGCTTCGTGCCTGCGTTCGGACACCGTGTCATCGAACGCTCCAAAAAGTTACACAACTTTTAGCAATCCTGATACTGGGGGTCCCCCTAGACCACGAATAAATTGTTTACGAAGTCAGAAAACCTCCGGTAGCCGGAAAATTGACGCATTGTGCGGGAATAGCTTCGATGGACCGGCTGCGGATGCGTCGAACCCCCCCTGGTACGCTTTTTCCCAGGGTGCCCGAGGACTCCGACCTCGCGATCGAACAGGCGCTGGCGTCATGCAGCGCGGGCGCGGGCCAGACGGTGCTGTTTTCGGGGCCCTCGGGACGGGGGATCTCACGGCGGCTGACGCTCGCGGCGGACCTCGCCCGCGACCGCGGCCTGCACGTCGCCACCGCGCGCGGGCGACCGGCGGAGCGCTCGCTCGCCTTCTCCATCGCCGTCGAGTTGTTCGAGCCGCTCTGGCGGGCGTCCTCGTCGCCCGGCGAGGCGGCGGGGCTGGCGGACGGGCCGGCGGGCGCCGCGATCCGACTGCTCGACTCCCTCTCCCCGTCCGAGCGGTTCGACGACGGCGGCTACGCGGTCACCCGCGGAATGTGGACGCTGTGCCGGCACCTCGCCGAACAACCGTCGCCGGCCGGGAGCGGGCGGCGGACGCCGCGCGCGGCGCGAGTCCGAGGGCTCGCCATCGTCGTCGACGACCTGCACGATGTCGATGGCCCGACGCTCGGGCTGCTCGCCTATGCCGCGAACCGGCTCGAGGCATCGCCCGTGACGATCCTGGCGGGGCACCGGATCGACGTCGAGTCACGTGCGCCGGCGGCGGTCGACGCGATCGCCCGGGCGGCGCGGGTCGTCGTGCCCGAGCCGCTGAGTGGTCGGGCGGGCGCCGCACTGGTGGGCACGCTTCTGCCCCGGGCCTCGGCGCGGTTCGCCGGGGCGTGCGTCACCTCGTGCGGGGGCAACCCGGCGCTGCTCCAGGCGCTCGTCGTCGGGCTCGCCGGGTTCGGACTGTCAGGAGCCGACGCGGAGGCCGACCGCGTCGGCACGGTCGTGCCCGACGAGCTTGCGAGCCTGGTGACGCGGCGGCTGTCGCGGCTCCCTCGGCCGGCCCGCGCGCTCGCGGACGCGGTGGCGGCCTCGGACCGGCCCGTCACCCTGGAGGAGGTGGCGACAAGCGCCGGCCTCTCGGCGGACGCGGCGCTCGAGGCGTTCGATGCGCTCATCACCGCGGACGTGCTGCTCGCCGACCCACAACCGGCGTTCGCCCAGCCGATCGTCCGGCTGGCGGTGCGCGCGGCGCTGACGCCGGCACAGCGGGCCCGGCTCGCGTCACTTGCCGACGGCCCGCCCGGAGCGGGGAGTTCGCGCCTGAATGCGCTCACTCCGAGCGAGGGCAGGGTCGCCGATCTCGCCGCTCACGGGATGACGACGAGACAGGTCGCCGAGACGTTGTTCGTGACGCCGAAGACGGTCGAGTTCCACCTGCGCAACGTGTATGCGAAACTGGAGATTCCCTCGACGCGAGCTGCGCTCGCTCGGGCGCTGAGCGTGCCCGATCGGTAGCCTTCGAGGAGTGAGCCGATGAGCCTCGCCATCGTCGACGCGACCTACCGCAACAGCGATGACGTCGCCGACGGGATCAGCCCGTCGCGATACACCCTGCCGATTGGGAACGTTCCGCTCATCTCACACGTCATCGATGACCTGGCCACGGGCGGCGTCAGCCGTGCCCGAGTCATCGCCGCTCCGGATGAGTGCGCCGCGCTCGAGCAGGCGCTGGCCGGCGGCGAGTCGAGCAGCCTCGCGGTCGAGCTCGTCGAGGCTCCGGAGACCGCCCCTCAGCGCAAGGTGTTGTCGGAGGTCGAGGCGGCCCTCGAGGGCGAACCGGTCGTGCTGCAGCCGGGCGACGGCCTCTGCCCCGGCCTGCTGGGCACCATGTACGAGCGCTACCGCACCGGCGACGTGGACCTCGTGCTGAGCGCGACCGACCCGGTCGACTCCCGGCCCGACCCCGATCACTCCCGCCTCAGTGAATCGGCGCTCGTACTCGGCCCGCGCACGCGCGCCGTGATCGCCCGGCTGCTCGAGCCCGACGGCGACGAGGTGGATCTCACCGAGATGCTCCTGCACGGCGACCTGCGACTCGCGGTCTGCGAGGGCAGCGGCGGCTGGTCCTATGAGAACTCAACCGCCGCGCTGCTCGCCGGCAACCGCCGCGTGCTCGACCGGCTGCCCGATCACCCGGTCGCCGAGGACTTTGCGGCCGGCAACGAGCTGCGCGGGCGGATCACCGTTGGCACTGACGCGCGCGCCTCGGGCTGCGTGATCCACGGCCCGGTCGCGATCGCCGAAGGTGCGGCGCTCGAGGACTGCTACGTCGGCCCGTTCACGGCCATCGGCCCACACGCCGTTCTCACCGGCGCCGAGCTCGACGACACGATCGTCCTGGCCGGCGCCGAGATCCGTCACCCGGGTCACCGGATCACGGCCAGCATCATCGGGCAGGACGCCCGCGTGGAGCGCACGTTCCAACTTCCGCGGGGCGTTCAGCTGAGGCTCGGGCCGCATTCTCGGCTGACCTTCAGCTGATGATCGACGAGCCGCGGCCCTCAGGGAACATCCGCGTGCTCGTCGTTGACGACCACGACCTGTTCCGCGCCGGTCTGGCCTCATTGCTGGGCGCACGGCCGGACATCGAGGTCGTCGCCCAGGCCTCGGGAGGGCGGATGGGGGTCCGGCTCGCCACGGAGCTGCGCCCGGACGTGATCCTGATGGACGTCCAGATGCCTGACCTCGATGGTCCATCGGCGACGCGAATGATCCTCGGTCGCCAGCCGTCGGTGCGGATCGTCGCGCTGACCGTCGTCTCTGACGACGACGGGGTCGCCGCGGTGCTGGCGGCAGGCGCATGCGGCTTCCTCGCCAAGGACACGCCGATCGACGGGGTGGTCCTCGCCATCCGGGCCGCTGCTCAGGGCGCCGCGTGGCTCTCGCCGCGTGCCTCCGAAGTCGTCTTCGGCCAGGTCCGGCGCGATACGGTCGCGCACCAGCCCGAGCCCAGCCTGATCGATGATCTCTCCGCCCGCGAGCTCGATGTGCTGCGGCTGATCGCCCGAGGACTGGAGAACGCCGAGATCGCGGAGGAGCTCGGAATCAGCCCTCGCACCGCCAAGAACCATGTCTCGCGGGTCCTGGCGAAGCTCGGCCAGCCGGGCCGGGTCCAGGCCGCGGTCTACGCTGTCCGGCGGGGCCTGAGCTGAGGCACGGACTGGGCCGCCGCGCCGACCAGCTCGGAGCGGTCGGCGACACCGAGCTTGTGGACCAACTCGGAGATGTGACGGCGGACCGTCACCGGGGCGATCTCGATCCGCTCGGCGATCTCGGCCGTGGAGTGCCCCCGGCGAAGCATGCCGAGCACCTGTGACTCACGGCTGGACAGGCCGCCGGCAGAGCCGACGTTGCGCATCTCCATCAGCAGCTCGAGCACCATCGAGCGCGGGACGACGGCCTCGTTGGCGGCGACGGCACGGACGATGCGCTGCAGCCGGTCGGCCACACTCGTCCCCGGGACGTAGCCGACGGCTCCCGCCCTGACCACGTCGATCAGCTCGTCGACATCGTGATGAGGCGCGAGCACAACGGCCGCGCAGCGCGGCGCGGCCCGGCAGATGCCCCGCACGGCGGCGACCCCGCCGCCGGGGATCTGCGAGCCGACCAGGCAGAGATCCGGCTGGGTGCGCATGGCGGCGCGGATCGCCGTCTCGGCGTCCCAGGCCTCTGCGCACACGATCGCCTCGTCGGCGAGCGCCAACCGGATTCCGGCGCGGATCGCCTCGTTCTCGACGATCATCAGCGTCGGCCGCCCACTCACCGGAACACGACCTCCAGCTCCATTCCGCCGTGGCGCGGTTGGTGCAGGCTCAGATATCCGCCCAGCGCGGCGGCACGCTCGCGCATGCTGCCCAGCCCGAAGCCCTCGGACGTCGCGTTGCCGCTCGGGCCGCCGTCCATACCACAGCCGTCGTCGACCACTCGAAGCACGGTCGCCCGCTCCAGCGTGGTCAGGGAGACCGACACGTTGCGGGCACCGCCATGGCGGACGGCGTTGGCGATCGCCTCGCGACTGATGCGCGCGAGATGCTCCCGGGCGCGGGGCTCCACATCGACGTCACCGGCAACGTTGACCGCGATCGCGACATCGAACTGCTCACGGAGCTCCTGGGCGACCGCCTCGAGCGCCTGTACCGCGGTGGCCTCGGCGGGATCGCACAGCTCGCTGATGGTGGAGCGGGAGACGGCGAGCGCCCTGCGCGCGGCGATCACCAGCGGGTGGTCGTCGCCCAACTCGTCCGACAGCGCCGGGCCGTGAGCGGCGATGAACGCCAGATCCTGCGCCAGGCCGTCATGCAGATCACGTGCCACCCGCCGCCGCTCCGCCAGTGCCGCCGCCTCGGCCACCCGGGCGCGGGCCTGCGGCTCGTGCCGCGTCGCCGCCACGAGGACGAGTGCGGCTGCGCAGATGCCCGGAAGTTGCGTCGGATCGAGGGTGCCGACCGCCGTCAGGCCGTCGACGAGTTCGTACAGGCCGGCGGCCGCCAGCAGCACAGCCGCGGTCGCCAGCACTCCCGCCGGCGTATCCGGAGCTCCCTGGTTCTCGCCGGAGGCCAGACGGAGAGCGGCGGAGCCGAGCAGCGCGATCGCCACCACACACGGCGCCGAGGCAGCCAGGTGGCCACGGAAGCTCGCCATCACATCGCCGCCGTGGCCAAGCAGGACCGGGCCGAGCAGCAGCCCGGCCAGGCTGGTGAGAACGGCAGCGGCAAGCGATGCCGCGATCGTCAGCGCGGCCAGCCGGCGCGGTCGCGCGACCACCCGGTGACCTGGCGTGAACGCGGCGGCGGCGAACAGCCCGGCCACGATCAGCTGACCCCAGAGCTGAGCGGCGACCGGCGCGGCTCCGTGGTGAACGGTCACCCCGGCAGGCAGGACCCGAGCACACAGGGTCATCAGACCGAGCGTTCCGACGGCCGCCATCGCCAGCAGGTCACGAAGCCGCTGCGAGTCGGCGAAGCGCGAGCGCATCAGCCAGGCCGCAGCGAGCGCACCGCACGTGATCGCGGTCCCGAGCGTTGCCGCAAGCGTCGGAGCGTGGAGCGACGGCGCCCTGGCGAGCACCGGGAGGAGCACCAGCGCCGCACCTCCGGCGACCAGGACCGACCTGGTCGCGCTACCCCATCTCTCCTCATTAGCGAGCCGTCTGGTCTGAAGCTCTGCCCGTGCGCCCATCGTCGATCTCACGTTCGCTCCCGGTGGCAACCTCGCCAATCAACGATCCACCGCGCGCGTTTCTTACGCACGCGGGAAACGATGCGGGCGGGCGTTCAATCCTTGAACGCCGGAATGGGTCGAAGCGGTCATTGACCCGCGAACGGACCGAGCACACACTGCCGCTCAAGAAACGCAAGCAGCACCGAAGCTCTTGCGTGTGGGCCAGCGGCCCATCAGACATTGCGAGGCTGCAGTGCCTGGGGTGACTGGCCACACGACGGGCGGGGCATCAGTACTCGAAGAAGGGGCAGAAGTGATAATCGAAGCTTTGACCGCTGGCACCGAGACGATCGGGTTTCGGGGCCGGACGTCGATTGACGACTCGCCGGAAACCCAACGCCTCACGCGGCTGGCCGTCGCCAGGGCCAAGGAGGGGGACCGGGAGGCAGTGCGCTTTCTGTACGTGACCTACGCGCACAACGTGTACGGGTTCGTCCGCTCCATCGTGGGCGACGACCACGAGGCCGAGGACGTCACCCAGCACGTCTTCGCCAAGCTGATGACCGCGATCGGCAAGTACGACGAGCGCGGTGTGCCGTTCATGGCGTGGCTGCTGCGGCTCTCCCGCAACCTGGCGATCGACCATCTCCGCGCCAATCGTCTGACGCCGGTGGAGACGGTCCTCGATCCGGACACGAGCTCGATCCCGGATCTCGATCAGCGTGGCGCCGTCCGCGCCGCGCTGGCCAGCCTTCCCCACGACCAGCGCGAGGTCGTGGTCATGCGCCACGTCATGGGGTACAAGCCCGGCGAGATCGCCAGGCGCACGGGGCGGACCGAGAGCTCGGTGCACGGCCTGCACCATCGCGGTCGCCGCACGCTGCAGCGCGAGCTGCGCAAGCTCGACGCGGCGCCCCTCACCAAGCAACGCGCTCTCTCGGCGTAGCCGGGCCGGCGCGTCCCTACCGGGACTCGCCGGCGCGGCATCAGCCGCCTCCGATGGGGACGCGGCGGAAGAAATCGCGCAGCCAACTCGTTGGAGTCATAGATGGCACTCATAGATGACGCACCGTGCAGTGACGACCGGCCGGTCACCGTCGCACTCGTCAACAACATGCCTGACTCGGCGTTCGTCGACACCGAGGATCAATTCCGTCGCGCGACGACGACACCGGAGGGCGGCGGGGTCACGCTTGAGCTGTACACGATCACTGACATCCCCCGGTCACATGACATCGCCTCCGTGATCGACGCGCGCTACCGCGGTCTGGACGACCTGTGGGCAAATCCGCCCGACGCGCTGATCGTCACCGGGACCGAGCCGACACAGGTCGAGATGGTCTACGAGCCGTACTGGCCCTACCTGGCCCACCTGCTGGAGTGGGCCGCCGCGGTCGTGCCCACGGTGCTGCTCTCGTGTCTCGCCTCCCACGCCAGCATCCTCCTGTTCGACGGGATCGAGCGGGTGAAGCGACCGCGCAAGTGCAGCGGTGTGTTCCGCGGCGCGGTCACCGATCCGGACGACCCGCTCGCGGTCGGCCTCCCGCACCAGGTGGCGATGCCCCACTCCCGCGTCAACGAGGTCCCGGAGGAAGCTCTGCTCGACGCCGGCTACCGCATCGTCGTCGGGGGCGCCGACTCGCCCGCCGGCTGGGCCGTGGCGGCGCGTGAATGCGGAGACGCGCTCTTCGTCCTGTGTCAGGGTCACCCGGAATACAGCACGCTCAGCCTCTTGCGGGAGTACCGACGCGACGTCCGCCGGTTCCTGTTCGGCCGCGGCACCCTTCCCTACCCGTGCCTGCCCGAGGGCTACCTGTCCCCGCTGGCCGTGCACCGGCTGGACCGCTTCGCCGCGCGGGCGTCACGCACCGGGGGGGACCCACGGGATCTCTGGGCGGAGTTCCCGTATCACGAGGTGGCCACCGGGGTGCAGAACACCTGGGCCGCGTCATCCACCGCCCTGTACACGAACTGGATCCGATACGCGCGGGCCGGTTCGCACGCTGTAGTCTGAGCGCGGCGTGCGCGACGAGACGCTGGTCATCCACGGAGCCTACGAGCCGGACTCCACCCGCGCGGTGGCCGTTCCGATCTACCAGACCGTCGCGCACGAGTTCGAGGACGCCGCCCAGGCCGGCGCGATCATGGACCTGGAGACGCCCGGGTTCCACTACAACCGCATCAACAACCCGACGGTCGACGTCCTCGAGAAGCGGTTGGGAGCACTCGAGGGTGGCGCCGGATCACTGGCGGTCAGCTCGGGCTCCGCCGCGGTCAGCATGTCGGTCCTCAACCTGGTCGGCGCCGGGGACAACTTCGTCTCGGTGCCCCAGCTCTACGGTGCCACCTACACGTATTTCGCCCACGTGCTGCCGCGGCTCGGCGTCGAAGTGCGCTTCGCCCCGGACGAGCGGCCCGAGTCGATCGCGGCGTTGATCGATGACCGGACCAAGGCGGTGTTCTGTGAGACGGTCGGCAACCCGGCCGGGAACGTGATCGACCTCACCGCTGTCGCCGAGGTGGCCCATGAGCGGGGCGTGCCGGTGATCGCCGACAACACGGTCGCGACACCGCTGCTGCTCAAGCCGCTCCAGCACGGCGCGGACGTCGTCATTCACTCATTGACGAAGTTCATCGGCGGACACGGCACGACGCTCGGCGGAATCATCATCGACGGCGGCTCGTTCCCGTGGTCGCAGTGGCCGGAGCGGTTCGCGTGCCTCACCGAGCCCGAGCCCTCCTTTCACGGCGTGCGCTACGCCACTGACTTCCCGGACGCTGCCTACATCACCCGTTGCCGGACCGTCGGATTGCGGAACACCGGCTCGTCGCTTTCACCGTTCAACGCGTTTCTGCACCTGCAGGGACTGGAGACCCTGCCGGTCCGCCTGCCGCGCCACGAGGCGAACGCCCGGGCGGTGGCCGACTTCCTCACCGGGGATCCGCGGGTGCAATCGGTGAGCTTCCTCGGTCTACCCGACAATCCGTACTACGAGCTCGCCCAGCGCTACCTGGGTGACCGTGTCCCCTCGATCATGACCTTCACCGTCAAGGGCGGCTACGACGCCGGCATCGCCGTCTTCAACAACGTCAAGCTGTTCAAGCGTCTGCTCAATATGGGCGACGCAAAGTCGCTCATCACGCACCCCGCGTCGACGACGCACCGCCAGCTGCGGCCCGAGGAGCTCAGCCAGGCCGGCATCACCCCCGACATGGTGCGCCTGTCGGTCGGGCTCGAGCACCCCGACGACCTGATCGAGGACCTCGATCAGGCGCTGGCGGTCGCTGCGGGCGCTCGCTGAGTCTTCCGCGCGCGGTGGTGGCTGTGCGTGGGGTTCGCGATGTGGCATGCCGTTCGCAATGGTCTCGGGCCCACTCCGTGTGCCCGAGACCGGGCCAAACAGGGACTCTTGACGGCCCGGTCGCGCGTGGGCGCGGGGTTCGCTATGTCGTGGTCCTCGTGGTGCACATTTCTCGCACGACCACCCCGGGCCCGTCGACTCTGGGCGCCTCAACCCGCGCTACGCGTCTCCAAGTTCCCAGAGTCCCCCAGGACGGCGCCACGGACGACCACCACCGTCCAAGTGCGGGGCGCACCTTGTGCGACCCGATCATTGCCCATAGCGCGGCCCGGCGGCGGCCGTCAAGCAGCGCCACCCACCCACACGGACGACGCACAGGCGCCCCTCGCTGCTTGACGGCCGCCGCCGGGCCGTGCTACCACCCACGCCCGGGGAAGACGCAGGGCTCAGGCAGCGACCCGCTCGCCCACACTCACGCCCGCCAGGATCTCCTCGACGCAGGCGCCCACGTCCTCGAAGGCGCGCATGCGGCTGCGGGGTGACGGGATGTAGTGGGTGAAGTGGCGTACTCCCTCGGTCATCACGCCGAACATCGAGATGCTGGTCTGCTCGTTTCCGTCGATGTCGATGGGATGGGAATCGGGTGACAGGTCGACGCTGCCCACGGCGACCTCGCCGTAGCGGAACTGGCTGACGCGGCCGCGGTCGTAGAGCGTGGTGAGCAGCGGCGAGGCCGAGCCCGCGATCCGGGGATCCTCGAGATGGCCACGGATCATCACGTCGACGTCCTCGAGATATGCCTGAGCGAGGGCGGTGGATGAGATGCGGCTGCGCGTCGTGGCAGCGCCGGACTCGGAGGGAGCGGCGCCCCGCGCGGGGGCCGGACCGTAGGGCATCCGGACGACGCCGGCGTCCATCAGCGCGAGCATCTGGCGTGAACGCAGGGCCGGCGGACCGGCGACCAGCCGGTGGATCCGACTGCAGAGATCCGCGTTGAAGTCGAGATACGAGTCCAGTGAGAGCCCGCCCTGCTCCACCACCGAACGCATGCGGTCCCGGAAGATGCGGAACACGTCGGAGGCGGACTTCACCGGGCTCGCGCCGTCCGGTACCTCCGCCTCGCGCAGATCGTCGGCGAGCGACTCGTAGACGAACTGCTCGTAGTCGTCACCGCATCCGTATCTGGGCTGGCGCCCGAGGAACAGACCCTCGGCGTCGAAGCTCCCATAACGCTGGGCCAGACGCGACAGCTCCTCGTCGAAGCGCTCGGCCGCCCATGCGACCGCAAGCCGTTCGCGCACGGCAGCGCCGGCGGCAGCGGTCCCGGCCTCCTGGAAGGCCACCTGGGCGTAGTAGCGCGCGTTCATCTCCGCGTACAGGAGCGGCAGCAACTCGCCGCGCACGTCGACCAGTCGACGGCGCCCGTACCAGCGCCCGCTCAGCCGATCAAGCCGCTCCTCGGTGCAGATGAGGGGCTTGTACACGTCGCTGCGGTCCCGACCGGTCACCGACTTCGAGGTGAACGGCAGACCGCTGCGGCAGAACAACTGCAGCCGGGGCTCGCGGCCGCTGGGCCGGTAGCGCAGGCCATTGCCCTGCTCGACGAACGTGCCACCTCGGCCGACGGTGAGGGCGGTCACCACGTCGATGGCGACCAGACCCATGCCGGCCACCGCGACGGTCGAATCGGTCGGGATCGTCCCGGTGTAGGAGCCAACGGGGTAGGGCTCGAGGACCCGGGCGCGATCACGGTCCTGGGCCTGCTGATTGGCGGTGTGACCCGAGGTGACGATCACATTGTCGACGACGATCGTTCCGCCGTTGGCGAGATGGACCTCCTCACTTCCGTCTCGCCGGGCGACCACGTCGACCGCGGCGGTCGGGTGGTGAACGATGTGGACCCCGGGGGGCGCGCCGGCCACCAGCGCTCGGTAGAACCACTGCAGGTACTCCCCCATCAAGCGGCGAGGAAGGAAGTGGTGAGGCTCGATCGGCGCTCCGGAGGGATCGATGACGCACTGGTCGCCCACCCACCGGTAGCCACGCCCGACGGCCCAGTCGTAGAGACCGACCCCGTAACAGGGCTGATCCGCCTCGGTGGCAAACGGGTAGAGCGAGAGCTCCCCGCACGCGTTGTTGAGCAGGAGATAGTCGGGCTGGGTGACGTCGTACACGCCCGAGCCGGGAGTCCCGGGCTCGATCACGTGGACGGCGACGTCGGCTCCGGGCCGGAGCTCCTTGCGAGCGGTGGTCACCACGCGCTCCAGCGCGCAGATGCCCCATGGTCCTATTCCAACGATTGCGATGCGTAGCACGAAGGGTGAGCCCCCGGGTTCTCTTGCGTTTGCTACGTACTGAACGGCGAGCCCCCCGAAGATCTTTTGCGTGAATCGAGATCTCTTTTTTCGGGCCGCGACGATCGGTGGACGCCGGTGGAAGGAGAGGACAGCCGCGGGCGTTTGATGGGGTATGGCACCCGGCCCGGGCCCGTCCGCGGTCAAGCCACGATCGCAGCGTGCCGCCGACGCGCACCCGCCGTCGACGCCGCATCCGGGTGGGCCGTTTCGCCGTGAGTTCTGGCGCAGTCCACTGCGCGGGCCGTGGTTGACCTCGTTCCTGGGCACGCTGCTGCTGCCGACGGTGTCGGTGATCGCGCTGACCGGCTTCATCTCGCATTGGGCGTACCGTCCCCAGCTCCCGGGCAACGCGACGGTGAACCCGTCCTACGACCTGCCGGTGCTGATCCAGCTGCCGCAGTCGTGGCCCTCGTGGGACTACGCGGTCACGCAGGGCGTCCACGTAACCCTGGGGCTGATGGCGATCCCGCTGGTGGCGGCCAAGCTGTGGTCAGTCATCCCCCGGTTGTTCACCTGGCCGCCGGCGCGGAATCTGGCCGGCCTGATCGAGCGGGGATCGATGCTGCTGCTCGTCGGGAGCCTGCTGGTGGAGATCGTCACCGGCACGCTGTGGGTGCAGGACTACTTCCCGCTGAAGGTCGACTTCTACCCCGTGCACTACTACGGGGCGTGGGTGTTCGGGACGATGTTCGTGCTCCACGCATGCGTCAAGCTGCCGGTGGTGCGCCGTGCCTACCGGGCGCGAGGCGTGCTCGCTCCCCTTCGCCAATCGCTGGCGGACACCACGCCCGAGCCGCCTGGCGCCAGCGAGCTCGCGCCGGTCGACCCCGCCGCGCCGACGCTCAGCCGACGCGGACTGCTGGCGATGATCGGCGGTGCTTCGTTGACCGTGTTCGCGGTGCAGGCGGGTGAGTCGATCGGCGGGCCGTTTCGCCGGTTCGCCCTGCTCGCGCCCCGCGGGCGGGTGTTCGGGACGGGAGCCAACGCCTTCCAGGTGAACCACACGGCGGCGGCGGCCGGGGTCACCCGGGCGATCAACAACCTCGCCTGGCGACTGACGGTGGCCGGTGGCCGCACGCTCACCCTCAGCCGCGCCCAGCTGCTGGCGATGGGGCAGGCCACCGAGACGCTCACCATCAGCTGCACCGAGGGGTGGTCCACGACCCAGCACTGGACCGGAGTGCGACTGGTGGACCTCGCCGGGCTCGCCGACGTGCCGGCCGGCGCGATCCTGCACGCGGCCTCGCTGCAGGACGGTGGTCCAAACGCCCACGCCAGCATCGGCTACGAGCAGTGGAGCGATCCTCGAGCGCTGCTCGCCCTGAGGGTCAACGGCGAAGAGCTCGCTCCCGACCACGGCTACCCCGCGCGCGTGATCCTTTCCGGCGTACCGGGCCTCTACAACACCAAGTGGGTGCGTGAGCTCAGATTCGAGGCGGCATGAGCACCCGAACCCGGTTCACCCTGCGTCGGCGCCGGTATGGGGCGAGCCCCTGGCATCTGGCGGGACACGTGGTCGCGCTCGCCGTCGCCGCGTTCGCGCTCGACAGGATCGCCAGCATGGACAGCCTCGCGGCGATCATCGCGCTCTACGTCGGGGTGGTGATCGGCCACGACCTCATCCTCCTGCCGGCCTACTCCGGCCTCGACCGGCTGGCCTCTGCCGCTCTGGCACGCCGTCGATCGAAGGACCGGGCGGCGCTACCGGCGATCAACCACCTTCGCGCGCCCGCGTTGATCTCCGGGCTGCTGCTGTTGATCTACGCACCACTGATCTCCGGTAGAGCCGACCGCGGGTACCTGCTGCTCAGCGGCCACCACGCGACCGGCTACCTGCGCAACTGGCTGCTCATCTCCGCAGGACTGTTCCTGGGCTCAGGCCTCATCTACGCGCTGAGGGTCCGGCGGGCGGCAGCGCGCCGGACCTGAGTGCAGCCGCCAGAGCTATGCGGCAATCGGCATGCTCTCGCGCAGCATGCCCAGTCCGGTCTCGATGCCGGCGGCGATCATCTCGAAGTGCTGGGGACCGGCCGTCAGCGGCGGTGAGACCGCGATCGCGGTGCCTCCCGGGCGCACGAAGATCCCGGCGGCCCTCGCGCCAAGCGCGAGTGCGGCCGCCGCGCGGGGCTGACGCTCACAGACCTCGGCAGACAGTTCGATCGCCGCCATCGTCCCCACTCCTCCCCGGACCTCGGCGACCAGCTCGTCCGCAGCCAGCGGCGCCAGCGCAGCCAGCAGCGCCCGCTCCTGCTCACGCCCGCGCTCGAGCAGACCGTCGCGCTCGAGGAGCGCGATGTTCGCCAGGGCGGCGGCGCAGCAGGTGGCGTGGCCGGCGTAGGTCGATCCATGCCTGAAGATCGGACCGCCCGGTTCACGCCAGAACGGCTCCGCGATCTCCTCGGAGATCATGACCCCGCCGAGCGGGAGATAGCCGCTGGTGACGCCCTTTGCGAAGACGATCATCGAGGGCTCGACGTTCCAGCGCTCGATGCCGAACCAGGTGCCGAGCCGGCCGAACGCACAGATCACCGCATCGACCACGAGCAGCGCACCGGTCCGGCGGCACAGCGCGTCGACACCCTCGATGTAGCCGGGCGCGGGTGGGTACACGCCTCCGGCGCCGATGACCGGCTCCAGGAACACCGCCGCGACGCGTTCCGGGCCGACGCGCTCGAACGCCTCTTCCATCTCCTCAAGCGAGTCGTGGCAGACCTGAACCGTCTCGGCCAGCGGTCCGAAGCCGTGGCGGTTGCTGGGAATGCCACCGAGAGCGGTACCGAACCCGTGGGTCCCGTGATAGGCGGCGGTGCGGCTGATCAGGACGGTGCGGCTGGGCTGATCGAGCTCCCACCAGTAGCGCCGGGCGAGCTTGGCCGCGGTGTCGATCCCATCGCTGCCGCCGCAGCCGAGGAAGACCTTCGAAGGCATCGGCGCTCGCGCGGCGAGTGCGTCAGCGAGCTCGAGCGCCGGCGGATTGGCGAGGTCGAAGAACGCCGAGCACGCCTCCAGGCGCTCCATCTGGGCGACGACAGCGGCGCGGATCTCGGGCCGACCGTGACCGACGTTGGAGTACCACAGGCCTCCGGTCGCATCCAGGTAGCGGTTCCCGTCGGTGTCCCACACCCATACATCGTCCCCGCGCTCCAACACCAACTCGGAATGCCGGACCGAGCCCATGTCCGCGTAGGGACGCCAGTATGTCGTCTCGCCTCTCAACGTTTCACCCCTCGATCAAGTCGTCACAATCATTCGAACAGCGGCAGCGGCCCATCCAGCTCGTATGCGGTTCCAGCGGGATCCCGTACGCCGACCGGTTTGGCCGGCACCCCGGCCACGATCGTCATCGGCGCCACGTTCTTGGTGACCACCGAGCCGGCGGCGACAACGGCGCCACGGCCCAGAGTGATCCCGGGCAGCACGATCGCGCGCGCGCCGATCCACACGTGGTCCTCGATCGTCACGAACCCCGCGATGTCGTTGAACCGCGGCGCGTGAACGTCGTGGCTGCCCGCCAGGATCATCACCTCCGGCGAGACGCTGACGTTGTTGCCGATAGCCAGGCCACTGCGCAGATCGATCGTGCACCCCTGGGAGATTCGGGTGTTGCGACCGATCGACGCTCCGGACCGCCGAACCTGACGAGGGCCGTAGGACCACATGAACGTGCGCATGCTCACGCCGGACCCCTCGCCGATCTCGATGCCCACGACGCGCCCGTACCAGAGATGGCGGATCGTGAAGCTGGGCACGTAGGCGACGACGTGGTTGGTCAGGTAGTTGGCCACGCGGACGCAGAACAGCCGCAGCGCGGGCAGTACCCGAAGCCGCCCGTCCGCGCGCGGCGGTGCATGCTCGAGGACCTCGCGCTCAGGGCGCAGCGGGTTCGACGGATCGGTTCCAGACTCGGCAAACGGGTCGGCGGGCACCTCGTCCGTGCCCGCCCCGTCGGGCATCAGTCCCATCGCAGCGTCGTGCATTGATCTCCTTGGCGGCTTTCTCTCGAGTCAGACCTTCCGTGGGAATGAACGCGCCGTCACGGCGCGCACTTCCACGGTCGCCCGTCGCCTTGGTTCGCCCCGGACCACGGCATAATGCGGCGCCCGGAACATCCATAGTCCCGGCGGACCCATGAACTCAAACGGCGCACACATCCTCATCCGCACGCTTCTTCAGAGCGGCGTCGACACGTGCTTCACCAATCCGGGCACCTCGGAGATCCACTTCGTCGCCGCGCTCGATTCCGAGCCGCAGATGCGCGCGATCCTCACACTGTTCGAAGGTGTCGCGACGGGGGCCGCCGACGGCTACGCACGGATGGCAGGTGCGCCCGCCGCCACCCTGCTGCACCTCGGCCCGGGGCTCGCCAACGGACTGGCGAACCTGCACAACGCGCGGCGCGGGCGCACCCCGGTCGTCAACATCGTGGGCGACCACGCGACCTATCACGTGCCATTCGACGCGCCGCTGCAGTCCGACATCGAGACGATCGCGCGCAACGTGTCTCCGTGGGTGCGGACCTCGGGGCGAACCGAGCAGCTCGCCGGCGACGCGATCGAGGCGATCCGCGCGGCCGCGGGCCCGCCGGGCCAGGTGGCCACGCTCATCGTCCCGTCGGACGTCGCGTGGCTCGAGGGCGTGCCCGCGCCGGCGCCACCACCGCCCGTGGCACCGCTCGCCGCCCCCGACGAGGTCATCGAATCAGTCGCGGCAGCGATCCGGTCGGGGCGCCGCACCGGGATCCTGCTCGGTGGACGGGCGCTGCGTGAACGCGGACTGACCGCGGCCGCTCGCATCGCCGCGGCCGGCGGCGCGAGGCTGCTGGCCGAGATGTTCCCCGCCCGGATCGAACGCGGCGCGGGCCTGCCCGCGGTGGAGCGGCTGCTGTACTGGCCCGAGCTCGCCTCGGCACAGCTCGACGGGCTCGAGCAACTCGTCCTGGTCGACGCCGATCCGCCGGTCTCGTTCTTCGCCTACCCCGGCAAGAGCAGCTCGCTGGTCCCGGTCGGCTGCCAGGTGCATGAGCTCGCTCCGCCCGAGTGTGACGCGGTCCAGAGCCTGGAGAGACTGGTCGAGGCGCTCGATGCCGCGGACGCCTCTCCGGTCGTCCAACAGCCGTCGGCCCCGCCCCTCACCGAGGGAGCGCTGAGCGCCGCGACCGTCTGCCAGGTCGTCGGCGCGTGCCTGCCCGAGGGCGCGATCGTGTCCGATGAGGCGATCACGTCCGGAGCCGCGCTGCCCGCCAGCACGGCCGGAGCGCCCCGGCACGACTGGCTGACCCTGACGGGCGGAGCGATCGGCCAGGGGCTGCCGGTCGCGGTCGGGGCGGCCGTCGCCTCGCCCGGACGCCCGGTGATCGCGCTCCAGGCAGACGGATCGGCCCTGTACACGATGCAGTCGCTGTGGACGATGGCACGGGAGAGCCTGGACGTCACCGTCGTGCTCTTCAACAACCGCGCCTACAACATCCTCGACACCGAGTTGGTACGAGCGGGGGCGGCGCCGACCGGCGCCCGCGCGGCCGCGCAGCTCGGTCTCGCCGATCCGGACGTCGACTTCGTCGCGCTCGGCACCGGGCTCGGAGTTCCGTCGCGACGCGTCGAGGACACCACATCGCTCGCCGGGGCGTTGCAGCGGAGCATCTCTGAGCCGGGCCCGCACCTGATCGAGGTCGTTGTGCCCCCGGAAGCTGCGCCCCCAGCCGTCCTCGGGGTGCCCTGAACACCCCTCAGTCTGCCCCCGTTTCCCTCGCGCGCGAAAGGATCCGGAGATCGCCGCCGTTCATGGGTCATGAGCGACTTTCGGAGGTTGAGCTAGCGCATGTGTGGAATCGGAGGCTGTGTGCTGGAGGCTGGAGCGCGGCCGGACCCTGATCGGCTGGCGGCCATGCGCGACGCCTTCGTTCATCGCGGGCCTGACGACTCCGGCATCCAGATCATCGACAACGTCGGGTTCATCCACACCCGGCTGTCGATCGTCGACCTCAGCGCACGCGGTCATCAGCCGATGGCCCATCCCGATGGCGACCTGTGGCTCGCCTACAACGGAGAGATCTACAACCACCTGGAGATCCGCCGCGCGCTTGCGGCCGAGGACGCACAGTTCGTCGGCGATAGCGACACCGAGACCCTCCTGCTGGCGCTGGGGCGCTACGGCCGTCCCGTGGTCAACCGGCTCAGTGGCCAGTTCGCGTTCGCCGCGCTGGATATGCGCGTGCGCCGCGTGCTGCTCTGCCGGGACCGCTTCGGGATCAAGCCTCTCTACCTGGCCCGCTTCGACGGCGGCATCTGGTGGGCGAGCGAACCCGCGGCGCTGATCGCCGCCGGGATGCCTGCGCAGCCGCGCGAGACCGCATGGCAGGATCTCTCGGCCGGCTCGTATCTGGGCGGCGAGGAGACCCTGCTGGAGGGCATCACTCGTCTGGCGCCCGGCAGCTTTGCGGAGATCTCGCTCGACACCGGCGAGATGCAGACCGAGACCTGGCACGTGCCCGGAGACGACGTCGACGCCGTGACGGCAGCGCGGCTGGCACGTCGCTCCCGCTCCGAACTGGTGACCGAGCTCGAAGGCACGCTGCGCAAGGCCGTCCACGGCACGCTGCTGGCGGACACCACGGTCGGAACCCTCTGCTCGGGCGGCGTGGACTCCAGCCTGATCACCGCATTCGCGGTCGAGGAGATGCCCGACATCGTCGCGTTCGGGGCGAGCTTCGCCGGGGACGGTCGCATGGACGAGGGCCTCGCCGCGCGCAAGGTCGCCGACGCGCTCGGGATCCACCTGGAGATGGTCGAGGTGACGCCCGCCAGCTGGAGGGCCCAATTCGTCCCGGCGACGGTTCATCACGGGGTGCCGATCGCCAACGCCAGCGCTGTCACCGTCGCCCAACTCGCCGATCTCGCCAAGCGCTGCGGCGTCAAGGTGCTGCTCACGGGCGAGGGCGCCGACGAGTTGCTGGGCGGCTACGAAAAACTGCACGCTTCGTCGCTGGCGGCGTTCCTGCCGTGGCACAGTCGCCTGGTCCACGCGGCCGAGCCGACGCTGTGCGGCGATCCCAAGCGCGCGGTCAACCCGATGAACGTCATGCGGTGGACGCGTGATCTCGTCCAGGAGGCGCTGGGACCCGTGGAATCACGGTGGCTGCCGGTTTCGACCCCGGACACGGGCCACCGGCCCACCGAGGAGTCGCTGGCCGCCTACGCGCACCACTCGGGGGAGCGCGGTCAGCTTGAGGCGACCCTGCTCAGCCATCTCGACTACTCGCTGTGCTGGCTCCTGAACCGGATGGACAAGAACGTCATGCAGGCCTCCGTGGAGGCCCGTGTCCCGTTCCTGGAGCCCGAGGTGGTCAAGCTCGTGCTCAACCTCCCGCTGGAGGCACGGGTCGGGCCGTGGTCGAAGGGGATTCTCCGTGACGTCGCCCGGCGCGTGCTGCCGTTGTCGATCGCGCACCGGCCGAAGATCTACGGGATGGCCTTCGATGCCCGCACCTGGATCGAGAGCGCCGCCGACCCCCAGTTCCTGGAGAACGGCCTGCTCAGGGACTCGCTGCGCATCCCGCGGGATGAGTTCGCCGAGGTCGTCGCGGCCGGCAACCACGTCGTCAGGGTCCGGCTGTGGTCGGCCGAGGTGTGGTGCCGCTCCACGCTCGCCGGGCACTCGATCGAGCAGATCGAAAGCGACCTCTGGCTTGACGAGCCGGCCGGCGCGGCCGGCCACCACCTTGCCGACGGCGCGCTGAGCGTCGCCGCGTAAGCGTCCCGGACACTCCGGGGAGGCCGGGGACACCCATTGCGCTCCGGGTGTCCCCGGCCGGAGGCCTTCCGGCCGGAGGACCTCCCGGCCGGAGGACTCCCGGCCGGAGGACTCGCGATGTCCCCCAAAGACTCGCAGGGTCCCCGGCCGGGTCTCCGGCCGGAGGACCTGCGGCGTCCCCGGCCGGAGGACTCGCTGGCCTACTCGTCGGCCACGCGCTTGATGAGCCTGGCGGGAACGCCGCCGTACAACCCGTCAGGCACGCAGTCGGTCCGCACGATGCTGCCCGCGCCAATGACACAGCCGTCGCCGATCGTGACTCCGGGAAGGATCACCGCGCCCGCGCCGATCCAGACCCCGTGCCCAACGACGATCGGCGCCATCTTGAGCGCGCCCGCGCGGCACTCGCGCGGCCCAGGCTCGTGCCCGGCGGTGAGGAACGTGACGTTCATCCCCACCCCGACGTAGTCGCCGAGCTCGACCCACTCGTCGTTGTCGAAGTGGCAGTCCGAGTTGATGACCGTGCCCTTGCCGACCTTGAGTTTCGTCGACCGGAAGTGGCACCGCGGGTAGAGGTCGAGATTGTGCAGCTGCATCCCGCACACGCGGAGCAACGCGACGCGCACCAGCCTCGGCACCAGCGGCGAGGCGAGGATGACGTTGACGCCCAGCTCAAAGGGCCAGCGCCGGAGATCCTCAGACAGCATGCGCGCCGCGACGGAGATGCGATGTGCCGTCCGCGCGACGGTGCCGTCCGCGGCGCCCGTCACCGACGCTGCGCCCAGCGTGTCGGGCTCGGGCAATGGCACCGGCCGGCGGAGCACCGAGGCCGTCACCGGCCGGTACCCCGTTTCCGAGGTTGTCGTCGATCCCTGTGGCATGACCTTCCGCCTCTCTGGCACTCGAACCGTTCGGGCCTTCCGTGGCGGTGGAGATACTCGCCCGATTAACGGCACTCGCGTTGAAGATCTATTGCGCCACGAAGCGGTCGCGGAGCGCGTTTTTACGGAATTTGCCGGTTGCAGTTCGCGGGATCGCCTCGATGAACTCGATGCGATCGGGCAGCTGCCACTTGGCGAAATCGGCCGCGAGGTGGTCGCGCAGCTCACGCGGCGCCGCGCTGCGGCCGTCGCGCAGGACCACCGCGGCGAGGGGGCGCTCACCCCACCGGTCATCGGGGATGGCGATCACCGCCGCCTCGGCGACGGCGCCGTGAGCCATCAGTTGGTTCTCCAGGTCAACCGACGAGATCCACTCCCCGCCGGACTTGATCAGATCCTTCGCCCGGTCGCAGATCCGCATGCAGCCGCGCGGGTCGATGCGGACCACATCGCCGGTGCGAAACCAGCCGTCATCCGTCCAGCGGTCCGCCCCGGTCCCGCCGTGGTAGCCGGCCGCGACCCACGGCCCGCGGATCTCGAGCTCTCCCAGCGCCTGGTCGTCCCACGGGATCAGGGTTCCGTCCTCGGCGCGAGCGCGGATCTCGATGAGTGGGATCGGGACACCGGCGCGGGCGCGGTATTCGAGCTGCTCGGAGTGCGGCGAACTCTCCAGATCCGCGGGCAGGCGGCCGATCGTCCCCAGCGGTGAGGTCTCGGTCATCCCCCAACCCTGGATGACCGTCAGGCCGTGTCGCTGGAAGCCCTCGATGAAGCTGGTCGAGATCGCCGAGCCGCCCAGGCTCACCCGCTGCAGATCGGACAGGTCCCACCGTGCGGGCTCCGCATCGAGCGCCTGCAGGACACCCATGAACACGGTCGGGACGCCGGCGACCAGCGTGACCCGCTCGCCCGCCAGCAGGTCCAGCAGGCTGACCGGATCGAGCCGCGACCCCGGCAGCACCAGACCCGCGCCGGTCAGAGCGGCGGCGAACGGGAGACCCCAGGCGTTCACGTGGAACATCGGGACCACGGGCAGGATCACGTCGCGCGAGCTGATTGCGAACGTGTCGGGCAGGGCCAGCACCAGCGTGTGGAGGACCAGCGCGCGATGCGAGTAGACGACGCCCTTGGGGCGCCCCGTCGTGCCCGACGTGTAACACATCGCGGCCGCCTGTCTCTCATCGACCGCGGGCCAGTTCATCGGCTCAGCGGCCGAGATCACCGCTTCGTAGCCGATCGTGCCCGGCGGCGCGGGTGAGGTGCCCTCGACGACGATCACGTGGTCGAAGCTCCAGCGCACCGCCTCCAGCACGGGAAGCAGCGACTCGTCGACGACGAGCACACGATCCTGGGCATCGCCCGCGATGTAGCTCAGCTCATCGGCGCTCAGGCGCGGGTTGAGCGTGTGGATCACCGCTCCCATCAGCGGCACCGCGAAGTACAGCTCGAGGTGCTCGCTCTGGTTCCAGAGGAGGGTCGCGACGCGGTCGCCGTCACGGACGCCCAACTCGGCCAGGCCGCCGGCGAGGCGGCGGGCGCGTCCCGCGCACTCACCGATCGTCATCCGGCGGGTCGAGCCATCGCCGCGGCGCGCCACCACCGGCGCGGCCGGCGTGAGCCGCTCCGCCCGCTCGACCAACGCCGTCAGCGACAGCTGGAACCCGTCCATCATCAGGCCGTCCATCACGTGAGCATCCCCATTCGGTCGAGCGTCGTCACGAATCCCCCATCGTTCGCTGCGGCTGTGGCCGCGGGGTCATGTGCCAGGCGAGGTGGTAGGCGAGCATGCAGATCAGCGCCCGGGCGCGAACGCGCTCCCGCGGGCGCCGATGCATCGCCAGACGCTCCAGGTCGAGGTCCTCGAGCGATCCGAGCGCCTGCTCGCCGCGAGCGAGATCGTCGTAGAGGCGCACCACGTCCGGTGCCGGGACCGCCGACTCGACGAGACTGGTCCGCACGACGGTGACACCGTCGAGCGTTGCCGCGGCCGCGATCCCACCGGCGTCTCGGCTGTAGGAGACGGTCTCGCCGGTGACCGTGACCTGGAAGTACTTGCGCATCCGGTGCCGGTTCAGAGCGGGCCCGACCGCAAGCCAGATCCGATCGGCGCCACGCAGCGCGCCGCGGTTCACGCGGTCGGCGATCGCGGCGAGGTCGGACTCGGTCGCGGACAGCAGCTGGTCTCGCGTGAGGGCACGCTCCGTGGTCACCGAGGAGGTCCGGCATGCGATCAGCCGCTCATCGCCCCACCCGTCGCCGGCGGCGATCTCCCAGATCTCCTGCTCGCCGGACTCCGACGGCTCGAGAATCTTCGCTCGCGCGAGCCGCTGGATCGCAGTGGCGTCAAGCGTGGTGATCCAGTCGGCACCATCGGCTGCCGACAGCTCTTGGATGGCGGCTTCGGTGAACAGGCGCCGGTCGGCGACCACGACGACGGAGGAGAGCCCGAACCGGCGCCCCAGCCTCGCGGTCTGCGATCGCAGGGACCCATCCTCGCGCGGCCGGCCGGTCAATGGCTCGATCGCCACCGGTCTGCCGTCGGTGTCGCACAGCAGCCCGTAGACGAGCCGAGGACGGCGGCTCGCGTGAGCACGAGGGCCTCCCGATCCGCCCAGGACTCTCGGGTGATCACATGAGGAGACGTCGTGCAACACCGCCACCCCGTTCGCGAGGTGACGCGAGGCAAGGCGCGCCTCGATTGCGTCCTTGCGCTCGAGCAGCCAGTCGATCGCGGCGCCCAGATCCGAGTCGTCGACGTTCGCCGCGCACAACTTGCGAGCGAGCGTGGTCCGGCTCAGAGCGCCCGCCGTCCCGAGCTCCGAGCCCGCGCAGATCACCCGTCCGAGGATCAAGGCCGCACAGAGCTCGCGCTCGCGGCTCGGGGCCGGGTCCAACAGCTCGCGCAGCCCCGTCCGCCGGGCGATCGCCAGCGCCCCATCGACGCCGCGGTCCGCCGCGAATGGCGCAGGCGACGCGGGCGTGGCCGGCGGCCTGGCCGGCCGCACCGGACGCTCCTGCGCCGGAGCCCCCCCGCCCCTCCGGAGGCGCGAAAGCCCGTCACGCACCAACGCGAGCTCCTCCTCCCGCACGACACGCAGCGCGGCGACGAGGACGCCGAACGTCGCAAATCCCAGCGCGAGGGAGATCTCGGTGCCGAGCGAACGAGCCCCGTACGCCACGCCCGCCATGCTCGCCGACGCGACGCAGACGAGTCCGCAGCGTCGGACCATCCGCCGGTCGAAGACATCCCGGCCGATCAGGAACAGCCCGACGGCGTCCATCAGGACCTCGGTCAATACCAGCGCGAACGCGGCACCGATGGCCCCGTTGTGGTCACGGTGCTCGGTCAGCGGGATCAACACGAGGTTGAACAGCGGGTTGATCACCGCCGCGGCAGCCATCACGATCGTCCACACCCGCTGGCGCTTGGCTGCCAGCAGCACCGTCGCCAGGATGATGTTGAGGTAGATCGGCGGGACGCAGAACGCGAGGATCACCATCACCGGGACCGCCTGTGCATAGCCGCTCCCGTACACGGCGTGGATCAGCGGGTCGGCGATGAGTCCCATCGCGACCGCGATCGGCACGCTGATCGCGAAGATCAGCTCGACGGGGGCCCGCGCCGTCTCGTTCAGCTCGCGATGGCCTGACGCGAACGCGGAGACCAGGCGCGGCAGCCATGCGGTCTGGACGAGCACCGGCAGGAACATGAGCGTCTGGAACAGCTGGCTCGTGACCCCGTACCACCCCACGACCGCGGGCCGCGTCATCAGCGACAGCATGATCGTGTCGATCCAGAAGTAGACCATCCCGAACAGCCCGAACGCCCAGTAGGCAAGGCTCTGACGAGCCATGTGACCCATCAGCGAGAGGCTCGTCCTGACGTCGATCGTGAAATGGGGACGCAGCCACCAGAAGGTGATGACGAGAACGACGATCGAGACGATCGCCATGTTGGCCGCGATCCCGACCACCTTGAATCCGACCAGTACGAGCGCGATCCCGATCAGGCTCTGCGCGGATTTGTTGATGATGTCGGCGTAGGCCAGGTACTTCATCCGCTCGATCGCCTGGAATGCCGCCTGCAGTGGCTCGGTGATCAAGGTCAGCACCGTCATCGCGGTGATGAGGTACAGCACGGTCGCGGCCTCGTGTCCGTCGCCGGCCACCCGCGCCCAGACGACGGCGGCCAGACCGACGACCGGCGCGATCAGGATCCGCAGGACGAGCGCCGTCCCCACCAACCGGGGTCCGTCGCCGGGGTGCATGACCGACTCTCGAACCAGATAGTTACGAGTCCCCAGCCCCAGGACGATGCCGAGCACACCGCTGACCGATTGAGCGGAGACCAGGATGCCGAGCCCCGCCGGTCCGAGCGCGCGGGGGACGACCACCGTCCAGGCGAGTGTGACCGTCCAGGTGATGGCCTGGCCACCGAGCAGCGCGCTCAGATTCCGCGCCACACGATGTCCTGCCTCGTTCGTGTGGATCGGCCGCTCGGGCTTCAGTGCCTCCGGCGGCGGCGCGGATTCCCGCGGCGAGGTCGCGATGGTGGACATGATCAAGAGCGATCATCGGACCGGCGCCCGGGGCGGCGGTTCGACTCGCGTTTCGCTCTACCTAACGCGCGCGCGGTCCCGATACTTCCGACCGGGGCCGCCGACGGCCCGTGCCAGGCCCTACGTCAGATACCGGACGCGAGGCCGCAAACTGCGGGGTTTCCTAAAGAGAATGTGAAAGGCGCTTGAAGATGGCGCCGTTGAATCAGTGACTCATGTCCGGGATGGAGCGCGCAGGACAGCCACTGGCGGCCCTCGCGCCCGGGCGAGGGACCGTTTATGACCTCGATGCATACACAGCCGCCTCAGCGCACGCCCGCGCCTCTGCACGCGCCTGCGCCTCAGCGCACGCCTGCGCCCCCGAACACGTCTGCGCCCCAGCCGGTCCGGCCCGCACGCGTCGGACCCGCTCACCGAGTCGCGGTTCGGTCAGGTCGCGCTCCCTCGCATCCGTTCAATCTCTGTTTCCACGGGATCGGAACCCCCCTACGGGAGCTGGAGCCCGGGGAGGAGGAGTTCTGGGTCGGGGTGGATCAGTTCGAGCAGATGCTCGCGATGATCCGGCACCATCCGTTCATCAACATCACGATCGACGACAGCAATGCGTCGGACTTCACCTACGCGCTGCCGGCCTTGCTCGACCACGGACTGACTGCGACCTTCTTCGTCGTCGCTGAACGCATCGACTCCCCCGGGGCGCTCTCCTCCACGGCGCTCCAGGAGCTGGCGAGCTCCGGGATGCGCATCGGGACCCACGGCCTTGCGCACCGCCCATGGAGGGACCTGCGCGATCACGGCCTCGAGGCGGAGATGCGCGCCGCCCGGATCATCGCCGAAATCGCGGGCGCTCCCGTCCGCGAGGCGGCCTGTCCGTTCGGCTCCTACGACCGGCGCGTCCTGGGCGCGCTGCGGCGCCACGGCCTCAGGCGCGTGTACACAGTCGACCGGGGCCGCGCACCGTACGGGGCGTGGCTCCAGCCGCGGTACACCGTCTGCAAGGGCGACACGCCCGCCGACCTCGAGCAGCTCGCCTATCCACAGCACAACTGGCACCTCACCGCCAGAACGCTGGTCAAGCGCCTGCGCTGACGGCTCCGCCGGCTGCGTCA
Organism: Solirubrobacteraceae bacterium; assembly: GCA_035503035.1. GTDB lineage: Bacteria > Actinomycetota > Thermoleophilia > Solirubrobacterales > Solirubrobacteraceae > Palsa-465. Next base: position 41,944 of record DATJTS010000142.1, read on the forward strand.
GGGACAGGGGACGGCCACGCCGCTGCGGGTGGGTGCGCGGGCGCAGCGGCTCAGGCGCCGCTCACCCGCGAGCTCTCGTCGCGCTCCCACTGATCGGCCGCGGCACCTCGGCCGGCGGCCGCCTCCAGAGCGCGCCCCACACGCACGCCCGCGGCGAACGAGGCGTAGATGGCCGCGTCGACCGCCGCGGCCGGACCGGACAGGGCGAGCCGGCGGATGTCCCGCAAGGTCGTCCCGGTCGTCCCCCGCGCCCGATTCGCGCCGCGCAGGCCGAGTCCGTTCTCGGCCTGGCCGCGGTAGGCGCGGCGCAGGACGTGGGCCAGGTCACGCGTGCGGTGCGGCACCGCCACCACGACGGGCTCGCAGTCAACGATCTCGACCTCGGCGCGTTCGAACAGCAGATCGATCCAGAGATCGTCCGCCGTGATGTCAGGGAACGTCCCGAACCGGGCGCGGCCGGCCGCCGAGACCCCATAGACGCCCGCTCCCCACAGACCCCTCTGCAGCGACGGCATGCGCGAGCGCGCCCGGAAATACCGTCGCACGGCGGCCGAGGATGCGCTGCTGCTGTACACGACCGGGGGCCGGGCGGCCACCGCGCCGGCGCTCAGCCGCTCGGCCACTCGCCGCACCGAGGTTCCGGACAGGACCACATCGGCGTCCAGGTACAGCCTGGGGAACGTCTGTGCCACCGCATCCCCCGCACGAAGCGCAGCGGATTTGGAGGCAGCCCGCAGCTCGAGAACCTGTACGGGATGACCGGATGATCTGGCCACCTCAGCGGTCTCGTCACGGCAGCCGTTGCACACCACGATGACCTCGATCTCGCCCGGCACGATGCCGGTGAAGAGGCGATCCAGGCAACGCCTGATCACCGATGCCTCGTTGTGCGCCGGGATGACCACCGAGGCGAGTGGCTGCTTCGGCTCGCCCTCCAGCCTCACAAGTTCGCCCGTCGCACGACATGGCGGACCGTGCGCAGGAGGATCTTCACATCCATCCACAGCGACCAGCTGCTCGCGTAGAGATAGTCGATCTCGACCATCTCGCCGAGTGGCACCCGAGATCCCATGAGCTGCCACGGTCCGGTGAGGCCGGGCGTGAGCAGCAGCCGGCTACGGTCGAGACCGAGGATCTGAGCATCCTCGTCGGGGACCAGCGGCCTCGGACCGACGAGTGTCATGTCACCTCGGAGCACGTTGAACAGCTGGGGCAGCTCGTCGAGGGAGGTGGTGCGCAGGAAGCGGCCCACGCGGGTCACCCGCGGGTCATCGGCGATCTTGAACAGCCCCTGGCCGGCGACGTTCAGCGCACGCAGCTGCTCCTTCTGCAGGTCGGCGTCCGTCACCATCGAGCGGAACTTGATGATCGCGAACGGGTGGCCGTGCCATCCGATGCGCATCTGGCGGAAGAAGATCGATCCCTTCGAGTCGAGCCGGACTGCGATCGCGATGAACACGAGCAGCGGAGCGAGCAGGATCAACCCGATCGAGCTGGCGAGGATGTCGAAGGCGCGCTTGGCGCGTCGTGCGGAGCGGCGCATGCCGAACCGCGGGAGCCCGAGCATCACCATGCCCTCGAGCTCGTCGAACGCGACGGCAGAACCCACCGCCTCAAGCGCGTCCGGGACGACGCTGAGCCTCACACCGATGCCCTTGGCGATGCGAATCAGCTCGGCGGCCTCATGGGCCGGAGCGCCGCCCGGGGCGAGGATGATCCGATCGATCTGCTGCTCGCCGGCGATCCCAACCACGGCCCAGAACCCATCGGCGGTCTTCAGATCCTCGATGGTGACGCAATCGACGACGGTGGCCCGCGCCTGGCTGGTGGCGATCCTCGCCCGGATCCGGTCGGCGCGGCGGGCATCGCCGACGATCAGGCAGCGCTCGACCGGAATGAGCCGACACGCCAAGGTCCTCGCAACCACCCGGCCGGCCAGCACCGCGAGGAACGCGGCCAGCCAGAGCTCCGTCATCTCCCTCGCCGTGAATCGCTGCGTGGAGAGGAGAGAGAGGATGATGACCACTCCGAGCGCGAAGAACGCTGTCACCTGCAGCACCACCGGCGCCTCGTCGAGGGTCGAATGGCGCAGACGCAGGTCGTCGCGGTTGTAGAGCCCGGCAAGCGTGAACAGCACGAGCACCGCGGGCACCGCCGCCAGCCCGGACAGACCTGCGACGCCCATCCCGAACCGGTGAAGGACCGCGAGCAGGGTGACGGTCATCGCCACCAGGTCGGCGGCCGCCAACAGGCGCCGGCGCAGCAGCTCCCGCGCCACCAGGCTGAGCGGCCCGTGCGTACTGATACTCAGCTGAGCAAGATCGATCGATGGTGCTGCCGGTGGGACGGCGACGGCCAGCCGAGGCAGCTCGGGCGCAGTCACCTGCGTCTCCCCGACCGCTCCCGACGGCGCGACCGCCCTCAGTCGCATGGACGCCCGTCGCGTCATCTCTTCTCCAGGTACCGCATTGTCTCTGCCGCATCAACGGCCAGGGCGTCGATTCGCTTTTGCGGTTCTCCGGAACGTGGTCTGCTTCACGCAGCAACGGCTGAACGATCACCCGAACGCAAGCACAGCCGCCACCCGACCGTTGATCGGGCATGGACAGCTCCGCGACTGTGTCACTCGACTACGCGCCGCACTACGAACCCCGTGTCGCGCGCCCGCGCACCGTGCCCCTGATGGGCCTCGATGTCGCGGCGATCTCCGAGCGCGACACGATCGACTACGTGCTGGAGGGCCTGCACGGCCGCCGCGGAGGATGGATCTGCCCGGCGAACCTCGACGTCCTGCGACAGTGGCGCGCCTCCGCACAGGTGCGCGAGCTTGTCGCCGCCGCCGATCTCGTCGTGGCAGACGGCATGCCGCTGGTGTGGGCGGGAGAGATCCAGGGGTCGCCGCTCCCCGAGCGAGTCGCGGGCTCCTCCCTGATCGTGTCGCTCACCGCCGCCGCCGCGGACGCGGGCGCCTCGGTGTTCCTCCTCGGCGGGAACCCCGGGACCGCCGAGGCTGCGGTCGCCGAGCTGAGCCGGCTGGCCCCGGAGCTTCGTCTCGCGGGGACGATGTGCCCGCCGTTCGGCTTCGATCGCGACCCGGCGTGGCTCGACCGGATCGAACGCGAGCTGCGTGCGACCCGGCCGGACATCGTCTACGTGGGCCTCGGCTTCCCCAAGCAGGAGCGTCTCATCGTCGAGCTCCGCGACCGGCTCCCCTACACGTGGTTCCTCTCCTGCGGAGTGTCCTTCAGCTTCGTGGCGGGCGAGATCAGACGGGCACCTGCGGTCATGCAGCGCCTCGGCCTGGAGTGGCTGCATCGCATGGTCCAGGAGCCCACGCGCCTCTACCGGCGCTACCTGCTCCTCGGCGTCCCGTTCCTGGTCCAGCTGATGAGCTCCGCCCTTGTCTTCCGCCTCCGGCACGCCGCTCGCGGCGCATCCTGACGCCCATGCGCGTGATCCACGCCAAAGCCCCCTTGCGCGTCAGCTTTGCCGGTGGCGGAACCGATGTCCCACCCTTCCCCGAGCGGGAGGGTGGACTGGTTCTGAGCGCGACCATCAACCGCTACGCCTATGGCGCCCTCGCCCCACGGCCCGACAACCAGATCGGCCTGGAGAGCGTCGACTTCGGACTGTCGCTCAACTACCCCGCAGATGCGGAGATCGAGTTCGACGGCCGGCTGGACCTCGCCAAGGCGGCGATCCGCAAGATGGGCCGCGGCGGTTACGACCTGTTCCTGCACTCCAACGCACCCCCGGGATCGGGTCTGGGTTCCTCCTCGGCGGTCATGGTGGCACTGATCGGGCTGCTCAAGGACTTCCACGGTCAGCCACTCACCGACTACGAGGTCGCCGAGCTCGCGTTCGAGCTCGAGCGGAAGGATCTCGGCATCCAGGGCGGCTTTCAGGATCAGTACGCCTCCACCTTTGGCGGCTTCAACCTGATCGAGTTCGAGGGCGATCGCGTGATCGTCAATCCGCTGCGGATCTCGGACGATGTGGTGCACGAGCTCGAGCACAACATGCTCCTGTGTTACACGGGGCGAACCCGGTCCTCCGATCAGATCATCGAGCACCAGACCGGGAACTGGACGGGCGGGGACGAGCAAGCGCTCGCCGGGCTGAGAGCCAGCAAGGATCTCGCCCTGGCGATGAAGAACGCGCTGCTGCAGCGTCGCCTGACCGAGTTCGGCGAACTGCTGGGTGCGGCGTGGGAACAGAAGAAGCGGCTGTCGTCGAGGATCTCGAACGACTTCATCGACACCGCCTATGAGACGGCGATCGGCGAGGGCGCGCTCGGAGGCAAGGTCACCGGTGCGGGGGGCGGGGGATACATGCTCTTCTACTGCCCCTTTCAGCGACGGCACCGGGTCGCCAACGCCCTGCTCGAGTTGGGAGGAGAAGTGACGGAATTTGCGTTTACCTCAAACGGTCTGACGACCTGGAGCGTCCATGAGTGACAACAGAAGTGCACTCGCAGTCGTTGCGCTGCCGGAGGTCGACGAGGCGGCGGCGGCCGCGTTCGTCCGCGGAGTGATCCGCCAGCGCGTGAATGAGAGCATCGCGGTGAAGCGCAGCCTCCTGGGGAGCGCGCTGATCGACTCGATCGTCCGGCTCTCCGATCAGGTGGTGGAGAGCATCCGCGCCGGCGGGAAGGTCCTGCTGTTCGGCAACGGCGGCAGCGCCGCCGATGCCACCCACCTCGCCGCCGAGTTCGTCGGTCGGTTCGCATTCGACCGGGCTCCGATGCCTGCTCTGTCGCTGTCGGACAACATGTCCGCGGTGACCGCGATCGGCAACGACTACGCGTACGACATCACCTTCGCCCGGCAGATCAAGGCGCTCGGGTCGCCCCACGACGTCGCGATCGGCCTGTCAACGAGCGGCTCGTCGCCCAACGTGCTCAACGCGATGCGCGCGGCACGGGAGGCGGGGATCTTCACCGCTGCGTTCACGGGCGCCAAGGGTGCCGAGATGACGGCACTCGCGGATGTCGCGGTCGTGATCCCGTCGGCATCCACCGCTCGGATCCAGGAGGGGTACATGCTCTGCGCACACATCATGTGCGAGGTCGTCGAACAGACGATGTTCGGCGTCGCGCGGTAGAGCCGATGACTGGGCGGTTGCAGGCCGTCTTCCTGGATCGCGACGGGACGATCAACGTCAAGGCGCCTGAGGGGCACTACATCACCCGACCGGAGCAGTTGACCCTGCTGCCGGGAGCGGCCGAGGGCATCCGAATGCTCAACGATGCCGGGGTCCCGGTCGTTGTCGTCACCAATCAGCGAGGTGTCGCACTCGGCCGGATGAACGAGGCCGATCTCAGGGCAGTTCACGTGCGTCTGCGCGAGCTGCTGCGCGATGAAGACGCGTGGGTCGACGCGATCTTCTACTGCCCTCACGACGTGGGGACGTGCGCCTGCCGCAAGCCGTCACCTCTGATGCTCCGGCGCGCCGGGGCCTACCTCGGGCTCACCAACCTGCGCCACACGGTGATGATCGGCGACTCGTCCAGCGATGAAGAGGCCGGTCGCAATGCGGGCGCGCGCACAGTCCTGCTCGGAGCCCACCGGGCGCCACCGGACGGCAGCGCGATGGCCACCACCCTGCTGGACGCGGTGCGCCGGGAACTTCTCCTCACCGCGGCGTAACGCCTGACCTCACGACGGCGGCCGCGCCAGGAGGCGCGGCTGCCGGGCCAGGTAATGGTCCCGGATAAAGGCGCCGTACGCGCTGAACGGCTTGCCGGCGTAGTTGCGGATCAGGATGCCGCAGCTGCGCCAGGTATCCCATGCCCAGGCTTCGAGACCGACATCGTGCGCGTCCGCCCACTTCACGATCGTCGTGATGTAGCGGGTGCTGCAGTCCTTGTTGTTGAAGTTCTCCCCGGTCTCGCCGAAGATGAGCGGCACGCGACGGGCGACGGGCGCGTAGGTCGCCTGGAAGCACTTCACGTTGTCGCAGTAGTTCCCTCCGTACACGTGAGCCTCGGCGATCAACTGATGGCGCGGGTCTCGCGGCTCGTGAGAGAGCCAGTCGGTGAGGTCGTTCGAGTAGGCGAGGCCGGGGATCGCGATGATGCCGTCGTAGCCCGCAGCGCGCATCACCTTGACCGCCTGCTGCATGCCGGCCGCACGGTACGGCGTGTGCTGTGGCCCCCAGAATGTGGTGCAGCCGCCCTTGAGGAAGCAGTCGGCGCTGACGACCGACTCGCCCCACGGGGCGAGGATCACGTTCGGGTCGTCCTTGAACGCCTGCGCCATGCCCGCCCAGACCGCCGGTGAGTGGTCCTCGTCGGGAGCGCTCGGCTGGTACTCGGCTGGGAAGCCTGCGGGCGCCCCCCACATGAGTGAGATCTCGGCATACATGCCGTACTGGTGCAGCAACTGCACGTAGCTGATGATCGCGTTGCGGTAGTTCGCTCCGCCGTACTGGGGTTTGACGCCGTTGATCCCGAGCCAGCAGTCCTCGTTGACCGGGATGCGCACGATGTTGATGTGCCATGTGGCCATCGCGGCCACGGAGCTTGCGTCGCTCGGGCCATCGAAGATGCCCCAACCCTGGATGCACGCGTACTCGGTTCCGGATCGGTTGACGCCCTGAAGCAGGACCTGCTGGCCGGCCTGATTGAGGATGCGGTTGCCGACGACGTGGAGACCAGGCGCGGACGCGACGTGAGCCCCGCGGCCTCCACGCAGGCTCAGTGCCACGGCCGCCCCCGCTGCGACGAGGCCGACCACGATGATCACGCACAGTGTCCAACCGATCGAAATCCGTCGCATGAGCGCTCTGTCCTAACGTGCCGCGGCTGCCAACTCCTGCTCGAGTGACCCTCGGGGCTCCGTGCAGGTGATCTGCCGGTAGAGCGACTCCAGCCGCTCGCCGGCAAGCTCCCAGGAGTATCGCGCCTCAACGAGCCGGCGACCAGCCCGACCGAGCTCATCTGACCGTTCCGGTGCTTCGAACAGCTCGAAGATCCGTGACGCGAACGAGCCCGGGTCGTCCGCGATCAACAGATGCTCTCCATCACGGACCGCCAGCCCCTCGCAGCCGAGCGTGGTCGAGACGATGGCCTTGCCCATGGCGAAGCCCTCGACGACCTTCAGACGGGTGCCGCCGCCGATCCTGACCGGAACGACGACGACGCCGGCTCGTTGGATCGGGGGCCGGATGTCAGGCACCTCACCCAGCAACTCCACGCCCGGCACCATCAGCGGACGGGTGTCGACGCCCTCGCAGCGGCCGACGAGCGTCAGCCTGGCGTCGGGATAGCGCTCCCGTACCAGGGGCCAGATGTCGTCGACCAGATAGCGGACGGCGTCGACGTTCGGGCGATAGGTCAGGATTCCGTTGAAGACGATCGAGTGCGGCTCCGGGAGCTCGCCGGAGGGCACGAAGTGAGCGAGATCGACGCAGTTGGGCACCGCCGCCACCGGCGTGCCGGGCGCGGCGGCGCGCAGGACGGGCAGCTCACGCTCGGAGGTGACGACGCAGGCATCGGCTCGCTGCCAGGCCGCACGCTCGAAGGTGCGGAACCGCCGATACTCCGCCCGGTTGAAGAGACGGCGTGACAGCGAGCGCTCACCTTCGCACATGCGCCGCAGCAGTTCGGATTCGACGTTGTGCTCATCGATGACAAGCCGCGGGCCCGGCGGGAACCGGAACGTGCACAGGATGCTCGACTCGAGCTGGATCACATCGAACTGCTCCGCCGCACACAGGTCGTCGATCGCCTGCTGCATCGCCCGCGAGTGAGCATCGCGGGAGAAGTATGGACGCGGGGAGGCGATCGTCAGGGTCTGCATGACTCGCCTTCGGATCGGCGACCGCGCGTTCCGGTGCACCGCGCGCACCCGCATCTGAGCTGACAGCGCCGCCACACCATCCTGCTCGTGATCGAAGGCGTAGCTGAGCAGCGTGACCTCATGGCGCGTCGCGAGCTGCCGGGCCAGCTGGTACACGCGGGTTGAGAAGCCCGACCAGGTCGGGTAGGGAAACTGAGCCGAGACGATCAGGATCTTCAACGGCGCGGGAGAGTCGATCAAAGAAGCCGGCACGCGTATATGAAACGGTCGCCGGCGGCGAACTCTTGCACGAGCTGCCCCCGAGCCCGAGCCCGACTCCCGTTCACGCGTTTGAACGACTCAGCACCCTGCGGCCCATAGGCTGATCATCGCGAGCGTGAGATCCTCCCGGTATGCGGTTCCTCCTACGCAGGAGAGGGGGTGCGCTGCTGCTGCTGATCGGAGTCGTCGCCGCGGTCGCGCTCGTCAGTCAGGCCCCGGCCCGACGCCCCGGGGTTCCCGAGCGCCATCCCCAGACGTCGTGGGTCGCCTGCAATCGCAACGCGCACACCAGGCGCCCCTCCACGTTCCGACCGCTCAGCGATGCGGCTGCGGCGGCGCTCGTGACCCATGAGCCCGAGACTCGGCCGCTGAACGCCCGCCCGTACACGATCGGCGGCAGACGGTACCCGGCCGCCAACGACTACGTCCCCACGAACGCCCAGCTACGCCGGTTCCGGAGCTCGCACATCTCCACCGGGCAGCCGGTGCTCCGGTTCAACCCCTACTTCCGCTACGTGGACGGGCGCGACGGGTTGTCCCATCCGTCCACCGACGATCTCATCCAGTGGTCAGCCCACAAATGGGGCATCCCCGAGGACTGGCTGCGGGCCGAGTACGTGCAGGAGTCCTACTGGGACCAGTTCTGGCTCGGAGACGAGGGACCGACCTCGCGATCCTGGTATGCGCTGTACCCGCGGCAGGCGCGCGTCGCGCACACGCTCGAGGTCTACCGGTCGATGGGGATCACCCAGGTCCAGTGGACGCCCAGCGGATCGGTCGGACCGGGCAGCAACCCGCTGCGCTGGGAGTCCACCGCCTTCAACCTGGACTACCAGGCGGCGATGGTGCGGTTCTACTACGACAACCCGGATGGCGCCCGTTCCGAGTGGGGCGACTCGACCTACGTTCCCTGCCAGCCGTGGAAGAGCATCGGCGGCTGGTTTCGCCCGTATCCGTGGAACAACGCCGACCAGGCGGGTTACATCGCCAAGGTTCAGCACAACCTGGCGGATCGGGCGTGGAGCTCAGGCAGCTTCGTCTCCTGGTCACCGCCGTCGATCCCGCCCGGAATCACGTTCCGGTGACCTGCGTGAGCCGGCGCCGAGCCGGATGACGGGAGCGCGACCTCTCAGCGAATCGCGATCATCGACTTCGGCATCGCCCCGACGCGCTCGAAGATGATCCGGGAGTCCGGGAAGTATTCCTTCATGTCCGAGACGGTCAGCAACTCGGTCGCCATCACCTCGTTGGTCGCCGCCCGGCGGTCCCACTGATACGTCATTCCCATCTTCCAGCGCGGCGCCAGGCGCGACCGTGCGCTGACGGGCAGGAACTGGAACCCCGGGAACATCCAGTGGGGCTCGATGGGGAAGTAGCGATACGGGGTCTGGATGACATGCCGAGGAGCGAGCGCGGCGACCAGGTCGGCGAAGCGCCGCCGGGGCCGGTGGCCGCCCAGGTGCTCGATCAGGCTGTTGGAGAACACCAGGTCGAACTCCTGTCCCCTGACCAGGCGGTCGGCCTCGAGAACGTCTCCCTGGATCATCTCGACGCTCGGATGCACCTGGTCGGCGTCGTAGAGGTTGATCGTGGTGACGTGAGGCGGTCGCACCGGCGCATTGGCCCACCAGGTGCCGGTGCCCCCCAGGTCGAGCACCCGCAGGCTGCCCAGGTCCGGCACGTGCTCAAGGACCTGTGTCCAGCGCCGCCGCCGCAGCCGCTCCGACAGCGAGTTCTCGTGGTGCACCAGGAGCCGTCGTGCGCCCTTCTCCTCGAACGCCGTCTGAAATGTCGTGCTCACCTGCTTGTCCTCTCGCTCCATTTGTGGGGCTGCTTGTCAGAAGAAAACGCGACCGGCTCGGGATGAACTTCCGCTGCGAGCGGGGCTCCGGCCTCGGGTCAGCGCAACTCGTCCAGGAGGCGCGCGACGTGCGGTCGGTGAGCCGGCTCGTCAAAGCTGAAACGCAGAGGGAACAGTGGATGCCGTGCCAGCAGGGTCGCGACCCGCGCGCGGATCGCGCGAGGATCTGCCGTCCACAGCATGGCGCGGGCGAGCAGCTCGCCCAGTTCGGCGAAATCGACCTCGGTCAATCCCCGCCGGGTCAATGCCTGGGTGCCGAGCCGAAGTCCGAACTCGCCATGCGTTCCGGGAATCATCACCGAGTTGGTGCGCAACGCGCAGCTCGGCAGCACGTCGTTCGCGATCCGGTTGGAAAGGTCGACGGGACCGATCACGACATGCACCTGGTGCGTGTCCGTCCCACCGTGCTCCATGCCGGCCAAGCGGACGCCCTTGCGCTGAAGCACGCGCGCCAGCGCCCTCGCGTTGGCCACCACCTGCTGGGCATAGGCGCTGCCGAACTGTGCGATCTCCTCGAGCGCGATGACCAGTCCGGGGAGGCATTCCGGATGGCTGTTGGACTGCAGCTGAGGGCACACGACATCCCAGAGCTTCTCGGCCAGCGGGTGGTCGCGGTCGGCGAAGGCGATCACGCCCTTGTTCGGCCCCGGCACCGTCTTGTGCGTGTTGAAGGTCAGGATGTGGGCGCCCTGGAGCAGTGGCTGGGGGAGCATGCCCCCCGCGATCAGGCCGGCCGTATGGCTCACGTCGACCGCGATCGTGACGCCGGAGGGCAGCGCGGCCGCCAGCTCCTCGATCGGCTGGGATCGGCGGCTGTGCGAGGGCTGAACGAGCGCCAGCCGAATCTCGGGGCGCTGACGGATCAGCCTGGCCGTTGCCTCGACGTCGATCAGGTCGTCACGCATCGGGAACGTCCATGCGTCGATTCCGAGCCGCCGCGCCAGCCCCGCGGTGCCGAAGTGCCCGCCGTCCTCGGGCGCCAATTCGATGAAGGCGTCACCGGCCTGGCACGCCGCCATCATCACCGCCTGCTCGCAGGCCGATCCACCGTTCGGCCGCCAGTCGGCGATGTCAGCGGCGAACAGGCGGCGCATCTGCTGCCCGAACTTCTGTTGCAGTGCCGGGAGCATGGCCGAATGCGGAAATGCCCACTCACCGGAGGCGGCACCCGTAGGGGGGTCGAAGTAGTAGTGCGCGCCGCTGAAGAACGACGACGACGCGCGCACTGCGGCGCTCGGATAATTCTCGCTGGCGGTCAGCGTTGCCATGACGCTGTGGTAGTGCCTGTCCTGCGCAACCATTCCGGCCAGCCAGCTGAGCAGCTTTCCCTCCCCGGCACCGGTCTCCACCGGCGCGCGGGTGATCCACGCGCCCTCACTCGGATCAGGCAGTGACCAGGGCTCGGGGGCGGTGATCGGTTTCTGAATGGAGGACACGCACCCAAACAACGGGGCCGGCCGCGCTCAACTTCCGGGATCGCCGGGCTGGACGCCCGCCGCCGGAGTGACGTCAGCGCCGGGTGCGGACCCAGCCCGAAGCCCGCCGGCCCGACATCACGCGGCCGATCACCCGAAGCCGTCCGGCCATGAACCCGGGGCTGGCGATCAGCGCTCGAAACGTCTCAGGGGACGCGCCGGCGAAGGCGAGTCCCGCCACGACATAGAGACCGTCTGCGGCCGCCGTCGCGGCGCCAAGGATGCCCAGCCGCGGGCGACGCAGAGCGATGAACGCGGAGCCCAGCGATACCGAGGCGCCCACCAGCAGCGACTGCGGCGGGATGAACAGCTCCAGGCCCGACGCGACCGGCGGCATCCGGCGGGCGGTCACACCTGCCGCGATCAGCTTCAGGCCGTAGCGGCGTCGCATCTCCGCGTTGCCACTCTCCCATCGAAGCTGCTGCTCCGCGGCCTGCGCGGAGCTCAGCGGCATCGGTGAGGTGACCGAACCCGTCTCGAGGTAATGGACGACGGTCCCGGACCGCACCAGTCGCAGATGGAGCTCGATGTCCTCGGTGACCGACGTCGGCCAGGTCACCTCTCGCATCAGGGACCGGCGAAAGGCCATTCCGGAGCCGAACAGCCCACACGAGAGGCCGAGGCGCTCCCGGCCCCGCGGCTGGATCACGTGCTTGAGCAGGAAGCCTCCGGCTCGCAGGGCGCTCGTGGTGGATGCCTCCGGGTTGCTGACGTCATAGCGCGCCTGCACCACGGAGACCTGCGACCGTGACATGGCGCGGGCCACCTCTCGGCAGAGGTTCGGCGAGGCGACGCAGTCGGCATCGACGAACATCACGATCTCCTCGTCGCTGTCCTGCAGGCGCTGGAGAGCCCAGTTGAGCGCGTGGCCCTTGCCGGGAGCCTGCGCATCGGTGCGGGACAGGACGGTCGCGCCCGCATCTCGTGCGATCGTCGCCGTCCGGTCGCTGCAGTTGTCGGCGATCACGACAACCGAGCAGTCACCCGGATAGTCCTGCGATACCAGGGCGGCGACACACTGCTCGATGATGGTCTCCTCGTCATGGGCGGGGACGAGCACCAGCATCGGGGGCCATTCGACCGGCTCGCGTGCTGCGACCGGCGAAGCCGGCCGCCGTCCATTGACCAGCAGCATCAACAGGTACGCCGTCGAGGCCGAGAGCCACAGCTGGGTGAGACCCAGGGTCGCCTCGAGCAGCTGCCGCGACCGCGTGCGGCGGGTCGCGCGCTCGCCGGTGATCATCGCGTGCGCCCTCGCCGCTCGTGCCCGACGAACGCCTGCAGCCGGACGCTCCCGTGCCCCTCGCGGATCCGGTCCAGCTCGGCCTGGAGGGCCTCCGCGTCGCCGCGCCGGCGCAGGTCCGGGACGTCGCCGATGAGGTAGCTGAACAGGCTCTCGGTATGCGGGTGGTCGGTCGTCGCGAATGAGCGGTCGCTCCGTCGGCTGCTGGTTGCGGGCGCCGCGGACTGCCGAGTGAAAGCGGCGGTCACCGCAGTCTCGCCCGCCGACCATGTGACCAGCGGCCGGGGGTCGACCGGCCCGTGGGCGTCCGCGGAAGCGGCGGCCTGCGACAGTCGGTGATCGACAAGCGCCGCGGCGAGCAACAGCCCGGTCGGGGAGCCCGGCCGCGCGGTCCCGAGCAGATAGCCGATCCAATCGCGAGCCACCACGTCGACGATCGGATCGGCAACCCGCCCGTTGCGGCCGACCGGAGTGCTCGAGTTCGGCCGCCGCATCGGCTCGCCCGGCAGGACGACCGTGTGCTCAAGCCCGACCCGCATCAGCGAGGACGGTGACGCGAACGCCATCCCGCCGTCCCTGCCGCGATGGGCAAGCGCGCGCCGAGAGCGATTCACCCAGTCCCACCGCTCGATCAGCTCGAGGATCGCCTGCTCGTCCGCGCCCGGCAGCTGATGGATCAGGCTCAGCAGGTCGCGCTTTGCCTGCGTGGGAACCCGACTCCTCCGTCCCACGCCGGCTCGCCGTGCGAGAGCGGTTCCCGGGTCTCCCCGGTGAAGCGCCCGCGGCTCCTCGGCGACGGCGAGCACGGCCTGCGGGAGCATGGGACGCAACCACCTGCCCCCGACGGCGGTCGCGGCAGCCGGTGCGGGCGCGGCCGCCTCGTGCCGGGCCAACCGACGCGCGGCCTCCGCCAGGCCCAGCAACGACCCGGTGATGAACGCGATCCGGAAGAAGAAGAAGCCTTGATCGACGGCACCCATCAGCGCGTACGCGACCATCGAGCACGCCACGACCATCCCGATGACCGCCAGCTCATGGTCCCGCGACATCGCAAGCCGGAACCCCATGATGATCCCCGCGGCGATCAGACTCCACAACGCCACCCCTCCGAGCAGGCCCATCCGCATCAGCACGTCGAGCACGTCGTTGTGCGGGATGTAGGCGATCAGAGGATCGGTCTGGCTGATGTCGGTGATCGGAAGCGCGTAATCGATCTTCACCCCGAACCCCTTGCCCAGCAGCCCGTCCTGCTTGATGTTGAGCTGGAGGTTCGCGTTCTCCTGGACGCGGTAGACGTCGGAGTCCGCGTCGCGGGTCGTCGGGGCGATCTGGGACTTGATCGCACGCGCGGGCTCACCCAGGCTGCTGCCGCTGTTCCACATCACCGGGAAGTAGACGGCCGAGATGAGGATCAGGGCCACGATCGACTTTCCGAGGAGATGCCGGCGGATCGGCAGCGCCTTGTAGGTGATGACACCGAAGCACAGCAGTGCACCGCCGAGCATCTCCCAGGCGGCGCGCCGGTCGTTCACCGTGTTCGCGAAGATCACGAGGGGCAGCAGCCGGGTCGCCCAGGTGCGCATGCTGCCTCGCTGGTCAAACAGCCACAGAGCCAGCACCAGGATCATGTAGATCACGAAGAAGTACGAGGCCTCGTGCGTGATGTAGGACTCCGGCTTGGGGTACATGTGCCGATTGGTGATCCACACGTCGATGCCCTGGACGGCCACGAAGCCCACGCTGCCGACGAATGACCACATCACCGCGCGGATCGCCCGGCGGTCCCGGATGTAGACCGCGGCGAGGAAATACGTGGCGCTGAGATAGACGTATGGGCGCGCCTCCATCAGTGCCATCCGCAGGTCGCCGCCGTGTGCCTGCCCGACGACCAGGGCAAGGACGACGCAGAACAGGACGGCCCGGATGGCCAGGCTCACGTGCGTGCGGGGATACCAGCGCGGTCCCCACTCCGCCCCCTTCACGCAGTAGATGAAGAACACCAGCAGGAGCAGCAGGTCCGCGCCCTGGAGGTGACCCGGGCCGATCCCCTGGAACATGGGCATGTGCCCGGTGATCGGGATGCGCGGACTTGGGTCACCCTGTTCGATCAGGATCGCTGCCGACAGCAGAACCGCCGGCGCGAGGTACGGTCGCCGCCACAGCAGCAGCGGGAGCAGGACGATGCAGAGCATCAGGGCATGCGTCACGCCCCCGTAGGTGCCCAGGTAGCCCGCCGCCGCGCCGAAGGCGAGCCCACCGCCGATGAGCCAGGCCCAGCGCTTGCGCACGACCGGCCGCCGGCGCAAAGCCCCGCCGCGGGGCGGCGGGGCGGCGAGCGAGGTCAACCGCCGTCCCCCGTGTTACCGATGAGGTCGCCGGGCGTGTGATCGGTCGTCAGCCACGTCGCCGCCTGGACCCCGGACTGATCCTCGGTCGTGGGCGGACCGGTGTTCTCAAACGGATTGCCGGTCAGGTAAACGGTCGCATCCAGCGACCGGATGTACTTGTCCGTCGGCGTCGCCGAGCGGTAGTGGAGCATGACCACCGAGACCACCACGATCGTCAGCGCCAGAGCCGCACCCCCCGCCTGACGTTGGGTCAGGCGGTTGGTTGCCGCAAGCGCGATGTACGCGCAGAGCAACAGCATGCCCCACTCGGTCATGTCTCGTCCATCTGCTCCGATGACATCCCGAACACGAATCGCCGTCCTGCGGTGGCGACGAGCGGGCGATCATGCCCCCGCCAGGTCGGCGTCGGGGGCGTGTCCGAGAACGGCTCGTCGGACGGGCTCGGGAAGGGCTCGGCGACCGTCCCATCGGGATTGGGTGACCCGTTCGGGTCGGCGGGACGCCCGAGCGGGAGCTCCTCCTCCCACTCCTCCTCCTTCTTCGCCGGGGTCATGGCCACGATCACCAGGAAGCTGGCCAGCATGCCCGCGAGCGCGCCCCCGACGATGACCCCGATGAGCTTCTTCTTGCCCGGGGCGAGGCTGACCGCGGGGGTCGGCGTGTCGAGGACCCGGATCGTCCAACCACCGGCGTCACGCGGCCCGGTCTGCTGGTTCAGCGTCGTGTTCGCCTGGCCGAGCTGGGTGACGGCTGTGTTCTGGGCGGAGGTGAGGGAGAGATAGGTCGGATCGGCCTTGCTCACGCCCGGGTGCTGGGCCGCATAGGCCTTGAGGTTGCTGTTCGCGGTCGCCAACGCCTTCTCGTCGAGCGCCACCTGCGCGCGGTCGTAGGCGACCGCGGCGGCGGTGTGCTGGGCAGCCAGGCTGTCGTTGTAGCTGCGCAGCTGATCGAGGATCCCTCCGAGCACGCTCTCCGCCAGCGCGCGCGAGCGGCCCGTGTAGCTCACGTTCAGGATCTGGCCGCCCGCGGGGGTGGCCGTGACCTGCTTGCCCTCGATGAGCTTCGGTGCCTCCTTCCGGATCGCGGCCGGGCTGCCGAGCTGCTTGCCGAGCACGGAGCTGCGAGCGACCGCGTCGGCGAACGAGTCGGTGGTCAGGAGCTCGGCGAGGATCCCCTGCTCGGAGGACGCCGGCGGCTCAGACAGCGTCGGCGTGCCGTCGGCGCCGATCGAGGACGCGACGGATGCCGCGGTATCGACCCAGAGGCTGGCCGTCGACTTGTAGGTCGCCGGCGAGGTCAAGAGGATCAGGGCCGCAACGGCCGCCCCGAGGACGACCGGGACCCGAAACAGCGTCCGATGTCGCCGGTAGGTCTCGCGGTACGACGTCGAAGGCGGCCTCGTGTCGTCGGTGGCTGGCTTCACAGCATGCCTTTCGTGCGTTCGATCAACATCCACGAAGACAACGCTGCCCCCGTGGCCGGACTTTCGTGGTGTCCGTGAGGATTGGCTTAGGGCCGTAGCCCGGCCGGTGCGTGTCCTACCGCCTGCCCCCGGTTGCACTCGGCGCAGACGAGATGGACGTTCGGCGGATCGTTGCTGCCTCCGCGCGACTGCGGAACGACGTGCTTGTACTGGATCAGCTCGTTGGATCCACAGACGAGACATCGGCCGCCGTCACGCTTGAACACCAGGCGCTTGACCGCCTCGGGAATCGGTTTGGCGGGATGCAGCTTCAGCTCCCACGCAAGGCCCTGCAGGTCATCTCGCTCCAGCATCAGCAGCAGCGCGCGGAGCTCATCGGCGTCGTAGTCCCCCGACTCCCAGTAGAACGCGCCCCGCCACCACCAGCACTGACGGCCGCTGCGGCGGACGATGAAGACCGGAACGTCGCTCTCCTCGCTCCAGGCTCGAAGTCTGCGGTAGGTCTGGGGACGGAGCCGATACGGCGGGCATCCGGTCGCGGCGAACCAGATCCGCCGGTCCCACAGGAAGCCGCGCTTGTCTCGCCAGAATCCGGCGTTGCGGTCGCGCTGCAGGACGACGCGGCCTGGCGCCGCTTCCGGACTCAGAGAGAACGCGGGGGCGCGCGGCGCAGTCCGTGCCTCCCAGAGTCGGGCGCCGAGTGAGACGAGGACGATCCCGCACGCGGCGCCGAGCAGGTCGGCCACCAGCGGCGCGCTCACCGGCGCCCACAGAATCCAGAGGACGACGACCGCGAAGCCGGCGGAGACCAGGCCCTCGCGGGTCTGCAGCCAGGGAAGAACCCGGTTGCGGAATTCCGCCGTCACGTTGTTCAGCACCGCCTCCGCGGCGGTCGGGCTGGTCTGTCGTGCTCCCGATCCCATGCACCACCCAAGCGCGTCTCGAGATTCGCACCTCGTCTCCCCGAGAACCCCTGGCCGCCACCAGGAGCTCCCGGGGATAGAGGCTCTGACGCAGAACAACGTCTGCTCGCGTGGAGAACTTGTGCGGCGGTCAGCTGGACGGGTCGTAGGTCCCGAACGACCAGCCGTTGCCCTCCGGGTCGACGATGCTGTACTCACGCGAGCCGTAGTCGGTGTCGACGAGCTCCCGCGTCACCGTCGCTCCGGCCGCGGCCGCGCGAGCGTGGTGCGCGTCGGGGTCGGCCACCACGAGGTAGAGGCTCATCGGAGCCTGTCCGGCTGAGGGCGGGCCGGACGGGGTCGATGCGGCGGGCGGCGCCTCGCGGTACTCGCCGATGAAGATCACCGAACCCTCGATCTCGATCTCACCATGATGGATCGCGCCCGAACCATCACGGTAGACCTCACGCTCCCGCGCATCGAGCGCAGCGATGAGGAAGGCGAGCGCCGCGTCGGCGTCGGCGTAGCGGACGGCGGGATAGAGCGTCTGTCGCATGATGCGTCTCCTGGGGTCGATCGGCTGCGAGGTCACACGGACCCTATGGCCGCCTGCGGGCGGCGTCTTGGAAGAATCGGCCGTCGTTGGAGCGCTGCAGAGCGGAGGTCAGGCGCCGTCGCCGACCAGCCCGCCCTCCGGGATGCGCCGCGTGACGAATTCGGTCGGGGTGATCCCGGCGAGCTCGCGGAAGTCGCGGCTCAGATGGGCCTGGTCGAAGTATCCGGCGGCAAGCGCGATCTCGGTCCACGAGCGGTCGCCGCCGATCGTCTCCAGACGTCGCCGCACCGCGGCGAACCGCAACTGGCGAGCGACCGCCTTGGGCGGAAGGCCGATCTGCGCGCTGAAGCGTCGCGTCAGATGACGCGGGCTGACCCCGAGTTCGGCACACATCGGCGCCACCCGAACCCGTCCCTGCGAGACGACGAGCAGGCTGAACGCCCGCGCGACGACCGGGTCCACCACTGGCCCGCCCGCCAGCCGCTGCAGCAGCCAGCGCTCGAGCACGTCGAACCGCCCGTCCCAGTCAGGCGCGTCGCGCAGCTCGTCGGCGAGTCTGTCCCCGACCGCACCCAGCACGGCCCCCAGCGGCACGCAGTCTCCCTCGAGCGTCGCCAGATCCATGCCGAGGATGGCGCGCGCCGCGAGAGGCGAGAGCTTGAGGTCGACCGCGCCGTAGCGCGGGCCGACCCCGACGATCGTGCGCCGCTGGCTGAGTCCGCCGACCCACGCGCTGGGCAGCCGCGATCCGTCCGCGCTGATCTCCCCGTCAAGGTCGATCATCAGCGTCACCTCAGGCCGCGGCGGCTCCAGCCACGAGGCGAAGCCGATCTGCTCGTGGCGGTATCCGATCAGACCCTGCGGCAGATGCGGGCGCAGCGCGGGCGCCGGAACGCGAAACGCCCGCGCCCCCGATCCGAGCCGGTGCTCGAAGCGGGAGACGCGGGCGCGCGTCACAGCGGGTACTCGTTACTCGTCCGAGGAGTCCTCGGCCGGCAGGTCGAGCTCGGCGAGCTCGTCGGCGAAGCCGAGCGCCGAGCCTCCACCGGAGATGTGCTCCAGATCCGACAGGTCGGGCTCCAGCCCGCCACCGAAGCCGGCGAGCGACTCGCCGTCGGTGAGCCCGAGCTCGGCCGCCAGGTCGTCGTGATCGAGCAGTCCGACCTCGTCGATGCCGCGGGGCAGCGGCTCCGACGGCTCGATCTCGATCCGCCGGTAGCGCTTGAGACCGGTGGCGGCCGGGATCAGCTTGCCGATGATCACGTTCTCCTTCAGACCGTTGAGGCGGTCGATCTTGCCCTCCAGCGCGGCGTCGGTGAGCACCTTGGTGGTCTCCTGGAAGGAGGCCGCCGACAGGAACGAGTCCGTGTTCAGCGAGGCCTTGGTGATGCCGAGGATGATCTCCTCCGCCTGCGCGGCCTCGCCGCCGGCATCCATCACCGCCTTGTTGATCTTGGCGTATTCGTAGCGGTCCACGAACTGACCGGGGAGCAGGTCGGTGTCGCCCTTCTGGTCGACACGGACCTTCTTCATCATCTGGCGCACGATCAGCTCGATGTGCTTGTCGTTGATGTCCACGCCCTGGGACTTGTAGACCTCCTGGACCTCGCGCACGAGGTACAGCTCGGTCTCGGTGCGGCGCTCCTCGGGCGTCTTGGCGCCGTGGGCGAGGATCTCGTGCGGGTACAGCGAGCCCTCGTTGAGCGGCTTGCCGACCTCGACGTGCTCGCCGTCACGGACGTAGAGCAGCGTGCGGCGCGGGAACGTGTAGCGGTGCTCCTCACCGGCGGAGTCCGTGATCACGACCGTGACCGACTTGTCGGCCTCTTCCATCGACACGGTGCCTGAGGCCTCGGCGATCTTCGCGAGACCCTTCGGCTTGCGCGCCTCGAACAGCTCGACTACGCGCGGCAGACCGTGCGTGATGTCCGCACCGGCGACACCGCCGGTGTGGA
>DATJTS010000143.1:0-15671 GCA_035503035.1 Solirubrobacteraceae bacterium
ACGACCGACCACAGGGTGATGAGGATGAGGCCCGGCACGATGATGAGCACGAACCCGATCGTCACCCCGATCGCGAACAGGATCGAGATGAGCAGCAGGGTGCCGAGCGCCGGGGTGACCGCGCGCACCAGGTCCCCCTGCGAGGTGATGCGGGCGCCGACGCGTGACTGGGCGACGAGCTCGACGACGAAGCCCTGGTAGAGCAGCGAGAGCACCCAGAAGAGCACGGCGAGCACGAGCGCGAGACCGCTCGGCACGATCAGCGCGATCACCAGCTGGACCGCGAACAGCACGAGGGCGGCGGGGAGCAGCACCCCCGCCTCGGAGCGGTAGAGGCTCCAGATGCGCGAGACGACCGCGCCGGGGACGATCTGCTGTGGCATCGGCGGATCATCTCATGCGCCACGGCGCCCGCAAAAGCGTCTCACCGGTTGTGGCACCGGGCGCTCCTGCGGGGCCGGGCGGGAGCGGCACGCCGGCCGCCGCGCCCGCAGCACTGCCTAGGCGTCGGGCGCGCTCTCCCAGGCGAACCCGTCGGGATCGGTGAACGCGCCGGCGTCCGACGCGATCACGATCCGCGGCGAGCCGCTGCCCTCCGCGTCCACACCCGCCTCCTTGGCGAGCGCGCGGCGCCCGTAGAGGGCGAGCGTGACCGCGGGGCCGGTGTCGAACTGGACGTACTTGCGGGCGAAGCTCTTGGCGACCGCGAGCCCGTGGTCGACGTAGAACGCCTTCGTCGCCGCGATGTCCGAGACGCCGAGCAGCAGCACGAACTCGTCGACCTCGCGGGTCGCCGGGCCGCTGTCCTTCTTGGCGGATGTCGCGATCTTCCAGATGGCGCCGTCGGGGGCGCGCAGCACCCCGCCGTAGCCCCAGAAGCTCTTGCGGGTGGCCTTCAGTTCACTCGCACCGGCCGCCAGCGCCGACCCGACGAGTGCGTCGACGGTGCCGGGCTGGGAGACGACGAGCGACAGCGTGCAGCCGCGGAAGCCGCTGCTGGGCGCGTCGGACGCGCGCAGCCCGAGCACCGGCCCGAGCCCGAAGGCCGCGTCGTAGAAGGCCTGGGCGGCCGTGACGTCGGGGACCTCGAGCGTGACCGAGCTGATCGAGGTCGTGGTGGTTGTGGGTGCGGACGGGCTCATGCGGTCAGCTTCTGCAGCAACGCGTCGATCCGGGCGAAGCCGGCCTTGGAGCCTTCCTCGACGCCGTACTGCATCGTCATGTCGCGCTGCTCCATCGTCTCGAAGCGCATCGTCTGGGTGAACTTCGTCTGCTCGCCGAGCTCCTCGAACTCAAGGACCTGGACGTGATTCATGAACGTCTGCACGAGCCGTGCCGGCGGGTCGACCTCGCGGTACTCGCCCTCGACGACGCCCTGGGCGGTGCGGAAGCGGTAGCGACCCCCCTCACGCACGTCCATCTCCTCGACCACCGTCCCGGAACCCCACCACTCGGGGATCAGCTCGGGGTCGGTCCAGACCGAGTACACGTGTGCGCGGTCCGCGTCGAAGACCCGCTCGATGCGGATCTCGGTCTCGCTCGGGGTGGTGATGCCGTTGCTCACTTGGTTCCTTTCGTTCGTTCGACGACCTGGGCGAAGCGATCGAGCCGCGCCAGCCACACGCTGATGCCCTCGAACGCGTAGGGCACGAGATGGCAGAGGCGGGAGCGACCGACCTTCTCGGTGGTGACGAGGCTCGCGTCCTCGAGCACCTGGATGTGCTTCTTCATGCCGGTCAGCGACATCCCGTAGGGCGCGGCGAGCTCGGTGATCGTCAGAGACCCGTTGCTGAGGCGCTCGAGCACCTCGCGGCGGGTCACGTCGGCGAGCGCGGTGAACGCGCGGTCGATGTCCGCTGGCTGCTGATACTGAACCACGGGGTTCAGTATTGCATGGGACACGATCGCGCGCAACCGCTCACTCGCAAGGGGCCCTACTCGGTCGTCCGCCGCCCGTACAGCCATGCCGCCAGCGGGGCGAAGACCCCGAGCAGCACGACGGACCACAGCACCGCGGCGAGCACCGGATGCTGCATCGGCCAGGCGTGGATCGCGGCCGACGGGTTGGGGTTGTGCCACAGCTGCCGCGCGGCGGCGGTGACCGCGCTCACCGGGTTCCAGTCGGCGATCGCGCGCAGCACCGCCGGCATGTGCTGGGTGGCGACGAGCGCGTTGGAGACGAACGACAGCGGGAACAGGATGATCAGGCCGACGTTCTGCGCCGACTCACTGTCACCGGTGACGATGCCCAGGCACGCACAGCCCCAGCTCAGTGCGTAGCCGAACAGCAGGAACACCCCGAACCCGGCGGCGATATCGAGCACGGGACCGCTCGGGCTCCAGCCGACGATCAGGCCGACGATGGCGACGATCGCCGTGCACAACACCGCGGTGAGCAGATCGGCGATCGAGCGTCCGACGAGCACCGCGGCAGGCCACATCGCCAGCGAGCGGAAGCGGTCGATGACACCGGAGCTGAGGTCGGTGGTGAGACCGACCGCAGTGCCGATCGCGGAGGTCGTCAGGTTGAGCGCGAGCAGCCCGGCGATCGCGTAGTTCGTGTAGCTGCCGCCGCCGGGCAGCGTGACGCCGGCGCCGAACACATAGACGAACAGGAGCGTGAACAGGATCGGCTGGATCGTCACGTCCGACAGGCGCAGCGGCTCCCGGCGGATGTGGGTGAAGTTGCGCGTGGTCAGCACCGCGACGTCGCGGACTCGGCCGGCGAGCCGGGCGCCACGCGGTGGCGCGGGACCCCGGGGGAGCGTGGTGGCGGTCATGCCAGGGTCACCTCGAGTTCAGGGTCGGAATCGGAGCCGGAGGCGTCCTCCGTGGGGTGGCCGGTGAGCGAGAAGAAGACGTCGTCGAGCGACGGCTGGCGGATCTCGACGTCGTCGACCTCGATGCCGGCGTCGTCGAGCGCGCGCACGATCCGGGTGGTGAGCCCGGCGGCCGCGCGGACGGGCGCACCCAGGTGCCGGCCATCCTCGCCGAACACGATCTCGCCGTCGACGAGTGGCGCCAGCGCGTCCCGGGCGCCCGGGTGGGGCGCCGTGAGCAGGACCTCCATGCGGGCACCGCCGGTCTCGCGCTTGAGCTCCGCCGCCGTGCCCTCCGCGATCGAACGGCCGTGATCGACGACGACGATCCGGTCGGCGAGCTCGTCGGCCTCGTCGAGGTACTGGGTGGTGAGCAACAGGGTGGCGCCGTCGGCGATCAGGCCGCGGATCACGTTCCACATCCGTACCCGGCTGGTCGGGTCAAGGCCGGTGGTCGGCTCGTCGAGGAACAGGACCGGGGGACGCATCACGAGGCCGGCGGCGAGATCGAGCCGGCGGCGCATCCCACCGCTGTAGGTCCGCGCCGGCCGATCGGCGGCGTCGGTCAGGTCGAATCGCTCGAGCAGCTGCACCGCGCGGGCGCGGGCGTCACGGCGGCGCAACCCGCTGAGTCGCCCGATCATCACCAGGTTCTGGCGTCCGGTGAGCACCTCGTCGACGGTCGCAGCCTGCGCGGTCACGCCGATGTTGCGCTTGACCTCCGTCGCCTCGGTCACGACGTCGAGGCCCGCGACGCGCGCCGATCCCGAATCGGGACGCGCCAGCGTGGTGAGGATCCGTACGGCCGTCGTCTTGCCGGCGCCGTTGGGTCCGAGCACGCCGAGCACGGTCCCGGCGGGCACGGCGAGCGAGAGGCCGTCCAGCGCCTGGGTGGCGCCGAAGCGCTTGCGCAACCCCTCGGCCTCGATCATCATCGCGGTCATGCGGATCTCCTTACCGATCGTCAAGTAAGCGAGAACCTAGCACCGTGACTTACCGGCCGTCAAGTAGGAGGAGACCGATACAATTCCCTTTGATGGCCGCAACCTCCCCCACCGCCGCGTCGCCGCGTCCCGAGGACGAGACCGTCTCCACCCGCGAGCGGATCCTCGACATCGCGCTCGAGCTGTTCACCGAGCAGGGCTACGACAAGACCTCGATCCGGGACATCGCGGAGCGGCTCGGCTTCACCAAGGCGGCGCTGTACTACCACTTCAAGAGCAAGGCGGACATCCTGCTCGAGCTGCATCTGCGGCTGCACGCACTGGGCGAGCAGCTGCTCTCCGCGCTCGACGCCTTGCCCGACGGCGAGACGCGTGCCCGAGCGTGGCCGGGGCTGCTCGATGAGTTCATCACCGCGATCGACGACAACCGCGAGCTCGTGCTGATGCACCAGCGCAACCAGAGCGCGCTCGAGGCCATGGCGCACTCCGAGGCCCACCTCGCGGCCAACGACGACATCGAGGCTCAGATCCGGCGGCTGCTCGCCGATTCGGAGCTGCCCGCGGCGACGCGGGTGCGGATGGCGTGCTCCATCGGCGCGGTGATGACCGGACTTCTGCCCGACGGGCTCGTCGGCGACATCCCGCACGACGAGAAGGTCCGCCTCGTCCGCGCGACTGTCGCGGACATGTTCGACGACAGTCCTTCGGACGGACGAGTCGCGATTTAGCGGTTACGCCGCCGAGGACTCTCCGCCGGGGGCGACCTCGCGCATCAGCCGCATGGCGGTGTGCGCGTTGGCCGGATAGAACGCCTCGATCGCCAGCTCGGAGAGCGTGACGTCCGAGGCGGTCTGGAATGTCGAGCGTGTGCTGATGAACGCCAGCTCTCCCCGGCCGTCGGTGTCGCGCAGCCGCAGCGGCAGCAGGATGTCGGCCGCCTGGATCTCGGTGTGCGGCGGCGCGGGGGCCACGCCGGGGTAGCCGACGAGCTCGTCGTAGAGCGCCTGCAGCTCGGGATCCCCGGTGATCTGCGCGTCACGCCGGACACGGTGCAGCAGATGCGCACTCCACTCGGCGAGATTGAGCGTGCGCGGCGCCATCCCGTTGGGATGGAGCGCCACCCGCATCCCGTTGGCGGGCGGCGCGAGCAGATCCGGGTCCACGCCCACGAGCAGCAGATCGAGCGCGTCATTGGCGCTGATCAGGTTGTGGTGACGGTCGACGACGACCGCCGGGTAGGGCTCGTGCGCGCGCAGGAACCGGTCGATCGCCCCGCGCACCACGGTCATCTCCTCGGCGTCGAGGCTCCGCTCGGCATAGGCGGGCGCGTAGCCCCCCGCGAGCAGCAGCTCATTGCGCTCGCGCAGCGGCACCTCGAGCTCCTCCGAGAGCCGGATGACCATCTCCCGGCTGGGCCGCGCACGGCCGGTCTCCAGGAAGCTCAGGTGCCGCGCCGAGACCTCGGCCTCACCGGCGAGCTCGAGCTGGCTGAGGTTGCGCCGCCGCCGCCAGCCGCGCAGCAGCTCGCCGATCGGTGGAGGGACGCACGCAACGGACATCGCGGTCAACCTACTGGACCGGGTCGGGCTGGGCGACCGCGACCGCCGCCCGAGGGACGGGCAGGAGCCGGGTGAGTCCGGCGACAGTCACCAGCAGAACGGCCAGCTCCAGTGCCGCCAGCTCGAACGCGTGTGCATAGCCGTGGTTCAGGGCACCGAAGAAGATCACCCCGGTGACCGCGACCCCGAGCGCGTTGCCGACATTCTGCATGGTCGAGAGCATTCCCGACGCCGCACCGGCCTGCGCCGGATCGATCGTGGAAAGGACCGTGCCGGCCAGCGGCGCGAGCACGAGGCCCATTCCCACGCCGACGGCGATCAGGCCCGGCATCAGCAGCAGCAGCGAGCCATGGGTGCCGATCTCGAGTACCGCGGCCAGCAGCAGCACGTGGCCGGTGGCGAGCACGAGCGCCCCCTTGGTGATGATCCGCCGGCCGTGGCGTGCCGACAGCTTCGGGGCGATGGTGGCGGCCACCGAGTACGCGCCCGCCATCACGGTGAACACCAGCCCGGCGCTGAGCGGCCGCATCCCGCGTCCCTCCTGCAGATAGAGCGCAAGCACGACGAAGAACGACGCCTGGCCGGCCCAGAAGCAGATCTGGGTGAGCAGCCCCGCACTGAACGAACGGTGGGCGAACAGGCTGAAGTCGACGAGCGGGCTGCCACCACGACGCGCGAGCCGCCGCTGATCGACGACGAACGACGTGAGCAACACGGGCGCCGCGGCGAGCGACAGCCACGTCCATAGCGGCCACCCGCTCTGACGGCCCTCGACCAGCGGCAGCACCAGCGCGACCAGCGTCCCAGTGGCGAGCGCGGTCCCGCGCAGATCGAGCGAGGCGCGGCCGCTACGCGCCGTGTCGGGGACCAGTGCGGCGGTGAGCGCAAGCGCCAGCGCGCCGATCGGGACGTTGATCAGGAAGACGCTGCGCCAGCCGAGCCCGAACGGGTCGACCGCGATCAGCCCGCCGCCGATCAGCTGTCCGCCGGCGGCGGCCAAGCCCATCGTCGTGCCGTACGCGCTGAGCGCGCGCAGCCGATCGGTGCCGGAGTAGAGGATCGAGATGAGTGAGAGGATCGCCGGCGCGAGCAACGCGGCGCCGACGCCCTGGACGAGCCGCCCGATGACGAGCTCGGTCGGGGTACCCGCCGCGCCGCAGCCGGCCGAGGCGAGCGTGAACAACGCCATGCCGAGTGCGAACGTCTGACGGTGACCGAGCCGGTCGCCGAGCCGCGCGCCGCTGATCACGAAGATCGCGGAGGTCAGCGAGTAGCCGGCGACCACCCACTCGACGGCGCTCGTGCCGGCGTGCAGGCGGCCCTGGATCGACGGCAGCCCAACGTTGACGATGAAGAAGTCCAGCACGACCATGAACGTCCCTGCGAGCAGGACGGGAAGGGGTAGCCACCTGGAGGTCGTCAGTCCAGGGACCCGGGATTGGATCGCTGATGTGCTCATGGACGACAGCCTGCCGTCCATGGGTAACCGTGTCGATTACCTGCCAGGTAGCGTCATTACCTCACAGGTAATGGCGCGATCCGGCGGCTACTCGACGACGACGTGCGTGGAAGTCGTCGCCGGAGCGGCGCGCCCGCGGCTGTACAGCGCCATCGCGATCGCCGGCACCCACGCGACCAGCAGCAGGCCGACCGCGTAGACGAACGAGTGGGCGAACGCCGAGGCGAGCGGTCCTCTGACGTGTTGCTGGGCGGCGGGTGAGAGGTGTGCGACGGCGGCGAACCCGCCGTGACCGCCGTGCGCGTTCAGATGCAGGCGACTGTTGATCTGCGAGGCGAGGATCACGCTGAGGATCGCCGTCCCGATCGAGGCGCCGCCCTGCCGGATGATGTTCATCGCGGTCGAGGTGCGAGCGATCGCGCTGGCCGGCACCGACTGCATCGCCGCGGTCATCGTCGGCATCATCGACAGGCCCATCCCGAGCCCGAGCACGAAGTTCAGCCCGCACAGCAGCACGTAGGAGGTGGTGGCGGTGACGAACGCGAACGGGAGGATCCCGATGATGAGCAGCGGCAGTCCGACCGAGGGCAGCCACCACGGGCCGCGGCGGTCGGTGATGCGCCCGCCGATCGGCATCGTCACCATCGCGCCCAGGCCCTGGGGAACGAGCAGCAGACCTGCGTCCAGCGCGGTCGCGTGGCGGACGGACTGGTAGTAGAGCGGTACGAGCAGGAAAGAACCGAAGTAGGAGATGGCGAACAGCAGGAACACCCCGGCCGCGGCGCCCGCGCGGGTGTGGGTGAACGTGCGGATGTCGATCAGCGGCTCGTCGGTGCGCCAGCTGTGGGCGAAGAAACCGACGATCAGCAGCGCGCCGACGAGAACCGGGGCCCAGGCGCGAGCGTCACCGAAGCCGTAGGTCGCGGACTCGGCCAGCCCGTAGATGAGCAAGGCCAGGCCGGGTGAGAGCAGCAGCATCCCGACCCAGTCGAGCCGATGGGTGGGCTGGGGCTGGTCGGGGTCCAGCACGATCTGGCCGAGCACGAAGGCGAGGATCCCGATCGGCACGTTGATGAAGAAGATCCACCGCCATGAGACATCGTCGACCAGCCAGCCACCGAGGATCGGGCCGACGATCGGGGCGACGAGCATCGGCACGCCGAGCACGCCCATGATCCGGCCCATGCGGTGCGGGCCGGCCTTGCGCGTGGTGATCGTCATCACCGCCGGCATGATCATGCCGCCACCGAGGCCCTGGAGGACCCGGAAGACGATCAGCGACTCGGCGCTCCAGGCGAGGCCGGAGAGCACCGAGCCGACCGTGAACAGCACGAGCGAGGTGAGGTACAGGCGCTTGGTGCCGAACCGATCGGCTGCCCAGCCGGTCGCCGGGATCACCGCGGCGAGCGACAACGTGTAGCCGGTGATCACCCACTGGATCGTGGTCAGCGACGAGTTGAAGGCGACCGCGAGATGGTCGACGGCGACATTGACGACGGTCGTGTCGAGGATCGACATGATCGCGCCGAGCATCACGACGCCCGCGACGATCAGCGTCTCGCGATCCAGACCCTCGTCCGCGGGATTCGCGCTCGGGCTCATGCTCGAATCGGACATCTGCGTCAAGTATACGTGATCCGGACCAGGCAGTCCGCTTTACGGTTAGGGCTCTGTTGCGAGCCGCTCGTGGCGTTCGGCGATCAGCGCGGCGACGTACGCGCCCTGGTCGAGGGTCAGGTGGTGGTGGCCCTCGATCGGGACCAGCTCGGTCGGGCCGTGGTGGGCTTCGACGAGGAACTCCCTCGCTTCGCGGTTGACGACGGTGCTGTGCGTTCCGTAGATGAGCGTGACTGAGGCGGTGTAGCTGCGCAGCGCGACGACAAGTCGCTCGTCGGGGATGCGGCTGAACACCGACAGGTCGGCGCGCAGCGTCCAGCCTTCGAGATGTTCCTCGAAGGCCGCGGCGGCGATGCGGTGGAGCAGGGCGGCGTCGGCGACCGGCTCACGCGGGCGCAGGCGGAAGGTCGCGACCGCCTCCTGGAGGGTCTGGTGGCGGCGGCGGGGCAGCGGCCGCCGCGGGAGCACGCGAGGACGTGGCTTACCGGGGCGGCGAACCGGCGCGTCGACGAGGACCAGTCCGGGAACGAGCGCCGGGTCAGTCGCAGCCGCGCAGATGGCGACTCGGCCGCCGAGGCTGTGGCCGACAAGCAGGGACGGCCCGCCGGCGACATCCCTGATCACCGCGAGCACCTCCCGCGACCAGACGTCGGCGTCGTAGCCGGCGCGATGGCCGCTGCCGCCGTGGCCGCTGAGCTCGAGCGCGACCACGGACTGGCCCTCTGCGATGAGCGGCCTGACCACTGCCTCCCACCACCCGAGATGGGCGCCCGCGCCGTGGACGAGCACGATCGGCGCAATCGGGCGCTGCGTCCGAGGCGCGGACCAGCGCGCCCAGGCGATCGAACAGCCATCGACATCAAGGTGGCCTTGGTCGGCTGCGGCGAGCAGGTCCTGCACGAGCGGCGAATCTAGCGGCGGGTGTGTGCGCGACCGGCGTGGCGAGACACTCGGCGGTCCCGGCCCGCCGGGTCATAGGCTCAGGCAGGTGCTGGCCGGTTATGACCATCTGCTCGCGGCGGCGAGACGGCTGCAATGGAACGCCGAGGCGATCTCGCTGCAGCACGACCTCGCGGCGCTTGACGCGCTGCCCACGGACGTCCGCGCCGCCGCACGGACGCTGACCGCCGGGTTTGTCGTCGCCGAGCACGCCGTCGCCGAGCAGCTCGAGCCGTTCGTCGCGGCGGCCGGCGATCTCGACCCGGATCCACGCGCGCGGGAGTGCTTCCGCGCCCAGGCGAACGACGAGCGCCGCCACGCGCGCTGGTTCGATCGGCTCGCCGCCGAGCTGTTCGGACTGGACCGACAGACAGCACGGGCGGCAGCCCCCGGCGCGGTACGGGAGCTGTTCGAGTCAGAGCTCCCCGCGGCGGCACGAGCGCTCGCCGCCTCCGGCGCGAGCCGCTCACAGATGGCCGCGGCGGTCGGGCTCTACCACGTGGTGCTGGAGGGCATCGCGTTCGCGGTCGGCCAGGAGGCGCTGCTCGAACTGGCGCGCGAGCACGGACTGCACGGCGTCGCCGACGGAGTCGCCCGCGTGCAGGGCGACGAGCGCTGGCATGTCGGACTCGGGGTGCTCGCCCTGCAGCGGCTCGGCGCGCCCCTGGAGATCGAGGCGCCGGCGCGACGGGCGCTCACCGCCTGGGGACCGTCGATCGCCACCCCGGAGCGGACCGAGCGGGTGCTGGCGGCACACGCCCGCCGGCTGACGATCGCCTCGGCGCGGCCGCTGACAGAATCGCGGCCGGCATGAGCGACACGATGCGTGCGGTACTCGCCTCGGGCGGCGTCGCGCTCGAGGATCCGGCTGCGCTGCGCGACGGTGAGGCGCCGGTGCCGCAGCTGCGCCCGCGCGACGTGCTCGTGCGGGTGCAGGCGGTGTCGGTCAACCCGGTCGACACGAAGGTGCGCAGCCGCATGGCGGCGGACGAACCGCCGAGGATCCTCGGCTTCGACGGCGTCGGGACGATCGAGGCGACCGGCCCGGACGTGCGCACCCTGTCCGTGGGTGAGCGCGTCTGGTACGCGGGCGATGTGACGCGCCCGGGCTCCAACGCGGAGCTGCAGGCGCTGGACGAGCGCATCGTCGGGTCCGCGCCCACGTCGCTGTCCGACGCGGAGGCCGCCGCCCTGCCGCTGACCGCGATCACCGCCTGGGAGTCGCTGTTCGACCGCCTGCGCCTGGGCCCGGAGTCGAAAGGGACGCTGCTCGTGCTCGGCGCGGCCGGCGGGGTCGGGTCGGTGCTGATCCAGCTCGCCCGGGCGCTCACGCCGCGACTGCGGGTGATCGCGACCGCATCACGCCCGGAGTCCGAGCGATGGGCGAGCGAGATGGGCGCGCATGCGGTCGTCGACCGCCACGAGCTCGTCGCTCAGACCCGCGCCGCGGCACCCGACGGCGTCGACTACATCTTCTCCCCCCACTCACAGGGAAACGAGCAGGCGTACGCCGATCTGTTGCGCCCGTTCGGGCACATCGTCGCGATCGACGACCCGGACCAGATCGCGCTCGGCGCGTTCAAGCGCAAGGCGATCGCCTGGCACTGGGAGTACATGTTCACCCGCTCGACGTTCGAGACTGCGGACATGGCCGAGCAACAGGAGATCCTGCGGCGCGTGGCCGAGCTCGTCGACGCGGGCAGCCTTCGCTCGACCGCGACCGAAACGATCGCCGGGCTCGGGGCCGAGTCGCTGCGGCGGGCCCACGAGCTGGTGCTCGGCGGGCGGATGATCGGCAAGGCCGTGGTCAGTCGCTGACGCCGCCGGCGGCGCGGCAGTCGAGTTGGAGCTCGCGCCATAGCGGGATGCGCTCGACCGTCGCGATCCCGAGCACCCGGTAGTGGAGCGTGATCGCGTCGATCCGCGGGCTGTGCGCCGGGCACGATCGAACGGCGAACCGGACCGCGAGCCAGCCGTTCGATTGCGCCTGCAGCCGCATCGGCAGGGCGCGCGCGACCGGACCGGACGCGGTCGGCCCCACTCCCCCGCTCTGGCCGCTCAGCGCGACCCGCAGCACCCGCAGCGCCGCGGTGCCGTGCCCGTCGAGCGCGACGCCGGTGATCTCGGACGGCACCGCAATGCCCTGCAGGCCGACGGAGAGCACCACCGCGTGGCCGGAGCCCGCCGTCGACGCGGTCGAACCGGCGCTTCCGTTCTGCGCGAACGCGTGGGTCGTGGAATAGCTGAAGACGACCACCACCGCGAGAGCGAGCACGGGAATCAGGCCGACTCGCCCGGGCGAGAGGCGGGAGGGCCACGGACGGCGGGTCCCGTCGACTCGATAGGCGAACAGTCTCAGGGTCAACGGCGCCAGCACGACCGCCAGGAGCAGCCGAATGCCGCTGCTGTGGCCGAGCGCGATCGCCCCGTAGCCGGCAGCACCGAATGCCAGCCAGGCCCACGCGGCGGCCGGCCGGGCGATCCGGCGGTACTCGACTCGAGCCGCGACCATGCCGCCGCCGACCACGCACACGATCAGCACATAGGCGGCAACGCCGAGGCCCGACCAGATCCCGTCGACCCGCCAGGGCAGCCAGACGCTGTCGGCGACCGAGGTCGGGGCTACTCCGAGCAGCGCGAACGGAAGCTGGACGACCCACAGGGCCACGCCGGTGAGGATCTGCGCCGACATGGTGGCCACCACCAGCGGTCCGTAGCTGGGCGGCCGGGAGCCGGTGCGGGCAGGGCTGTGCGCAAGGGCGCTCATCACGCCCTGTATCGAGCCGCGCGCGCTCCCGGTCCAGCGTTCGCGCAAATGCTGGACGGGTGGCCGGGCGACGCCGCGCCCGGCCACCGCGTCCTTCAGATGTGGGAGAGCGCGCTCAGCGCGCGCCGGCGGTGGCGCCGACCTGCGGGCCGAGCTCGACGAGCCGCTTGGCCGCGGCCAGGATCGCGTCGGAGTCGATGCCACAGTCGTGCAGCAGCTCCGCGCCCTTGCCCGAGCCGGGGACGTGGCTGACGGCGAGCTTGACCACGCGCGGACGCTCGTCGGTGTCGGCGAACGCGCTGATCACGGCCTCGCCGATGCCGCCCTCGGGCCAGTGATCCTCGGCGACGACGAACCGGCCACCGGTGGCCGAGCTGGCCGCGGTGAGCGTCTCGGCGTCGATCGGCTTGACCGAGTAGACGTCGATCACGCGGGCGTTGACCCCGTCCTCCTTCAGCCGGTCGGCTGCCTTGAGCGCCTCGTGGAGAGTCACGCCCGCGCCGATCAGCGTCACCTGATCCTCGTCGGACTCGCGCAGGACCTTGGAGCCGCCGATCTCGAACGTCTCCTCGGGCGAGTAGAGCGTCGGGTAGCCCGAGCGGGTCGAGCGCAGATAGGAGATCCCGTCGTGGTCGGCCATGAGCTCGACCAGCTTGGCGGTCTGGTTGGGATCCGACGGGTAGAGCACGATCGAGTTGCCGAGCGCGCGGAACTCCGCGAGGTCCTCCAGCGCCATCTGCGAGGGCCCGTCCTCACCGATCGAGACGCCGGCGTGCGAGCCGTTGATGCACAGCTTCGCCTGTGAGATGACGGCCATCCGCACGAAGTCGTAGCAACGCGACAAGAACGCCGCGAACGTCGCCGCGAACGGCGTGTAGCCCCGCACCTGGAAGCCGACGGCCGCCGACATCAACATCTGCTCGGCGATGTAGACCTCGAAGTAACGGTCGCCGCTGTGGGCGATCACGTCCTCCAGGTGGGTGGAGTTTCCGACCTCGCCGTCGAGCGCGACGACATCACCGCGGCGCTGCATGACGGCCGCCAGCCCCTCGCCGAACGCCTTGCGCGTGGGGACCGGATCGCCCCCGATCTCGTAGGCGGGCATCGGAGCCGACGGGTTGGAGTCGAACACGTGCGGCTTCTGGCTCGACTCGGGCTTGGCGACGTCGACGTGGATCGGCCCGACGTTGCCGAGCTCCTCGATCGCCTTCTCCGGATCCTTGAGCGGCTGGCCGTGCTTGCCCTCGACGTTCGCGGTCTCGCTCGCGCCCTGGCCCTTGATCGTGCGCGCGACGATCATCGTCGGCCGGTCGGTGGTGGCGACCGCCTCGGCGTAGGCGTTGTCGATCGCCTCGATGTCGTGGCCGTCGATCTCGATCGCCTTCCAGCCCGACGCCTCGGCGCGCCCGGAGTACGAGGCCAGGTTCCAGCCGTGCATCGTCTCGCCCCGCTGGCCGAGCCGGTTGACGTCGACGATCACGGTCAGGTTGGACAGGCCCTCGGCGCCGGCGTGCTCGACGGCCTCCCAGATCGACCCCTCGGCCATCTCGGAGTCGCCGCAGACTGTCCACACCCGGTAGTCGAGGTGGTCGAGGTCGCGGGCGGCGAGCGCGATGCCGGCGGCGATCGGCATGCCCTGTCCGAGCGAGCCGGTGGCGACATCGGTCCACGGGATCAGCGGCGTCGGGTGGCCCTCCAGGCGCGAGCCGAACTTGCGGAAGGTGAGCAGCTCGTCGTCGGTGATCGCTCCCGCGGCGGCGTACATCGCGTAGATCAGCGGGGAGGCGTGCCCCTTGGAGAAGATCAGGTGATCGTTGTTGGGGTTCTTGGGCTCGTCGTAGTCGTAATGCAGGTGACGGGCCATGAGCACCGCCATCAGATCGGCGGCCGACATCGACGACGTCGGGTGACCCGAGTTCGCCGCGGCGGCCGCGCGGATCGAGTCGATGCGGATGCGCTGCGCCAGCTGATGGATCTCTTCGTTGGTCATCTGCCTACCTCTGTGGGCTTTTCGGTCTCACGAAACTCTCTGCCGATTGTCTGCGCGTGGATCGCGAAACGCAAACATGTCCGCGCACCGCGGCACCGGGCGGCCGCGGACGTCTTAAATACCACTGTGCGAGCGGGCCTTTGTGACGGTCTGGTGGGTTTGCGGAGGTCCGGCAGGCGTACGATTTGAGGTATGGCCGTCACCGGCGTCGTCCTGCTCGTCATCGGCCTCCTGGTCGCGATCAGCGAGGCGCACCGGCCGACGCACGGAATCGCGGGCGGGCTCGGGGTCGCGGTGATGGCGGTCGGGATCGCCTTCGCGCTCACCGGCGCCGGCGCCGGAGTGGCGATCGGGCTGGCCGCCGCGGCCGCGCTTGCCGCCGGCGGGGCGGGCGGGGTCGCGCTCGCGATCAACCGCACAGGGGCCGTGCGCCGTCGGAGGGTGCGCGGCGGCGCCGAGGGGCTGATCGGCCAGATCGGAGTGGTGCGCAGCTGGTCGCCGGAGAACGACGACGGCAGCGTCGCGCTCGCCGGCGCCGTGTGGCATGCGCGGCGCTCGCCGGCGCCCGAGGATCCGCTCGCCGCGCTCGACATCGACGACGGAGCCCCGGACGGCAACGGATCGGACGGGCCGGCGCTCCACGCCGGCGACCGGGTCGTCGTCGAGCAGCTCTCGGGACTCACCGTGGCGGTTCGGCCCGCCGAGGACTGGGAGCTGCTGTAGTGAACAGGATTCCTACCGGGAGGCCATGATGCTCACCGTCATCCTCATCGTCGTCGTCGTGCTCGTCCTGGCGAGCGCCGCCGCGGTGCTGAACTCCGTCAAGGTGCTGCGCGAGTATGAGCGCGGCGTCGTCTTCCGCCTCGGCCGGCTGATGGAGCAGCGTGGGCCGGGGTTGCAGCTGCTGATCCCCTCGCTGGACAAGATGGTGCGCGTGTCGCTGCGGACGGTCACGCTCACGGTGCCACCGCAGGAGATCATCACCCGCGACAACGTGCCTGCGCGGGTGACCGCGGTGACCTACTACCGGGTGATCGATCCGGCGAAGGCGGTCACAGAGGTGGAGAACTTCAAGGCCGCGACGCTGCAGATCGCGCAGACCTCGCTGCGCTCGGTGCTCGGTGTCGCCGACCTCGACACGCTGCTGTCAGACCGGGAGCATCTCAACGACTCGCTGCAGACGGTGATCGACTCGCAGACCGAGCCGTGGGGCATCAAGGTGACGAGCGTCGAGATCAAGGACGTCGAGATCCCGGAGCGGATGCAGCACGCGATCGCCCGCCAAGCGGAGGCCGAGCGCGAGCGGCGCGCGAAGATCATCAACGCCGAAGGCGAGTTTCAGGCCGCCGCCAAGCTTGCCGAGGCCGCCGAGGTGATCGGCCGCAATCCCACCACGCTGCAGCTGCGCTATCTGCAGACGCTGCGCGAGATCGGGGGCAACCAGAACTCCACGATCGTGTTCCCGATCGATTTGGTGAAGCCCGCGATCGATGCGATCCGGGGTGCGACCGAGGCCAATGGCGAGGGCGCGAGTGGCGACAGAGCGCCCGGCGAGCTCGGCCGGGGATCCCGAGGCG
>DATJTS010000144.1:0-19070 GCA_035503035.1 Solirubrobacteraceae bacterium
TGAGCGGCGAGCACGCTGCCCCCGCCGACCGCGATGGCGACCAGGTCGGGCATCCGGAAGTTCGTCCGGATCCCGCCGATCTCCACGGCGGAGCTGGACTCGCGCGGGAAGCCGTTGACCAGCACACCGACATCGGTCGACGTGCCCCCGACGTCGATGACGAGCGCGTCGTCGGCCCCGCTGAGAAACGCGGCACCCCGGATCGAGTTGGCCGGGCCCGAGCCGATCGTCAGCACCGGGTAGCGCAGCGCATATTCCAGTGCCATCAGCGTGCCGTCGTTCTGGGCAAAGAACGTGGCCGCCCGCAGGCCGAGCGTCTCCAGCGCACCGTCCAGCGTGCCGGCGACGTCGGCGGCCACGCCGGCCAGCGCCGCGTTCAGGACGGTCGCGTTCTCACGCTCGAGCAGGCCGAGGCTGCCGATCTCGTGGCTGAGTGAGATATGGACGCCGTCGCCCAGCACTCGGCGGGCGACCTGCTCGGCGGCGAGCTCGTGGCGCTCGGAGACCGACGCGAACACGCTGGTGATGGCGACCCCGTCGATCGTGCCCGCCAGCGGTTCCAGGAAGCGCGCGAGCGCCTGCTCGTCGAGCGGGACGATCTCCCGGCCGTCGAACTCGATCCCGCCGCCGATCACGACCTCGCCGGCCGACACGGTCTCGCGCAGGTCGGCGGGCCACGTGAACAGCGGACGGATCGCGTTCGTGGAGGGGGCCCCGATCCGCACCGTGGCCACGCGTCGCAGGCGCCGGCGCTCGATGACCGCGTTGGTGGCATGGGTGGTCCCGAGCATCACGTGGGTGATCCGTCCGCGGTCGATTCCCGGCGTCTGGAGCACCGCCTCGAGCGCTCTGGTGATCCCACCGGTGACGTCCGTCGTCGTCAGCTGCTTGGTCTTGGCCAGCAGGCGATCGTCCGCGTCGAGGATCACGGCGTCGGTGTTCGTGCCGCCGACGTCGACGCCGATGCGGAGGTCCTGATGCCCGCTCATCACGCCAGCTCCTCGATCGGGGTGTAGTCGAACTCGTAGCCGAACGCTCGCGGTCCGGCCAGCGCGAGCCCGCCGTCGGTCCGCCAGATCTCGTGGCAGGGAAACGCGACCGCCGTCACCCGCTGCCCGTATCGCAGCCGCTCGGTGTGGATCGGGGCGCCGGTGTGGGTGTCCAGCACGGTGATGATGTCCGGAACCATCGCGCGCACCACCCCGTCCTCGATCGCGACCAGGTTCTCGTTCTGGATCTCCAGGCGCAGCATCCGCCCCGCGTCCTCGCGCAGCCCCTCGATCACCGCGGCACCCCGCACGAACCCGCCGGTCACCTGCCGCTCGACGTCGACGACCTTCCCCTCGATCAGGCAGCGCAGCGAGATCGCGTCCGCAAGCGCGGCCACCGGCTCGTCGGCGTCGAGCATCGCGCGACCGATCTCGGTGGCGAGCGTCACCGTGCCGCGCGCGGTCGCCGAGCGCGCCTGCGCCACGGTCATCGTGTACTCGGTGGAGGCGGCGCGGCCGCCGAACTCGATCGACAGCGTCCGCGCGATCCGCTCCAGCCACTGCCCGTCTGAGGCGTTGATCGTCAGCCGGTTGCCACGTTCGTCGGTGAGCACTCCCGGCGACGGGTCGATCCCGGCAATCTCCATCGTCACCTGCGGCACCAGTGGGAAGGCGCGTCCCATCCCGTCGGCGTCGGCGATCGGCAGCCCGAGCGAGGCCGCCCAGCCGATCGGCTGCAGGCCGTTGGAGCCGCCGATCTCGGCAGCCATCAGCGCGGCGACCGTCCGGCCGGTGAGCTCCTCGAGCCCCTCGCGCAGCCACTCGCCCTCGTGGGAGCTGCCGAGCTTCTCGATCGACACCGTCGGCGCGCCGATGTAGCCGCAGGGCATGATCATGTCGCCGTCGGGCAGCTCGTCGAGCTCGACGACCGGCACCGGTCCGTAGGTCTCGACCGCCTGCCGGCAGGCGAGCAGTCCGGTGTGGACGTCGCCGCCTCCGCCCGCACCGAGGACCGAGCACCCGCGGGCGAGCGCGGGCAGGGTCTGCTCATCGATCAGCATCGGAGTCCTCGTCGACGGCATGGGGATAGTGAGCGCGGGCGTGCTCGGCGGTGATGTAGCCCGCCCGCAGGTCACGGCGCACCGCCTCGGGGTCGCGCTCGGCGGGGTCGCCGAAGCCCCCTCCCCCGCCGGTGTGCAGATGGACGCGGGCACCCTCGGGGACCCGCACCCGGGTCGCCTTGGAATGGCTCGAGGTGCTGCCATCCGGGAGCTCCAACTCAAGCGCGTTGGGCCGCGCTTCCCCGCCGCCGACCAGGCCCCAGGGGACGTTCTTGGTCCGCTCGATCGTCGCGGTGAGCCACGACGTCTCGCGCATCTCGAACGAGATGTCGATGCCCAGGCCGCCGCGATGTCGTCCCGGCCCGCAGGAATCCGCGGCGAGCTCGGCACGACGCACGATCCACGGGTTCTTCGCCTCCCACACCTCGACGGACGTGAGCCGGGTGGCCGCCTCGGAGATGTGCATCAGGCTGCTCGCGCCGTCGCCGCGGTCCGACGCCCCCTGGCCGATGGGATGCGGCGCGCCGTCGGTCCACGGCTCGCCGGTCCCGGCGCGGGCTCCCCACCAGACGAGCGCGCAGATGTCACCGCCGCTGGCGGCAGGCACCGCCTCCGGGCACGCATCGGCGATCGCACGGTAGATCACCTCGATCGCCTGGTCGCCGGCCCAGCCGTAGAGGAAGCACGGCGCGGGATGGATCGGATGAAACAGGGTCCCCGGCCGCGTGCGCACCTCGATCGGGCGGAAGTGACCCTCGCACGGCGCGATCGTGCCGCCGGCGAGCATCGAGATCGCGATCCGGCTGGCGGACACGGTCGACGGCAGCGGGCAGTTGATCGGGCCCTCCTGCTGCTCGGGCGCATTGGTGAAGTCGAGCGTGACGCCGTCCTCGCGGATCTCGACCCCGATCTCGAACGGCACCGGCGTGTCGGTGATGCCGTTGGAGTCCATCTCTCCGCGGGCGAGGTACTGACCGTGAGGCAGAGCGGCGAACCAGTCCCGCACGACCGCCTCGCCGTGGTCATACATGTGCGCGACCGCGGCGCGGAAGCGCTCCAAGCCGTATCGCTCGACGACGCGCAGCAGCCCTGCAGCGCCCGTTCTCACGCCCACGATCGTCGCGTTGATGTCGCCGGCGACCATCTTCGGCACGCGCGAGTTGGCGATCGCCAGCCGGAAGATGTCGGTCATCACCCGGCCCCGGGAGACGAGCTTGACCCCCGGAAAGATCGTTCCCTCCTGGAAGACGTCGACGGTGTCGGTCGAGTACGGCTCCTTCCCGCCGATGTCGAGCCAGTGGGCCTTGATCGCCGCGTAGCCGACGAGCTCGCGCTCGTCGAGGAAGATCGGCATCACCATCGCGGCGTCCTGCGGATGGGAGCCGGTCCCGTAGGGGTCGTTGTAGAGGATGATGTCGCCGGGCTCGAGCGCGCCCTCGCCGCCGACGGCATCCACCGCCGCACGGACGCAGAAGCTCATCGTGCCCATGAACACGGGCAGGCTCGGGGCCTGCGCGAGCAGGCACACGTCGCGGTCGTACAGCGCGGCGGCGAAATCGAGCACCTCGTAGATGACCGGCGAGAACGAGGTGCGCACGAGCGCGCGCTTCATCTGATCGGCCGCCGCGTTGCAGCCGTGGCGGATGATCTCCGTGGTGATCGGGTCGGCGTCCACGGTCCCGCTGCGTCGCCCTCCACCGCCGCGGGAGACCTCGACTGCGGCCTTGGTCATGTCTGGAGTCCCTCCTCGGTCCGCGTGCTGCTGATCACCAGCGCGCCCTGTGGGTGTGCTTCGAGCACGTAGCCGTCGTCCACGTAGGTCGTCGCGGTCGCTTCAAGCACGATCGCGGGGCCCCGCAGCCGGCTGCCCGCGCCCAGCGCGGACCGCTGCACCAACGCGAAGTCGAGTTCGCGCTCGGCCGTGAACGACCAGGCCGGCCGGCTGTCCGCCGCCGGTGGGGCGACCGCGGTCACGGACGCGGAGCGAGCCGGCATCGCGCCATTGGTCGCCTGAGACAACGCCCCGTCCGCAGCGTCGACGATGGCACGGACGCACACGATCTCGACCTGCTCGTCGATCGTCGAGCCGAACGTGCGGTCGTACTCGCGCAGAAACGTCTCGGTGAGCAGCTCGGGCTCGGAGGCGATCGCTCCGTCCTGCATCGGGCCGACCACGGTGAGCGTGTGCTCCTGGCCGACGAAGCGGATGTCGAGCTGGACGGAGCGGTTCAGCGCGCCGTCGGTCTCTCCGGCCTCCAGCTGGGCGAACAGCGTCTCGGCAATATCCCGGACGCCGTCCAGGCCGGAGTCCGAGATCTCGCTCATGTACGTGCGAGACGCCGTCCGCGCGATCTCCGCCCGCAGCAGTCCCCACGCGGAAAAGTTGCCGGCGTACGGGGGCACGATCACCGCCTGGGCGTCGAGCTCGGCGGCGAGCAGCCCGCCGAACAGCGGCCCAGCGCCGCCGAACGCCACCAGTGACGCCTCGCGCGGGTCCTGCCCGCGATCGACCGTCACGCCGCGGATCGCATCGCCCATCTGCGCCGTGACGATCTGGATGACACCCCGGGCGACCTCGGCCGCGGAGGAGAAGCCGAGTCGTTCGGTGAGCTCGGCGAACGCCGCCTCGGCCAGCTCGCGGTCGAGCGTCACGCCCCCGGAGATCTCCTGGTCAGGCAGCATCCCGAGCACGACCGCCGCATCGGTGACGGTCGGCGCACGCCCGCCACGGCCGTAGCAGGCCGGCCCCGGGTCCGCCCCGGCGCTGTGCGGGCCGACGCGGAGCAGGCCGCCGGCGTCGACGTGGGCGATCGACCCGCCGCCGGCGCCGATCGAGCGCACGTCGATCCACGGCGTCTGGATCGGCAGCCCGCGGACGGTGCCCTCGTAGAGCACCGGCGGGCGTCCGTGGTCGATCAGGCAGGTGTCGAAGCTCGTGCCGCCGACGTCGGCCGCCACCGCATGGTCGAGCGCCAGGTCGCCGGCGAGCTCGGCGACCGCTCGCGCGCCGGCGACCGGTCCGGAGAGGATCGTCTCGACCGAGCGCTCGGCCGCCTCCTCGAACGTCATCGCCCCGCCGCCGGACCGCATGATCAGGCACTGGCCGCGGAAGCCGCGCTCGCGCAGCCCCGCCTCCAGCCGGCCGAGGTAGGAGTTCATGCGTCCGCGCACGAACGCGTCGATCACGGTCGTCGTCGTGCGCTCGTACTCGCGGTACTCCCCCGAGACGCGGTGCGACAGCGAGAGGTGGCCGGTGAAGCCCGCCGCGCGCAGGCACTCCGCGGCGCGGAGCTCGTGCGCCGGGTTGACGTACGCGTTCATGAATGCGACCGCGACCGCGGTGACCCCGGCCTCGGCGAAGGTCTGTGCCGCGGCGATGACGTCGGACTCGTCCAGGTCGATGTCGATCTCGCCATCGGCAAGCACCCGCTCGGTGACCGGGCAACGCAACTCCCGGGCCACCATCGGTGGCGGTGGTGTCCAGAACAGGTCGTACGGGTCGTCGCGGTCACCGCGGCGCACCTCAAGGACGTCGCGGAAGCCCCGCGTCGCCAGCAGCCCGACGACCGCACCGCGTCCCTCGAGCAGCGCGTTGAGACCCACGGTCGTGCCGTGGCGGAAGGAATCGGCGTCGCTCAGCTGTCCGTCGGTGAGCGTCGCGTCGAGGACCGCGAGCACCCCCTCGTCGGGCGCCGCGGGGATCGTCGGGACTTTGCCGACGATCACCTCTCCGGACGCGTCATCTCGGTAGATCAGGTCCGTGAACGTGCCGCCCACGTCGACCGCGATTGAGCGCGACATGCGCGGAGAGTCTGAGTGGCGATCGGCACGTGATCAATGTTCTGTCGGCACAGAGCAGGGCCTGGCTTTGTGCCATCAGCATAATTCTGGACGTGCGCGTCGACGAACTTCTGCGCGGCCGGGCCGCCTCGGGCATCACGCTCGTCGCCGGCCCCTGGGACGCCCGCGCGGTCCGCCGGATCGCGATCATCGACGACCTCGACGATCTCGCCCGCACCAGTCCCGGCGCGCTGGCGATCCTCACCCGGTCGGCCTCCAGCCGGGCCGCCGGCTACGAGCTGGACTTCGTGCTGCGCCACGCGGGAGACCGCGAGCTCGCGGCGGTCGCCCTCTACGGCACTGCGACGACGTCGCTCACCGCGATCCGGCTCGCCGACCGCAGCCGCGTCGCGCTGTTGGCGATCGCCCAGCATCTCGATCTGTCCGAGGTCGCGTTCGCCCTGGAGGAGTCCCTGCGCAGCGGATCGGATGCGATGCTGCGGCGGATCGCAGCGACCCTGTCGGCGGTCCGTGATGCGGAGGAGCTGACGCTCGGCTCGATCCTCGAGTCGGCGTCGGAGGCGCTCGAGACGCCGGTGCGATACGGCGAGCTCCCGGACGGGGCGATCAGCGTCCCGGTGATGGTCGGGACCCAGGCCGAGGGCCACGTGTCTGCCGAGCAGGACGACCCTGCCACCGCAGTCGGCTGCCAGCTCGTCGCCGACGCGATCGCGCGGGTGAGGCTCTCGCTGCGCTCCTCACGACAGGCCGCGATCCACGCGCGCGCCGCAGCGCTCGGCGACCTGCTCGCCGCCGACGAGGCCGAGGTCACCATCGCCGCTGAGCGGGCCCGGCTGCTCGGCCTCGGGCTCGACGGGTCGCACAGCGCGATCGCG
Organism: Solirubrobacteraceae bacterium; assembly: GCA_035503035.1. Classification (GTDB taxonomy): domain Bacteria; phylum Actinomycetota; class Thermoleophilia; order Solirubrobacterales; family Solirubrobacteraceae; genus Palsa-465. Next base: position 6,727 of record DATJTS010000144.1, read on the forward strand.
ATCGAGCCGTTCGGCGCCACCGCCCGCTCGCACGGCACGCTGCTCGGACGCATCCGCATCCTCGCCGAGAGGAACGGCCCGGATTGGAACGTGCTCTCGCTCGACCGCACGATCCTCGCGATCCGGACGCGGCCGGCGGGCGCCCGCGTCTCTGTCACCGATGATGCGCTCACGATCGCCACCGGAATGGTCGACGAGCTGGCCGGCCAGACGCGCGTTTCGGCGCTGGTCTGCGGGGTGAGCGGCGAGCACGAGGGGATCCTCGGACTGCGCACCTCAGCGCACGAGGCCCGCGCCGCGCTCACCTCGGCGCGCACGGAATCCCGGGTGAACGAGCCGCTCAGCTTCGAGGCCACGCCGGTGCGCCGGCTGCTGGTTGAGCTCGTCTCCTCCTCGACCGCGGCCCGCCACTCGGTCGCCGCGCTGCTGGCGCCGCTGGACCGGCTCGGTGCCCGCCGTGCCCGGACTGCGGTCGACACGCTCCAGGTCTATCTCGACGAGCGCGGCTCGCTCGTCGCCGCGGGGCGCCGGCTGCACCTGCACCCCAACGCCGTCGGATACCGGATGCGGCGGATCCGCGAGCAGCTCGAAGTCGACCTGGAGGACCCCGAGCAGCGACTGGCGTTGCAGCTCGCCTGCCGAGCGCGGGTGATCGACGGCGAGTGACCGGCTGCGGAGCGTGCCGCCGGGACGCTCAGGACACCGCGTGGGCGGCGAGGTCGACGGTGACCGTGTCCCCGATGCCGCCACCGCTCAGGTGGTAGACGGCAGTGAGCGTGTGCGCGGAGACGTCGACGGTGATCGTCAGGTATCCGAAATGGACGATCGGGCCGGCCGCCAGCGTGTAGTCGCCCAGGGTCGTGCCGACCCCCACCTCCCCCTGGGGCTTGGTCGCGTTGTAACCGCCGGCACCGGCGACGATGTACGGGATCTGGCGGGTCTTGTCGGGAGTCACCCGGGTGAAGCGCTGGTAGAGGTGGGCGTGCCCGGAGAGGACCACGTCGGGCCAGATCCCGGCGTTCTGCGCGCAGGAGTCGATGTCGTCGGCCAGGCCGGTGGTCCCGCCGTGCGCGGCATCGGCGGAGGCGGGCGGGTGATGGACCGCGACCAGCACCGCACGGGTCCCGGCCTCTGATTCGGGCTTCAGCCGGGTGAGCTCCCCGGTGAGGAACGTGAGCTGATCGTCGTTGATCGTGGGGTACTTGCCGCCCTGGGTCGAGATCACCCCGGGTCCCTCGAGCACATTGGAGTACAGCCCGATGATCGACACGTGGGGGGCGTCCAGCGTGAAATAGACGCCGGGCTGGTCCATGGTGGAGCGCACCACGGCGCCCGCGTCCGCCGCATGACCCGGCGTCGTCGCGCAGAAGTTGCGCAGGAAGGCGGTGAGCGTCGGCACCGCCGGCGTGGTCGCGCTCTCGCCGTAGACGACCCCGTCATGGTTGCCCGGGATCGCAAAGATCGGCCGGTCATACAACCGGAACGGCTCATAGAACTGGTCGTAGTAGTACTGGTCCTCGCCGAACTCGTAGACGACGTCGCCGAGGTGGAAGAAGAACGCGGGCGTGTCCGCGGTCGCTGGGGTCTGGCTGACATCGGCGGTCATCGCGTCGGCGACTCCGGCCTCGTCGGAGAGCGCGAGGCTCACCGGATCGGTGTGACGGGCGGCACCGGTGTCCCCGACCGCATGGAAGGTGATCCGGCTGCCCGACGTGATCGGATCGAGGATCGCTGACCCGAGCACGTCGCTGAGGTCCATCCGTGGCGGCGCGACCCGCGGGACGGGGAACGGCTGCAGGTCGTTCTGGTGCTTCTCGTAGTAGGGCGAGGAGTAGTACGCGTCGCTGGTGTTGTCGACCTGGAAGCTCGTCTCGTCCGGGCTCGGCGCGGGGTCGGCGAAGAGCCGTCCTCCGCTGCCGGTGATCCGCGGGGTGAGGCTCACCGCGGCGCCTTGGTGAAGACGTCGGCGCCGAAGGTGCTCGTCACCGTCTGTGCCTCGCCGAGCAGCGGCAGCCGGAACAGGTCCTCGAACGTCGCCAGCGACGAATAGTGGTTGTAGTCGGTGAGGGTCACCGTTCCCTTCTTGATGTAGGGCGAGAGCAGCACGGCCCCGATACGGCCGCCACCGGGACCGGTGATGCCCGGCAGTGGGGAAGCGGGACCGGCGGTCTCCCCACAGCAGGCGGAGGAGTCCGACTGGGGCCCCTCGGACTCATCGAACGTGATCTCGATCAGGCCGTTCTCCTTGTACGCCGGCGAGCTCATGATCTTCGGCACCCAGGTTGACAGAAACGAGTCGATGTCCGCGAGTGCCGAGGCGCCGCCCGTCTGGTTCTTGCACGGGTAGTCATGACCGTCCTCGCACAGGTTCGGGGTGATGAACGAGAACGACGGCGTCGCCCGGACCGACTTCAGATCGGTGGCCAGGCCGGTCTCACCGGGCAGCGCACCTGCCGGCATGGCGCCCTTCTTCGTACCGAGCGCGACGACGTGGGCGTCACAGTAGGTCTGGTCGTCGATCACCGAGTGGAAGTAGACGAACGGGTCGTGACGGGTGGCATAGCCGTCGCCCTCCTCGGCCTCCTGGGTGTTGTCGATCGCGTTCACGGCCGGGTGCCCGCAGGCGGCCGCCTCCCGGGTCGGGTCATTGCCCATGTCCTGCTCGTAGGCCTTCCAGGTGCGGCCGGCGGCGGTGAGCTGCGTGCCGATGTTCTGGACATCGCTCGGGTACACGCAGCCGGCACCTGCCTCGATTCCGTCTGAGCCGAGCGACGCGCCCGTGAAGTCGTCGAAGCTCTGGCAGTCGGCCTGGTTCTCGGGGTTGGGAGGCTGGCCGGAGACAAGCGCGATGTAGTTGTCGTTGCTCTCGTGGCCGGTGGCGAAGTAGTTCTCCAGCAGGGCGCCCTTGGCCGGCAGCGTGCTCGCCAGGTACGGGTCGGCGCTCGGGTCCCCGAACGTCGAGGCGTAATCCTCGTTCTCCAGCACGATCACCCACACGTGCTTGACCGGCGGGAGCTTGGCCGCCACGGCGGAGGAGGCGGCAGCGCGCGCGTTCGCCGGCTGGCGGCCGGCGAGGAGGAGCACCGCTGCGACGCTCGCCGCACAGGCAAGCGCGAGCGCCGCGGTGAGCAGCAGTCGCGGCCGGGTCATGTCGTCGGCCCCGAGGGACCGGTGAGCGACGGGCCGGTGATCGTCGTCGGCGGAGTGAGGAACGCGGCGCTGGACGTGTCGAGGAAATCCATCACCGTCGCCGCGTTCGCGTCGCGATAGGTGAGCGCCGGCAGATTCCATTTGCGCTCGATCGTCGCCAGCACCGAGGTGTGGTCGTGCACGACGTTGGTGACATGCCCCGGCTTGGCGTAGGGGGAGGCGACGATCGCCGGAACCCGCGGCCCGTAGATGTTGTACCCGCCGGGTGCGTCGCCCGTCTGCAACTGCGGGGCGATGTCGTCGGGCGCGATCGCCTTCGGCGGCGGCACGTGGTCGTAGTAGCCACCGTGCTCGTCGTAGGTGTAGATGAACAGCGTCCGCGGCCAGGCCGGTGAGTTCATGACCGCCTGTAGCACGGTGTAGGCCCAGGCCTCGCCGTAGTACATGTCCTGTTCACTCTCCTCGTCACCCCCCAGGGTCTGGGTGCCCTGGTAGATGCCGAGCTCGGTGAGCAGGGGCAGGTCGGCGAGCGGCGCGCCGATGTCGGTGACCGCGCCGAACTCGGGATCGACGAAGCTCACGGAGGGCAGCGTTCCGGCCGCGCAGGCAGCGTGGAACGCGGCGATCGGCTGGATGTTCGCGGGGTACTTCTCGATGATCGAGGGAATGATCGCCGTCTGCGGCAGATCGGTGAAGTAGTTGGCCCAGCTGATCCCCTGAGCGTCGAGCTGGTCGAAGATCGTGCCGTTCGGCGGTGGCGCATCCTCGAGGCTCGCGGTGTTCGTGGCGATGTCGCCGTACGCCGTCGCCGCCATCAGGAAGCGCCTGTTGGGATAGGTCTGGCAGGGCGCCGAGCAGAACCAGCGGTTGGCAACCGGGAACGTCGCGGCGAAGCTGTAGGCGAACGGCAGTACGTCGGGCGGGAAGTACCCCATCGGCTCGTCCGAGCTCACCGACTTGACGAACCCGTTCATCTTGCCGTGGTTGATCTGCTGGTGGGTGGCGTCCCAGGTCTGGGTGACGGTGGGCGCCTGCGCGGTGTTCGGGATGACGAACGACTGGACCTTGCCCCCGCTGACCCCGGGATTCGTGTTCGTCGCAACTCCCTGGGCGTTGAAGTGCAGGCCGTCGGCCTTTGGCTGCCCGTTGTGCGCCAGTGCGCCCAGCAGGTTGTCGAACGAGTGGTTCTCCATCATCACCACGACGATGTGATCGAACGGCATCGACTCGTCGACGGTGCCGGCCGGGTGACGGGGCCGCGGCAGGCTCCCGGGCCCGCGCTTCACGGCCGCCATCGCACTGCCGGGACTGAGGAGATCACCGAGGCCGGGGACGCTCAACGCCGCGCCAAGGGCCCCAGCGCGTCTCAAGAGCGCGCGGCGCGTGAGGTTCCAGCGGGGTCCGATGCTCATCGTGTCGTGTCTCCTCGTCTCGGTCGACCGTCAGGAGACTTCCCGAAAATTCGAAGTCGCTCGTGTTCGTCCTGTGAACGGGTGCCACGGGAGCTCGGCGCCCGGCGGCGGCGCGGGCCTCGGCGCCGGCGCGGGTCCCGGCGGCGGCGCGGGTCCCGGCGGCGGCGCTCAGCCGGCCCGGTCGGCCTCGAGCTGCTCGGAGAGCTCGAGCCACTCCCCTTCCAGGCGCTCGCGCTCGGCGGTGAGTACGGACAGTTCCTCGGCGAGCTCGCGCAGTCTGCCCGCGTCGGTCGCGACGGCCGCCATCTCCTGCTGAAGCTCCTGATCGCGCGCCTGGATGCGTTCGAGCTCCCGCTCGATCCGGGTCACCTCGCGCCGGGTGGCTCGTCGCTCGGCCCCGGCGGCGCGCCGGGCGGCGCCAGGAGTAGGCGCCTTGCTCGGTGCCGGGGCGGGCGTTTCTGCGGCCGCGGTCACCACGTGCTCGGAGAGGTACTGCTCGACCCCTCCCGGCACGTGCCTGAGCGTGCCGTCGCCCGGAAGCGCGTAGACGTCGTCGCACACGCGCTCGACGAAGTACCGGTCGTGCGAGACGACGACGAGCGTGCCCGGCCAGCTGTCCAGCAGATCCTCCAGGGCGGTGAGGGTGTCGATGTCCAGGTCGTTGGTCGGCTCGTCGAGGACCAGCACGTTGGGCTCGCGCATGAGCACGCGCATCAGCTCAAGGCGCCTGCGCTCTCCCCCGGACAGTTCCTCGACGCGTGTCCGGAGCTTGTCCCCGCGAAACCCGAACCGCTCGGCCAACCGCCCCGCGGTGAGCTCTTCCCCTGCGCTCGTGGTGATCCGGCCGCGCACCTGCTCCAGGGCCTCCAGCACGCGGGTGTCGCCCGGCGGGGGGCCCTGGTCCGCACGGCCGCTCTGGTCGGTTTGGTCGGTCCGGTCGGTCCGGTCGGTTTGGTCGGTCCGGTCGGTTTGGTCGGTTTGGGCGAGCTCGGCGAGGCGGACCGTCTGCCCGCGCTCCACGGTGCCCGAGTCGGGCGCCAGCTCGCCGGTGAGGACGCGCAGCAGCGAGGTCTTGCCCGCGCCGTTGGGTCCGACCAGCGCGACGCGCTGACCGGGGCCGAGCCGCCAGGTCACGTCACGCAGCAGCATGCGTCCCCCAAGCGCAAGCCGGACGTCGACCGCATCGATCACTCGATCACCGAGCCGGGCGGTCGCGAACCGCAGGAGCTCGACGGTGTCGCGCGCGGGCGGCTCGTCGGCGATCAGCGCATTGGCGGCGTCGATGCGGAACTTCGGCTTCGACGTGCGGGCCGGTGGCCCGCGCCGGAGCCAGGCGAGCTCCTTGCGCACCAACTGCCGGCGGCGGTCCTCCCTGGCCGCACGCTGGCGATCTCGCTCCGCGCGCGCGAGGACGTAGGCCGAGTACCCCCCGTCGTAGCGGTGCACTGTCGCGTCGGCGACCTCCCAGGTGCGCTCGCAGACAGCGTCCAGGAACCAGCGATCGTGGGTGATCACCAGCAGCGTCCCGCGCCGCCCGGCGAGATGACCGGCCAGCCACGCGATCCCCTCGATGTCAAGGTGGTTGGTCGGCTCGTCGAGCAGCAGCAGTTCGGGAGAGTCGATCAGCGAGCGAGCGAGCGCGATCCGCCGCTGCTCGCCACCCGACAGCGGACCGACCACCGTCTCCGGTCCCGCCGGGAACCGGGTGAGGCGCACGCCGCCGAGCAGACCGTCGAGCACAGCGCGAAACCGCGCGTCCGACGCCCATTCGTGGTCGGCCCTGCCGCCGGCCAGCGCCTCGCGGACCGTGGCCGTGGGGTCCAGATCGGCGCGCTGGGAGACGAGCGCCATGCCCACCCCGGCGGTGCGGGTCACGGTGCCGCTATCGGGCTCCTCATCCCCCGCGATCAGCCGCAGGAGCGTGGTCTTGCCCGCCCCGTTCTCGCCGACCATGCCGACCCGCTCGCCCTCCTCGAGCCCGAGCGTGACCCCGTCGAGCACGGTGCGGCTCGCGTAGCCCTTGGCGACCGCATTGAGATTGACCAGGTTGCGTGGCATGGCGGTCCAGAGGTCTAGCGGATCCCCGGTTGCGTGAACCAAACACGCGCAAGTGTTTGATTGTCGCCTCGATCGGTAATAGACCGCCTGATGGTGTGTGAGCGGACCGACTGGACTCCGCCGAGGGCGGGGTCCGCGATCGAATAGAGGTGAGATGGGACGACGTGCAACCGCAAGCGCCACCGCGCTTGCCTGCCTCGCCGCGGCGGGTGTAGCCGCCGGAACCGCACAGGCGGCCACCGGCAGCTGGGCCGCGACGGCGACGCGTGCAATCTCAGGAACGGGCATCACCGATGGCGGCGCACTGTCGGCCGCAACGCCGATGAGCGTGGAGGTCGCGCTGAGCCTGCGCAACACTCCGGCGCTCCAGCAGGACATCGCTGCCGGAAAGACGATGTCCCTCGCCGCGTTCAAACAGCACTTCGCGCCGACCGAAACGCAGATCCGGGCGGTGAAGTCGTATCTCACGAGCTCGGGCCTGACGCCGACCGCGGTCACGCCCAGCGGCCTGCTCGTCACCGCGACCGGCCCGGCCTCCGCGGTCGAGAGCGCCTTCAATACCCAGATCGACAATGTCACCGCCGGATCGGCGAGCGGCTTTGCCAACGTCACCCCGGCACAGGTTCCGGCGAGCCTCGGCTCCACGGTGTCAGCCGTTCTCGGCCTGAACAACGTCTTCTCGATGTCGCTCGCCGACCTGCATCCCGCGGCGAGCAACCCCTCATCGTCCTGCACCCTCGACGGGGTCGGATACCTGTGCGACTACAACCCCAAGGGCTTCCAGATCGCCTATGACGCGACCGGCGCGCCGACCGGCGCCAAGACCACAGAGGCGATCTTCGCCGAGGGCGACCTGACCCAGGTGGTCAAGGACCTGCGCACCGAGGAGAAGGCGAACAAGATGCCGCAGGTGCCGGTGACGATCGATCGCACCGGTCCGGCCAGCAGCGACACGAGCGGCGAGGACGAGTGGGATCTCGACACCCAGTACTCGACGGGCATGGCGCAGACGGTGAAGGACCTGCGCATCTACGACGCGAGCTCGCTGGACGACTCCGACCTGGCGATCTCGTTCGCCGATTTCGCAGGGCAGGACAAGGCGAAGGCCGGCAGCGCGTCATTCGGTGAGTGCGAGGCGCTCGCCTACCTCGACGGCTCGATGGTCGTCGACGACGAGTCCTTCGCCGAGGCAGCCGCGCAGGGCCAGACGGTGTTCACCTCCTCCGGTGACACCGGCGGGTTCTGCACGGTGGCCCCGACCAACGGCGTGCCCGCGGGCATCCCTGACGTCGAGTACCCGACCGCCTCGCCGTATGTGGTGTCGGTCGGCGGCACGACGCTGCTCACCAACTCCGACGGCACCTACGACGAGGAGATCGCGTGGCTGGCCGGCGGCGGCGGGCCGAGCTACTTCGAGCCCGCGCCGTCGTGGCAGGCGGGCGACGGGGTGATCGGCACGATCGGCTCGGAGGCGGACCTGCGCACCGTGCCGGACGTCTCGATGGACGCCGACCCCAACTCGGGAGCGAACGTCTATGTCGACGGCACGCCCGAGACGGTCGGAGGAACCAGCCTGGCCTCTCCGCTCTCGCTCGGCGTCTGGGACCGCCTGGAGTCCGGGCACGCGAACAAGCTGCCGTTCGCCGCGCCGCAGTTCTATGCGCTGGGCGGCACGGCGGCCTTCCACGACGTGACGCTGGGCGATAACGGCCCGTACCCGGCAGGCCCCGGGTACGACCTGGCGACCGGTATCGGCAGCTTTGATGTGGGTCAGGCAGAGTCGCTGATCAAGTAACCGCAGGCGGCCGGCAGTGATGGTTGCGGGGGGCGTATGCTCCCCGCAACCGCCGCCTGTGGGAGCGGCGGCAACAGGGAGGTGTCAGGGATGGGACGTCTCGCGCCGGCAGCTGCAGCCGCTGTGTTGGGGACCTGTGGGGCGCTCGCCCTCGGGGCGAGTTCGCCCGCGTTCGCGGGGACCGGTGCGCTCGGTGGCACCTCCGCCTCCGTGGTTGCACCTGACGCCCCGGGCTCGTTGAGCTACTTCGACCTCGCGCGCAAGGACTGCGTGGGGACCGCTCGCAACACCACGTCGAAGGTCTGGTTCACCGTCGCCGACGGCGCGCTGTCAGACACCTATTGGCCGACGGTCGACGCCACCAACGTCCACACCCTGCAGTACCTCGTCTCCGACGGGTCGACCTTCACCGACCTGCAGCAGCGCGACATGACCTACTCGGTCTCCGACGATTCGACCGGCATGTCCTGCACGGTGACCGCCACCGACGCCGCCCACGGGTACACGATCACCACCACCTACATCGCGGACCCCGCCCAGAACTCCGTCCTCATGCAGGTCGGGTTCACCGGACCGTCGGGCGACCACCTGTACCTACGGCTCGATCCGCTCGCCGGCGGGACCGGCGGCGGGGGAACCCAGAACGCCGGAGGGAACTCGGCGGTGCTGACCACCGCCAAGGGTGTGAGCGGGCCGATCCCGGTCGCGTTCAACACGAACACGACGACCAACGCCGTCAACCGCACGTATGCGGTGCCGACCTACGAGGCGCTCGAGGCCTCGTCCGGGTTCAGCACGGCGAGCGTCGGTTACGCGGGCACCGCCAGCGACGGGATGTCGATGCTCGACTCAGACCACGCGCTCACCACCTACGACTCCGCACCGGACGGGCACGTCGCACTCACCGCGGAGCTCAACATGACGTCCGGCAAGCCGGTGACCGTCGCGCTCGGGTTCGGCAAGACCGAGAACGCGGCCCTGGCGACCGCTCACGCCTCGGTCCAGCAGTCGTTCGCCCGGGAGCTCGCGCGGTACGAGGCCGGCTGGCAGTACTACGACGATGGCCTGAAGTCCCCGCCCTCGTCGCTCAGCGCCGCCGAGGCTCGCGAATACTGGCTGTCGCTCAACGTCGTCAAGGCGAGCGAGGACAAGACCTACCCGGGCGCGATCGCCGCCGGGCTCGCCTCGCCATGGGGACAGGCGGTGCCGGCCGGCAACGACACCAACGGCGAGCCGACCTACTTCGGTTCCTACCGGGAGATCTTCTCCCGCGACCTGTACGAGGCCGCGAGCACCCTGCTCGTCGCGGGCGACACCGCGACCGCACGGGCCGCCACCAAGTTCCTGTTCGACCGCCAGCAGCTGCCCAGCGGGGCGATGCCCCGCAACTCCCTGATGAACGGCAAGGCGGCGCCGGACACCGGCGGCCTCCAGCTCGACGAGGTCTCCTATCCGATCCTGCTCGACTGGCAGTCGGGGCTGGCGGCCAACCGCGAGCTGTATGAGGACCATGTGATCCGCGCCGCGGACTTCCTCGTCGCCAACGGGCCGTCCGACGGCTCCGAGCGCTGGGAGGAGCAGTCCGGGTACTCGCCGTCGACGATCGCCGCCGAGATCGCCGGGCTCACCGCCGCCGCGCACATCGCCACCGTCAACGGCGATACGAAGCGCTCGAAGATCTACCAGGCGACGGCCGACGACTTCGCGCGGAACATCAAGAACTGGACGGTCACGACGACCGGACCGGACGGACCCGCGTACTTCATCCGTCTCTCGAAGACCGGCGACCCGAACGCGGCGATCACCTACTCGCTCGGTAACGGCGGCCCGACCGTCGATCAGCGGCAGGTCATCGATGCCGGTTTCCTCGAGCTGGTGCGGCTCGGGATCCTGCCCGCCACCGATCCCGACATCGAGGCCTCGGTGGGCGTGGTCGACAGCCACATCGCGGTGGACACGCCGAGCGGCGTGGGCTACTACCGCTATGGCACCTCAGCCGCCGATGGCTCGGCCGATGGCTATGGCGACTGCTATCAGCCCAGCCAGACGAGCTGCACAACGCTCGGCGAGCCCTGGCCGACGACCGACACGGGCACCGGACACCTGTGGCCCGTGCTCGACGGCGAGCATGGCGAGTACGAGATCGCGGCCGGCGACACCAGCTCCGCCCAGACGCTGCTCACCACGATGGGCAACATGACCTCGGGGGTGGGCCTGGAGCCGGAGCAGGTGTGGGAGGACCCGGATCTGGCCGCCTCTCCCTACGGCAGCGACCCGACCACCGCCTCCATCGGCTTCACCGACGGCAAGCCCGCCGGCTCGGCCAGCCCGCTCACCTGGGCGCAGGCGCAGTACGCGCGGCTCGCCCTGTCGATCGGGGCCGGTCAGGATGTGGAGACGCCGGAGATCGACCTCGAGCGCTACGTGGACAACGGGATGCCCGGTTCACTGCCGGTGAGCGTCACCTCGCCGACCTCGGGCACACTCGTCACCACCTCGCACGTGACCGTCACCGGCACGACCAGTCCGGGCGCGAGGGTCGTCGTCGAGGCGTCCGGTCCGGCCGGCGGCAAGGTCCCGATCGCCGCCACGACAGCGTCGTCGGACTCCGGGGCGTGGTCGTTGAAACTCCCGGTCGCGTTCGGGACGACGACGATCACGGTCACGGCGACCCAGGGCGACTCGACCGGCTACACCCAGCTCACCGTCGAGAACGCCAAGGTCCCCGGGACGACGGTGTTCAGCGTGACCGACCCCTCCGGCGATGACGACGGCCCGGGTACCTACCAGTACCCGACGGCGAGCGACTTCCAGGCCGGCGCGTTCGATCTGCTCGGCTTCACCGTCAGTGAGACCTCGCGCACCGTCTATCTGGCGACCCAGATCCGCAACCTCGCACCGACGTTCGGCTCGAACTTCGGCGCCCAGCTGCTCGACATCTACGTGCACGACCCGTCGGCGACGTCGACCTCGACCGCCGCTCCCTACGCGAGCCGCAATTACACGATCGCCCCCGCCGACGCGTGGAGCGAGTACCTCGAGGCGCAGGGCTTCGCCTCCCCGGTGTGGCGGGACGCGAGCGGGGACTCACTCGGTACGCCGCAGTTCGTGGTCGACACGGGGACGGGCATCGCGACCCTCGCCGTGCCGCGCTCGGTGTTCGGATCGGTGGGCCCGGGCTGGACGTTCACGCTCGCGCTGACCGGCCAGGACGGATTCAGCTCTGACGAGGCGCGGGCGTTCACCGCGACGGCGGGCGCCTACACGTTCGGGGTCTGCCCCGCCGGAGGGATGCAGCAGATCTGCTCGGTCGATCCCTCGACGGTGCCCAAGGTGATGGACACCATCACCCCGAGCGACGTCTCGCAGTCGACCGAGCTCGACCCGACCCAGGGAGCCGTCGAGCTCCAAGGCGTGACCGTCGGCGGCAGCTGACGGATGACGGTCGGCGGCAGCTGAGGGATGACGGTCGGCGGCAGCTGAGGCATGACGTGACCGTGGGCGGCGGCTGAGGCATGACGTGACCGGGACGACGGGCTGAGAGCGCGTGCTGCGCCGCGAGGACCTGCGCGACCTATGCCTGTCGTTCCCCGGTTCGGAGGAGACCTTCCCCTTCGGACCTGAGAACTCGGTCTTCAAGGTCGCGGGCAAGATCTTCGCCCTCTCCCGCCTCGACGGCGAGCCGCTGCGCGTGAGCCTCAAGTGCGAGCCGGCGCTCGCCGAGCAGCTGCGCGAGGCCCACCCCGCGATCGTCCCCGGCTACCACCTCAACAAGCGCCACTGGAACACGGTGACCCTCGACGGCTCCCTGCCCGAGTCGATGATCCACGACCTGGTGGAGGACTCCTACGACCTGATCGTGAGCCGCCTGCCTCGGTCGCGGCGGCGGGCGCTGCTGTGGAGGGGCGACACCGAGCTGGCCTAGCTCG
>DATJTS010000145.1:0-12281 GCA_035503035.1 Solirubrobacteraceae bacterium
TGTCGGGGAACACGGCCTCGATGACGACGCCCGTGACCTCCTCGATGCGCCCGGTGTTGCGCTCAGTGGTCGTGGTGTTGGCTTCAGTGGTCGCAGACATGCTGTGTGTGTTCTCCTTGTCAGCCGCAGCTGTCAGACGCCCTCGGCGCCCGCAACGACTTCCATGATCTCCTGGGTGATCTCGGCCTGGCGTGCGCGGTTCATCTCGAGCGTCAGGTCGTCGATCAGAGTGCTGGCGTTGTCCGAGGCGTTCTGCATGGCGGTCATCCGCGCTCCGTGCTCGGAGGCGGAGGACTCGAGCAGCGCCCGGTAGATCGAGACCTCGACGTAGTCGGGGACCAGTCGCTTGAGGATCTCCTCCGGCTCGGGCTCGTACTCGAAGTTGCCGATCGGCTTCTCGTCCTCGCTCCCCTCGTCGGAGTCCTTCTCCTCACCGAGGATCGAGGCCTGCTGGAGCGGCAGCAGCGTCTCGCGGCGGATCACCTGCGAGAGCGCCGAGACGTAGCCGTTGTAGAAGATGTCGACGCGATCGACCTCGCCGTCGATGTAGGCCGCCATCAGCCGCTCGGCGATCGAACGGGCGTCGGCGTAGGCGGGACGGTCGGTGAACCCGGTGAAGCTGTCGACGACGTCGAGGCCGCGGAAGGCCAGCGAGGACGCCGGCCGGCGACCGGAGGCGAAGTACACCGGGGTGCGGCCCTCCGCCTGATGGTCGCGCCCGGCGGCGACACCGGCGCGCACGGCGTTGGAGTTGAACGCACCGGCCAGCCCGCGATCGCCGGCCACCACGAGCAGACCGACGGTCTTCACGGAGTCGTGCTCAACGAGAATCGGCAGGCTCGGGAGGTTGCCCGCGGCCTCGGAGGCCAGCCGCGTCATCCGGCGGATCGCGTCGGCGTACGGCCGCAACGCTTCGATCCGCTGCTCGGCGCGGCGCAGGCGGGCGGCGGCGACCATCTGCATGGCGCTCGTGATCTTCTGGATGTTCTTGACCGAGTCGATCCGGTTTCGGACGTCTCGCTGCGAGATGGCCATGGTGCGTCTCGATTCCCTTCGGGCTAGCTCTCGTCCTCGAGCGGCAGACCCTCTTCGTCCAGGTCGTAGCCGAAGTCCTCGGCGTAGGTGCCGAGCGCGGCGCTGAGGTCCTTCGGCGTCTGCTCGTCATCCCACTTGCCCTCGGCGAGCGCCTTCACCAGACCGTCGTTCGACGAGTGGACGGCGTCGACGGCGCCGGCGAGGAACCGGCCCACCTTCTCGGTGAGGATCCGGTCGAGGTAGCCGTTGGTCGCGGCGAAGATCTGGATCACCTGATCCTCGACCGGCATCGGGCTGCGTTCGGACTGGTTGAGCGTGGCGACGAGCCGCTCACCGCGGGCCAGTGACTGCCGGGTCTCGGCGTCGAGGTCGGAGCCGAACTGGGCGAACGCCTCGAGGTCGCGGTACTGGGAGAGCTCCAGCTTCAACCGGCCCGCGACGCGGCGCATCGGCTTGGTCTGCGCGTTGCCGCCGACGCGGGAGACCGAGATGCCGACGTTGATCGCCGGGCGCACGCCCGAATAGAACAGCTTCGGCTCCAGGAAGATCTGACCGTCGGTGATCGAGATCACGTTGGTCGGGATGTAGGCCGACACGTCGCCCGCCTGCGTCTCGATGATCGGCAGCGAGGTCATCGAGCCGCCGCCCTCCTCGTCAGAAAGCTTGACCGCGCGCTCCAGCAGCCGCGAGTGCAGGTAGAACACGTCGCCGGGGTAGGCCTCGCGTCCCGGCGGGCGGCGCAGCAGCAGCGACATCTGCCGGTAGGCGTCGGCGTGCTTGGTGAGGTCGTCGTAGACGGTCAGCGCGGCCTTGCCGTTGTAGAGGAAGTACTCGCCCATCGCCGCACCCGCGTACGGCGCGAGGAACTTGATCGGCGCGGACTCGTCGGCGGCCGCCATCACGATCACCGAGTTCTGCAGGGCGCCGGCCTCTTCGAGCGTGTTGGCGAGCTGCACGACGGTCGCCTTGCGCTGGCCGATAGCGACGTAGACGCAGATCAGGTCGCGATCCCGGTTGTTGATGATCGTGTCGACCGCGATCGAGGTCTTGCCGGTCTGGCGGTCGCCGATGATCAGCTCGCGCTGACCGCGGCCGATCGGGATCATCGAATCAATCGCCTTCAGGCCGGTGAACATCGGCTCGGTCACGGGCTGGCGCTGGACGATGCCGGGGGCCTTGAACTCGGCCGGGCGCGTCTCGGAGGTCTCGATCGCGCCCTTGCCGTCGAGCGGGTTGCCGAGCGGGTCGACGATCCGCCCCAGCATCGCGTCGCCGACCGGGATGTTGAGCAGGCGACCGGTGCGCTTGACCGTGTCGCCCTCGGAGATGTGCTCCCACTCGCCGAACAGCACCGCGCCGACGTTGTCGGACTCGAGGTTCAGCGCGAGGCCCGTCACGTCGTGGGGCAGATCGAGCATCTCGAACGACATGCAGTTCTCCAGGCCGTGGATGCGGCAGATGCCGTCAGCCACGGAGAGCACGGTCCCGACCTCGGTGAGCTCGGACTCACCGGGGTCGATGCCCTCGATCCGGCTCTTGAGGATCGAAGTGATCTCGTCGGGGTTGATCTGCATGCGGTGTTGGCTCCGGTGGCTTTGGGGGTGGGTGGCGGGATCCGTCGTCAGGCCCTACGCCTGCGCCACTTGCTTTCTCAGTTGTTCAAGACGGGTGCGAATCGAGGCGTCCATGATCACGTTGCCGACCCGCAGGACGATGCCGCCGAGGATGTCGGGATCGACGACCCGCGAGACCTCGATCTCACGATCGACCTGCTCCCCGATCTTCTCCCCGAGGTGCTTCACCGTCGTGTCGTCAAGTTCGATCGCGGAGACGATCTGCACCGACAGCAGCTTGTGCGCGTCCTCCCACATGCCGTCGAAGACGGCGCGGATGCGGAAGATCGCCGGCATCCGGTGGCGCTCGATCAGCGCCTCCAGGAAGTTGATGAAGGCCGGATCGGCGTCGGTGAGCGCGCGATGCAGGCCGCTCTTCTTCTCGTCCGTCGCGAAGTAGGGCGAGAAGAAGAACACCGCGAGCTCGCGGTTGTCGTTCATCGCATCGGCGAACGCGTCGAGCTGATCATGGATCGGATCGAGCACGTCTCGCTCGGTCGCGACCTCGAACAGCGCTCGCGCGTAGACCTGGGCGATCTCCTCCACTAGCGGTCTCCCTCAGCCCCGCTGAGCGCGCTGAAGTCCAGCTCGGACATGGCCTCCTCGATCAGGCGCCGCTGGTCCTCCTCGGTGAGCACCTTGCGGGTCACCTTCTCGGTGGCCAGCACGGTGAGGTCGGCGACCTCGCGGCGGATCTCCTGGATCGCGCGGCGGGTCTCGGCCTCGATGTCGCGCCGGGTCTGCTCCATCATCTGATCGCGCTGGGCCTTGGCCTGCGTCTGTGCCTCACGCTCGTGGGCCTCGGCGGTCTGGCGCGCGCGGGCGACGATCTCGTCGGCCTGTCCGCGGGCCTCCTTCAGCCGCTCGCGGTAGTCGTGGAGGGTCTGGTCGGCCTCGCTGCGGAGCCGATCCGCGGCGTCGATCGACTCCTCGATCGAGGCCGCGCGGGAGTCGAGCGCGGCGATGATCGCCGGATAGACCCACTTGCGCAGGACGAAGAACGAGATGAAGAACACGACCAGCACCCAGACCATCAGCCCCACGTTGGGGGTGATCAGGAACGAGCCGCCGGAGGCGAACGGGATGTGTGCGGCGAGCGCAGGCATCGTCGGCCTAGAGGAAGAAGGCGATGAACCCGCCGACGAGGCCGTAGAAGAAGCAGGCCTCGGTGAGCGCGAAGCCCAGCCACTGGTCACGCTCGATGTCGGCGCGCAGCTCCGGCTGGCGGGTCTTGGCCTGGATCGAGGCGCCGAACACGGAGCCGATGCCGGCACCGGCGCCCGCGGCGCCGCCTCCGGCGCCCGCGCCCAGCGCGATCGCGCGGCCGGCGTCCTGGGCATTCGTGACGCTCGACGCCGCGAACGAGATCACGGGGTGGAACATTGCGAGGATGCTCATGAGCATGGGGGTTCGACGACTCCTTCTGTGCTTAGTGACTGTCGGATACCGCGCTACCGAGGTAGATCGCGGTCAGGATGGAGAAGATGAATGCCTGCAGTCCGGCGATCAGGATCGCCTCGAACAGGAAGATCGCGATACCGATCGGCAGCAGCGCCCACGAGACGACGGTGTTGCCGGTGAGTACCCCGAGCTCGCCGCCCATGAACGCGATCAGCAGGTGGCCCGCGAGCAGATTGGCCCAGAGCCGGACGGTAAGCGAGATCAACCGCAGGAAGTAGGACAGGATCTCGATCGGATAGACGAGGAACCTGATCCCCCCGCCGACGTCGGGCATGAGGCTCTTGACGTAGCCAAAGCCGCCGTGCTTCTTGACGCCCTCGTAGGTGAAGAGCACGAACACCAGCAGCGCGAGCATCAGCGGGAAGGCGACGTTCGTGTCGGCGGCGTAGATCTGGAACGAGGGCCAGTGGACGCCGAGCAGCGAGAACTTCTCGCCGGTGTCGATCGGCAGCGGGATGTACCCGATGAGGTTCGAGACCAGGATGAAGATGAACAGCGTCGCGATCAGCGGGAAGTACTTGCGAGACATCGACTCGTCGAGCGATTCGTCCGCCATCCCGCGGGTGAGCGTGTAGAACATCTCGATCGCGACCTGCAGCCGGCCCGGGCGCTCGCGCAGCCGCTTGGCCATGTAGAGCAGGATCCCGAGCGTGATGACGGCCGCGAGCAGCACGTACAGGACGCCCTTGTTGAAGTCGATCGGACCCGCGCTGAACCAGGTGTCGAGCTTGAACTCGTTGGTCGGCGAGAACACATTGCTCGCGACCGACGGCGCCTTGTCGGACCCGAAGCCGACGACCGCGACGAAGAAGATGATCCCGCCGAGCCATACGGCGAGCACCCCGAGCCCCAGCTTGCGCGCCGGGCTCATGCCACCACCCGCAGTGGGTGTTGACGGATCGCTGACGGCGCTCATGAACCGCCCCTCGGCTCCGGCGGGCCGGAGAACAGATCGATGACGAACGCGACCGAGTACGCGCCGAACACGAACAGGGCTGTGGTCAGGCCGTCCTTGCGACCGCCGACCAGACCGGAGACGATGATCCCGATCGCCAGCAGCCAGATCCGGCCGAACCGCTCGAACAGCGTGACCGTGACCTGCTGGCGACGCGTCCGCAGCGTGTCTGCCCAGCGGCGGTCGACGACCGCCACCACGCGATTGAGCAGCCAGATCCCCGCGCCGATCACCGAGCCCAGCACGGGCGCGCCGACGGCGATCGCCACGATCGCGGCGACCACGACGAGCGGAACGTCAAGGGCGCCGGGGACGAGCGCGCGCAGCGGGCTCATGGGGCGTTCGGCGGCGTCTACGGCCACCGATACCCCTCCGTGGACGTCACGAGGCGGCATTGGGCACGCGCACAGGGGCGCTCGATGAGGGGTCGAAGGCTTTTCACGATCAGTCTGGGTGAGTCGATGGCGGGCTGCTCAGATCGGGCGCGGATCGTACCCGATGGAGTCAGGCGATCGACCGCCCCTCAGAGGCGGTCAACCAACACGACGCCAATATAGCGTGAGCGGCGGCTTGTTACACGCTTGTGACAGTTCTCCCGGAGCGGCCCCAGGCCCACTCACAGCCGCTCCGGTCATCGTCCGGACCGGCGATATCAGCGGCGCTCAGAGGTCGTCGGTCTCGCGCAGCCGCAGCCGCACCAGGCGCTGCTTCTCCTCGAGCGTCGAGGCGAGCTCGTCGAGCTCGCGGCGGCGATCTCGGACCAGATCGAGCTGCCCGCTGATGTGCCCGAGCAGCTGCTCGAGGATCCGGCGCCGCTCGCCCGGAGATTCGGTCTGGGAGAGCTCGCGGCGCAGGTGCGCGCGCGCCGACTCCGCCTCCAGCAGTGAGGACAGCTGCTCGAGCGAGAGCCCGAGCAGGTTGCGCAGCCGGACGATCTCCGAGACGCGCTCCACATCGGCCTGCGTGTAGGAGCGGTGCTTGCCCTCCTCTCGGGCGCTCGCGGTGCCGAGCAGCCCGAGCTCCTCCCAGTAGCGGATCGTGCGCGGCGTCGTGCCCGTGAGCTCGGCGAGCTCTCCGATCCGCAGCGCTCGCTCGCCCTGGTCAGGACCAACGGTCGCGGTGTCAGTGTCGCTGGGCGGCATCCAGCGAGGATACGTGCTGGCCGCCGGCGTCAGCTACGGCTGGGCGACACGTGCAGCGTGACGATCGGGCTGTCGGTGACGCCGGCGGTCGCCGACGGATCGAGCTGGCGGATCTGGACGTAGCAGGTGCGAGCCTGGTTGTCCCACCACGTCCGGTAGGTCTGGGGCTTGACCGTCAGGATCCACTCGTCCTTGTGGCCGGGACGCGGGGCGAGCTGCTGGAACACGCCGGTCCCGTTGGTGCTGGCGGCCAGCTGGCCGTCGGTGACGTCGCGCGCGGTCGCCAGGTCGAGGTACGGGTAGTCGCGCGTCGACTGCTTGGTCTCGACGTTGCTGTCGTACACGATGAACGTGACCGAGCTGTGTTCAGCGACCGTGGCCCCGTCGCAGGGCGCGATCAGATAGGGCGCCGATTTCGACTTCGGCTTCAGCGTCGTGCACGCGGCGCTCGCGCGCGCGGGCAGCGCGGCGGCGAGCAGCGAGGCCACCGCGACCAGGCAGCAGGCCACGGTCACGGGCAACCTGAGTGCGTGTGAGGTCCGGGAGCTCACGACTGTCCTGGGATCGGCATGCGGGTCGCCTGTCTTGAGGATGCCGTCATCTCTGCATCCTCAAACCCCGTCGAGCGCGAGAAGTTGTGGGTTTGTGACCGCGGGCTACTCGAACGCGGCGACGGTCGCGATCACGACGAACGCGCCGATCAGCGCCGCTCCCTCGAAGGCGCTCGCCTCGCCGTCGCCGGTGATCTGCCACATGATCAGCGCGGTTGCCGCGAGCGCGCCGGTGAATACCGGCGGCAGCGCGAAGGTGAGCGTGGTCGAGGTGAGCAGCGAGACGAGCACGAGCACCGGGAACAGGAAGGCCGCCACCTGCCCGACCGAGGACTTGATCACCGAGATCGCAAGCTCCGAACGGCCCCGGGCGGCCAGCACGACACCGACGGCGTGTTCGATCGCATTCCCCGCGATGGCGACGATCACCAGGCCCGCAAACGCCTGAGAGATGTGCAGCGAGTGGATCGTCGGCTCCAGCGCGTGCACGAACCAGTCCGAGACGAACCCGGCGGCCGTCCCGGCGGCGATCAGGAGCACGAGCGCGGCGGTCCGGCCGAGTCGGGCATTCGTGGGCTCGCCATCCTCCTGGTCGGCGGCCTGGGGCGTGGTGAGGAACTGGTGTGCCCAGACCGCGTAGACGGCGAGCAGCAGCCCTGCGCCGACGATCGAGATCGTGGTGATGTGGCGGCTTGCGGAGTCGTGCGCGCCCGCCGCAAGCCCGACGAGCACGATGATGAAGCTCGCCACCAGCAGCAGGGTGGCGGTGTCGTTCGGCAGTCGCGGGCTGAAGCGCATCAGCCCGTCCGGCCGGCGGCGGGCCCCCACTACGATCGCGGTTCCGAGCACGAGCAGCGCGTTGACCAGGATCGAGCCGAGGATCGCGGTCTGGGCGACGATCAGCTCGCCGGCCTGCAGCGCGAACAGCACCACGAAGAACTCGGGAAGGTTGCCGATCGTCGACTGCAGCATGCCGGTGGCGGCGACGCCGAGCGAGGAACCGACCTCCTCGGTGGCGAACGACACGATCCACGCCCCGCCGCCCAGCGCGAGCCCCGCGATGACGAACGCGACGATCTCGGGGGTTCCGCTCACATAGCGGGCGACCCCGGCGAGCGCGGTCAGCACCGCGACGGCGATCAGGCCGCCGCGCTCGATGCGGCTCAGCCCGCTCACTCTCCGGTCAACACGGTGTCGTCGTCGCTGTAGGGCGGCGAACAGCAGCACAGCAGGACCAGCGGAACCGCGCCATCGTTGAACAGCTTGTGACGGGCGCCGGGGGCGATCACCGCGCAATCGCCGGCGCTGACCGGGGACTCGCCTCCGTCCACGCCGCCGAGCCGCAGCCGGCCGGCTCCGGCCACGAAGTAGTAGATCTCCTCCGACCGCCGGTGAAAGTGCTCGGCGGTCTGCCCGCCGGGCTCGACTGTCGCCTCCGCAAGGCTCTGGTGGCGACTGTCGGCGCTCTGCCTCGTCGGTCCCGCGAGCTCACGGATCGTCGAGCCGTCAGCCGTGATGAACGCGGGCATCGCCTCGAGGCTATGGACCTGAACAGGGTTGGGCTCGGCCACGAGAGCGTCCGCGGGTTAGCGGACCCGCGTGAACTCGCCGGTCTCGACGTCGCGGGCGGCCTGTGCCTGGATCTCGGACTCCGAGGCCGCCGGGTCCGCGCGGCGCAGGTCGACGAGCCGCAGTCGCCCGAACTTGACGATCTCCAGCACGACGACGAGGTACACAGAGGCGGCGAGCGCCACCACGCCGATCCCGATCAGCACACCCACCCACAGCCAGTTGTAGTGGGTGTTGTGCGGGTGGTAGGGAAGCAGCCGCATCGCCACCGCCAGGCCGGCCAGCACCGTCGACCAGGCGTAGAGGTAGGCGACCGTCTTGCGTTGTGAGAACCCGATCCGGGCGAACCGGTGGTGGAAGTGGTTGGCATCGCGCGACCACGGCGCCCGTCTGTACTTCAGGCGCTTGGCGACCACGAAGCTCGTGTCCAGGAACGGGATCGCGAGGATCACCAGCGGCACGATCAGGGCCACGACGGCATTCGTCTTCAGCGAGCCCACGACCGCCGTCACCCCGAGCATGTAGCCCAGCAGGTTGGATCCCGCGTCGCCCATGAAGATCGAGGCGGGGTGGAAGTTGTGCACGAGGAACCCGAGCGCAGCTCCGGCGGTGATCGCGGCGAGGATCGCCGCGCCCGCCACCCCGAGGTTGAACGCGATGACGGTGAACGCGATCCCGTCGATCGTGCACAGACCCGCGGCGAGGCCGTCGACGCCGTCGGTGAAGTTGACGACGTTCATCATCGCGACGAGCCAGAACACCGTGAGCACCGGGCCGGCGTGCGGGAACTGGTGGGCGCCGAGGAACGGGATCGTCACGTCGGTGACGATCGCCCCGGCCTTGACGGCGATCACCGCCGCCGCCACCTGCCCGAACAGCTTCAGCCACCAGCGGAGATCGAGCCGGTCGTCGATCGCGCCAACCAGCGTGATCAGCACCGCGCCCACGATCAGCCCCCACGTGTTGACCGTCGCGCGCTCGCCCACCGCCCGCGCGCTGCGCGGCAGGGTGATGAAGTGCGGCATGAAGAGCGCCGTCGCCACCACGATCGCGATCAAGATCGCCACGCCGCCGAGCAGCGGCGTCACGCGCTCGGTGAGCCCGCCCACCCGCGGCCGATCGACCGCCTTCAGCGCACGCGCCACCCGCGCCACCACGGGCGTCATCAACATCGCCACCGCGGCGGCGACGAGGAACCCGAACGCGGCGTGCCACTGGTGCATTGCGCTACAGCATGGCAGGGGTCGACGACCAGAACCTAAATCGGCCGAACATGTCCTGGTGTTCTGCGCCCGGATCGCGCCTCCTCGCGCGGGCCGTCGGTGGGCCGGATCTGTCAGGGGCGTCGGGGCGGGCGAGCGCCCGCAGGGGCGCCCAGACGGCCGCGTGAGCCCAGACGGCCGCGTGCGCCCAGACGGCCGCGTGCGCTCAGACGGCCGCGGGAGCGGACAGCTGCGCGTACAGCGGGTAGCGCTCGGCGATCAGCGCCGTCCGCTCGGCCAGGCCCGCGCGGACCGACTCGAACTCGTCGCCGGCGGTGAGGACCGCGGCGATGATCTGGCCGACCTCGGTGAAGTCTTCGACCGACAGGCCGCGCGTGGCGAGCGCCGGGGAGCCGATCCGCAGGCCGCTCGTCACCATCGGGGGACGCGGGTCAAACGGCACCGCGTTGCGGTTGACCGTGATCCCGATCGCGTGCAGCCGATCCTCGGCCTGCTGGCCGTCGAGCTCGGACTCGCGCAGGTCGACGAGCACCAGGTGCACGTCGGTGCCACCGGTGAGCACCGAGACGCCGCCCCCGGCGTTCGCCAGCTCGGCCGCCACCGCGCGGGCGCCGTCCAGGGTGCGCTGCGAGCGCTCGCGGAACGCCTCGGAGGCGGCGATCTTCAGCGCGACCGCCTTGCCGGCGATCAGGTGCTCGAGCGGGCCGCCCTGCTGGCCGGGGAAGACACCGGAATCGATCTTCTTGGCGAACTCCTCGCGGCACAGGATCATGCCGCCGCGGCCGCCCCCGATCGTCTTGTGGATCGTCGTGGTCGTGACATCCGCATACGGGATCGGTGATGGGTGCAGCCCGGCGGCGACGAGCCCCGCGAAGTGCGCCATGTCGACCATCAGATGGGCGCCGACCGAGTCGGCGATCTCACGGAAGCGGGCGAAGTCGAGCTGGCGCGGGTAGGCCGACCAGCCGGCGACGATCATCTTCGGCCGGTGGGTCTCGGCGAGCTGCTGGACCTCGTCCATGTCGATCAGCGAGCTCTCGCGGTCGACGTGGTACGCGACGATGTTGTAGAGGCGCCCGGAGACGTTGATCTTCATCCCGTGCGAGAGATGGCCGCCGTGGGCGAGCTCGAGCCCCATCAGGGTGTCGCCCGGGGTGAGCAGCGCGTGGTAGACGGCCGTGTTGGCCTGGGCGCCCGCGTGCGGTTGGACATTGGCGTGGTCGGCACCGAACAGCGCCTTCGCACGATCGATCGCCAGCTGCTCCGAGATGTCGACGAACTCGCACCCGCCGTAGTAGCGCCGGCCGGGATAGCCCTCGGCGTATTTGTTGTTGAGGACCGACCCCTGGGCCTCGAGCACCGCGACCGGCGCGAAGTTCTCCGAGGCGATCATCTCCAGGGTGCGCTGCTGGCGATCGAGCTCAAGGGCGAGCACCTCGGCGATCTCCGGATCGACCTCGGCGAGCGGACGGTTGAAGTAGTCGGGCGGCAGGTCGATATCGGTCACGACAATCGATCCTACAGGTCCGCCGGACGGCTCAGCCGGCCGGTCACACCGCCCGGGCGAGGACCACCGCAAGGTCCCGGTGGCCCCAGATGAGCGACGTCGAGAACCCGGCGTCGGAGAGCCACTTCAGCTGGTCCTCGACCGTGTCGGGACGATCGAAGCCCGGCGTGAGCTCGATGAGCCGGTCGGCCGGGTCGGCGGGCACGACGACATCGGCGAGCACGAAGCGTCCACCGGCGGTGAGCCGTTCCCTCACCCGCCGGAACAGGTCGCGCTTGCCGGCGCCGTCCAGATGATGGACGCAGAGCGCGCTCGCCACCAGATCGAACTCGCCCTCCGGCAACGGCTGTTCGAGACGGGCGACCCGCAGAGTGACGCGCTCGGCGGGCAGCACCTGACGCGCGACCGCGAGCATCTCATCGCTCTCGTCGATGCCGACGAGGCTCGCCCCCGGGTTGCTCTCCAGGAGCCGCCGCGCGGTCTGGCCGGTGCCGGTACCGAGCTCGAGGATCGCGCGCGCGGTGGTTCCGGCGGCGACGGCCGCGACATCCTGGAACTCGTCGTAGACCGGGATGTCGGCGCGGATCATCTCCTCGTAGG
Organism: Solirubrobacteraceae bacterium; assembly: GCA_035503035.1. Taxonomy (GTDB): domain Bacteria; phylum Actinomycetota; class Thermoleophilia; order Solirubrobacterales; family Solirubrobacteraceae; genus Palsa-465. The sequence continues at coordinate 11,657 of DATJTS010000145.1, forward strand.
TGGTCGGATCGAAGTGGTACTGACCGTGAAGCGCCTCGCGCACCGCCTCCTCGGCGAGACCGCCCTGGCGGACGATCGTCCACTCCCCCGTCTGCTCGTATCCGTGCAGGTCGATGACCGTGGACGGCGTCCCGGGCAGCTCGCCGCCGTCGATCACCATGTCGGTCCGGCGGCGGATCTCCTCAGGCACATCGGCGAGCGCCCGCGGATCCGGCCCACCAGCGTGATTGGCGCTCGACTGGAGCACCGGCCAGCGCACGCCGGCGAGCGCGGGGACGTCGATCACGCGCAGCCCGAGCGTCCCTGGATCGCCACCGCACGCGAGCGGGAAACGTGCCGCCGGGTTGGGCAGCAGCAACGACACCGGCCCGGGCAGCAGTCGCTCCAGCGCGGCGAGCGTCGCGGGACCGAGCTCCGGAAGCGCCTCCAGCGCGAGCTCGCGATCGAAGAACATGACCGCGGAGGGCTTCTCGAGTGACCGCCGCTTGAGCCGGTACAGGCGCTCGACGGCCTCCCGGTTCCCGGGGTCGCAGGCAAGGCCGTACACGGTGTCGGACGGGAACACCGCAACCCCGCCGACCGACATGCAGCGCTCGAATGTCTCGGCCTCGCTCACTGCTCCTCC
>DATJTS010000146.1:0-3112 GCA_035503035.1 Solirubrobacteraceae bacterium
CACCGCGCCGGACGAGGAGACGCTCGAGCGGCTGTGCAACCAGCCGCTGGTGCGCATCCTGTTCGCGGCGGTAGACCTCTCGCCCGAGACCTATGCGCGCCACGGCTCGACTTCTCCGTTCGAGGGCGGCACCGGGTTTCATAGCTTCGTCCCGACCAAGGTCTCGAGGGCCGAGGCCGAGCGGGTCATCTCGCACATCGCCCCCGGGATCGTCCGGGAGGGAACGCTGCATGGGACGCCGCAGCAGATCGCCGATCAGATCCGCGCCTACGAGGACGCCGGCCTGCGTGACGTCGTTCTGTGGAACATCACCCCGTTCGCGGATCCGGAGCTGTCCGGCTACTCGTTCAAGGCCATGAAAGAGGTCAAGGAACTGGTGGGAGCCGGCGCGGTGGCCGAGCCGGCCGGGTGAAACTGCTCGAACCGATCTCCGTTGGCTCGGTGGAACTGCGAAACCGCGTCGTCTCCACCGCCCACGGAGCCTTCCTGTCGTTCTATCGGCCGGGCGAGTCGCCCGACCGCTACATCGGCTATCAGGAGCGACGGGCGGCAGGGGGAACCGGGCTGATCATCCTCCAACCGGTCCAGGTTCACCGATCCAGCCAGGCCACCGGGCACTACCCGTACGAGCCCGACGATCTGCGCCGGAAGCTGCGGGCAATGAAGACGGCGCTCCACGCTCACGGCGCGGCGGTGTTTATGCAGCTCATGCACTTCGGCGCCGAGTTCCGTTCGGACGCCAGCTCTGATTTCACCCCGCTATGGTCGTTCGGCGGGACGATCTCAGCCAGCGGGAACGAGGTCGCCCACGAGATGACGGCCGACGAGATCGAGGAGCTCGTCGATGCGTTTGTTTCCACCGCGGTGCTGGCGCTCGAATCGGGCATCGACGGGGTCGAGCTGCATGGCGCGCACGGGTATCTGATCCAGCAGTCGTTTAGCCCCTGGGCCAACACGCGCGGCGACGAATGGGGCGAGCCGCTGCGATTCGTGACCACGATCCTCCAGCGGCTGCGGGCCCAGGTCGGCTCCGATCCCGTGGTCGGGGTACGTTTGTCGGTCGACGACTACCGGCGACCGGCCGACGGCGGCCTCGGGCCCGAGGGCCTGCGCGAGGTCGCGCGGGCGCTAGTTGGCACCGAGCAGATCGACTATCTCAACCAGTCATCCGGGTCGCGCTCGTCGCACTACGCCCGAGCGGTCGCGAGCTATCGGCATTCGCCCGGAGAGCTGCTGCCGCTGATCGCGCAGACGCGGCAGGCCATCGACGGCCGCGTCCCCGTGGTCGGCGTCGGGCGTGTGACCACCACCGAACTGGCCGAGCGCGCGCTCGAGGACGGGGTCTGCGACCTGGTGGCGATGACTCGCGCTCAGATCGCCGATCCGGACGTTGTGGCCAAGCTGCGTCGCGGGGAGGCCGGTCGAATCCGGCCGTGCGTCGGGGCGAACCAGGGCTGCGTCGACCGCATGGTCGGCGGCATGCCGATCACGTGCCTGCACAATCCGGAGGTCGGGCGCGAGTACCAGCTGGGTCTGGTACCCGAGCCGGCGGCCGCGGAGCGGCGGGTTCTGGTCGTCGGCGCGGGGCCGGCCGGGCTGGCCGCCGCACGCATCGCGTCGCTCCGCGGTCACCGCGTGCAGGTGGTCGACCGGCGCGCGACGCTTGGCGGGCGCCTTAGCCTGCTAGCCGACAGCGGACCCGCGTCGGAGCTGCTCGAGTCGGTTCGCTGGTTGCAGGAGGAGCTTGAGCGGCTCAGCGTTCGGCCCGAACTCGGAGTCGAGCTCGACGCGGATGGCCTGGCGCTGCGCCAGGCGGACGTGGTCGTACTGGCCACGGGTGCGCGCCCGGCGACCGACCGACTGCCGTCGGGGGACGGCTCGGTGCCGATCCTGACCGTCGAGGCCGCGCTGGGCGATGGACTCAGCGGTGCTCGCGCGCTGATCGTCGATCACATAGGGGCCGAGGAGGTGCCCCTGTGCGCCGAGCGTCTCGCTGCCGGCGGTGCCGCGGTGACGCTGGCCACGCCGATGCCGACCGTCGGCGCATACATCGGCTTCACCCGCATCAGCGATCAGATGCGGCGCCTGTACGCGAGCGGTTGCGAGCTGCTGAGCGCCGTCCAACTGCGCGACGTCGTGGACGGCGAAGCCGTGATGCGGACGATCTACTCCGGGCAGGAGCGGCGGCTGGCGGTCGACGCGATCGTGGCTGGGGTCCCCGGCCGGCCGGACCTCGAGCTGGACGCTCCCGCCGGGAGGCTCGGCGCGCGCGTGCTGATCGCCGGCGATGCCACGGCCCCCCGCGACGCGCTCCGCGCGTTCCGCGAGGGGTACGACGCGGGACTCGCCGCGTAGCATGCCTTATAGGCTTGGCCCGATACGCATGACTGGGCGCTGCGACAGGTTTCAGGGCCCGCCTTCGGTGGCAGCCGTGGGGCCGGCTGCCCCGTCCTGGCGCTCCCGCGCTCCCGCTACCGTGCGCGGTAGCCGCGGTAACGCGATCGCAGGCCTTCTCGCACCGGCCACCCGGGTGGATGGCGCCGCAGCGCGATCGACCCGCTCCAGCGGTCCGACCACCGCGTGCATTTCGCCCGAAACTTCGCGCCTCTTTCGCGCTACCGGAACATAAGCACCCTCCGAATGCTTATGTCCCGGAGCTTCGGCCCGTCGGCGAGGTCTCGGGCGTTGTCGCCGGGCTGCAGGTAGTCCGGGCTTCACTAGCGGGCGACCCGTCGCCCTCCGCGCCACGTCGCCCAACCGCCGGTCGCCTTCGGCGCCCGCCCCCGCCCGTCGGCCAGCCGCGACCAACTACATCGACATCCGGGCACGCTGCCGTTCCCGACTGAGCGGTGCGCGTTTCCTCATGCTGGCCACATACAAGAGCGCGCGTGCGTCCGGGGAGGGGTGACGGTGCGCACTTCTTGGGGTCTGCTGGGAGGGCGAGGGCGCTGGCGGCGGCTCGGATTGAATCATCGCAAAACTGCCAAACGTATGGTAGAAATCGCTATGGCTGGCCAACCGTCCGACCCGCGGGCGCCCGCGTTGGAGGAGAGAGATGAGGATCGGTTATCTGCTTGACCTACACAAGGGCGGCTATGACCAGCCGATGCCC
>DATJTS010000147.1:0-12693 GCA_035503035.1 Solirubrobacteraceae bacterium
AGAACAGGTGCTGGTGGCCGTCGACGAGGCCCGGCGTGATCGCCCACCCCGGACCGCTGAGCACTCTGGTCGAGGCGTCGCACGCGCGACGCACCTCGTCGTCGTCCCCGACCGCGACGACCATGCCGTCCTTCACGCAGAGCGCGGACGCGTACGGCCGGTCGGGGTCCATCGTGCGGATCCGTGCGCCGAGCACCGCCAGGTCAGCCGCCACGCCGTCCTCCTTCCGTCGTCGACGTCGGCTCTCGTTCGGCGCGCCCTGCTTCTCCCGGCGCCGCGGCCCGCGCCCGCAGCCGCCGGGTGGGGCGCCAGCCCGGGCGCGGGACGCTCTCGCGCAGCAAGCGCGTGTAGGGGTCCTGGGGCGTGTCGAGCACCTGGGACGTGGGGCCGCGCTCGACGACCTTGCCCCGGTGCATGACGAGCGTCTCTTCGGTGAGCTGGCGTACGACCGCCAGGTCGTGGCTGATGAGCAGGTAGGAGACCCCGGTCTCCTCGCGGATGTCGGCGAGCACGTTCAGCACCTGGGCCTGGATCGAGACGTCGAGGGCGGCCACCGACTCGTCCAGGATGATCAGCCGCGGGTCGGCCGCGAGCGCGCGTGCGATCGCGATCCGCTGCCGCTGACCTCCCGAGAGGTCGCGGGGAAGTGCGCGCAACATACGGTCGTCGAGGCCGACCAGCTCCCCGAGCTCGGCGATCCGCGCCTTGCGTGCCCGCGAGTCGGAGCCGCTGCCGTGCAGCCTGAGGACCTCGTCGAGCGCCTTCTGGGCGCTGTGGCGCGGGTCGAGGCTCGAGTACGGATCCTGAAAGACGATCTGCACCTCCGACCCGCGCCGCCGCCGCTCGGCCGCCGAGCGCGACGGCGTCGAACGATCCCGGCCGCAGGCGCGGATCGTGCCCGCGGTCGGGCGGGTGAGCCCGACGAGCATCCGCGCGATCGTCGTCTTGCCCGACCCCGACTCGCCGACGATCGCCAGCGAACCGCCCGCCTCCACGGCGAGATCGACATCGTCGACGGCCAGCACCGACCCGTAGTCCTTGCGCAGGCCCGTGGCCTCCAGCAGCGGCTCAGACACTCTCGGTCTCCTTCGCCAGATTTCCCGCGATCTCGTCGGCGCGCACGCACCGCACCTCGCCACCCGACACCACACGCAACTCGGGCGTGCGCTCCCGGCAGCGGTCCTGGGCGAACTCGCAACGCGGCGCGAACGCGCATCCCTCCGGGGCCTCGAACGCCGACACCGGACGGCCCCGGATCGCCGCCAGACGGTGCACCGCGCCCTCGATCGCCGGACGCGCGGCCGACAACGCCGCGGTGTAGGGATGGCGGGGCCGCTCCCCCAGGTCCGCCGAGCGCTGGGACTCCACGATCCGCCCGGCATACATCACACACGTGCGATCGCAGACTGCACCCGCCAGGTCCAGGTCGTGCGTGATGAACAGCAGTGCCAGACCGCGCTCCCGGCGCAACTCGTCGAGGATCGCCATCACCTCCGCCTGCGTGGTCACATCCAGCGCGGTCGTCGGCTCGTCGGCCAGGACCAACCGCGGCTCGGTGAGCAGCGCCGACGCGATCATCACTCGCTGCAGCAGGCCGCCGGACAGCTCGTGCGGGTACTGCTTCAGCCGCCGCTCGCCGTCCTCGATCCCCACGTCGCCGAGTGCGCGGACCGCGCGCGCTCGTGCATCGGCACGGGCGACGCCGCGGTTCGTGCGCAGCGCCTCGGTCATGAAGTCACCGATGGAGCGGACCGGATTGATGTGGGCGCGGGGGTCCTGGAAGATCATCGCGACCTCCCCGCGGTAGTCGCGCAGCGTCGAGCCGCGCCTGGAACCCACCTCGGTGCCGTCGTAGCGAATCGAGCCGCTCGTGCTCGCGCCGGACGGCAACAGCCGCGCGATCGCACGGGCGGTCATCGACTTCCCGGAGCCCGACTCGCCGACAAGCCCGACCGCCTCGCCGGTCCCGATGGAGAGCGAGACGTCGTGCAGCACGGTCTGCATGCGGCCCTCCACCGGCAGCTTGGTGTGGAGCCCGTCGACCTCCAGGAGGGCGCCGTTCGCGCTCATCCGCTCACACCCTCGGCCAGCGGTTCGACGGTCTCCGGCCATTGGTCCCACGGGCGCACCGCCTCGAGCGCGGCGCCGAGCCGGAAGACGGTGAGGTCGTCGTAGGTTCGCCCCGCGATCTGGACGCCGGTCGGGCCACCCCGCGGGCCGCGGCCCGACGGGACCGCGAGCACCGGGCAGCGGCTCATCACGTTGAACACCGGCGTGGTGAACGCCTCGAGGTCGTCCTGGATCTCGACGCCGTCGAGCGTCGCGATCGACCGCTCGACGTAGTCCTCGCCCGCGATGAGTCCCTCGACCCGGCAGGTCGGCACGACCAGCCCGTCGTAGCGCTCGAGCAGCAGGCCGATTGGGGCGTAGAGCTCGCATTCGAGCTCCCAGCCCTCGATCGCGCTCGCGTCGCCGGCCTCCTCCTGGATCAGGCGGGCCGCCTTGATGACGTAGGGCGAGACGAGGTCCGGGTGCGCCTGCACGATGCCGGAGATCCAGGCGCCGAAGCCGCTCGCGAAGTGGATCGACATCGCCTGGCTCACCTTCTCGCGCGGCACCTGGAGATCGACCTCCTCGACGATCGCTCCAGCCTCGCGGAGCGCCTCGACGACCGCGAGCGTGTTCTCGGCGACGTCCGGGTCCGGCGACCAACCTCCGAGATCGAGCGAGTAGGCGACCCGCAGCCCCTTCACCCCCTCGAAGCTGTCGGGAAGGACGACCCGCTCACGCAGGGTGTGGATGTCGGTCGGCTCGGGGCCGGAGAGCACGTTCTCGTACAGCGCGCAGTCGGCGACGGTGCGGGCGAGCGGCCCACAGTGGCAATAGGTGTCGAGATTGAACGGCGGGTCGACGGGCACCCGTCCATACGGGGGCTTGAAGCCGACCACCCCGTTCGCGCAGGCCGGCATCCGGATCGAGCCGCCGATGTCGGAGCCGGAGGCGAGCGTCGAGGTACCGGCGGCAAGCGACGCGCCCGAGCCGCCGGAGGAGCCGCCGACCGCGAGCTCGGGGTTGTGCGGGTTGCGGGTGACCCCCCACAGTCGCGAGTGGGTGAAGCCCGCGCAGGAGAACTCGGGCGTGGTGGTCCGCGCGTGGACGATCGCACCCGCGTCGAGATGGCGCCGGGCGAACACCGAGGTGTGGTCCGCGACCTGGTCTTTGTAGACGAGCGAGCCGAGCGTCCACGGCTGGCCCTGGATCGGCTCCTCCTCCTTGATCGCGACCGGCAGCCCCTCGAGCGGCCGCGGGGCCGCGCCCTTGCCCGCGTAGCGGGCCTCGGCCTCCCGGGCAGCGTCGATCGCCTCCTCGAAATAGGTCTGGGCGAACGCGTTGACGGTCGGCTCGACCTGCTCGGCGCGGGCGATCACCGCCTCGACCAGCTCGACCGGCGAGAGCTTCCGCGAGCGAAAGCGCTCAAGCGCCTCGCTCGCGGACAGGTAGGCGAGGTTCTCGGTCCCGTTCACGACAGCTTCCTCTCTCCGCGCTCGGCCATGCGCTCGCCGAGCAGGTTGACGGCGACGACGACCAGCACGATGCACAGGCCGGCGGACAGCGATTCCAGCGGATAGCCCTGCAGCACCCCCGCCTCGCCGGTGGACACCATCACGCCCCAGTCCGCGGTCGGCGGCTGCACCCCAAGCCCGAGGAACGAGATCGCGGCCAGGTCGACCATCGCCCACGCGAACACGAGCGTCGCCTGGGCGACGACCAGCTGGCCGAGGTTGGGGATCAGATGCCGGACGCAGATCGACCAGGTGGACACTCCCTGAACCTCGGCGGACGCGATGTAGTCGCGGGCGCGCTCGCGGATCGCCGCCGAGCGGAGCACCCGCGCGATGTACGGGGTGTAGGCGATCGCCAGCGCGATCGTGGGGGCGATCAGGCCGGCGCCGAACACCGCGGCGGTGAGCACCGCGAGCAGGATGCCCGGGAACGCGAACAGAATGTCCATGACGGTCCCGAGGATCGAGTCGACCCAGCCGCCCCACCACGCGGCCACCACCGAGATCAGCGTGCCGGCGCCCATCGCCATCAGCGCGACCAGCAGTGGCCCGAGCATCGAGGTCCGCGCGCCCACCATCAGGCGGCTGAGCAGATCACGGCCCTGACTGTCGAAGCCGAGCAGATAGCCCTTGGCCTGGAACGGCCCGACGTACTGGAACTGCAACAGCGAGTAGTTCGGATTGTGCGGCCGCACCAGCGGACCGAAGATCGCGAAGAACACCGCGATCGCGACGATCAGCCAACAGATCCAGTACACGATCTGGTTGGCCGCCATCCGGCGGCGCGCCCGGGGGAAGACCAGGCGGCCGGTGGTGATTGCTCCCGCGCCGGTGCTCATGATGCCCGCGCTCCGATCGCGACGCGGGGATCGAGGAAGGCGTAGAGGAGGTCGACGACCGCGTTGGCGATCACGAACGCCCCGACGAGGACCAGCGAGATCCCCTGCACCACCCCGAAGTCCTTCTCCAGGGCCGCCTGGATCAGGGCCGCCCCGATCCCGTTGAGGTTGAACGCCTGCTCGACCACCGCACACAGCGCGAACAGCGAGGTGACGGTAATCCCGACGACGGTCGTGATCGGGATCGATGCGTTGCGCAGCACGTGACGACGGACGACCAGCGGCCACGGGATCCCGCGGCTCACCGCGGTCTGCACATGCTCCAGCGACAGCTCCGAGCGCACCGTCACCCGCGTCACGCGCGTGACGACCGCGAACGCCGAGGCGGCCAGCGCGATCGCCGGCAACGTGAGGTGCTGGATCGTGCCGCCGAAGCCCGAGCCGTTGCCGAGCGCCGGCAGCCAGTGCAGGTCCACCGCGAAGATCGCGATCAGCACGATCGCGGCCACGAACGACGGCACCGCGGCCAGGATCGTCGACACGGCGATGATCGAGTTGTCAAGGACTCCCCGGCGCAGGCCGCCCACGATGCCGGCGCCGACGCCGAACACGATGATCAGCACCGCGGCGTAGGCGACAAGCTCGGCCGTGGACCCGATCCGTTGGCTGATCAGGGTCGAGACCGGCTCGCGGAACTGGATCGACGTCCCGAGGTTGAAGTGCAACACCACGCCCTTGACGTAGTCCCAGTAACGCACCAGCACCGGGTCGTTGAGGTGGTACTCGCGGTTGAGCGCCGCGATCGTCGCCTTGGAGAGACTGCGCCCGCCCGACAGCGCCGACAGCGGGTCACCGGGGGCGAGATTCAGCGAGATGAAGATGACGAAGCTCGAGACGATCAGCGCCAGGATCAACAGCCCGACCCGGCGCAGGATGAACTTCGTCAGCGGCGAGGAGAGCATGTCACCTCGCTCCCATCATGTTGGCCCACGGTCCGCCCATGTAGACGAAGGAGACGGGCGCCCCCGTGAGCTGGTGGCTGGTGATGAGGACCGTGTCGGGATCGTCGAGCGGGATCCACGGCAGCTGGGTGGCCATCAGGTCGCCGACCTTCGCCACGTAGGAGGCCCGGAGGTCCGGGTTGGCCGTGGACCGCGCCAGGTTGAGGTCCTTGACCATCGTGGGGTTGTCGAAGTCGTCGTAGTTCTGGCTGCCGCCCGGCATCACGACCGTGTTGTAGAGCGCCGCCGGATCGGCGTAGTCGCCGTAGTTGGAGGTGGGGAACATGTCGATCCCCTTCCGCGCCGAGGCGCTCTCGAACAGCGCGATGTAGTCCTGTGCGGAGACCGACTTGATCGTCACCTTCAGGCCGATCTCGACCGCTGCCTGCCGGACGACGTTGGCGTCGGTGGCCAGCGAGGAGATCTCCTGGGTGGTGCCGATCGTGATCGACTTGCCGACCGCATGGGCCTGCTTGATCAGCGCCTTCGCCTTTGCGAGGTTGACCGTCATCGGCGGCAGGTGGTTCCAGTCCTGCTCGAACACCGACTGGCCGTAGCCCCACTGGCCCGGGCTCTCGAGCGTCCGGGGCATCTGCGACGCACCGTGGTAGACCGCCTCGATCAGCGCTGTGCGGTTGATCGCGTCGGAGATCGCCTGGCGGACCTTGACGTTGCCGAGCACGCCCTTGGTGTTGTCGATCACCATCGCGTCGACGTTGGCGGCCGGCCCGTTGGTCACCGTCAGGCTCTTGTCGCGCTTGAGCTGGTTGTAGGTTCCGATCCCCTGCGCGTAGGTCCCATTGACCGCACCTGTCTCCAGGCCGGAGGTGAGGGTCGCGTCGGCGCCGATGCCCTTGAAGATGATCTCGTGAACCCTCGGCGCGAGCGTCGAGTCCCAGTAATGGGGGTTCGCGACGACGGTCAACGACTCACCCGGAATCCACTTCTTGGGCTCGTAGGGGCCGGTGCACATCGTCAGGCCGGACGGCGTCCCGAACTTCTTGCCCTCCTTCTCGGCGTAGGCCTTCTCGTAGACCACGCCCGGCATCTCCGAGAGCTCACCCTCCAGCCAGTAGTCCGGTTGCTTGAGGGTGATGACGACGGTCGAGGAGTTGGTCGCCGCGATCGACTTCACCCGGTCGAACACCTGGGTGTAGAACGACCCGCTCTTGGGGCTCGACGCCTGCTTGAGGTCGTACACCACATCGGCGGAGGTGACCGGATGCCCATCCCAGAAGCGAGGGCCAGTGCGGATGTTCAGCACCAGCTTGGTCGGGGTCGGGTAGGTCGCGGTGGCAATCCCGGACACGATCGTCCCGTCGGGCTCCTGGCGCAGCAGCGAGTCGCACAGCGTCGTGTCGACCGTGTCCTCGGGGTAGTCGAAGGCCTGGACGGGGTTGAGCGTGTCGACCATCCGATACGTCGCCCACACGACCGGCTTGTTCCAGTTCTTGGTCGGCGGCGGCGTCGTCGGTGACAGCGCGGCGACCGCGGAGGCGCTCGAGGCCCCTCCGCCGAGGTCGGCCGCGGTCGGCAGCGCCCGGCCACAGCCGGCAAGCAGAGCGCCGGCAGCGACCGCCGCCGTCAGGACGGTGAGACGGGAACGGATCATGCGCGGGCGACCTCCTCGCCTTCGGCGGCCGCGACTCTCTCGATCGCGGCGATCAACAGATCGGTGGTATAGGCGTAGACATCGTCGGGTTCGGGACAGAGGTGGGGTGCCGCTTCGCGGGTGAGCGGTGCGGTGTCGGCCGGCAGCATCGCGTAGAAGCGCCGTGTCGCCTCGAGGCTCTCGTGCGGCGGGCAGCTGTGCCATCCCGACACCGCGAAGAACAGGCCGCAACCGACGACGTGGTTCTCGATCACCTGGCTGAACAGCGCCGCTTGGGGCAGCGACAGTCCAACCTCGGTGAGCAGCGCAAGTGACCGCTCGCGGATCCGCACGAGACTCGGAAGGTCGTCGCTCTGCCCGGCCAGCAGCAGGCCGAGGTCGAGATGGTTGCGGTAGCGCCGCATCGCGTGCCACATCCAGGCCCGCATCCGGTCCTCCCAGGGAGTTGCGGGGTCGAGCTCAGGCTCGGTGGCGAACAGCCGGTTGGCGAGCTCGGTCAGCATCTCCTGCTTGTTGCGGAAGTGGCGATAGACCGCGGTCGGGTCGGCACCGAGCTCAGCACCGATCCGGCGCATGGTGAGCGCGGGCAACCCCTCGCTTCCCACGATCTCGGCAGCCGCGTCCAGGATCCGCTCACGGTCCAGTCGCACCGGCTGACCCCTCTCCTCAGGCGTCATGGCGGGGCACCGTATCGATCCGCATCGGCGTTGTCAACAGTGTTGACACCTACGTGGACAGACTGTCGCAGCCTGCGCGTCCAATTTCGTCCACCCCGGCGACTCCCCGATCTGCTTCGGCATCCGCGCGTCGCAGAGTCGCGGCGCAGAGTGAATGCCGTTTTTCGCTAAGAGGAGAGCGGACCCTGAGGTAGAGGCGGCGGGGGCGCCCCGTCAGCGCCGACTCGCGAACGCAACGTCGGAAGGCGACGGGCCGCCGACAGCAAGCACAGTCGGCGCCAGACGGGGCGCCCCCGCCGCCCCACGCCGCCCTCAGGCGTACCGCTCGACGACCCCATCGGCGACGAGGTCGAGCGCCGCCCGCTGGGACTCGGGCAGCCCCGGAAGCAGTTGCTTGGCCCCGGCGACGAAGTCGAGCGCCTCGGCGCGCGCGTCGTGCAGCGCTTCGGTCTCCGCGATCCGAGCGCACACCGCGGCGGCAGCGTCCGGGGTACGGATCGAGTGCAGGTCCAGCGAGCGCAGGTCACGGTCCCGGCTGCGCGCGAGGATCAGCGGCAGCGTGACCGTGCCATCGAGCAGGTCGGCCCCGCGCGGCTTGCCGGTCCGCTCCGGCGGGCCGGTCACGTCGAGCACGTCGTCGAGCAGCTGGAAGGCGAGGCCGATCCGCTCTCCGAACTCGGCCAGGCCGCGCACCGCCTCCGGGTCGGCGCCGGCGGCGGTCGCGCCGAGCTCGCAGGAGGCGCGGAACAGAACGGCGGTCTTCAATCGGCACCGCTCGAAGTAGCGGTCCTCGTCGACCGGCGTCCAGGCGTCGGCTCGCTGCATGAGCTCCCCAGCCGCGAGCTCGGAACTCGCGCGGGACAGGATCCGGACCGCATCGGCCGAGCGCAGCGTGCGCAGCTCGGCGAACGCGCGGGAGAACAGCAGGTCACCGGTCGCGGTGGCGGCGGCCCGGCCACCGGTCGCGATCACGGTCGGCCGCCCGCGACGCAGCTCCGAGCCGTCCAGCACGTCGTCGTGGACGAGCGTCGCCGCGTGGACGAGCTCGACCGCGACGCCGGCCGAGAGCAGCGCCTCGGACTCGGGCGACGGCACGCCGGCGGCGAGGAACACGAGCAGGGGCCGAAGCCGCTTGCCGCCCGCGGAGATCGTCGATCCGGCAAATCCGGCGAGGTCGCTGCCGTGGCCGGTGGCGAGCTCACCGAGACGACGCTCGAGCCTCATCATCAGCCGCGCGACCGGCTCGCCGCCCGCCGTGCGGACCGCGTCCACGGCAGCCCAGTCCGTCGTCACCTGCGTGGTCCCGTCGACGGTCATCCCATGACCGTACCGACGTGCAGCGCGATGATCCCTCCGGCCGTGAGGATGTAGCGCACGTCGCGCAGGCCGGCGGCGGCCATGGTGGCCGCCAGCTCGCGCGGCGGTGGGAAGCGCCGCACGGAGCTCGGCAGGTAGTTGTAGGCGTCCGCATCGCCCGCGACGCGGCCCACCAGCGGGACGATCTGGTCGAACCAGACGTGCAGCGCCAGGGCGGTCAGGCCCTCGGTCGGGGTCGTGATCTCCAGCACGACGACCTTGCCGCCGGGGCGCACGACGCGAGTCATCTCGCTCAGCCCGCGCGGCAGGTCGGAGAAGTTCCGCGCGCCGAAGCCGACCGTCGCGGCGTCGAATTCGTCGTCCGCATAGGGCAGCGCCAACGCGTTGGCCTGCTCGAAGCGCAGCTCCACACCCGCGGGCGCGGAGGTGAGGAGACGCAATGCCTCCCGCTTGCCCCGGGCGATCTCCAGCATGTTCTCCGAGAAGTCGGCTCCGACCACCAGACCGTCCGGCGCGACGCGATGCCCGAGTTCGAACGCCAGGTCGCCGGTCCCGGTGGCGATGTCGAGCACCCGTCCGCCGGGCTCGAGCTCCGCCAGATCGGCGGCGCGACGCCGCCAGGTGTGGTGCAGCCCGGCCGTCATCACCCCGTTCATGCGGTCATAGACGCGCGCGATCCGGTCGAACATCGCGCGGACCTGAGGCTCGGGCAGGACACCGGGCCCACCGGCCCCTGCCCCCTCGGTGGCACCCTGCGACTGCGACCCCTCGGTCGGGGAGGACACGCTCATAGGCGCCGGCGATGCGTCAGCAGGCCCGAGGGCCTACTGCAGCATGCCGAGGAAGCCCACCAGGTCGTTGAACTTCTTGGGGCTTGTCTTGGCCAGGCTCGCGAACGACGGCATCGGCGCGGTCGGGTTGCGCAGCGTCGAGGCGATCCCGTTCGGACGGAGGATCGATCCGATCTTGGTGAGGTTCGGTCCCGGTCCGTTGTTGCCGTTGTCGCCGATCTGGTGACAGGCCTCGCAGCCAGACTCCCCGACGACCTTCTCGCCCGCGTAGAAGATCTTCGTCTGCGCGGCGGTGAGGCCCACCGGCGGCTTGAGGTCGACCTCGTTCGGCGAGCCGGTGTTGGCACCCGAGTAGGTGAGGTAGGCCATCGCGAGGATCGTGGTCAGGCCGGCGGCGAGCGCGACCGGGCGGTGGGTGATCCGGCGCTCCGGGCTGCGGTCGTAGAACGGCAGCAGGAAGAGCAGGATCATGCAGATCGTCGGCACCCCGATCGTCGCCATGTCGGTGAACTTCGGGATGTTCTTCATGACCCGGAGGACCTCGAAGAGGAAGAAGAAGTACCAGTCCGGGCGAGGCACGTACGTCGTCGTCGTCGGGTCCACCTTCGGCCCGAGCTCGGCTCCGAACATCAACGCCAGGAAGATGATCAGCGCCATGACGATCACGGCCATGACCGAGTCCTTGGCGACGGCGTAGGGGAAGAACGGCTTCCCCTCGTTCTTCAGGATCGCGTACTCGCGGAGATACTTTTCTTTTTCTGCCTGGTTCATGAGTTCACGCGCGGAGGATCAGACCTCGACCGTCGAATTCAATTCGGGGTCGGGGACCTCCTCATCGTTTCCGCTGTTCCCCTGCAGCCACGGCGGGGCGGAGATCCCGAGCTTCATGATCAGGTAGAGGTGCGCGCCGATCAGCGCCGCGATCAACCCAGGGATCAGCATCATGTGGATCGCGTAGAACCTCGAGAGCGTCGTCGCCCCGAACTCGGGGCCACCGCGCAGGAAGTCCGACAGGTACGGGCCGAGGAACGGCCCGGTGCCGTTGATGTTCACGCCCACGATCGTCGCCCAGTAGGACTGCTGGTCGAACGGCAGCAGGTATCCGGTGAAGCCCATCGCCAGCGTGAGGATGAGCAGCACGACGCCGATGACCCAGGTCAGCTCACGCGGGTACTTGTAGGCGCCGAAGAAGAACACCCTGCCCATGTGCAGGAAGATCAGGATGATCATCACCGAGGCGCCCCACTTGTGCATCGAGCGCACGAGTTGGCCGAGGAAGACGTCGTCGGTGATGTAGCGCACCGACTCGTAGGCGCCGCCCGAGGCGTCCGGGCGGTAGTACATCGCCAGGAAGACGCCGGTGACCGCCTGGTTGAGGAAGGCGAACATCGTCGCCGACCCGAGCGTGTAGAACCAGTTGATCCCCTTCGGGACCTTGCGGAAGAGCATCCAGCGCACACCGCCGGACAGCGAGGTGCGCTCGTCGATCCAGTCGACCGCCGAGATGCCGGTGTCCGCCGCGACCTCGATCGGGGTCGCCGTGCTGCCGTTGCCCGGCCGCTTGGGCTTGGGCTGCAGGATCTTCGGGATGGGTGGTGCGGGGAGGTTGGGCATGGGTCCTCAGAGGTCGGTGCGGCGCGGGCCCATCAGGGGGTCTTGCCGCTGCCCTTCGGCAGGATCGAGGTGTCGAACCGCTTCGGGTACAGGTACTGGCCGATGCCGTTCAGCGGCTGCGCCGGGTCACGCGGCGAGAACTCCTGCAACTGGAAGTTGACCGAGTAGCGCGGGCCGATCTCGACCAGGCCGTTGTGGACGCGGGTGAAGAAGTGGTCGAGCGGCCGCACCGGCGGGCCGCCGACAACCTGACCGGTGAAGTCGTACACGCCGCCGTGGCACGGGCAGATGAAGCGCTGGGCGGCCGGCACGTAGCGGACCGGGCAGCCGAGGTGCATGCAGCGCGAGGAGAGCGCGACGAAGTGGTTGTACGCATTCGGCTTCCCCTTGTCGATCGCGGGGTCGCGCTTGCGCACATAGGCGATCGAGTTGCCGGCGTCGCCGATCCCCTGGACGATCGTGATCACCTTGGTCGAGTACTGATCCTCGGTGAAGTCGTCCGGATATCCGATCGGCTGCCAGTTGAACGGCTCGCGGCTGAACAGCGGGCCGATCGCAAAGCCGAGCGCCGGCAGCGCGAATGCCGCCGCCGCGATCCCACCGGCGCTGTGCGTCACCGCGCCCATGAAGCGACGGCGGGTGACGGTTTCGCCCTCGAAGGCGCCCGGCATCTGCCGGTCTGCCGTGTACTTGGACTTCGCGCCCTCTGCGTGTCGATCAGCCAATTCTGCCTTCTTCAACAGCCGGTAAAGCTTTCCGAATGCCCGCGAAAGTCTACAGTCCGGGTCCGGCGACCGGTGTCACCACACACGTCAGTACACGGACCCGCGGACGTCATCGATCGCCGCGGCCGGCGGATTGTAGGAGGGCGGGCACGGCAGCCGCGTCGCCGCTGCGGGCCAGATCCTTGGCGGCCTCGTGCTCGGGGCTCGGGCCCCATCCGATCGCGGTCGCGCCCGCCTCCCAGATCGCCCGCGCCAGCGCGTCGTCGCCGTCGAGCTGAGCCTGGGAGAGCAACGAGATGAGATCGGCGAGCTCGCTCACCGAGTCCAGATCGCCGATCTCCGCCAGCCGGGCGAGGCCGAGCGCGTAGAGCTGATCACCGAGCAGCAGCGCCAGGTCGCGATCCGCTGTGTCGACGACCCGAGGCGAGCCGTAGTGCAACAGCGAGCCCTCCAGGATCATCTCGAGCAGCAACTCGTATTCGGCCGCGCGGCCGTTCGTGCGAGGGCCCCGCGCGGCGCGCTGAGGTGCTCCGATCCCGGGCTGCGCGTCGCGG
>DATJTS010000148.1:0-3732 GCA_035503035.1 Solirubrobacteraceae bacterium
AGCGCGAGGTGGAGCACGCGCTCGTATCCCCACATCAGGCACGCGGCGAGTGCCTCCGCGTCGGCGCCCGGCGGTGCGGCGCCGGCGGCCCGCGCCCGCTCGATCACCCCGGCCACCGGGCCGCTGAACGAGTCCATGACCTCGAACCACAGCGCCTGCAGCTCAGGATCGTGAGGCCACTCCTCGCTGGCGGTCCGCAGCAGCGGCCCGTGCTCGGTGGCCAGGCCGACCCAACGCTCCAGGCTCACCCGGATCGCGCGCCCGGGATCGTTCTCGGCCTCGGTGAGGAACGGGTCGACGGCAACCGCCAGCTCGTCGACGACGCGGCGCAGGCAGGCGGCGAGCACCGCCGAGCGTGACTGGAAGTGCGCGTAGAAGCTGGTCCGCGAGACCCCGGCGACGTCGAGGATGTCGTTCACGGCGAGCTCACCGAAGGAGCGTTCACGCAGCAGCTGCTCGGTGGCCGCGAGGATCGCGGCGTCCGCCGGCTGGGTGCGGCGTGCCTCGAGTGCGGCCATCATGCGATTGTGCCGATCGCGAGGCCGGCGGGGCTCGCCTGCACGCGCGCGACCGTCGGTCGGGGCTGCAGACGCACGTCGATCGCGAACCGATCGTCGTGGAAGTCGGCGAGCGTCGGAGGGCGCTCTGAGAGATAGGCGCTCTCCGGGAGCCGCCCGCCGCGCAGCAGGGTCTCGCCGCGCGCGAACCGCCGCACGAATGCCGGCGCCTCGACGACGCCCGCCGCGATCAGACGGAAGGAGCGGTGGTACCCGTCGCGCAGCACCAGGCGGCCGTCGCATTCGGCGACCGAGAGGTAGGACGGCATCTCGGAGAACAGGAAGCCGAAGCCATGCACGCCGGGGCTGACCTCGCCGCCGAAGGCGCCGCTGATCCGGAGGTTGGGGTTCGGGGAGGTGATCGTCCAGGTCTGGTCCGGTTCGCTCAGCTCCTGGACGATCGTGGGGGGAGGAGCCGTCAGCGGCAGCGCGAGGCGGGCGACGGCGAGCCGGTCGCCGGCGGGCGGGACGGGCTCGTCGCCGGGCGAGGTCTCGCAGGTGACGCGCGACTGGGCGGCGACCACCCTGCGCAGATCCGTGATCCAGGCGATCTCCCAACCCTCGCGCAGCATCCGCTGCGCTCCCTCGCTCGCGCGGACGGCGGCGGCGTGCTCGGCGAGGTCCGCGGGAAGCGAGGCGAGGACGCCGCTCTGGTCGAGTGGCGGGCGTTCGGCCAGGGCCGCGCTGTAGTCCGGGTACGGGGCGGCGCCATCACCGCGATCGAGACGCTGCCGGTCCGCATCGTCCATCCACGGCACGAGCGCTCGTCCGGCGACGATCTCGGCCATCCGCGACGGAGCGTACAGAAGATGCGAGACCCCTCATCACGCCCGGGCGATGCCGCCGGGGAACCGGTGAGCTAGGGTCGCTGGGCACTCATGCGCCGCACCTCGTTCGAACCCGAGCACGTCGACTATCGCGAGTCGGTACGTCGCTTCATCGCCGAGGAGATCTCGCCTCACCACGAGCAATGGGAGCGCGAGGGGATCGTGCCGCGCGAGCTGTTCGCGCTCGCCGCCGACAAGGGCATGCTCGCCATGCAGGTCCCGGAGCAGTACGGCGGCCTCGGCGTGGAGGACTTCCGCTTCAACCAGATCCTCGCCGAGGAGGTCGGGAGCACGGGGGTCGCCGGCTCGGGGCTGGGGATCACGCTCCACAACGACATCTGCCTGCCGTACTTCATGCACTTCTGCAACGAGGAGCAGCGCGGCCGCTGGCTGCCCGGCATCGCCGATGGGTCGTTGATCACCGCGCTCGGGATGACCGAACCCGGCATCGGGTCCGACCTCGCATCGATGCGCACGACGGCGATCGCATCAGCCGACGGCTCCGAGTACGTCGTCAACGGCTCCAAGACGTTCATCACCAACGGCATCAACGCCGACCTCGTGATCCTGGCGGCGAAGACCGACCCGTCCCAGCGGCACAAGGGGATCTCGCTTCTGATCGTCGAGGCCGGCATGGAGGGCTTTTCGCGCGGTCGCAACCTGGAGAAGGTCGGGATGCATTCGCAGGACACCGCGGAGCTGTTCTTCGAGGACGTGCGGGTGCCGGCCGAGAACGTGCTCGGTGAGATCGGGCAGGGGTTTCGCTACATGACCTCCAACCTCGCCCAGGAGCGACTGTCGATCGCCATCGCCGCCGTCGGGGCGGCGCGGGGAGCGCTCGACCAGACGCTCGCCTACGTCAAAGAGCGCACGGCGTTCGGGCAGCCCGTCGGGGCGTTTCAGCATTCGCGCTTCGCGCTGGCCGAGATGGCGACCGAGATCTCGCTCGCCACGACGTTCTGCGACCAGGCGGTGCTCGCCTTGAATGACGGCGAGCTGACCGCCGAGGACGCCGCGATGGCGAAGTGGTGGTCGACCGAGATGCAGGGGCGCGTGATCGACCGCTGCGTGCAGCTGCACGGTGGCTACGGCTACATGCTGGAGTACCCGATCGCCCGCGCCCTCGTCGACGCGCGCGTGACGCGCATCTACGGCGGGACGACCGAGATCATGAAGGAGATCGTCGGCCGCTCGCTCGGGGTGTGAGGGGATCGTCGCTGTGAGCAGGGCCACCGGGGCCGGGCGCCGCGGGCGTCGCCCGAAGACGCAGGCTGCCGTGCTCGCCGCCACGACCGAGCTGCTGGAGACGGTGCCGCTCGCCGACCTGTCGGTCGCCCAGATCCTCGAGGCGGCGGCCGTCGGGCGCACGAGCTTCTACGAGCACTTCTCCTCCAAGGACGACGTCGTGGTCAAGCTGCTGCGCTCGGTGAGCACCGATATCGCGCGGGAGATCGAGCCGATGTTCGCGCGCGGCGAGCGCACGCCGCAGGAGGCATTCCACGAGGGGCTGACCCGGTTGATCCGGATGTGGGAGCGCTACGCGCCGCTGATGGTGACCGGTAGCGTCGAGTGGCCGGCGATCCCCGAGCTGCGACGCCTGTGGCTGCGCATCCACGCCGACCTCACCCGGCGGATTGCGGCGGTGATCCTGGCCGACCGGGAGAGCGGGCTGGCGCCCCCGGGCGCCGAGCCCGAGGCGCTGGCCGCCGCGCTCGTGTGGTCGACGGAACGGGCGCTGCTCGTCTCCCGAACCGGCGGCGTCCCGGCGCTGCCGCGGCCCGAGGCCCTCGTCGAGCCCCTCACGCAACTTTACGTGCGCGCGATCTACGGTCCGGATCGCAGCTAGGCAGGTCGCCCGCGCTCTGCGTCGAACCATGCAGCGCTGGCCCCCGTGTGGGGGGTTGTCCAGGCGGATAGTGCGGATCGTCACCGACGGGAGTACGATTTCCGCCTGGCTTCATTGCAAAACACCCTGGGGAGGGTTGTATGACGGAACTTGCCACCCCCGCCGCACCGCAGACCGATCTCAATAGTGACGGTCTGGAGCGCGGGGTCGGTTTCCTCGGCCTGTTGTGGGCTTCGGAGACCTCGATCATCGGGTCCGGATGGTTGTTCGGAGCGCTGGGGGCCGCCACGATCGCAGGCCCGTCGGCGATCCTCGGCTGGGTCCTCGGATCCATCATCATCCTGGTCTTGGCCCTGGTCCACGCCGAGCTGGCCGGGCTGTTCCCGGTGTCGGGTGGCACCAGCCGCTTCCCGCATTACGCGTTCGGCTCGTTCGCCGGCGCGACGTTCGGATGGGCGTCCTACCTTCAGGCGGCCACGGTCGCCCCGATCGAGGTGCTGGC
>DATJTS010000149.1:0-47342 GCA_035503035.1 Solirubrobacteraceae bacterium
TCCCCCGGCCAGAAGCTTGCGGGCCAGCGCGTACGCATCGAGCAGGCTGTCGCCGCGGTAGGCGACCGCCGCGACCCGCTCCAGATTCTCGTCGGCGTTGACGGCGACCGTGTTCTGCAGCACACCGAACAGCGGCAGGTCGGACATCGAGTCACCGTAGGCGACACAGTCACCCGGGGTGAGACCATGCGCGAGCCGCTCCTCCTCGGCGAGGCGGACCTTGTCGGCGGGCTCGAGGATCCCCGCCGGGTCGATCGGCTGCGCAAAGGGCAGCGCGGGGAAGCGGGACGCGGCGACGACGTCGACCCCGAAGTCCAACAGGTGCTCGGCGAAGAAGTCCGGGGACATCGTGATCAGCATCGAGCGCTCTCCGCGCTGCGCGATGTCGGCGCACACCTCCTGGATCCCGTCGATCCAGGGCGAGGCGCTCACCACCTCGGCGACCAACTCGGGGCTGAGCTCGGTCCACAGCGCGCGCATCTCCATGGCGAACTCGGCCGCGGTGATCCGCTCGGCGGCGAAACCGGCCTCCAGCTCGGCGAGCGGCTCCAGGCGATCCAGCCGGCGGGAGAGCTCGATCGACGCGGTTGTGCCCCGCAGCAGCGTGCCATCCATGTCGAAGACGTGCAGCGCACTCATCGCACGGTGACGCTACCGGCTGCCCCCAATCGCAGGAGCGTCGATCCGCCCCACCTCGCCTCGTATCTCGAGCGGCAGCGCCGCCCCGAGCAGCGCGAGCGCCCGGTCGATCGCGGGCTCCGAAAGCGAACCGCAGCCGATCACGAGGCCGGCGGCCGCGGCGCCCGTGTAGCTGTGCAGCGAGACCCCTTCGAGCCCGACGCCGCGGCGCGCGCTCGCCGTCAGCAGGGTCGCCTCGTCGAGTGCGGCCGGAAGGTCGACGAGCACGAACATGCCGTCGGCGTCCGGACGCGGGCTCCACTCCGGGTGGTGGGCGGCGAGCGACCGGACCAGGGCCTCGCGTCGGCGGGCGTAGCGGCCGCGCATCCGTCGCAGGTGCCGCTCGAACTCGCCCCGGGCAATGAAATCCGCGAGCGCCAGCTGCCCCGAGACCTCGGAGCCGGCGTCCTCGATCGCCTTGGCGGAGATGAGCGCCCACGACATCCAGGAGGGCGGCTGCATCCAACCGAGCCGCATCCCCGGGGTCAGCCGTTTGCTGGCCGAGCCGATGTACAGCACACGGTCGGGGGCCAGGCCCTGTAGGGCACCGACCTGTCCACGGCAGAGCTCGGCGTCGTAGTCGTCCTCCACGATCAGCCGGTCTCCGCGCTCGGCCCATTCGATCAGCCGGGCCCGCCGCCCGGCGCTGAGCACGGTGCCCGTCGGGAACTGGTGCGCGGGGGTGACGACGACGACCTCGGCCCCGCTGGCGTCAAGCTCGTCCACGGAGATGCCCTCCCCGTCGACGGCAATCGGCGCGACCATCAGGCCGGCCTCCTCGACGATCAAACGCTGGGCGTGCCAGCCCGGCTCCTCCAGCGCCACCCGCTCGATCCCCGCAGCGCGCAGCCACCGGCAGGTGAGCGACAGCCCCTGCCGGAATCCGGTGCAGACGACGAGGTGCTCGGCGTCGGCCGCTGCGCCCCGCGCGCGTCGCAGATGGTCGGCGAGCGCCTCCCGCAGTGAGGGCTCGCCGCGAGGATCGCCGTAGCCGACGGCATCGAGCGGGGCCTCTCGCCAGGCGCTGCGCACCGACCGCAGCCAGCGATCGCGCGGGAAGCCGAGCAGATCGGGCAGCCCCGGTGTGAGGTCATAGGCGAAGCGCTCGATCAGAGGCGGTGCCGCAGGTCGAGGAGCATGGGCGCGAACGCCTTCTGCGACACGCACCGGTGCGCCCTGTCGAGTCTGGAGGTATCCCTCGGCGACCAGCTGCTCGTACGCGGCGGTCACGACGCCGCGGGAGATCCCGAGCTCGGTGGCGAGCGCGCGGCTTGAGGGCAACCGTGACCCCGCCTGCAGTCGTCCCTCCCGAACCGCGTCCCGGAGCCCTCGCTCGAGCTGCTCGTGCAGCGCGACGGGACCACGCTGCAGCGAGAGAAGCAGCTCAACTGGCCCTGATCGGCCACCCATAACTGGCACTGTACACCGGGCCAGCTGATCAATACGGTGCCAGCCATGCACAAGATCACGGTCATCGGAGGCGGCGTCGCGGGCCTCACCGCGGCCATCAGTTGCGCCGAGCAGGGAGTCGACGTCGAGCTGTACGAGGCGAGCGCGTCGCTCGGCGGCCGCGCGCGCAGCGACGCCGGTCCCTACAAGACGAACCTCGGGCCCCACGCGATCTACAAGGGCGGCGCGCTGTGGACCTGGCTGAGCGACCGCAATCTGCTGCCGCCCGTGGCACGCCCCCAGTTGACCGGCGTGCGCTTCCACTACGAGGGCGCGATCCACCGCACTCCCCCGCTCAGCCTCATTCCCCCTGGCCTGCGCCTGCGCGGCCGCGTGGCCCCGAGCGAGCAGGACTTCCGCTCATGGGTCGCCGCCCATTCCGACGAACGGACCGCCGCGATGCTCTCCGGGCTGGCCGGCGTCTACACCTTCCACCACGATCCCGGCGAGCTCTCGGCCGCGTTCGTCTGGGAGCGCACCCAGCGGCTGTTGCTCGACCCCAAGATCGCGGCGCGGTTCCCGGTCGGCGGCTGGGGGATGATGGTCGACTCGATGGAGCGCCATGCCCGCTCGCTGGGCGTGAGGATCGTGACCGGGGAGCGGGTGACCTCGCTGCCGCAGGACCCGACGATCGTCGCCCTCGAACTCAGTCAGGCGCGCGAACTGCTCGGCGACCAGGAGCTGCACTGGCCGAGCGGTCACACGCTGTGCCTCGATCTCGCGCTGCACCGACGCCGCGACGATCCGTGGGTCGTCTCGGACCTGGCGGGTTCTGGTTGGATCGAGCGGTACTCGGCCAACGACCCGACGCTGGCGCCGAGCGGTGAGGAGCTCGTCCAGGCGCAGATGCCGGTCAAGCCCGGCGAGAGCGCCGACATGGCCGGTGCCCGTCTGGAGCAGCTGCTCGACAAGTCGTTCGTCGGCTGGCGCCAGCGCGTCACTTTCCGCCGCCGCCAGGTGATGGACGGTCGCACCGGCGCGCTGGACCTGCCGGGCTCGACGTGGCGCGACCGCCCTGCGATCGACCGCGGCGACGGCGTCTTTCTCTGCGGCGACCAGGTGGCGGCGCCGGGGTGCCTGGCCGAGGTCTCGTTCGCGAGCGCGTTCGACGCCGGCCGGATGGCCGTGGCCGCGACGCGGCCCCATGCGGTCAGCGCCGCCTAGCTCGGCTCGCTCACGGCGACGGCCTCGGCGACGTCCGCCGGGCGCAGCGTGAAGTACATCGCCGTGTGGTCCGCGTCACGCCCGACGCGGACCTGCCACGGCGCGGCGTTGGCACAGAGGCGCGCCGCGCGGTTGACCGCGGCGCCGAGGTAGTCGAGCTCTTTGTACGGGACCCTGGTCACCGGGCCGACGGTCACGCCGGCGCGCAGCGCGAGCGGACCGGACTCTCTCATCACGAGCATCGCGCGATAGATGCAGGTGAGCGCCGCGGTGGAGTTGTCGGCCACCAGCATCGCCCCGTCGCCGGTCCACTTGACGATCATCACGCCGGCCCCTGCCGCCGCCCGCTCGACCGCCCGGCGCATCCCCAGGTAGACCTCGACGCCGGCCGCGTCGCCATGCTCATCCGTGTACGCCGAATAGCCGCAGCAGTCGACGAAGGCGATCGTCTTGCTCTCCATGTCGGTCGGCACAAGGTACCGGTGAGCGCCCCGTACCTCCAGTGCCGGAGAGCAGCGACCGCCCGGCGGTTGGCCGGCCGCTTGCGCGTGCCCAGCTCCGGGCTCGCGGCTACCGCGACGCCTTCTTGGCGGCGCTGCGCGCCTTGCCGACGGCGTTGCGCGCCTTGCCCTTGCCCTCCTCGGCGGCGCCCCGGACTTCGGTGCCCGGCCGCCCGGCGTCGCGGCCCGCGTTCTTCTTCCCCTTGCCCTTCAGCTCCTCGGTCTTGCCCTTGATCCGCTGCAGACGATCGCCCATGAGAGCTCCTTTCGCTCGTCGGACTCAGCCAATGCCACCTCTCCTACCCGGTGGGCGGCGGCGGACTCAGACGGCCGAGCGGGGCGAGCTCACTCGTGCCCGTGCGGCGCCCACAGGCCGCGCACGTGGCCGATGTGGCGGCGCATGATCTCCTCGGTCCGCGCGGGGTCACCGTCGGCGAGCGCGTCGAGGATCTCCAGGTGCTCCTCGGCCGAGCTCAGCAGCCGGTGCTGCTGGACCAGTTCGGCCAACCCGTACAGGCGGGTCTGCGAGCGCAGCTCGCTGATCAGCTCGACGAGACGCAGGTTGCCGGCGAGCTCCAGGAGGGCCACATGGAACTGGCGGTCGGCCTCGATGTAGGCGATCAGATCGTCGGCCTTGGCCGCGCGGACGATCTCCTCGGCAAGCGGTCGCAACTCCTCGATCCGCTCGCCCTCGATGACGCCCGCCAGGCGGGTGACCGTCGGCACCTCGATCAGGCTGCGCAACTCGGTGATGTCGTCGAGGTGGCGGTCGGTGACCTCGGTGACCCGAAAGCCCTTGTTGCGCACGGACTCGACGAGCCCTTCCTTCGTGAGGTCGAGCAGCGCCTCGCGGACCGGGGTGGCCGAGACGCCGAAGCGCGCGGCCAGCGACGGCGCGGAGTAGACGGTTCCCGGCTGCATCTCACCCGAGACGACCGCGGCGCGGAGCGCATTGCCGACCTGCTCGCGCAGACTCTGGCGCTCGACGAGTGGCACGACGCTGATCGCAGCCGCGGCGTCGCGCGGTGCGGTCACCACTCGGGCGGCGTGCTCGGCCGGTGCGGTCACGAGGCAAGAGGGTAGAGAACGCTCACAGCACGAATCCCGCCGGGAACGGGTCGCTGGGGTCGAGCATGTACTGCGCGGTGCCGGTCACCCACGCCCGTCCGGTGATCGTCGGCACGACCGCCGTGATCCCGCCCACCGCGGTCTCCTCGACCAGCCGCCCGATGAACCGAGTGCCGATGAACGACTCGTTGATGAACTCGTCGCCGAGCGCCAGCTCCCCTCGGGCGTGGAGCTCGGCCATCCGCGCCGAGGTGCCCGTTCCGCACGGCGAGCGGTCGAACCAGCCGGGATGGATTGCCATCGCGTGGCGCGAGAGCCGGGCGTCGGAGCCGGGCGCGAGCAGCTGGACGTGGTGGCAGCCTCGGATCGTCGGGTCCTCGGGGTGGACCGGCTCGTCCTGTTCGTTGATCGCTGCCGCGATCCGCATGCCGGCGTCCAGGATCTCCTGACCCCGCACGCGATCGAACGGGAGAGCGATCTGCTCGATCGGCAGGATCGCGTAGAAGTTCCCGCCGAAGGCGAGGTCGAGCGTCACCGTGCCGAGCCCGGGCACCTCGACCGCTCGATCCAGCGCGACCGCGAAGGCGGGCACGTTGCGAATCGTCACCGCAGTCGCCGCGCCGTCGGTCACCTGCACGTCGGCCACCACGAGCCCGGCGGGCGTGTCGAGCCGGATGCTGGTGACCGGCTCGGTCACCTTCACCATTCCGGTCTCCACGAGCACTGTCGCCACTCCGATCGTGCCGTGCCCGCACATCGGCAGGCATCCGGAGACCTCGATGTAAAGCACCCCCCAGTCGGCGTCGGGACGGGTCGGGGGCTGCAGGATCGCGCCGCTCATCGCGGCGTGTCCGCGTGGCTCGTTGACGAGCAACTGGCGGATCTCGTCGAGGTGCTCCAGGAAGTACACGCGCCGCTGCGCCATCGTCGCGCCAGGGATCGGGGCGACGCCGCCGACGATCACCCGAGTGGGCATTCCCTCGGTGTGGGAGTCGACCGCGGCGAAGACCCGGCGGGCACGCACTACCGGCTGCCCACCTTCATCGCGGCGTCGGTCGCGTCGCGGATCTCCTGGAGCTGATCATCGGTCAGCGGCTGGCGGGGCTGGCGGCAGGGGCCACCGTGCCGGCCGGCCATGTCCATCGAGAGCTTGATCGCCTGGACGAACTCGGTCTTCGAGTCCCAGCGCAGGAGCGGGTGCATCATCCGGTAGAGCGGCAGCGCGCGCTCGAGGTCGTGGTCCCGGCAGGCCTCGTACAGCTCGACGCAGGTCGCCGGGAACGCGTTCGGGTAGCCCGCGATCCAGCCCTTGGCCCCGGCGAGCATGAGCTCGAGCAGCACGTCGTCGGCGCCGACGAGCAGATCGAGCTCAGGCGCGAGCTCGGCGATCCGGTACCCGCGACGCACGTCACCGGAGAACTCCTTGACCGCGACGATGCTTCCCTGCTCGTAGAGCTCGGCGAGGAGCTCGGGCGTCAGGTCGACCTTGGTGTCGATCGGGTTGTTGTAGGCGACGACCGGCAGTCCGACTTTCGCGACCTCCGCGTAGTGGGCGAGCACCGCCCGTCGCTCCGCGCGATAGGCGTTCGGCGGCAGCAGCAGGACGCCGTCGGCCCCGGCCTCCGCCGCCTGCTCGGCCCACGCGCGGGACTCCCGCGCGCCGTACGCGGCGACGCCCGGGATCACGCTGAACCCCTCCGGCGCGGCCTCGACCGCCGTGCGCACGACGGCGGTGCGCTCGTCGTCGGTGAGCACCTGGTACTCGCCAAGCGAGCCGTTCGGCGTCACGCCGTCGCATCCGCTCGCCGCGAGCCAGCCGACATGCTCACCCAGGCGTTCAAGGTCGATTTCCAGCTGGTCGTCATACGGCGTCGCCGTCGCGACGAGCACCCCATGCCATGGCTTCATGGCGCCTTGCCCCTTCTTTCGGAGTTGATGGCACCGCCGTCAGCCACGGTGCGATGTGACATATTACTCTCCTCGAGGCCGGGCCCCTGCGCGGCGAGCACGCCCAGCGGAACGGGCTGGGCAAGCGACCGCCGCGAGAAATCGCGCAGATCATCGGGACTGACCGTGCCGCCCCCCAAGCTGGCGGTGAGTGCCGCGACCGCCGGACCGCAGATCCGTCCCTGACACCACCCCATACCGGGGCGCGCCAGCAGCTTCACCGCCCGCGCGTCGCGCGCTCCGAGAGCGACCGCGGCCCTCACCTCGGCCACGGTGACCTCCTCGCAGCGGCAGATCTGAGTGTCGGGATCGACCCAGCTCTGCCAGCCGTCCGGAACCGGATGGGCGGTGGCCAGCGCTCGCGCAAAGGCGCGCAGTCGCCGGCGTCGGCGCCGGGTGCGCCCGGCTTCCGCTGGGTCGAGTCCACCTCCGCGGCCGAGCGACGCCGCCGCCGCGTCGCCCGCGAGCGCCCCCTCGGCGAGCGCGAGATCGGCCCCACCGACGCCGGTCGGTTCGCCGGCCGCGTACACGCCCGCAACGCTCGTCCGCTGACCGGCGTCGGTCTCCACCACGAGCGAGCCGCCGCCGTCCAAGCGCGTGGAGCAGCCGAGCTCGAGCAGCAACTCGAGCTGGCCGACGAAGCCGTACCCGACCGCGAGCGTGTCGCACTCGAACCGGCGCGCGCGTCCCGGCCGAACCGCCCAGGAACGATCGACGGCCTCCACCGTGACCGAGCGCACCCGGTCAGGACCGTCGGCGCGCACGACCGCGTGGCCCGTCAGGTACGGCACCCGGTGGCGTGCCAGCGAGGCGGCGTACCGGGTCGCCTCCGCGAGCTTCTCGGGCACCGCTGCCACCGCGGGGGGTTTTCGCGCGTACGCGCGCGCACGGCTCGCTTCGATCACCGCCACCACCCGGGTCCCCGCGCGGAGCAGCCCGTCGGCGACCGACAAGAGGAATGGACCGGTGCCCGCGACCACCGCTCGGCGCCCGGGCGCCACGTGACTGCCCTTGAGCAACGTCTGCGCCCCGCCGACGGCCATCACGCCAGGCAGCGTCCAGCCCGGGAACGGCACCTGGCGGTCGTAGGCCCCGGTGGCGACCAGCACACTGCGGGCGCCGAGCGTGAACGGCTCCGGGTCGCGCTCCCCCGCGGTCGCGCGCACCACGAAGCCGTGGGGGTCGCTCTGCACCTGCCACACGGCGTGTTCCGGGCGATAGTCGATCGACCCGGCGCGGCGGTGGGCGTCGAAGCGGTCAAGCAGTGCGGTGAACGTCCGCCAGCCGTGATGCATCCCGGGCACGGGCGGGCCGAGGGCGGGATCAGCGTGGCGCCAGTACTGGCCGCCGGGGCGGGCGCCCAGATCCAGCAGGGCGACCCGGCAGCCCGCATCGGCCGCGGTCACCGCGCCCGACAGGCCGGCCGGACCCGCGCCGATCACGGCCAGATCGATTTCAGACAGGGTCATCGCCGCCGTGTGGATCGGCGCCGGGCGCGGTGGCGATCCGATCCCCCGCTCGCCCGGTGGCCAGGCAGGCGCGCACCGGGCGCGCTCCGTTGATGCTCACCAGGCAGTCGAAGCAGATCCCGATCCCGCAGAACAGCCCGCGCGGCGTCCCGGCGCGCCGCGTCGTGCGCCACGCGTCGAGCCCCGTCTGCATCAGTGCCGCCGCGATCGTCTCCCCCGCGCGGCACTGGACCGGCCGGCCGTCGACCGTGATCTCGAAGCTCTCGCTCACGCGGCTCCCTCGCCGAACCGCTCCGGAGCGAACGGCGCCAGCGCGCCGTCCGGCGCCCCGCCGGTGACGTACTGGGCGATGAGCCACCCGGTGGCGGGCGCCAGGCCGATGCCGGCGCCCTCGTGGCCGCACGCGTGCATCAGCCCCGGTGCGCGCTGGTCAGGACCGATCACCGGCAGATGATCGGGGCAGTAGGGCCGAAACCCGCGGTAGGCGCGCAGGCTCCGCACGCCTTCGAGCATCGGGAACAGCCGGATCGCCTGGCGGGCGAGCCGCGCGAGCACCGGGGTCGAGGTCGCCGCGTCAAAGCCGACCCGCTCGCGGGTGGCACCGATCAGCACCGTCCCGCTCTGGGTGCCCTCGACGACCGCCGAGGTCTCCAGGCCTTCGGCGGAGCTGGCGACGTCGGCGACGTACGCCGCGTCGTAGACCTTGTGGCGAATGACCGCGCCGAGCGGCTCGGTGACCAGGATGAACCCCCGTCGGGGCAGGATCGGAATGTGGACGCCGGCCAGCGATGCGGTGTGAGAGGCCCACGCACCGGTGGCGTTGACGACCGCGCCGGCCGAGATCTCCCCTGCCGACGTGACCACCCCGGTGACCCGCTCCCCGGTGCGGCGCAGAGCGGTGACGGCCTCGCCGAGGCGTACCTGCGCGCCCCGCGCCCGAGCGGCCGCGAGCAGGTGAGCGGCGGCGAGCATCGGCTGGACCTGCATGTCCTGGGGGTACAGGATGGCACCGGGCAGGTCGCGGGCAAGCTCGGGCTCGAGCTCCTGCAGGCGATCGCCGCCGACGGTCTCGGTCTGCACACCAGCGGCCGCCTGGCCCGCGGCGAGCTCGCGGAGCCCATCGAGCGCCTGCGGCCGGGGCGCGACCACGAGGCCCCCCTTGAGCTCCAGCTCGGCGGGACCTGCCACCTCCGGCTCCAGCTCACGCCACAGGCGGCTGGAGAGCAGCGCGAGCTCGAGCTCGACGCCCGGCGACTTGTCCGAGACCAGGATGTTGCCCTCCCCCGCGCCGGTCGTCCCGGAGGCGACCGAGCCTCGATCCAGCACGGTCACGCTGAGCCCTACGTCGGAGAGGTAGTACGCACAGGCCGCGCCGACGGCGCCCGCGCCGATCACGACGACGTCGCGGGTGGCCGTGGCCGCGCTCATCCCAGCGATAATATGTCACACGCTACGCCGGGTGCACGCGGGCGATCCCGCGGCGCAGCGTGTACCCACGGCCGAGGTGGGGCTGTCGTTCCGCCGCCGGATCGACGCCGGCCTGCACCGGTGATCAGGCCCAGCGGCCGGCGCCTCCGCGACTCGGCCCGGACCAGCGGGCGCGCCTGTGCGACGTCATCCGCCAGATCAGGAAGAGCAGCGGGAACACCAGGAAGAACGGCGGGTGGTGTCCGTGATGCCAGGTGCCGGCCGAGGCGACCATCACGACGAACAGGAGCCCGATCGCCGCCAGCAGCCAGCCCGGCCGGACCCCCGGTCCGACACGCGGGCTCGGAACGCGGGCATCGGACTCGTCGCGAGGCAGGTCGGAGACCAGAACGGCGAGCTCGCCGAACGTCTTTGCCTCGTAGCAGTGCTCGAGCCGCTGTTGGAACTCGGCCAGGTCGAGCCGACCCTCGGTGTGGCCGGTTCGAAGCTGATCGGCGATCTGTTCACGGTCCGCGTCGGCGGCGCGCAGATGCGACTCGCGACCGGCGATGCGGCCCCGGACTGACGGGGCGCCCATTGTCGTCTCCTTTGATGGTCTCGGGTGGTCGCGGTGGAATATCCGCGATCTTTCGTCGATCACTCAACGATATATCGAGACTGTTCCTCTGTCAAGCCTGATCCACGGTCGTTGAGTCGGGCGACTTGATCAGCTTCATCGTGATGTGGGAGTCGAGGCTGAGAATCGCGGGCGCGTTGCCGAGCCCGGTCGAGATGAACGTCTCGTAGCTCTCGATGCTGTCGGTCGCGACGCGCAGCAGGTAGTCGGGTAGCCCGAACATCCGCCGGATCTCGATCACCTCGTCGAGCGCGGCGACGGCGGCCTCGAACGCCTCGAAGGTGGCCCGGTCCTTGCGCGTGAGGTCGACGTTGACGAGCACCTCGAACCCACGGCCGAGCGCCGCCGGGTTGATCCGTGCGGTGTAGCCGAGAATCACCCCGTCGTTCTCCAGACGCTTGACGCGGCGCAGGCACGGCGCGGGCGTCAGACCCACGCGATCGGCGAGCTCGACGTTGGAAAGACGCCCATCGCGCTGGAGCTCAGCAACGATTCGACGGTCCACGGCATCCATTGAGGAGATGATTGCGCAGATATGCCGGATGTGCGTGAGATTCGCTCTCGCGTTGCCGCCCTTTCTCCCTATCGTGTTGCCATGAGCACGAGCAGCGCCGTATCGACGCCGGTCGCCGGAGCCCGGGCGCCCCGGGAGGCACTCCCGGAGCGCTGGGAGATCGTTCGCGCGGCCGCCGGCATCGCTCTCTACGCGGCTGCCTTCGGGTTCACATTCGGCGCCGTCGCCACCTCAGCGGGTCTTGGCACCCTGCAGGTGATGACGCTGAGCCTGGTGCTGTTCTCAGGGGCGTCACAGTTCGCGCTGGTGGGCGTCCTCGCCGCGGGCGGGCCGGCGCTGGCGGCGCTGTCCGCCGCTCTGCTGCTCGGATGTCGCAACGCCTTCTATGGCCTCCCCCTCACCCCGATCCTGCGCCCGCGAGCCCTGAAGCGCCTGCTCACCGCTCAGTTCGTGATCGACGAGACCACCGCCATGACCGTCGCCCAGCGGACGCCGCGCGCCGGGCGGTTCGCCTTCTGGGTAACGGGCCTCGGCCTGTTCACGCTCTGGAACCTCGGCACCCTGGCCGGGGCCCTGATCGGCGGCGGGATCAACACGTCGGCGTTCGGGCTCGACGCGGCCGCGCCGGCGATCTTCCTGGCGCTGCTGTGGCCACAGCTGTCCCGTGCGCGCGGGCGCGCGACGGCGCTGGGTGCGGTCGTGGTGACGCTCTCGCTCGTCACCCTGGCGCCCGCCGGAGTACCGATCATCGCGGCGGCGGTGGTTGCGGTCGTGGCCGGGCTGCTGCCGGTCCGCGCGAGCCGCACCGCCGCCGGCCATGGCTCGGAGGAATCCCGATGAGCCTGTGGGCCACCATCATCGCCGCCTCGCTCGGCTGCTACGGGCTGAAGCTGGCCGGCGTCTCGCTGCCCGAGTCGGTGCTCGCCGATCCTCGGGTTCAGCGCGTCGCCGCACTGTTGCCGGTGGCGATGCTGAGCGCGCTCGTGGCCAGCGGCCTGTTTGCCTCAGGCCGCCACTACACCGTCGACTGGCATCTGATCGCCGGGGTGGGCGCGGGCGGGGTCGCGCTGTGGCGGGGCCGCTCGCTGGTGGTGGTGTTCGTGATCGCGATCGCGGTCACCGCCCTGCTGCGCGCCGTGGCCTGAGCGCCGTGGCCTGCGCGCCGTGGCCTGGGCGCCGTGGCCTGGGCGCCGTGGCCTGGGCGCCGTGGCCTGGGCGCCGCGATCGGGTAGCCCGACCGAGATGGCGCGCAACGCGTTCGAACTGGCGCAGGAACTCCGAGCGACGATCGCCGACGACCAGGTGCTGCGGGCGATCGCCGAGGTGCCACGCGACCTGTTCGTCCCGGCCGACCGCCGCGAGTCCGCCTGGGACGACGATGCACTGCCGATCGCCGCCGGCCAGACGATCTCCCAGCCGACCGTCGTCGGGCGCATGTGCGAGCTGCTGGCGCTCACCGGCAAGGAGACGGTGCTCGACGTCGGCACCGGCTCGGGCTACCACGCCGCCGTCCTGAGCAAGCTGGCGGCACACGTCTATTCGATCGAACGCCAGTCCGAGCTCACCGAGGGTGCTCAGCGGGCGCTCGCCCAGGCGGGCATCGAGAACGTGACCCTGCTGACCGGCGACGGCACGCGCGGGTATCCGGATGCGGCTCCCTTCGCCGCGATCAACGTCGCCGCCCGGACCGAGCAACCCCCGCCGGCGCTGGTCGACCAGCTCGCCGTCGGGGGCCGGCTCGTGATCCCGCTCGGGGCGGAGGGGCAGCATCTGATCCGGCTGACGCGGCGCGGGGGCACCGTCGACCGCGAGCAGTTCGAGAAGGTCAGCTTCGTGCCGCTCATCTGCGAGTAGCGGGCGGCGCGTCCCTACGACAGCCGCTGGGGGTGTGCTCCCTGACGGTCGCATACCGGCCCTCAGGGAGCACACCCCCTCCCCCGCCCCGCAAAATCCCGGAAAACGCGAACAAACTTGATTCGCTCAAGAAAAGGCGTCAGAGTGTCGCCCGATGACCGATCGCGCGAACGAGATGGCGTTGCGCGGCGCGGATCTGCGCGTGACGCGGCCGCGCCTGGCGGTGATGGCGGCGCTGGAGCGCCGACCACATGCCGAGACGAGCACGATCATCGAGCTCGTTCGTGAGCACCACGCAGATGTGTCCCATCAGGCGGTCTACGACGTCCTGGCGGCGCTGACTTCGGCTGGGCTGGTGCGCCGGATCCAGCCGCTGGGCTCGGTCGCGCGATACGAGGCGCGGGTCGGGGACAACCATCACCACGTGGTGTGCCGCCACTGCGGCGCGGTCGCGGATGTCGACTGCGCGGTCGGCACCGCGCCGTGCCTGGACCCGCTGGACGATCACGCGTATGTGATCGACGAGGCGGAGGTCATCTACTGGGGTGTCTGCCCTCAGTGCCAGGAGCCGGTCCCCCCGACGGGGGCGCCGGAGCCAACAGAACCAAGAACCCGAGAGGAGTCCCGTGTCCGACGTGGCCGATAACCGCGATGCCGTCGAAGGCGAGATCAACGACCCGAGCGCTGCCCGCTGCCCGGTTGCCCATGGCCTGACCGATCCGCTGCAGGGCGACGCCAACCAGGAGTGGTGGCCCCACCGCCTCAACCTGAAGGTCCTCGCCAAGAACCCCGCGGTCGCCAACCCGCTCGGGGACGATTTCGACTACGCGGAGGCGTTCCAGAGCCTTGATCTGGCGGCCGTCAAGGCCGACATCGCCGAGGTGCTGACCACCTCCAAGGACTGGTGGCCCGCGGACTTCGGGCACTACGGACCGTTCATGATCCGCATGGCGTGGCACAGCGCCGGGACCTACCGCGTCCATGACGGCCGTGGAGGCGCGGGCACCGGGCAGCAGCGCTTCGCCCCGCTCAACAGCTGGCCGGACAACGGCAACCTCGACAAGGCGCGGCGGCTGCTGTGGCCCGTCAAGCAGAAGTACGGCCGAGCGCTCTCGTGGGCGGACCTGATCGTGCTCACCGGCAACGTGGCGCTGGAGACGATGGGCTTTGAGACCTTCGGCTTCGCCGGTGGCCGCGTCGACGCGTGGGAGCCGGACGACGACGTCTATTGGGGTCCGGAGACCGACTGGCTCACCGACTCGCGTCACTCGGGCGACCGTGAGCTGCAACGCCCGCTGGGCGCGACCGAAATGGGCCTCATCTACGTCAATCCCGAGGGCCCGAACAAGAACCCCGACCCAGTCGCGGCCGGTCACGACATCCGCCAGACGTTCGGCAACATGGCGATGAATGACGAGGAGACGGTCGCGCTGATCGCCGGCGGTCACGCCTTCGGCAAGACGCACGGCGCCGGCCCGGCGGAGAGCGTCACCCATGAGCCCGAGGCCGCGCCCCTGGAGTTGCAGGGCCTCGGCTGGATCAACAGCTACAAGTCGGGCAAGGGCCCGGACGCGATCACATCGGGGATCGAGGTCACCTGGACGCAGACACCGACCCAATGGTCGAACCACTTCCTGGAGAACCTCTACAACTACGAGTGGGAGCTGGAGAAGAGCCCCGCGGGGGCCAACCAGTGGGTCGCCAAGGACGCCGACGAGGTCATCCCGGACGCCTACGACGGCTCCAAGCACCGCCCGCGGATGCTCACCACGGACCTGTCACTGCGGTTCGACCCGATCTACGGGCCGATCTCCCGCCGCTTCAAAGACAACCCGGACGAGTTCGCCGACGCGTTCGCGCGTGCCTGGTACAAGCTCACCCACCGCGACATGGGCCCGGTCGCGCGCTACCTCGGCCCTGAGGTCCCCAGCGAGGAGCTGCTCTGGCAGGATCCGCTCCCGGACGCGCCTGCCCAGGTGATCGGCGATGCCGAGGCGGCTCAGCTCAAGCAGGAGATCCTCGCCTCGGGGCTCACCGTCTCGCAGCTGGTCAGCACTGCGTGGGCCGCCGCGGCCTCGTTCCGTGGCTCGGACAAGCGCGGCGGCGCCAACGGCGGCCGCATCCGCCTGGAGCCGCAGCGCAGCTGGGAGGCGAACAACCCGGCCGAGCTGGCGACCGTGCTGGCGAAGCTGGAGGAGATCCAGCGGGCGAGCTCGACCCCGGTCTCGATCGCCGATCTCGTCGTGCTCGGCGGCTGCGCGGCCGTCGAGAAGGCGGCGGCCGATGGCGGAGTGGCGTTGACGGTCCCGTTCACCCCGGGCCGCGTGGACGCCTCCCAGGAGCAGACCGACGTCGAGTCGTTCGGCTACCTGGAGCCGCGGGCCGACGGGTTCCGCAACTACCTGGCCGAGGGCAACCGGCTCCCCGCCGAGTACCTGCTCATCGACGGGGCGAACCTGCTGAACCTCAGCGCGCCGGAGATGACGGTCCTCGTCGGCGGGCTGCGCGTGCTCGGCGCCAACCACGACGGTTCCTCGCTCGGCGTGCTGACCGCGAACCCGGGCGTGTTGACGAACGACTTCTTCGTCAACCTGCTGCACCTCGACACCACCTGGGTGCCGGCGACCGCGGACTCGAGCGCGTTCAGCGGAACCGGCCCGAACGGCGAGAGCTGGACGGGCAGCCGCGCGGACCTCGTGTTCGGCTCCAACTCCGAGTTGCGGGCGGTCGCCGAGGTGTACGCCTCAGACGACGCGAAGGAGCAGTTCGTCCGCGACTTTGTCGCCGCATGGGACAAGGTCATGAACCTCGACCGGTTCGACCTGGCCTAGCCGTCTGCCTGTGCCCGGGGGCGGGCCTTGAGGGCTCGCCCCCGGCGCCTGGCGGTCGTGCGCCGCCCGGCGGCGACTAGCCTCGATCGGGTGAGCCCGCTGCCCAGGTTCCTCTCCCGCCGGCCGCCGCTCGTCGCTCCGCCGGAGCTGATCGGGCAGCCGTTCGGCATCGCGGTCGGTTCCGAGCCCGCCGGCTGGACCGTGACCGCCTACGGCACCGACGGACGCCGGCTCGGTCGCCCCCTGAAGGGACTCTCGGATCCGGCGGTGGCGACGTTGAACGCGACCGTCGATCAGATCCACGACCGGCCGGCCCGCGAGCAACTGGCTGAATCCTGGGTGCAGGCATGCCGCGCGAGCGTCACCAACGCGGACGTGCTCATCGAGTTCTCCGACGCGGCGGCAGAGATCGCCGCCGCCACGAGCGCCGAGTAACCCGGCGCTCAGCCCTGCTTCGCGGTGAGCACCGCGGCCGCCAGTCCCTTCGCCGCCTTCGCGTGGGCGAGCGGCGGGGTGAGGTGAAGCGCATCCTCGTCGAAGCGCAGCAGCGAGTACGGCGTCTGCGCGGTCGCGAACTTTGCGCCCGCGCGGGCGTCGGGTGAGAGGATCAGCGCCCCGGCCCGCGACGGGTGACCCGTCGCGGCGCCGCTGCGGGTGAACGCGATCACGAGCGCGCCGCCGTGCCGGTAGGCGCCCGAGTGCAGGATCTTCGGGACCCAGGTCTTCAGGAACGCGTTCTCGGCGGCGAGACCGGACGGGCTGGTGGTCGGGCACCCGGCCGGGGTCGTCGCGGCGGCGGACGTCGTCGCGGTGGTCGACGTGGTCGCCGCGGTCGTGGTGCTCGATGTCGCGGAGGTGGTCGCCGAGGTCGTGCTCGCGACGGCGGGCGTCGTGTCGGTCGTGACCGTCGTGCTCGGCGTGGTCGCCGTCGCGCTCGGCGTGGTCGCCGTCGTGCTCGTGCTCGTCGTCGTGCTGGCCATCGTCGGGTCACCGTCAGCGCAGGCGTCGGGCGCGACGTAGGCGAAGGCGGGGGTCTTGGCCGGGTGAGCCAGCGCCTTGGGGAGCTGGCTGAGGTCGACGTCGTCGCTTGCGCAGTCGCCGAGATCGAGCAGCGAGTGGAAGTAGATGAACGGGTTGTGGCGGGTGTCGTAGCCGGGCTCCGCGCCGGTCGGCAGTGTGTTGTCGACCGCGCCCGAGTTCGGGTGCACGCACGTCTCCTTGCCCATGTCGGCGACGTAGGCGCCCCAGGTGGCGCCCGAGGCGGTGACCTGGTCGCCGATGGTGAGCGCCGTGTCGGGATAGACGCATCCGTTGCCCGGCACGAGGCCCGCCTTGTTCGCCACCGCTGAGGTCGGGAAGTCGACGTAGGAGGTGCAGCCGCGCTTCGTGTCGTGATTGGGCGCCTGCCCGCTCACCGCCGCCAACTCGTCGGCGAGCTCGCCGGCCCCGAGCGTCTTGTATCCGCTCAGCAGCGTGCCCTTGTGGATCAGCGAGTGCAGCGCGGTGAGGGTCGAGCCGTGGCCGAACGCCGCCTTGTAGCTCGGCGCCGACAGCATGATCTCGAACACGTGCTTCAGCTTCGGGACGTCCGACGTCTGCTTCGCGGTGGTCGTCGAGCTCTGGGTGGTCGAGGTCGTCGACGTCTCGGTCGAGCCGGACCCCGATCCGCCCGACGGCACCGAGGTACCGGGCAGCGACGATCCACCGCCACCACCGGAGCCGCCGGAGCCGCCGCTGAAACCGCCGCCGCCTCCGGAGCCGCTGCCGCTCGAGGCGCTGCCGCCCGAGCCGCTTCCCGTTCCGCCTGATGACCCGCTGCCCGCGGGCGAGGTCGCCGAGGTGCTCGCGGTCGACGTGGTCGCCGCCGGGGGTGCGTGCGGCTTGTCGCGCAGCGCGGCGAGCGCCGCCAGCTGAACCGGCGAGCGCCCCCGGTTGCCGTGCAGGATCACGAACGTCGCCAGGCCGGAGACGATCGCAATCAGCACCAGCGCGGAGCGACTGAAGCGGATGTCAGGGAGCCGGCGCATCGCGTCAGGTGGCCTGCGGCTCCAGGGGCGAGGCGCACTGGGAGCAGAACGCGGCTCCACGAGCGTGGGCGATACCGCAGCTCGGGCAATGCCCGCCGATCGAGCGATCGCCGGTGTCGAGAAGGTATCCGATCTGAGCCAACTCGATATCGATCCGCTGGAGCGCCGCGGCCTTCTCGATCAGGACCTCCAGCGTGATGTGGTCGCGAACCGCCATTTCGTAGAACAGGCCACCGAGCTCGGACTGCATGAGCGCGAAGCGCTCGGTGAGCCGCTCGCGCTGAGCGCGCAGCTCCGCGCTATGCGCCTCGGCATCGGCCGCCGTGGCGGGCGTCGGAGCGGGCACGGGAGTTCGACCGAGCAGCTTCACGGGACCACCACCGTTCCCGGAAGGCCCTGCTGCCCTTTCACGTAGCTACTCCCCTTGGCCTTCTGGACCTTCTGAGTCGCCTGTGCGCCCGCCTGCTTCTGGGCCTGGCTCGGCGGCTTGGAGGAGATCGAGATACCGCCCGGAATCGCCGAGTTCCCACCGCTGCCGTGCTTGCCCTTGTGGGAAGCCGACTTCGACGCGCCCTTCTTCCCGCCGGCCCCGTGACTCTTCGCCCCCGTGTTCGCGCTCGACGCCGCCCCGGTGGTGGACGAGGCGGTACCGGCACTGGTCGAGGTCCCGCTGCTCACGGCATCGGCCGCGGCCTGCTCCTTGGCCAGCGCCTGGATCAGCTTCGCGTCGTTGTTGTTGTTCGAGCGCTCGGCGACCACGCCGACCGCCGCCGCGACCGGGACGAGCGCCAGCGCGACGGCGAGGCCGAGCCCCCGGCCTCGCGCGGTCGTCCGTCCCGACGGACGCGCGGCACTGCCCGCCCGGCTGTGGCGCGCGCGGGCGGTCAGCTCGCTCAGATAGCGCGCCGCGGGATCCTCGACGTGGCGGCGATGCGCGCCGCACACGACGCAGTAGCGCTGCTCCTCCTCGACCGGTGCGTTGCACTCGTCGCACTGTGTCGGCACGCTCGGTGCCGCGTTGACCGCGGTCACCGCGTTCTGTGGATCGTGCTCATTGTCCGGCGAACTC
This sequence comes from Solirubrobacteraceae bacterium, assembly GCA_035503035.1. Taxonomy (GTDB): domain Bacteria; phylum Actinomycetota; class Thermoleophilia; order Solirubrobacterales; family Solirubrobacteraceae; genus Palsa-465. The sequence continues at coordinate 18,615 of DATJTS010000149.1, forward strand.
ACGATTGCCTCCTCAATGGACGATGGCGGGGAGCGCGGCGATCTTGATCCGCGCGTCGGAAAGGGAACCCCGTACGGGGACACGGACGGGGAGCGTCTTGCGGCTGCCGAGATGCGGGACGATCAGCTCGCCCGCGGCCACCACCCGGCCGCCGCGCTGCGCGACCGCGTACACGGGCATCTGGTACTGCGGGATCGTCGAGCCGTTGCGGAGTGTGACCTCGAGCAATGCGGCGCCGCGACGCCCGGCCTGGGTGCCGGTCACGCGAGCGGCGATCGCGGGCGCCGTCGCGCCGGCCGAAGCGGCAGGCGACGGCTGGGCCCCCACGAGCGCGAACGGGTGCGCTCGCGAGGGCAGCTTTGAAGAGGTGGTGTACACCCAGGTGAGCGAGCTGCCGGCGGCGATTCGCGGCAGGTGGGCGTCGAAGTAGGAGAGCTCCTCGCTGGAGTGGGCGTTGAGGTCGACACGGCGATGGCCGCGGATGCTCACGCCGACCGAGATCGGCAGGTCGGTCACCGCGCTCGAGCGTTGGTTGTGCACGGTGACGACGAACGTGTGCGCGCCCGGCGAGGACAGTAGTGACACGGCACTCACGTGGACTGCCGAGCCGGCGGAGTGCACCACGGTTCGCTGCTCGGCAGTGCGAATCCGTGCGGAGTTGAGCTGCAGGCGCGCCGCCTCCTGCTGGGTGGTCGCGCAGCCGGCCAGCGTCATCACGGCTCCGGCTCCAGCCAGGCCGAAGGTGACGCGTCGCAGATCGAGATCAGCCGAACGCACCACTGATGTAATCCCGGGTCCGCTGCTGGCGCGGGTTTCCGAACAGCGCGTTGGCACTGCCGTACTCGACGAGCTCGCCAAGGTACATGAACGCCGTGTGGTCGGCGATGCGGAACGCCTGCTGCAGGTTGTGGGTCACGATCACGACCGCGACCTCCTCACGCAGCTTGACCACCAGATCCTCGATCACCTTGGTCGACTGGGGGTCGAGCGCGGAGCACGGCTCGTCGAGCAGCAGGACCTCCGGCCGCGCCGCCAGTGCGCGGGCGATGCAGAGCCGCTGCTGCTGGCCGCCGGAGAGCCGCAACGCCGGATGGTCGAGGTTGTCCTTGACCTCCTCCAGCAGTCCGGCGCGAGCCAGCGCGTCCTCCACCGCCGGACGCAGCGCTCCCTTGCGCGGGCGCCGGCGCGCCTGCTCACGCAGCACGTACGCGATGTTGTCGAAGATCGACATCGGGAACGGGTTGGGCTGCTGGAAGACCATCGTCACCCGGCGCCGCAGCGTGGTCGGCTCGAGCGTTGCGATGTCGGTGCCATCCAGCGTGATCCGTCCGCTCAGCGACGCGGTGCGCGTCAGCTCGGTGAGCCGGTTCAGCGAGCGCAGCAGGGTCGTCTTGCCACAGCCGGAGGGGCCGATCAACGCGAGCACCTCGCCCTGGCGGATCGGCAGCGAGACCGACCGGACCGCGAGCTTCTGCCCGTAGGCGATCGACACCTCGTCGACATGCATGCGGTCGATCGTGGGCACGATCTCGCGCTCGGTGCGCTTGGTCGTCACCAGTGGCGTGCCGTTCTGCTGCGCGGGGGTCTGACCGAGCTCGGGCGCGGGCACCGATGCGGGCTGGCGCGCGGACGGCCAGGACTTCAACGTCGTCCCCGGGGTGAGCCGGCGCACGGGCGGTGGTTGTCGTGACTCCATCTGTGTCAGCTCCATCGAAGCTCCCTTGAGCGGCGGGCGAAGATGTCGACGATCAGGTTCAGCGCGAGCACGATGAGCAGCAGCACGAACGCCGCTGCGTAGGCGAGCTGGGGGTGATTCAGATCGCCGGTCGGCGCGTTGTCGAAGATGTAGCTCGTCATCGTCGAGCCGGTGCCGCGCAGGATCCCGAGCAGCGGCACGTGCCCGACCCCCTGCAGCACCTGGGTGTCCCCCATCAGCAGCAGGATGATCGTGGTGTCGCCGATCGTGTGGCCGAAGCCGAGCATCGACCCCGTGATCACCGACGGCCGCACCGAGGGCAGCAGGACCCGGCGGATCGTCGCGATCTTGCTCTTGCCGAGCGCGTAGGAGGCCTCCCGCACGTGGTTGGGGATCGCCTGCAGTCCCTCGCGGACCGTGGCCACCACGTAGGGCAGCGCGACGAACAGGAGCATGATGCCCGCGATGAAGCAGGACTTCCCGAACACGATTCCGCCGTTGATCGCCGACAGGAATCCGGTGACCTTCGTCTCGAAGATGAGCAGGCCGAACAGCGCGAGCACGATCGAGGGGGTCCCGGCGAGCATCTCAACGGTCGACTCGACCAGGCGCGCAAGCAGCTTCGGCCGCCCGTACTCCACGAGCCACACCGCGATGCCGACTCCGATCGGCCCGGCGAGCGAGAGCGAGATCACGCCGACGATCAGCGTCCCGAGCAACGGGTCGAGGAAGCCGCCGCTGCCCCTCTGGGTGTTGGAGACCTTCGGGTTGGTCCACAGCAGGCTCGGGTGCAGGTAGCGGAGACCCTGCACCGCGAGGAAGACCACGATCGCCACCGCGATCACGCAGAAGAGGACGCCGAGCACCCAGGCGAGCGCCAGCCCGAGGCGGTCGGTGAGCCTCCACGAGCTGCTCGACTCCCGTGGGCCGCGGCGCTCGCCCGCGTTGCGCGGCGCCGGCGAGGGCTTCGGGAGCTCCGGTGTCGTCGAGCTGGTCATACGATTCCGCCCACGTTGAAGTGGCGCTTCTGCGGCTGCTTGGCCGCCCAGCCGAGGAGCGACAGCGACACTGCCGAGATGAGCAGCACCGCCGCAAAGGCGAACAGCGTCCGCTCGAACGGCGGCGAGGTGATGTCGTCCCGGTACTGGAGGATCGTCGCCGCGATCCCACGCGAGGGCTCGAAGAAGAAGATCAGTCCGTCGAACGGGTTCGGCGCATACGCGGTCGTCCCGGCGACCATGCTGAGCATCACCGCCTCGCCGAGCGCGCGGGCGGTGGCCAGCACCGTGCCCGCGACGAGAGCCGGCCGCGCGGACATCACCGCGATCTTCCAGAACGTCCGCCACCGGTTGACGCCCAGCGCCAGCGAGCCCTCAAGCCAGCCGCGCGGCACCGACCGCAGACCCTCGGCGAAGATCGCGATCATGATCGGCGAGATCATCACGGTGAGGATCACCACGCCCGCCAACAGGCTGTAGCCGCTCAGCGAGATGACCGGGGTCACCGACGCCTTCTCGGACTGGGTGATGAGGTGGTTGCCGATGAACGGCACCACAACGAGCACTCCGACCAGGCCGTAGATGACCGACGGGACGCTCGCCAGGAGCCGGATCACCGGCTCGAGCACCCGCTGCAGCCAGCCGGGCGCGAACTCGACCATGAACACCGCCACGAACAGCGAGCAGACGAACGAGAACACGACCGAGCCCCCGGTGGTGAGCATCGTGCTCCACACGATCGGCCACGCCCGCAGGAACAGGTTGGACGCGTGGTTCTCGCTGCCGGCGGTGAAGATCGTCTGCAGCTGCTGATCGGCGTTGCCGCCGGAGCCGAAAAACATGGAGAGCCCGTTGTGAGCGAACGCCGGCCACGCCTCCTTCAGCACGAAGGCGAGCATCGCCAGGAGCACGAAGACCACCAGGCAAACGAGCGCGCCGAGCCCGAGCTCGGCGCGCTTGTCCTGATTGGCTGCGGGCTCCTCGTACTCGAGGAACTCGTCGTCCATCAACGATCTCCGATGTCAGTCCGTGACCGGATTTCGGCTCCTACTTCTTGTTGAACGCCGACACCGCGCCGGCCTTGTTGATGACCTCACCGGCGATCTTGCTCGTCCGGACCCACTCCAGGAACTTGATCACCTGGGTGTTGTGGTGGGCGGTCGGGACGACACCCCAGTCGTAGCGGTACAGCGGGTAGGTCTCCTTGCGGATGTTCGTCTGGTTGCAGGCGACTCCGTTGACCGAGATCTTCTTGACCGGCGGGCCGGAGTGAGCAAGGCCGACGTAGCCGATCGAGTTCGCGTCCTTGCCGATGCCGATCTGCACCAGGCCGTCGGAGGTGTCCTGGGCGACGTCGGAGGCCTGCGTGGCCCCGCCGAGCACCGATGACTGGAAGAACGTGTACTGCCCGGCGGCCGAGTTGCGGCCGATCGGGTCGATCGTCGTCGACAGGTTCGAGCCGCCGACCTGACTCCAGTTGGTGTCGACGCCGAGGAACACGTTCTTCAGGCTCGTCATCGAGATGTTCGTCATCGAGTTGGCCTTGTTCACACCGATGCACAGGCCGTCGAGGAACAGCTTCACGTACGTCGTGCCGGCGTCCGAGGGCAGCGGCGGGCGGGTGTTGATCGCGAACTCGGAACGCCCGGCCTGCACGTCCTTGACGCCGGCGTTGCCACCGTCGGCGATGTACTTGAAGTGAATCGACTTGTTGATCTGCGTGTACGCCTTGAACAGCTCGAGCATGTACGGCTGGGCGGCACTCGAGCCGGATCCGGTGAGGGTCGTCGCGGACGCCGCGGCGGGTACCGCGACCATCGTCGCGGTCACTCCGGCGGCGGCCAGCAGTTTCATCGGGGGCTTGCGAAACGGTGTCTTCACGAGGTTTCTCTTTCTGAGTTGAGGAGGCTCAGCGCGCTGAGCTCGTTGATGCATTGCTGCTCTGCTTCTTCGAGCTCGACTGCGTGGAGCTCCCTGCCTTCTTGCTCTTGGTCGCGGCGACCGGCTGCGGCGCCACGTTGGGGACGGTCCGGCAGGCCTTGGCCGGCTTGAGTGCGAACGGCCCGTCCTGCGCGCCCGACCAGTCGGTCACGATCAGCTGCACGCGCGCCGTCGGAATCGCCGGTGTCCCGGCCCGGAGGGTCTTCCCCTTGGCCGGTGTCGGAAGGTGCTTGCAATACGCCTGCCCGAGGTCGATCGTGCCGTCGACGAAGTAGCCGCTGGTGATCTCCGAGAGATAGGTCCCGGTGTTGCAGTTGATCCCGTTGGAGGGCTGGGCGCCCTCACAGGTCACGGTCTCGGTCGGGCTCGGCGTCTTGTTGTCGGTCTCGTAGACCAGCGGCGCCGGCGCGAAGTCCTGGATCGAGGCGTTGTCGTCACCCGCCTGGTAGGCGATGACCGTGTAGGCGACGATCCCGCTGTTGCAGGTGAAGCTGTAGTCGAGCAGGTTCGGCTCTTTGGCCTTCTTCGCGCCCGAGTCGGGCTTCAGGCTGCCCGAGCAGCTGGTGAACGACGCCGGCGTGATGGTCGCCGCGCCGGAGACCGCCGGGACGACGCACGCGCCGGCTCCGACGCAGACCGTCATCAGGGCAGCTCGCCTCAGCGTGCCGCGGAAAAGTCGATTGCCCAACTGATCCTCCTGTGTGTTTGATCTTCCGGGGGTCCCGGCCGGTTGCGTCGGCCGTCGAGCGGCCTCTGCTCCCAGCACCCCGCGGACGGGGCGGGCGGCATTTCTGCTGAAGCGCATTATCTGGATGTCCTTAATCGACTTTGCGCTTGCGTCGCCGGCGCGATCGAGGTAGGGGCCCCGGTCGCGCTCGCCCTCTGCGCTCTACTTCATGAACTCTAGTGAGTTTGTCAAGTAACTGACGAGCAGGGGTTTCAACCCGTGCGCGCACGGGGAATCGGGCGCGCGTCAGTCAGGGGCGAGCCCCGGCGGCGAGCGGCGAGCCCCCGGCGGCGCGAGAGGCTCGCGCTAGCCGGCCTGCGCGCGCACGCGCGCGTCCTTCGCCTGCGAAGCCTCGAGCAGCCCCTGCTGGAAGGCGAGCATCGCCGCGGTTCGCTCCGGGTCGCCGGCGGCGAGGATCCGCATCGCGAGCAGTCCCGCGTTGCGGGCATTGCCGACGCCGACGGTGGCCACCGGCACGCCTGCCGGCATCTGCACGATCGACAACAGCGAGTCCATCCCGTCGAGATGGGCCAGCGGGACCGGCACCCCGATCACCGGGAGGGGCGTGGCGGAGGCGAGCATCCCCGGCAGGTGGGCGGCGCCGCCCGCGCCGGCGATGATCACCCGCAGCCCCCGCTCATGCGCGCGAGTGCCGTACTCGAGCATGTCCCGCGGCGCCCGATGCGCGGACACGACGCGGATCTCGTGGGCGACACCGAACTCATCGAGCGCGTCGGCGGCCGCGCGCATCGTCTCAAGGTCGGAGTCCGAGCCCATCACGATGCCGACCTCGACCGGCCGGTCCGCGCTCACGAGGTCCCCTCGAGGATTCTCGCCGCGCGCCATGCGGTCCGACGGGCGCTCGCGCGATCTCTGCCCAGAGCGGTCACGTGGCCGAGCTTACGGCCCGGGCGGGGCTCCTTGCCGTACAGGTGGATATGGGCGCCGCCCACCGCGAGCGCGTCGCGCAGCCGGTCGCGCGGATCGGAGCCGTCCGCCGGCCCGACCACGTTGACGGTGACGGCCGCGGGCGCGCGCATGCGCGTCTCCCCCAGCGGCCAGTCGAGCGCCGCGCGCAGATGTTGCTCGAACTGGGAGGTCACCGTCGCCTCGATCGTGTGATGGCCGGAGTTGTGCGGGCGCAGCGCGAGTTCGTTGACGAGCAGGCCCTCGGGGGTGAGGAACAGCTCGACTGCCGCCAGGCCGGTGGCGCCGATATGGGAGACGATGCCGCGCGCCAGCTCACACGCCTGCAGCACGCGCTGGCCGCTGATCTCGGCGGGGCACACGAGCTCACGAAGCATCGCGTCGCGCTGCACGGTCTCGACGACCGGATAGGTCGCCATGGTCCCGTTCGAGGTCCGGGCGACCTGGACGGCGAGTTCACATTCGATGGCGAGCGCGGGCTCGAGCAGCGCACCCCCGGGGAGCTCGGCGAGATACGCGGCGGCCTCCGACTCGGTCGTCGCCACGACCACCCCGCGCCCGTCGTAGCCGCCGCGTGGCGCCTTCATCACGACCGGCCAGCCGTGGGCGGCGGCGAACTCCATCAGGTCGATCATGTGGCGGGCGTGCGCAAACGGCGGGACCGGGAACCCGGCGGCGGCCAGCTCTCGGCGCTGGTGGAGCTTGTCCTGCGCGAACAACTTCGCGCGAGCGCTGGGGACGAGGCGATGGCCGGCGCGCTCGAGCGCGGCCAGGTGCGCCGGGTCGATCCCCTCGAACTCGAAGGTCACGACGTCGACCTCCGCCGCGAACGCCTCCAGCACCGCGAGCTCGCGATGGTCGCCGATGCGAGCCCGGGCGCCGGCGCGGACGGCGGCGTCGCCGGGTGAGGACGCCAGCACGGTGATGTCGAGGTCCAGGGCGATCGCCGCCTCGAGGTCCATCCGGGCGAGCTGGCCGGCGCCGAGGATGCCGACATGCGCCCCCCCTCGCGCGGAGCCGTCGGGCGGGCGTTCGTTGGCCGTCTGGAGCACGGCGCATCAGCCTACGCGGCGCGGCTTCCGCAGCGTGCCTGGACCATGCCCAAATAGGTTCATACGAATTTGTTATATTTGGTCAGCACGGTTGACCTGATGATGAATCGAGAAGAGCTCACCAATCTGCTCGCCGACGGGCGACGCCGCGAATTGGACGACGAGACGCTCGCCGACGCGATCCTTGCCCTCGCTGAGACCGACGCGACCTGGGCCAAGGCACTCAGCCACCCGGCGCGCGGAGGCATCATTCGGCTGATGCGCAGCAACGGCACGCTCAGCCCGGTCGTCGCCGCGCGTGAGCTCGGCCAGTCGGTCGGCGCTCTCGCCTACCACTTCCGCCAGCTGCACAAGCTCGGGTTCATCGAGATCTGCGACGAGATCCCCCGCCGCGGAGCGACCGAGCACGTCTACAGGCTCTGCGCTCCGGCCGCCTACGCGGTCGAGCCCGTCTGAGCCTCGCGCACCAGCGCGCGGGTCTCCCGCAGCAGCCGGGACAGCTCCTCGTAGCGCTCGTCGCCGAGCAGCGCACGTAGCCGCGCGACCATCTCGCGCTCCCGCGCTATCCCGACCTCGGCCAGCTCCCGGCCGGCGTCGGTGACGAACAGGCCGACGCCGCGGCCCGAACCGAGCCGACGCTCGAGCAGCCCGAGCTTCTCCAGGCGCGCGGCGAGCTGGCTGATCGCCTGTTGTGACTTCGGCATCCGGCGCGACATCTCGGCGATCGTGATCCCGGGCTCGGCGAGCACCGAGTGGAGCATCCCGCTCGAGGGCAGCGTCAGCGGAGTGCCCGCGAGCGCGGCCTCACCCATCATCTCGACGTAGGTCGTCGTCTCCCACAGGAGGTCGTTGAGCTCACCGTGATTGGGCAGCGGCGGCTCGACGGCCGCATCCGGTTCGTCGCGGATGTCTGGGGTACCTGCCATGGAGGCGAGGATAACTCATCACACAAGGGGTTGATGTAACAAGAACTTGTTTTCACAAGATCTTGTGCTAAGCTCTCGCCCATGCTCTTCTCTCCCCCCTCAGAACCACGCAAGAAGTTGACGCTCCTCGCGGTCTGCCTGGGCACGTTCATGCTGCTGGTCGACCTGACGATCGTGGTCGTCGCCCTGCCCGCGATCCGGAGCGCGTTCCACACGAGCTTCTCGGACATCCAGTGGACGATCGACGCGTACTCGCTGTCGCTCGCCGCGCTGCTGCTGCCGACCGGCTCGCTCGCCGACATCCTCGGCCGGCGCCGCGTGTTCGCACTCGGACTGCTGGTCTTCACCGTCGGCTCGCTGCTGTGCGGGCTCGCCGGCTCGGGTCCCGAGCTGGTGATCTTCCGCGCGCTCCAGGGAATCGGTGGCGCGACGATCTTCGCGACCTCGCTGGCACTGCTCGCCCAGACGTTCCACGGACGTGAGCGCGGGATGGCGTTCGGGATCTGGGGCGCCGTCGTCACACTCGCCGGCGCGCTCGGACCGGTCCTCGGCGGACTGCTCACCACCGAGCTGTCCTGGCGCTGGATCTTCTTCGTCAACCTCCCGTTCGGCGTGATCGCGATCGTCGTGACGCTGATCGGCGTCCAGGAGTTTCGCCCGCCCTACTCCCGCCGGATCGACGTCCCCGGCTTCGGCGTGTTCACGCTCGGGCTCGTCGCGCTCGTCTACGGGCTGATCGAGTCAGATCGCGCCGGGTGGAGCTCGACGCGGGTGATCGTCTCGCTGGCGATCGCGGCGGCCGCGCTCGGAACCTTCCCCATCATCGAGCGCACGCGCCGCGAGCCGATGTTCGACCTCGCGCTGCTGCGCAAGCCGACCTTCGTCGGCGGTCTGGTCGGCGCGTTCGGGATGAACGGCTCGCTCTACGCGATGCTGCTGTACCTCGTCGTCTACCTGCAGGACGGCCTGCATGAGTCGGCGCTCGGCGCGGGAGTCCGGCTGGTCGTGATCACGGCCGGCTCGATGATCACCGCGGTCCCCGCCGGCCGGCTGTCGGAGAAGGTCCCGGTCCGCTGGCTGATCGGCCCCGGACTGCTGCTCGTCGGGATCGGGTTGCTGTTGATGCGCGGCATCGGGCCCGGCTCGTCGTGGACGCATCTGATCCTTGGCTTCGCGATCGCCGGCGCGGGCAGCGGCATGGTGAACCCACCGCTGGCCTCCACCGCGGTCGGGGTCGTCGCCCCCAAGGACGCGGGCATGGCGTCGGGCATCAACACGACGTTCCGCCAGATCGGGATCGCCACCGCGGTCGCCGCGTTCGGCTCGATCTTCGCCTCGAAGATGCGCGGCGCGACCCCGGCGACCCTCACCGCGCACTACGCCTCGTCGCTGGACACGCTGCTGCTGGTGGGCGCGCTGGTGGCCCTGGTGGCGGGCGTGCTGGCGCTGGTGCTCATCCGCCAGCGCGACTTCCACCCGCAGGGCGGGGATGCGGCCGAGGCGCCCGTGCGCGAGCAGGAGCCCGTCGTCGCCTGATCCCCCCGGGTGGTTCTGAGGGGCGCTGGGCATCTCACGCAGGCAGGGCTGTCGTGAGATGCCCAGCTGCGGTCCGGCTAGGAGGACTCGTACTCGTAGAAGCCCCGGCCGGCCTTGCGGCCGTGGTGGCCGGAGACCACCATCCGCTTCAGCAGCGGCGGCGGTGCGTACTCGGGGCGCTTGAACTCCTCATACAGCGAGTCACACACCGCGTAGAGCACGTCCAGGCCGATGAAGTCGCAGAGCGTGAGCGGGCCCATCGGGTGCCCGCAGCCGAGCCGCATCCCCTCGTCGATGTCCTCGCGCGTGGCGAAGCCATCCTCGTACATGCGGACCGCCGCCATCAGGTACGGGACGAGCAGCATGTTGACGATGAACCCCGAGCGGTCCTTGGTCTGAATCGGACGCTTGCCGATCCCCGACGCGAACCCCTCGGCGACCGTGATCGTCTCCGGCGCGGTGTCGAGCGCGATGACCACCTCGACGAGCTTCATCACCGGCACCGGCGAGAAGAAGTGCAGCCCGAGCACGCGGTCGGGGTGGCGCGTCCAGGATCCGATCTCGGCGATCGGGATCGAGGAGGTGTTGGAGGCCAGAAAGCGCGCGTCGGGCAGCCGCTCGTCGAGCACCTTGAACAGCTTGCCCTTGACGCGGGGATCCTCGACGACCGCCTCCATCACGCCGTCGACGCCCTCGAGGTCGTCGAGCGAGGTCGTGTAGGCGATCCGGCCCTTCAGGGTCTCGGCCTCCTCGGCGCTCATCTTCCCGCGCGACACCGCGCGGTCGGTCGATTGCGCCAGACGCGAGCGCGACCGCACCAGCGGCGCCTCCTCGGGCTCGTAGACGGTGACGTCGACGCCGGCGGCCGCACATGACTCCGCAATCCCGGAGCCCATGAAGCCCGCACCGACGACCGCTACTCGAGATATCTCCATCCGTCTTCTCCTTCTACTTGTTCGGAAGTTCTGTCCGGGCCTGGTGAGCTCAGCCGTTCCAGACGACTGGCCCGGCGGTGAGCACGTGACTGCCGAGCGGCCGCCCGAGCACGCTCTGCACATCACGGCCGGCGGCGAGCAACGCCTCCAGGTCGACGCCGGTGGCGACGCCCATCTCATGCAGCATCGAGACGAGGTCCTCGGTGGCGATGTTGCCGGTCGCGCCCGGCGGGAACGGGCAGCCGCCGAGCTCCCCGAAGCTCGAGTCGAAACTGGTCACCCCCGCCTCCAGCGCCGCCAGCACGTTGGCCAGTCCCTGGCCTCGGGTGTTGTGGAAATGTCCGTTGAGCTCGACCCCCGGCAGCCGCTGAAGTGCGAGCGTGAAGAACTCCCCCACCTGGCGCGGGTTCGCCATCCCGGTGGTGTCACCGAAGCTCACCTCGCGCGCGCCCGCCTGCGCGAGGTGCTCCGCGAGCTCATAGACCCGCTCGGGGTCGACGTGACCCTCGTACGGGCAGCCGAACGAGGTCGAGATCGAGGCGATCGGGCGCAGCCCCTCGTCGGCGATGACTTTGAGGAGCTCCGTGATCGCCTGGAGCGATTCAGCCACCGATCGGTTGACGTTGTGGCGGTTGTGGGACTCCGAGGCGCTGAGGAAGAGGATGATCTCGTCGATCTTGTCGCGCTGAGCCAGCGCGGATTCCAGGCCGCGGCGGTTGGGGACGAGCACCGCGGTGGTCACCTCTGCGGGGATGTCGATCCGCGCGAGCACCTCGGCGGCGTCGGACAGTTGAGGCACCACCTCGGGGCGGACGAAGCTCGTCACCTCGATCCGGGGCAGACCGGTGCGGGCGAGTGCGTCGATCAGGCGCACCTTGTCGGCGGTGGGGATCCGCTCGGGCTCATTCTGGAAGCCGTCGCGCGGCCCCACCTCTCGGATCAGAACGCTCTCGGGAAGCGCGGTGGTCATGGGGTGAGGATATGTCTCCGCCGCGCCGGATAGATTGTGCGCCTTGGTGATGAATTTGCGCATTCCCTCGCTTGCCTGTGTCGCCGCTGTCGGCGGGCTGCTGCTGACGGGCTGTGGGTCGCCGAAGAAGACCGCGTCGGCCCCGGTCAAGGCGACCGCGAACGCCTGCACGCCCGCCAAGCTCGCCACCCACACCAAGGGCGTGCTCACCGTCGCCACCGACTCGCCCGCCTATCCGCCCTACTTCGAGCACAACAACCCGAAGAACGGCGAGGGGCTGGAGAGCGCCGTCGCCTACGCGGTCGCGAAGAAACTCGGATACGCCCAGGACAGGGTCAAGTGGGTGGTGGAGCCGTTCGACTCCTCCTACGCCCCCGGGCCCAAGTCGTTCGACTTCGACATCAACGAGATCTCGATCACGCCCGCCCGCTCGAAGGTCGTGACCTTCTCCACGCCGTACTACACCAACCCCCAGGGGATCCTGGTCAAGGCGAACTCGCCGCTCGCCCACGCGAAGTCGCTGGCCGCGTTCAAGCACGCGAAGATCGGCGTGCAGATCGGCACCACTTCTCTGGCAGCCGTCACCGCCGGGATCAAGCCCAGCCAGCAGCCGGATGTGTTCAACACCTCCAACGACGTCGTCAACGCGTTCAAGATCGGGCGGGTGAACGCGATCGTCGTCGACCTGGCCACGGGCTTCGAGCTCACCTCCGAGATCAAGGGCTCGACGATCGCCGGGCAGTTCAGCGCCGCCGGCGGCGACCACTGGGGCCTGCTCATGGCCAAGGGCGACCCGATCGCCAGCTGCGTCAACCGCGCCGTGGGGGCACTGCGTGCCGATGGGACTCTCGCCGCGCTCTCCAAGCGGTGGATCTCCTCGGCCGCGAAGGTCCCCGTGCTCCACTAGGCCGGCCGTGGCGAGCGGTGCTCCCCTGACCACCCGTCAGGACCGAGATGCGGCCCGCCGCGTGCGGCGCCGCCGTGCGATTGCTGTCTCGTCACTGTCAACGGTCGTCGTGCTCGGCGGGCTCGCCGCGTTCGTGCTCACCTCCCCGGGCTGGCCGTCGGTGCGCCGGACGTTCCTGTCGAGCTCGAACTTCGGTCATTCGATCGGACACGTTGCGGCGGGGTTCTGGCTCGACGTGCGGATGTTCCTCGTGGTGGAGGTCGTCGTGCTCGCCGCCGGTCTGGTGATCGCGCTGATCCGCGTCCTCGACCTACCGGCGCTGTTCCCACTGAAGATCCTCGCGGTGGTGTTCGTCGACGTGATGCGCGGCGTGCCGACGATCCTGGTCGTCTACCTGATCGGGTTCGGGCTGCCGGCGCTGCAGCTGACGGGCGTTCCGACCAGCGCCGTCGTCCTCGGCGGCCTCGCGCTCTCGCTCTGCTACTCGGCCTATGTGAGCGAGGTGTTCCGCGCCGGGATCGAGTCCGTGCATCCCAGCCAGGGCTCGGCCGCACTGGCGCTCGGCTTGACCCGTGGCCAGGCGCTCCGCCACGTGATCGTGCCCCAGGCGGTGCGGCGCGTCGTGCCGCCACTGCTCAACGACTTCATCTCGCTCCAGAAGGACGTCGCGCTCGTCTCCATCATTGGTCCGCAGGAGGCGTTCCGGGTCGCGCAGATCTTCTCCGACGCCAACTTCAACTACACCCCGCTGATCGCCGCGGCGTTGCTCTACCTGTGCGTGACGATCCCGCTGACGCGGTTCGTCGACCATCTCCAGATCCGCTCGCTGCGTGAGCGGGGCGGGCTGCTGGCGCTGGGGCCACATTGAGCACGGGGGCGGGATCGACTGGCGCCGCGGTGCTGGAGCTGCGCGGGGTGACCAAGACCTACGGCGAGCGGCCGGTGCTGCGCGGCATCGATCTGGAGCTGCACGAGCATCGGGCGGTGGCGCTGATCGGGGCCAGCGGCTCGGGCAAGTCGACGCTGATGCGCTGCGTCGACCTGCTCGAGGAGATCGACGACGGCGACATCCTGCTCGACGGGGAGCCGATGACCGTCCCCGGCCGCAACCCGGTGCCGTTCCGCCGCCGCCTTGGCTTCGTGTTCCAGGCCTACAACCTGTTCCCGCACATGAACGTGATGCAGAACGTGGTGCTCGGCGCGGTCAAGGGCGGTGGGATGAAGTCGGCCGACGCGCACGAGCGCGGCATGGAGCTGCTGGGCCGCTTCGGCCTGGCCGATCGCTCGCGCGACTACCCGGACCGGCTCTCCGGCGGCCAGCAGCAGCGGGTGGCGATCGTGCGCGCGCTCGTCACCCAGCCGCGCGCGCTGCTGCTCGACGAGGTGACCAGCGCGCTGGACCCCGAGCTCGTCGGCGAGGTGCTGGGCGTCATCCGCGAGCTCAAGCATGAGGGGATGACGATGCTGATCGCCACCCATGAGATGAGCTTCGCGCGCGACGTCGCCGACGAGGTCTGCTACCTCCAGGACGGCCGCATCGTCGAGCGCGGCAAGCCGGACCAGATGTTCACCGCGCCCCGCAGCGCCGACACCCAGCGCTTCCTTTCGCGCCTGCTGGACCGCGGCTGACCGGCGGAACGGTCGCCACGTGTCCGCCTCACGCCCCGAGCGCGCGGGCGATCCAGACGAGAACCTGTTCGGGGTGGTACCTGAGCATCCGCCAGGTGACATGGAGCACCTGGTAACCCTGCGCGGTGAGCTCGTTGTGCCGGTCGCGATCGTCGTGGAACGAGGCTGGTCCGCTGTGGAAGTCCCACGAGTCGTATTCGACGATGACGCGCTGCTTGCGCCAGAGAAGGTCCGGAACCCGGCCTCGGTCTCCGAGCGGCACGTTGCACTCGGGGAGCGGTAGCCCACTCGCGCGGATCAACTCGAGGAGCCGTCGCTCGGCAGCGGACCACGCGTCTGCAGACGGCCGCTCGGGGTCAAGCAGCGCCCGTACCCGCCCCGTCCCCGGTCGCCCGGCGGCGCGGTCGAGGCCGGCGATCAGCGCCGCGCGGCTGGTCGCCCGCATCGCCCGATCGAGCAGCGGCTCGAGTTGCCGATCAGCGATCGTCGGGCTGAGGTCAATCGCGGTCCGGGCAACGCCGGTGCAGTGCAACCGGCCGACCTTCGTGCGGTCGGCACGGGCCAGCGCGGTCGTGCGGTGGACGGCGATTCCGGAACGTCCGCGGCCCCGGTCCCCCACGACCGTCAGCTCGACCGGCGAGGGCTGACGCTCGGTCAAGCCGTGCAGCCACGCTGCAGTCCAGTGCGAGAGGAAGGTGTCGGGACCGCACGCGAGAAGCGCTGCGTGTTCCGGCGCCAACCGCGGACGCGCATTGGGTGGAGCGATCGAGTAGACGGCACGGTGAACGCGGTGGAGCCGCCCCAGTGCAGCGGCGGTGGCGATCGAGCGTTGCGGCACGCCCAACTCGAGTAGTTGCATGTACGCAACCATCGTTGCCTGGCGGCCCGCCAGGGTGGCAATGGCGCGGTACGGCCAACCCGTCTGGCTGTCTCTCATATAGAGAAGAGCCTCCCGCCCGCTCAGATTCGCCCCCCCCACAGACGCGTGGGGTGTTATGGCTCCGCACACGCCGTAACGCCCCACGCGTCAGTGCGGCGAACCCGCCCGGGGAGTTGCAGCGCCTGAGACGCTGTAACGCCCCACGCGTACAAGCCAGGGCCGGGCGGGCGGGGTCAGTCGGCCCGGACGCCCGGCGGGCAGCCGATCGCCTCGCGCAGGTCGACTGCGAGGTCGGCGGGGTCCTCGATACCACAGGAGAGGCGCACCAGGTCGGGGGGGACCGCCGCGTCGGAGTCCTCGACCGACTGGTGGGTCATGGCCTGGGGGACCTCGATCAGGGACTCGACGCCGCCCAGCGATTCGGCGAGGGTGAAGAGCCGGGTGCGGGCGACGATGCCGAGAGCGTCGGGATGGCGGAAGGAGACCATGCCGCTGAAGCCGGGCCAGCGGACGTCGCTGACCTGCTCGCAGCCGCGGAGCATCTCGACGACGGCCTCGGCACTGCGGGCGTGGGCGGCCATGCGAACCGCCAGCGTCCTGATCCCGCGGTGGACGAGGAAGCAGTCGAACGGACCGGGCACGGCGCCGACCGAGTTCTGGATGAAGCGCAGCCGCTCGTACCACTCCTCCGAGCGCGTGACGACGACCCCGCCGACGACGTCGGAGTGGCCGCCCAGGTACTTGGTGGTCGAGTGCACGACGAAGTCCGCGCCGAGCTCCAGCGGCCGCTGGTTGACCGGCGTGGCGAAGGTGTTGTCGACGGCGACCAGGGCGCCGGCGGAGCGGGCGACCACGCCGGGAATGTCGACCACGCCGAGCAGCGGATTGGTCGGGGACTCGACCCAGATCAGCCGCGTCGAGTCCCGGATTGCCCCCGCCACCGCGTCGAGGTCCTGCTGGCCGACCAGGGTGTAATCGAGGCCCCAGCGGCTGAGCACCTTGTCGACGAGCCGGTAGGTCCCGCCGTAGAGGTCTCCGGGCATGACGACGTGCGAGCCGGTCTCGCATACTGCGGTCAGCAGCGCATGCTCGGCGGCCATGCCCGAGGAGAAGCAGACCGCCATCCCGCCCTCCAGCTCTCCAAGCGCCTGTTCCAACGCCGCCCGCGTCGGGTTGGCCGAACGCGAGTAGTCGTAGTCGCCGACGAACGCGCCCGGACGCTCCTGGGCATAGGTGGAGGTCTGGTGGATCGCGGGGATGACCGAGCGAAACGAGGGGTCGGGTTCCAGACCCGCGTGGACGACCCGGGTCGCGAACGACGAATCCGACGAGGTCATGAGGCGAGCGCCTCGAGCAGGTCGGCGCGGGTGACGAGACCCTCGGCCGGCCGGCTCGGGTCGGCTCCACGCACGAGCAGCGCCTGCTGATCGCCCGCCAGGAGCTCGACCGCTTCACGTACGGGGTCCTCCGCGGAGACCGACTCGAAGGGCGGTTCCATCACGGCGCCGATCTCGGCGTCGAGCAGCCCGGGGTCAGCGGCAGCGTGCTTCAACAGGCCGCGCTCGCCGATCGCCCCCACCACCTTGGTCACGTCCTCCGAGCTCACCACCGGCAGCTGCGAGACCCGGTGCTCGTGGAACAGCGAGATCGCCTCGCGCACCCGGTAGTGCGGCTGGACGCTGACCAGCGCCGGCAGCTCACCGGCTTCGCGCTTGCGCCGCAGGACGTCCCCGACGGTGAGGTCGCCCGAGCGCGACAGGAAGCCGTACTGGCGCATCCAGGCGTCGGAGTAGACCTTGGACAGGTAGGCGCGCCCGCCGTCGGGCAGGATCACCACGACCATCGCGCGGGGATCGCCGATCTCGGCGCCGACCTGCAGCGCCGCGTGCAGCGCCATGCCGCCCGACGGACCGGCGAGGATCCCCTCGGTCTGCGCCAGACGCCGGGTGGTCAGGAACGCGTCCCGATCGGACACGGTGATCCAGCGGTTGACGGAACCCGGGTCGAATGCCGTCGGCCAGAAGTCCTCGCCGACACCCTCCACCAGGTAGGGGTGGACGTTGGCCTGACCGCCGGAGTAGATCGAGCCGTCAGGGTCGGCGCCGACGACCACCAGGTCGGGCTTGCGCTCACGCAGGTAGCGCACCGTGCCGGTCGCGGTGCCACCGGTGCCGACGCCGAGTACCAGGTGCGTGATCCCACCACCGGTCTGCTCCCACAGCTCCGGCCCGGTCGTCTCGTAATGCGCCTGCGGATTGGCCTTGTTGTGGTACTGGTTGGGCTGGAACGCACCCGGGATCTCCGCGGTCAGCCGGTCGGCCACGTTGTAGTAGGCGCGCGGCGATTCAGGCGGAACGTCGGTGGGGCACAGAACGACCTCGGCGCCGAGCGCGCGCAGCAGATCGCCCTTCTCGGAGGCGACCTTGTCGGGCATGACCGCCATCACGCGATAGCCCTTCAGGCGGGCGGCGATCGCCAGCCCGGTGCCGGTGTTGCCAGAGGTCGGCTCGACGATCGTGCCGCCAGGGCGGAGCTTGCCGTCGCGCTCGGCGGCCTCGATCAGCGCAACCGCGACCCGATCCTTGATCGAGCCACCGGGGTTGAAGACCTCGAGCTTGGCGACCAGCTGGGGGCGAAGACCGGCGCCGATCCGCGAGAGGCGGACCAGCGGGGTGTTGCCGATGGTGTCGAGAATCGAGTCCCCGATGACGGTGGTGACGGTCGTCATGGTGCGAAGGTAACGCATCGCTGTCCCAGAGTCCGTAGCTCGGGCGATGGCACGACGGTCCTGGGCACGTCCACGCTTGGGTAGCCTGCGCGGGCGTGGGTCCGCTCCAGGGCGTGAAGGTTGTCGAGTTCGCCGGAATCGGGCCGGGTCCGTTCGGGGCGATGGTGCTCGCAGACCTGGGCGCGGAGGTGCTGCGGATCACCCGGCCCGGGGTGCCAACGCTGCTCTCAGAGGAGGGCGCCGACCTGCTGTCCGCCGGTCGCGCCGAGCTGGCGCTCGACCTCAAGGAGTCGGCGGCAGTCGAGCAGGCGCTCAAGATCACCGGGCGCGCCGACGCGCTGATCGATCCGTTCCGGCCCGGCGTGATGGAGCGCAACGGCCTGGGCCCGGAGACCGTCCTTGCGCACAACCCGCGGCTGGTCTACGCGCGGATGACCGGTTATGGCCAGACCGGCCCGATGGCCGACCGGGCGGGCCACGACATCAACTACATCTCGCTCGCCGGCGCGCTGGGGGCGAGCGCGCGCCAGGGCGAGCGACCGCTGTTTCCGATGAATCTGCTCGGCGACTTCGGCGGAGGCGGCATGCTGCTCGCGCTTGGCGTGGTCAGCGGGGTGCTCCACGCCCGATCGACCGGCGAGGGACAGGTCATCGACGTCGCGATGGTCGACGGCGCGGCGCTCCTGACCACGATGATCCAGGGTCTGCGGCAGGCGGGGATGTGGAGCGAGGTCGCGGGAACCAACCTGCTCGACTCGGGCGCGCCGTTCTACGAGGTCTACACAACCTCCGATGACCGGCACATCGCGGTCGGCGCGCTGGAGCCGCAGTTCCACGCGCGGCTGCTGGAGCTGCTGGAGATTCCGCCGCAGGAGATGGTCCAGTGGGACCGCGAGCGCTGGCCGGAGCACCGAGCCCGGCTGGCCGCCACGTTCCGCTCGCGCACCCGCGACCAGTGGGCCAAGCACTTCGAACACGAAGACGCCTGCGTCACCCCGGTGCTCGGCCTCCACGAGGCCGCCGACCACCCCCACGTCGCGGCACGTGAGACATTCGTCGACATCGGCGGGCGCGTGCGACCTGCCCCCGCCCCTCGCTTCTCCCACACGCCGGCACAGGCGGACGGCGCCCCGCCCCTCGCTCACGACATCATGCGCTCATGGGGTATCGAGCAGTGACGGGACCCGCCGCCCGCCTCGACGGGCTCGGCACCACGATCTTCACCGAGATGACGGCGCTCGCCGAGCGCACGGGCGCGATCAACCTCGGCCAGGGGTTCCCCGACGTCGACGGCCCCGCCGAGGCGGTTGACGCGGTCGTCACGGCGCTGCGTTCCGGCCACGACAACCAGTACGCACCGCTGCCGGGCGTCCCGGCGCTCCGCGAGGCGATCTTCGCCCACCAGCGCGCCTGCTACGGCCTGGATCCCGAGGATCTGATCGTCACCTTCGGCGCCACGGAGGCGATCGCCGCGGCGGTACTCGGCCTGTGCGACCCGGGCGACGAGGTGGTCGTGCTCGAGCCGCTGTACGACTCCTACGCGGCGACGATCACGTTCGCCGGAGCCACGCGACGTACCGTGCCGCTCAGGCCGCCGGACTTCCGCCTCACCGAGGACGCTCTCCACGAGGCGATCACCGGCGGCGCGGGCCGCGCGCGGCTGCTGCTGCTCAATTCCCCGCACAACCCGACCGGCCGCGTGCTCGACCGTGAGGAGCTCTCGCTCGTGGCCCAGGCGTGTATCGAGCACGACCTCGTCTGCGTCTCCGACGAGGTCTACGAGCACCTCGTCTTCGACGGCGAGCACGTGCCACCGGCCACCCTGCCGGGGATGGCCGAGCGGACGCTCACCATCTCGAGCGTCGGCAAGTCGTTCTCGTTCACCGGCTGGAAGATCGGCTGGGCGTCGGGCCCCACCGAGCTCGTCGCCGCCACGCGGATGGCCAAGCAGTTCCTCACCTTCAGCGGGGGCACACCGCTCCAGCACGGCGCCGCGGCCGCGCTCGCGCTCCCCCGTGAGGTGCTCGACGGCCTCGCCGCAGAGCTCAAACGCGCCCGCGATCAGCTCTGCGAGGGTCTGAGCGCCGCCGGCCTGCACCCGATCGTTCCGCAGGGCACCTACTTCGTGAACGCCGACGTCGGCGACGACGCGGTCACGTTCTGCCGCGAGCTACCGGAGCGCGCGGGGGTGGTGGCGATCCCGACGGCGACGTTCTACGACGACAAGGGGATCGCGCCCACGCTCGTGCGCTTTGCGTTCTGCAAGCGCCCACAGGTGATCGCCGAAGCCGCTGCGCGGCTCGCCGCGCTGTAGACGATCCTCCCACAAGCGACGGAACATCCCCGATCACGGGTATGAGAGCCTGTGTCGAACCCGCCACTGGTGCGGGGCGACAACGAGTGAAAGGCGCCGGATGGCAGCAGAATTGGAGGAGCGGACGGTTGAGGTCAACCTTCCGACGCTGACCGCGGATGCGAACCACCGCCTGACCGTCGCGCTGCGTGACGTCATCGGCGCCGACAGGGTGAGCGTTCCCGCCGACCGTCCCCGCCCCAGCCAGGGAGACCGTCCGCACACCTCGCAGATGCGGCGGATGACGACGGTGAAGGCGATCGGCCTCGGCCTGGTCGCGGTCGTCATCGGCGTGGCATTTGTCATTTTCACCGCGCTCTCGCACGACTGGCTCCTGACCGGGATCGCGTTCGTCGTGCTCCTGGGTTCGCTCACGGTCGTGACCATGGCGATCATCGAGCTCGCATCCGTGCAGGAGTACCCGGACCCCGGCATCGTCGCGCTGCTGGCCGAGCAGGGCATCTCCGATCCCGAGGTCCGCTTCTCGGAGATCGTGATGGAGTTCACGCCCGAGGTCGGCGAGCACGAGGAGCGCCACACCCCGGTCACCGACGATGCAGCCCGGGCGCTCGCCGAACAGCAGGGTGCGCTCACGCCGACCAGCGGCCCCAGCGCCTCCGGCGCCGACACCACGCCGGACTCAGAGGACGCCTAGACGAGGGCCGTGCGCGCCGCACTCGCTGCCGGGACCCTCGCTGCGCTGACGGCCGCCACCGCGCCCGCCGCGCTTGCGGCAACAGGGATGCCCGGCAACGGCGGCGCGTTCGAGCTCACCGCACGCAGTCCGACGGCCGCCGCCCACTACGCCCCGACGTTCACCGGCAACGGGCTCCTCGGCGTCCGCGTCCCGGCGGCGGGCCAGGGCTACGCCGGCGGCACGGTCCCCGCCGACTCCGAGCTCGCCGGGTTCTACGCGCACCCCAGCCACGCCACCGCCCCCGAGCGAGTTCAGCAACGCGCGAACCTCCCCACCTGGTCGACGCTGTCGCTGTCGGTCGCCGGCCGCTCGTTCACCGGACGGGGCCATGCGGTCGCCGGCTACCGCCAGTCGCTGGATCTGCGGACGGGAACGATCACCACCCGGGCGCGCTGGACGGCCCCCGGCGGGCGCGTCACCGCCGTGCGCTACCAGGTGCTCACCGACCGCGCGCAGGAGAACGTGGGGCTCGTGCGGCTGTCGTTCACGCCGCGATGGTCGGGGACCGCGACGGTCACCGACGCGATCGACGGTACCGCCGATACCGACGTCGCCAAGGGGATCCCGGTGCTCACCCGGGAGGTGAGCCGCGACTGGGACCTGCCTGGGCGCCAGCAGAACCTCACCGTCGAGGCGGTCGGGACCGGGATCCAGGCCGAGCTCTCCAGCGTGCTCGTGCCGGGCCCGTCGATCACCGCGCCGAGCACGGCGGCGGACGTCCGCACCGCGCAGAGCATCGGCCAACGGGTCAGCTTCCCGGTCCAGAGCGGACACACCTACACGCTGACGAAGTACGTCGGCGTCCTCGCGTCGATCCCGTCCCAGCCACCGCCGGCGACCGTGACCACCGCCGCCGCGATCGCCTCGGACGCCGCGCTCACCGGCTGGAACGCGCTCATCGCGGGCAACCGCGCGGCCTGGGCCGCGATGTGGCGCGGACGGATCGACGTCACCGGCGATCGCACGCTCGCCACCGACATCAACGCGTCGGAGTTCTACCTGTGGTCGAGCGCGCGCTCTGACCAGGACTGGTCGATCTCCCCGGCGGGCCTCTCCTCCAACGGCTACGACGGCCACATCTTCTGGGACGCCGAGACCTGGATGTTCCCCTCGCTGCTCGCCCAGCACCCGGCGCTCGCCGGCGCGATGGAGGCCTACCGCTTCAACCGGCTCGCCGAGGCCCGTGCCCACGCGCGGGCAACGGGCTTCAGTGGAGCCCGCTTCCCCTGGGAGAGCGCGCTGAACGGCACCGAGCAGATCCCGCCCCCCGCCTCGGCCAACAGCGAAGGGCTCTATGAGCAGCACATCACGGCCGACATCGCGCTCGCCCAATGGCAGTACTACCTGGCGACCGGGGACCGCGGCTGGTTGCAGCACGACGGCTGGCCGGTCATCTCCGGCGCGGCTGAGTTCTGGGCCTCCCGCGCGACGCGGGTCGTCGGGGGGTACGTGATCCGCCACGTGACCGGCCCCGACGAGGAGAACCCGGATGTCTCCGACGAGGCCTACACGCAGGTCGCCGCAGCGACCACGCTGCGCGACGCGATCGCCGCCGGGCGTCGCACCGGCCACACCCCACCGCCCGCGTGGGCGCAGATCGCGGCCGGCCTCGAGCGCATGGTCCCGGTCAAGGCCGGGGTCAACCCAGAGTTCGCCGGTTACCGCGGGCAGCTCGTCAAGCAGGCCGACGTGACGCTCCTGGCCTATCCGTGGGGCTTCCGCTCCTCGGTCGCCGTCGAGCGCGACGACCTCGCCTACTACGTGCCACGCACCGATCCGGGCGGTCCCTCGATGGACGACGCGCTCAGCGTGATCGAGTCCGCGCAGCTGTCGCCGCGCAGCTGCCAGGCGTTCGTCTACACCGAGCGCAGCTACCAGCCGTACATCCGCGACGTCTTTCATCAGTTCTCGGAGACCCGCACCGGCGGTGCGTTCACGTTCATGACCGGCATCGGCGGGTTCCTTCAGGAGTTCCTCTACGGCTACTCGGGGATGCGCTGGGACGGCTCGGCGCTCCACCTGGCGCCTGGCCTGTCGGGCCCGATCACCTCGGTCACGCTGCGCGACCTGCGGTGGCACGGTCGCACCTTCACGCTCTCGATCCATCGAAGCCACGCGACGGTGACCCTGCGGCACGGCGCTCCGCTGCCGGTGACGACGCCGGCCGGGCGCCGGACCGCGCGCACCGGCATGCCGCTGACGATCGCAACCCTGCCTTCGCAGCGGCCGGCCGGCAGCGACGCGCTGCGCTGCCACGCGGCGAGCGCCTCGAGCTCCGCTCCGGGAGCGCCCCCGCTGGCGGCGGTCGACGGGAGCTCCGCGACCGACTGGCAGCCCGCCGCGGTGCCGGCGACGCTGAGCGCCCCGACCGGCGACGCCGCTCGCCCGATCACCGAGGTCACGGTGCGCTGGGGCCGGATGTGGCCGGCGGTGGTCACGCAGAACGTCCACCCCAAGCCGGGGCCGGTCTACACGCTGCGCGCGCGTCGCTACGCCGTCGAGCTGGATGCCGGTGGCCGCTGGCGCACGGTCGCGACGGTTGCCTCGCGCAGCGAGCGCTCGGTCGACCTGGTCCACATCCCCGCCACCCGGGCCAGGGCGGTTCGCATCCGACTGCTGAGCGGGACCGGCGTGCGCACGGTGAAGACGGTGACGGCACCATCCACGCCGGTGCTGCCGATGATCGAGGAGCTCACCGCCAACTGAGCCGCGTGGTCAGGCGGTGAACATCTCCCGCAACGTGGTCTTCTTGAACTTGCCGGTCGCCGTGCGCGGGATCTCGTCGATGAACTCGAAGCGGTCGGGTAGCTGCCACTTGGCGTAGTCGCTCGCGAGGTGCTCCCGGAGCGCAGGGGCGTCCTCCGCCGCGCCGTCGCGGAGCACGATCGCGGCGAGCGGGCGCTCGCCCCAGCGATCGTCGGGGATCGCGATCACCGCGGCCTCGGCGACGTCGGGGTGCGCCATCAACCGGTTCTCCAGATCGACCGAGGAGATCCATTCGCCACCGGACTTCACGAGGTCCTTGGAGCGGTCGCAGATCCGGATCGAGCCCCGTTCGTCGATGGTGACGATGTCGCCGGTCATGAACCACCCATCGTCGGTGAAGCGGTCCGCGCCCGCGCCCCCCAGGTAGCCGCGCGCCACCCATGGACCCCGCACCTCGAGCTCGCCCATCGCCGAGTCATCCCACGGGATGAGCTCCCCGTCGTCCCCTCGCCCGCGGATCTGGACGAGCGGCAGCGCCACACCCTGGCGCGCGCGATCGGCATAGCGCTCCGCGGCGGGCGCGTCGTCGAGCTCCCGCGGCAGCCGCGAGACGCTCCCCACCGGGGAGGTCTCGGTCAGCCCCCAGGCGTGCACGACGGTGAGGCCGTGGCGGTCGAACGCCTCGATCATGCTCGGAGGCGCGGCCGAGCCGCCCACGAGCAGGGCGCCGAGCTGGGAGAGGTCCCAGCGATCGGGCTCCCGGCCCAGCGCGTCGAGGATCGCCATCCACACCGTCGGGACCCCGGCGGTCACCGTCACCCGCTCACCGGCGAGCAGTTCGAGCAGCGACTCGCCGTCGAGCCGCGGACCGGGAAGCACCAACCCTGAACCGATCAGCGCGGCGGTGTAGACCAGCCCCCACGCGTTGGCGTGGAACATCGGCACGACCGGCAGCACCACATCGCGCGAGGACAGTCCCTTGGCGTCGGGCAACGCGACGACCAGCGAATGCAGGACGAGCGAGCGGTTCGAATAGACGACGCCCTTCGGCCGCCCCGTGGTGCCCGACGTGTAACAGATCGCGGCCGCCGCGCGCTCCTGCGCCTGCGGCCAGCACATCGGCTCCGCTCCGGCGATGAGCGCCTCGTAGTCCAGCAGTCCCTCGGGCAGCGAGTCATCCGAGCGGCGCACGACGATCACGCTCTCAAACGTGTGCGCATCGGCAATCGCTCGGTACACGTCGAGCAACGACTCGTCGACGATCAGCGCGCGGTCCTCCGCGTCGCCCACGATGAAACTGAGCTCATCGGGATGCAGGCGCGGGTTGAGCGTGTGCAGCACCGCGCCCATCGAGGGCAGCGCGAAGTACGCCTCGAGGTGCTCCGGCTGATTCCACATGATCGTCGCCACCGGATCACCGGGACCGATCCCGAGCTCGGCGAGGGCAGACGCCAGGCACCGGGCGCGGTGGGCGCAGTCGCCGAACGTCGTGCGCCCGACCGTCCCGTCCGGCCGGCGGAAGACGACCTCGCGGCCCGGGTAGAACGTCTCGGCGCGTTCGGCGACATAGCTCACCGTCAACGGGAAGTCGTCCATCATCAACCCTTCGCGCATGTCTCTCTCCCGATTTCGCGTGGTCTCGGTCGCAGCCGCGAGTTGCCGCTGCGGCAGCGTACCGCCGCGATTGTCGATCGGCGAGCATGGGCATGCAGAGAGACGATCGACTTCACGAAAGACCCGGAGCGCAGCCGATGACGACCGACTACGACGCACAGACACACGCCCTCGCCGAGCTCGCCGTCGGGCTCGGCGCCAACATCCAGCCCGGCCAGATCGTCTCGATCGCCTCCGAGCCCGGCAAGGAGGAGCTCACCCGGGCGATCGCGGAGGCCGCGTACCGCGCCGGGGCGAAGTTCGTCGACCTCAGCGTGTTCGACGTGTACCTCAAGCGCGCCCGGCTGCGACACGCCGACCCCGAGTCGCTGGGCTACGTGCCGCCCTGGATCGGCCAGCGGACGCTGGCGCTCGGCGATGCTCATGCCGCGCGGATCACGCTGTCGGGGCCGGCGGCCCCGCATGCGCTGGACGACGTCGATCCGAAGCTGATCGGACTCGACATGATGCCGCGCGTCCCCGAGTCGATGACGGTCGTCAACGACCGGACCACGAACTGGGCGATCGTGCCCGCGCCGACCCGCGAGTGGGCGATGCTCGTGCACCCGCGACTGGAGCCGGCCGCCGCACTGGACCGGCTGTGGGCGGAGATCGCGCATGTCTGCCGGCTCGACGAGCCGGACCCGAGCGCCGCCTGGAAGCGGCGGTTCGATGAGCTCACGCGCGTCGCCGCCGCGCTCACCGGCCGCCGTTTCGATGCGATCCACCTCGAGGGTCCGGGGACCGATCTGCGCGTCGGGTTGCTGCCCTCCAGCCACTGGATCGCCGCCAGCATGGAGACTGTCGACGGCATCATCCATCACGCCAACCTGCCCAGCGAAGAGGTGTTCACGACGCCCGATCCCGAGCGCGTCGACGGCAATGTCACCGCGACCAAGCCGCTGTTCACCTCCGGTACGACCGTCTCGGGGCTGCGCGTCACCTTCGAGGGCGGACGCGCGGTTTCGGTTGACGCCGACGAGGGCGCCGAGGTGGTGCACGGGCTCATCGCGCGCGACGAGGGAGCCTCCCGGCTCGGCGAGCTGGCGCTCGTCGATCGCGAGGGGCGCATCGGCCCGCTGGGAACCGTCTTCTACGACACGCTGCTCGACGAGAACGCGGCCAGCCACATCGCGCTCGGCGGCGGCTATCAGTCCGGCATCGACGACGACGCCGACCGGCCGCGGGTGAACACGTCCCAGATCCACGTCGACTTCATGATCGGGTCCGACGCGGTTACGGTGACCGGCGTGGAGCACGACGGAACGCGGGTCCCGCTTTTGCGTGACGGCGGCTGGCAGATCTGAGGGACGAGCCAACCCCGACCACGCTACCCTCGGTCGGCCCGGAGAGGTGCCGGAGCGGCTGAACGGGCGCGACTGGAAATCGCGTGACGGGGCTATACCTCGTCCGGGGGTTCGAATCCCCCCCTCTCCGTTGACCCGGACCCCGAAGCGGGTCTTTCTAAACTCCTGAAACCGGTCCAAACTTTTTGGTTCGATCGGTTGATACGCCGGAACGAGCCAAACGAACGTCCGCGCGGTGATGAACCGGTTAAAGGCTGTTGCGCTGTCGTCGATGCTCCCGTAAGATCCTGCGCCGAACAGTGGGTGTTCAAAGGGATGAGTACGTCAGGATGACAAAGGACTCATGAATCAGCGAAGCGCTCTCACACTCGTCTCGGGGGGACGGGACACTCCCGAGTCCTTCCGGTGGTTTTGCGGCCACTGCGCGGCACCGTCGCCGGGCGGCGCGGCGCCGCCCCCGACCGCTCGCGTCTGCACGCGGTGCGGCCTCGGCCTGCTGCTGGAGACCCGCGAGGACGCGGTTCCCGATCCGCGCGACGCGTTTCTCGTCGTCGATTCGCGCCTGCTCGTGCAGGCGATGTCACGCGAGGCGCAGACCCTGCTCGGGCTTGCGGAGGAGGACGCCGTCGACCGCCCGGTATCCGAGCTGCTCGTCCCCGCCGACGCCGAGGGCGAATCACGCGGCGGACTGGCGGCGGCAATCGCCGAGGCGGCCAGCGGCGACGGGCCTGACGGCCGGGCCTTCATCCGCCCCTGGAACACGTTCGGCGTGCGTATGCGCGCCCGGATCGCGACCTGCGGGCCTCCGCGCGCGGCGCTGATCGTGCTCGATACCGGTCGCGGGCCCTCGCTGCGGGCGATTCCCGGCGAGCGCGTCGACGAGCCCCGCCTGGGCTCCGTGACCGCGCTCCGCCGCCGCCGTCGCTAACCCACGCGCGATTCGCCGGCCGGCGGCAGCACCTCCGGCGCTCCCGCGTCGACGAGCGCTGCCGGCATCCGGACCGACCCGTCGTCCTGCTGCCCATTCTCGAGCAGGGCGACGATCGTGCGTCCCACCGCCACCGCGGTGCCGTTGAGCGTCGCCAGGTGCGCCGGTCTGCCGTCCTGCGGTCGGTAGCGGATGTCCAGGCGACGGGCCTGGAAGTCGGTCGTGTTCGAACACGACGTCAACTCCCGGTAGCGCTCCTGGCCGGGCAGCCACGCCTCCAGGTCGTACTTCATCGCCGCGGAGGCGCCGAGGTCGTCGACCGCGATCGCGACCACCCGGTAGGGGATCTCCAGATCGCCCATGATCGACTCCTCGATCGCCAGGATCCGCTGGTGCTCGTCGTCGGCCAGGTCGGGCTCGACGAAGCTGAACATCTCGACCTTGTCGAACTGGTGCACGCGGAAGATGCCGCGCGTGTCCTTGCCGGCCGCGCCGGCCTCGCGGCGAAAGCAGCTGGAGAAGCCCGCGTAGCGCAGCGGCAGCTGCTCGGCCGGGATGATCTCGTCGCGGTGCAGTGAGGCGAGCGCCACCTCGGAGGTGCCGACCAGGTAGAGGTCGTCGTCCGGCACCGAGTAGATCTGCTGCTCGGTGTCGGGCAGCATGCCCGTCCCGTACAGCGCCTCCTCGCGGACGAGCACCGGTGGGATCACCGGCGTCAGGCCCTCGCCGGCGACCTTTGTCATCGCGTAGCGTACGAGCGCGAGCTCGAGCAGCGCAAGGTCCCCCAGCAGGTAGGCGAACCGCGAGCCCGAGAGCCGCGCGCCGCGTTCCATGTCGATCCGCCAGCCGGCCAGCTCGAGGTGATCACGGCCGGTCTTGGTCGCCTCGCCGACCTCGCGCAGGACGGTGTCCTGCGCCGGCGCGTCGGCGGTGGGCAGGTTGGGCAGTCCGAGCAGCGCCTGGTCGCGCTCGGCCTTCACCGCGGACTCGGCATCGCTCGTCGCCCGCCCGCGGCGAGCAAGCTCGGCGAGGTGCTCGCGCTGCTCGGGCGTCGGCGCCCCCCGCAGCGACTTGCTGGCCTGGTTCTGCTCCGCGCGGAGCGTCTCCAGCTCGGTGGTCAGCTCCCGCCACCGTTGATCGAGCTCGAGCAGGTGATCGATCTGCTCGGCGGCGGCCGGGCCCCGGCGTTGCAGCGCGGCACGCACGCCGTCGGGGTCGGAGCGGATCAGTCG
>DATJTS010000150.1:0-13912 GCA_035503035.1 Solirubrobacteraceae bacterium
GCGCGAGGACGCCGAGCCACGCGCGGACGCGGCCGCGGTCGTGATGGCCGCGGTGGCGCGCGTGAATCCGCTGCCGCGTTGGCTGATCGGCGTCCGACGCACCGCCACGCCGCTCGCCTGCTCGGCCGGGCTGCTGTGGACGGTGACGACCGCCGACGCGTTCTCGGTCGCCTCGCGGGTGCTGCACGTCCATCCGCTCACCGCCGTGCCCGCGGCGACCGACCGCCTCGAGCTGGTCGTGGCCGCCCCCGCGGGCCGCGAGGTGGCCGACGCCCGCCTGCTCGCACGCCACGGAGTTCACCTCACCTTCAGCGTCACGTATCGCCCGTCGACGGCGATGATCGCCGGCATCCATGCCGCCGGCGACGACCTCGTCCCCGCGCTCAAGAGCTCGGGTACGACCCGGTGGCTGGGGACCAGCGACGACCTCAGCGACCTGCGCCAGGTGCTCGGCGGACGCCTGTTCCTGGTCCCGCGCGGTGGCATGTCGCTCGGCCAGTACCTGCTCGCGCGGTCCGCCGGAGGTCAGCCCGTGGCACCGACCCAGCTCCCGAGCGGGCGCGGCGTGGTGACGCTGCGCCCGGGCGAGATCGCCGTCATCGGCGAGGAGGGCCCGGTCTCCGCGGCAGAGCTGCTGTCGCTGGTCGCGCTCGCCCGCGACGACGGGCTCCGCGTCGGGCCGCTGCGAGTCTCAGATGGTCAGCGCGATCACCGTCGGGAGCGGATGCTCGAGGCTCTCCCGCACCAGTCTCGGCAGCTCCTCCACGCCACCGGCGTGAACCCCACGGCCGCCCAGCGCCTCGGCAAGCTTGGCGAAGTCCGGTGAGCGGCGGTCGACCCCGAGCGGTGCGATGCCGCGTGACTGCATCTCCTCGCGGATCTCGGCAAATCCGCCGTTGTCGACGACCACGATCGGCAGGCACAGGCCGAGCTCGGCGGCGGTGGCGAGTTCCTGAGCGGTGAACAGGAAGCCGCCGTCGCCGACGACCGTGGCGACGGTGGCCGTCCGGTCGGCCAGCTTGGCGCCGATCGCCGCCGGAAGTCCGTAGCCGAGCGTGGCGAAGCCGGCTGGGTAGAGGAAACGGCCGGGGGCGTCCATCGGCCAGAAATGGACGGTGCCGAAGTAGGAGACCTGGGCGCTGTCGCCGGCGACGATCGCGTCGGCGGGCAGCGAGGAGCGCAGCGCGTCCTGGATGGCGCGGTAGCGAGCGCCGTCCTGCATCGCTTCCGCATCGGCCTCCCGACGGAGCTCGGCGATCTGCGCGTGGCGGTCCTCCCGCCCCGCCGCGGCGACGTCCGCGAGGATCGCGGTGAGCGCCTGGCCGGCGTCGGCCTGCAGCGTGAGCGACGCAGGGAGGTTCTTCTGCAGCTGCCCGGCGTCCAGGTCGATCCGGATCACCGTGCCCCCGGGCTGCAGCGTGCCGCCCCAGAGGTCCGAGTCGCCGAGCTCAGAGCCGACCACGACCAGGACATCGGCCCGGTCCAGGAAGCGCTGCACGCAGCGCAGGCGGATCGAGGCGCCGAGGGAGAGTGGATGGGACTCCGGCAGCACGCCCTTGCCGTTGGCGGTGGTGACCACCGGCGTCTGCAGTTGCTCGGCGAACGCCCGGACGGCATCGGCGGCCTCGCGTGCTCCGCCACCGGCGACCAGCGCCGGCCGCCGTGCGCCGGCGAGCGTCGCCGAGATCTGCGCGACCTGGTCACCGGGGAGCGAGGGGAGCGCGCGGGGAGCGAGATCGGGCACATCCGACCCGTCCTCGGGCGACCACGGCCCGTCGAGCACATCCAGTGGCACCTCGAGGTGCACCGGCCGGCGTCGCGACACCCTCCACGCCGCGAACGTGTCGTCGATCGTCCTCGCCGCCTCCTCCGCGCTCGTGACCCGGACGCTCCGCTGCACCAGCGTGTCGAGGTGGGCGTGCTGGTCCTTCATCTCGTGCAGCCAACCGACATCGGCGCGCTCGATGCCCTGCGGCACCCCCGGCGAGATGAGCAGGATCGGGATCGAGTCCGCGTAGGCGGTCGCCGCCGGGGTGCACGTGTTGGTGAGGCCGGGACCGGTGGTGGTGATCACCACGCCGGGCTGCCCGCCGGCGCGGGCGTAGCCGTCGGCCGCGTACCCGCCGCCCTGCTCGTGGCGGACCGGCACATGCTCGATCGACGACTCCGCCAGGTGCCGGTAGATCTCCAGGTTGTGGCTGCCGGGGATGCCGAACACGGTCGCGACCCCGTTACGCTCCAGCGCGGACACGACCGCCGCGCCGCCGGTCAGCGGTGCGGTCATGCCGCGGCTCCGGCCGGCACGCGGTCCTCGGTCGCGGCCAGGACGCCCTCGCCGCGGCGCCAGACCGGCCGCCCGTCGACCCAGGTCTCGGTCGCCGCGATCGAGGGCAGAGCCTCGATCGCGCCCTCGAACGGATCGCCATCGAGCAGCACGAGATCGGCGGCAGTCCCCTCCTCGATGCGGCCGTCGCCGCTGCGGCGCAGCAGCCGAGCCGGCGTCCGCGTGATCCCGGCGAGCGCCTGCTCGCGAGTCACGGCGAGCTCGGTGCCGCCGGCGACCTGGCCGGAGCTCGTCTCGCGCGTGATTGCGGCCCACGCCGAGTGCAACGGCGCCGGGTCGGTCACGGGGGCGTCGGAGCTGACGATCACGCCGATCTCGGCCTCTGCGAAGGCACCGTAGGGATAGAACCGGCCGCCTGCGGGGCCGTACTCGGCGATGAGCGCGTCGGCGCGTTCGTGGACCTGCAGCGGCTGGGGGACGGGCACGATGCCGAGCGTGCGCATGCGCGCGACCTGCTCGTCGGTCGGGAAGCCGCAGTGCTCGATGCGATGCAGGACGTCGGGGCGCGGCCGCCTGGCGCGGGCGCGCCCCACGGCCTCGAGCACGAGTTCGATCGGGTACGTCCCCTGTGCGTGGGTCGCGGTGCTGAAGCCGAGCTCGTGCGCGCTCGCCAGCAGATCGCCGAGCTCCTCGGGCTCGTGGTACAGGTAGCCGTCGCGGTGATCGCCGCGGTGACCGCCGCAGCAGTCGCCCAGACACGCGGTGCGTGCCAGCACTGAGCCGTCGGCGTAGAACTTGACCCCCGCGATCCCCAGGTGATCGTCGCCGAGCGCACCGACGATTCCGGCGGCGCGCAGGTGGTCCATGTGGCTGGAGAGCATCAGCACCTGTGCCTTGAGCAGCAGCTCTCCCGCGTCGCGGGCCGCGACGTAGCCTGTCATCTCCAGGTCGGTGACCTGTGCATCGCAGACCGAGGTGACGCCCGCCTGCAGGAACGACTCCTGGGAGAGGTGCAGCAGCCGACGGTGCTCCTCGACGCTGATCGGCAGGTGGAAGTTGGGTCCGTGGTTGCGGACCTTGACCCCCGACGGTCCGGTGAGCAGATCACACGCGGCGTCGAACACGAGACCGGTCGGGTCGCCGGTTGCGTCGTGGTCGAGCCGGCCGCCGAGCGGCGTCGGCGTGTCCCGGGTGATCCCGTGGTCGGCGAGGACCTTGGAGTTGACGACATACCCGTGGCCGCTGATGTGCTGGATCTGTACCTGGCGGGCGCGGGCGACGCGGTCGAGATCGGCCGCGGCAGGGTGGCGCTGCTCGGCCAGCAGCGTCTGGTCATATCCGTAGCCGCGGATCGCCTCGGCGTCGGGGTGGGCGGCACCGTAGTCGGCGAGAAGCGTGACCAGCGTCTCGATCGAGCGGGCGCCCGAGAGGTCGACCCAGTCCAGGCGCGAGCCGTGCAGAAGCATGTGCATGTGCGCGTCGACGAAGCCCGGCATCAGACAGCGCCCGTCGAGCTCGACGATCCGAGGAGAGCGCCGCGCGGCCTGGAGGCAGTCGCGCTCCTCGCCGACCGCCGAGATCCGGCCGTCGGCAACCAGCACCGCCTCCGGCCGGATGGCGCCGTTCATGGTGCGGATCGGGCCGCCTCGAAACAGGATCGGTTCGTGATTCATCTCATGGACCTCGGGTTGACGTGGGCGTGCCGGCCCGGGGGGCCGGTCTCAGAATTCAGCTGAGTCGGGGATCCACCACTCGCGTCCGCGTGCGGTCTCCACGTACTCAGGCCAGCGGAAGGACACCGGCGCGGTGAAGTCGTCCGGGAGCAGCGGGCCGGGTTCCGAGGCGCGGCGGTGGTCGAACTCGGCGCGCGCGGCGGAGAGCGCGTCCGGCGACTGCAACAGGTCGAGCAACGTCCCCGCGACGGTGCGGCTCGCGGTGAGGATCATCGGCTCGATCGTCTCGTCGATGCCGCCGAGCGCGTTCATCACCCAACCTGGGTACTCCGCCAGCGCCGGGTCGGGCGCGAGCGTCGGCCGCGC
The DNA here is from genome assembly GCA_035503035.1 of Solirubrobacteraceae bacterium. GTDB lineage: Bacteria > Actinomycetota > Thermoleophilia > Solirubrobacterales > Solirubrobacteraceae > Palsa-465. The sequence continues at coordinate 4,324 of DATJTS010000150.1, forward strand.
GATGTAGAACCGCACCGTGGGCGCGTAGTGGGTCATCTCGGTGTAGTCGTCGGAGGTGAAGTTGCGCTGCCACGGCGGCAGTTGCTCGCGCAGCAGCCGCTCGGCCTCACGCGGCGCCACCAGGCGCTCGCACTCATCCAGGAACGGCCGCTCCACCTCCGCCAGGCCGAGGCTTGCGCGCATCCGGTTGGCGACCGCGACCGCCTCAGGCCCGAACGACGGTGCCCCCACCTCGGCAAGGTTGTCCCACAGAACCTGAGCAAGTGCGTGGTTGGCGATCCCCGCGCGGTTGCGCGCGACCCAGCGCCCGGAGATACGGCAGCCGGTCGCCTCCGCCGCGCCCGCCGCGCACCGCTCGAGCACGGCAAGGACGCCGTCGGCCATCTCGAGCGTCGGGCATCGCCACGAGTACTGGATCTGCGCCAGCCCGGCGGGCAGGTTGTCCGCGGTCGCCTGACCGGCGGTGAGAATCGCCGAGCTCAGCGACCAGTTGCCGTGGAAGGGAGCCATCTGCGCCTGACCGGATCGCGCGAGCGTCTGCATCGTCGCGAGTGCCTCGTCGGCCCCTGAGCCCCCGGCGCTCGCGTGGGCGGCCGGGATCGGGGTCGGCGCTGCGTCCGCGCCCGCCCGCGGTGCGGTGGAGGCGTCGCCGCCATGCAGGAAGGTGTAGATCCGGCTGTAGTACGCGCCGCAATGCGTGTCCCACCGCACCGTGTTGCACAGCGGCAGCATGTAGAACGGGTGGAAGCTGATGATCGCGTCGGCGTCGTCGTAGTAGCCGCGCAGGCCGTGGACCACCTTGGACCCCTGCACCTTCTCGGCGGGCTCGCCCATGTACCGGATGCGGCCGCCGATCCCGTGCTCCCGCATCGCGTGCTGGGTCGCGAGGACGCCGGTGAGCGTCGCCATCCCCAGTCCCGAGTGGGGATCGGTATGGCCGGCGGCGAAGCGGCTCAGCCCGTCGCGGGGCCGCTGCACGGTGTCCGCCGCCTGGCAGTTGCCGGGGACCGCGTCGTACTCGCCGTATGCGAGCAACGTCGGCCCCTCCCCGTTGGTCCAGGTCGCGCTGAACGCGGTCGGCATCCCGCCGCTGCCCTCCTCCACCGTGAAGCCCTCGGCGCGGAGCTTTTCCACGTACCACGCGGCCGACCGGTACTCACGCCACGCCGGCTCGGCCAGCTCCCAGATCGTCCGGTGCCAGTCGAGCATCTCGTCGCGGTGATCCTCGATCCAGGATCGGGCTGTGTCCTTCGCGTGAGCTACAGCGGTCATACCATCCCTCATTTGCGATATCGACCATTGATTTGCCTAAGGAACTCAACAACAATGCTCGAATGAGCGACAGAGTATCTGCGAGAGAAACGAATCGCAAGTCACGAGCACTCGCCGTGTACCTCGATCTCGGTGACCTCGATCCGGGTCCCGGTGTCTCGCGCCTGCAGGCGGCCGGATTCGAGGTCGCGTGCGCCGAGCTCGCTGAGCTCGGCGAGCATCCCGACGCCGATGCGCTCCTGGTCGGCTACGACCGCATCGACGCGACCACGCTCGAGTTGCTCCCACGCCTGGGCGTGATCGCGACTCATTCCGCGGGTGTCGACATGGTCGACCTCGACGCGTGCCTGAGCCGCGGCCTGTGGGTCTGCAACGTCCCCGGCGCCGCGACCGAGGAGGTCGCGGCGCACGCCCTCGGGCTCGTGCTCGCGTTGCTGCGAGCGATCCCGCAGCACGACCGGCTGGTGCGGGCCGGCCGCTGGGAGCCGACCCAGCCGGTCAGCCTGCGCCGTCCGAGCACGCTCACGTGCGGGGTGGTCGGCATGGGCCGCATCGGCCGGCGCTTCGCCGAGCTCGCGGCGCCGCTGTTCGGGCGGATCCTCGCGACCGACCTTCAGCTGCCCCCCTCGGCGTGGCCGGATTCGGTGCCGCGCGTGTCGCTCGAGGAGCTGCTCGCGAGCTCGGATGTGGTGAGCCTCCACCTGCCGCTCACCGACGAGACCCGCGGGCTGATCGACGCGCAGGCGCTCGCCCGGATGCCGGCCGGCGGCTACCTCGTCAACGTCTCGCGCGGTGAGATCGTCGTCACCGACGCGGTCGAGCAGGCGCTGCGCGGCGGGCAGCTGTCGGGCGCGGGTCTCGATGTCCTCGCCGAGGAGCCGCCGGCCGCGGGCTTTGCCCTCGGAGAGCTCGACGATGTCGTGCTGACGCCTCACATCGGCTACCTGTCGGTCGAGTCGGCGGCGGAATACATCTCCCGGCCGGCCGACAACGTGATCGCCTGGTCACGCGGGGAGCGTCCACCTAACGTCGTACTGACAGGGACTCGATCGGGCGCTCGTAGCGCTCCTTGACCAGGTCGACGTGAACCCAGGACTCGACGCCGGTGACGCCTGCCAGTTCCCGGATCGACTCCAGGCTCGAGCGGATCTCACTGCGCTGGCGCGCGATCAGGGTGCCCACCGCGTCGGCTCGGCCGATCGATGCCGCCAGGTAATCGACGCTCCCCATGCGGGCGATCTGACGCAGCACCGCGTCGTCGTCCCGGCCGTCGAGCGTCAGGTCGAATCCGCACATCTCGGTCATCCCGAACACGGTCGGGTTGAGGATCCCGGTGATCTGGATGAGGCCCACCTCGATCAGCCGGAGCACGCGCGTGCGGGCGGCGCTGGGGGAGAGGGCGACGCGCTTGGCCAGCTCGGCGAACGGGATGCGGCCGTCGCGCTGCAGTTGGCCGATCACCTGCACGTCGATCGCGTCGAACTCGAGTGAGCTCGGCCGCCCCACCGGCGCCGATGTGTTCTTGAGCACCCGTGTGTAGATCGCGGTCTCCACGCGGCGGACCGGCTCCAGCGCGCGGATCTCGGTGAGCGCGCGATCGAGCGTCTCGAGGTCTCGGCACTGAAGCTCGGCGACGATCCCGGGGCGGCCCACGACGATCGAGACGAACACCGCGTCCTGGAGCTCGGCGATCGGCCCGGTGATGCTCGCCCCGTCGCCGCTGTGGGTGATCGTCAGGTGCGCGAGTGCGGTGACGCCGAGGATCGTCGGATGCAGAACGCCCACGACCCGCAGACCACCACTCTCCATCAGGCGGTCCAGCCGTGCCCGCACTGCGGTCCTGGAGAGGCCCACCGCCTGGGCGAGCGCCTCGTAGCTCAGACGGCCCTCCTGGTGCAGGCGTCGCACCAGCTCGGAGTCGATCTCGTCTAGCTCCATGGGGTGGTCCGGTTCGCTGGCCGCACGAGCGGAACGTTATGCGCTGGCGCGACACCGACGGGTGCGGGGCCCCGATCGAGGCACCGAACCGTCGTTTCGGCAGATTCAGACGTCATTTTCACGCTGTATCGAATATAGATTGTGAATCTACCGACGATCAGTTAGCCTTGCCGCGGGAGAGACGCAGTTTCGTCAGTCCGATTGCGGCACGACACGAGGCGAGGAGATCGCATGGCAACCCAGCAGGCAACGGCGCGCGAGCTCGCGCACGACGCGGTGTCGTTCCGGCACGTGCTCGGCGAGGGGCTCATCAGCAACGGCCCGCTCGCGTCGGTGACCGTCGCCCTGGCGGCGGCAGCTGCCTACGGCGGTGGAGCGCTGCCGCTGACCGTCCTGCTCGGCGCGGCCATTGCGCTCACCTGGATCAACACGCCGTACCAGTTCTCGGGCTACATCAACAGCGCCGGCGGCATCTTCTCGTTCATCCGCTCGACGCTCGGCGACCGCTGGGGAACGGCGGGGTCGATGGGCTACTACCTGTACTACGTGCTGCTGGTCCCCGGCAACGCACTCGTGCTCACGGGGATGTTCACCTGGCTGGCAGGTGATTTCGGCGTCTCGCTTCCCGGCTGGATCTGGATCGCGGTCGTGGTGGCGACCACGATCCCGCCGTTCGCGCTCGCCTGCATGCGGATCACCCCGTCGCTCACCTACGGGATCGTGACCGCGGGAATCGAGGCGGTGGTGGTGATCGGTGTCTCGATCGCGCTGGTGATCCACGCAGGTGCCCACAACACGGGCACCGTGTTCACCAGCCCGCACCTGGCCCTGAACGGCTGGCACGGCGTGATCGTCGGCATGGCGGTGGCGTCGACCGCGCTGGGCGGTCCCGACGCAGTCGTGTTCCTCGGCGAGGAGAGCCGATCCGCCCGCAGCGCGATCCGCAAGGCCCTGCTCGTCGCGCAGTTCTCGGTCATCGGGCTCTACCTCCTGTACTCCTACGCCGCATCGGTCGCCTGGGGGCCGCTGAAGATGGGGACCTTCGCCACCTCCGCGGCGCCCGGGCTCGTGCTCGTCCAGAGCATCTCGGGCAAGGGCCTGGTGCTGATCGTGGCGCTGCTCGTGCTCAACGGCAGCATCGGCGTCAACCTCGCGATCAACATCACCGCGTCCCGCATGCTGTTCGATCAGAGCAGGGTGGGTCTGCTGCCCAAGGCGCTCGGCCGCATCCATCCGACACTCCGTACGCCGGTGGCGGCGATGGCGGTGACCCTCGTCATCGAGCTCTTCTGCGCCGTGTTCGCGCGGCTGATGTGGGGCGCGATCGACGGCTTCCTGGTGTGCCTGGTCGGCGCCACCGCCGGCGGTGTCGTCTCGTTCGTGATCACCGACATCGCCCTGATCGTGCTCGGGCGCCGCGAGCAGCTGCAACGGGCGCTGTGGACCGTCATCATCCCCGTCGTCTCGATCGCGCTGCTTGGGGTGAGCATCTACGGCAACTTCTTCCCGGCCGAGTTCCCCACCACGATCGGCCCGATCGCCGTGCTCGTGGCGATGATCGCCGGGTTCGGGTATGCGGCCTGGCGGCGCAGGCGGGTCGCCGCGGTCGAACCGGTGAGGCTGGACGTGCTCGAGCCCGAGTTGCTGGTGGGCGACCGCGAGTAGCCCGCTGGGGTCTGTCAACTCGCGAACGCCCGCCGGCTCGCGGCGGGCATCGCGTAGTAGACCGCCACCGCGGCACAGATTCCGAGCGTGAGGTAGGCGGAGACGAACGCCAGTCCCACGGCCGCCACGTAGGGGATCGTCCCGATGGCCGCGGCGCGGAGGATCTGGCGACGTTCCTGGAGCGGAATGCGCTTGTCGAGCAGATGCTCCTTGCGCATCAGGATGTGCGCGTTGAGGGCTCCGAACGCCCAGCTCATGACCAGGAAGGAGCCCGCGTAGATGCACGCGGCGGTGGAGTGGCCGGTCGGCTCACGCAGGTAGGTGGCGATCAGGTCGGTCGCAAACGGCAGCACGGCGATCGTCATCAACAGGAACAGGTTGAGCAGCAGGATCGTGTGGTCCACCTGGCTCAGGCGGCTGATCATCGCGTGGTGGTTGATCCAGATGATCCCGATCGTCATGAACGACACGACGTAGGCCGCGTAGTGCGACCAGTTCGTCAGCAGCGCGTGGGCGAGCGAGTGGTCGTGCAGATGCGTCGGCACGGCGATCTGCAGCACGAGCAGGGTGATCGCGACCGCGATCACGCCGTCTGAGAACGCCTCCAGTCGACCGGCTCCCACGGCTTCCAGGTTCGTCGCCGGACGATCCGCTCCTGTCGGTGCGACTCGCACAACCGTCCAGTCGAGAGCCAAAACAGTGCCGGAAGTTCCTCATTTGGTTCGACACCCGAGCTATGACCGCAACCCGAGTGCTCCGCCTGCGCCCGCGTCTCTGCCTGGGCGCGTGCTTCACCATGCTGCTTGCCTCCGCGATGTTCACCTCGACCTCGACGGCAGCTGCCCGGCCGGGCGCCGCGGTGCCGAGCGCGCATGCGGTCCACACCGTGGTCGCCGATGGCACGGGCCTGCGCGCGTCGCGTGTCACGTCTCGGAGCGTCTGCCCCGCGGCGCGTCCCGGGCACGCCTCGTGTGAAGCGGCGGTCATCGTCATGCGGGGGAGCCTCCGGGTCGCGCATCCCACGGTCTCGCGCAACCCGACATTCAGGCTCGCCCTGCACCGAGGTGCGATCAACCCGAGGCTGGCCGCGGCCGCGGCCACCAGCAGCTCCGCCGCCACCCTGACCGCACACAGCCCGGCCTGGATGCAGCAGGCCTACGACCTGACCTATCTCTCGGAGGCCAAGGGCGTCTCCGACACGGTGGCGATCGTCGACGCGGGCGATGATCCGACCGCCGCGTCCGACATGGCGTACTTCCGCAGCTACTGGGGCCTGCCCGCGTGCTCGACCGGCTGCTTCACGCAGGTGGGCCAGACCGGTTCGTCGAGCTCGCTGCCGAGCACCGCGAACGCGGGCTGGCGCGAGGAGGAGTCGCTCGATCTCGACGCGGTCTCGTCGCTGTGTCCGAACTGTCATATCGACCTGGTCGAGGCCAACAGCACCAGCACTTCGGACCTCGACGCCGCCGTCGACGAGGCGCACGCGCTGTCCGCCAACCAGATCTCGGCCAGCTGGGGAGGCGGTTCCACCTACCCGGAGGGCGAGGCGTTCACCGGGGACAACCTGATCGCATCGGCGGGCGACAGCGGCTACATGGGGTACGACATCGCAGCCTGGCCGGCGGCGATGTCCGGGGTCACCGCAGCCGGGGGGACCACGCTCACCAGCTCCACGACCTCGGCCACCCCCCGCGGCTACGCGGAGACGGCGTGGTCGCTGTCCGGCGGCGAGGGCGGCGGCTCCGGGTGCGCGCGCACCGAGACCAAGCCGTCCTGGCAGACCGACACCGGCTGCCCCGGGCGCGCGTACTCCGACGTGTCCGCCGACGCCAACCCCAGCTCGGGGCTCTACACCTATGACTCGGCTGCGGGCGGGTGGCTGCTGATGGGCGGCACCAGCCTGTCGGCGCCGCTGATCGCCGGCTACGAGGCCGTCACGGGGGTCAACGGCGCGACCCCGCAGTGGGCGTACACCGACAGCGCGCTGCTCAACGACCCCATCTCGGGCTCGACCGGCACCTGCACCCACGACGCCGCGTATATCTGCAACGCAACCCACGGCTATGACGGCCCGACCGGCGAGGGCTCGATCTCGGGCGATGTCGCCACCGGCGCCCCAGGCATCGGTGGACCGCCGACCGGCTCGGGGACGGACGACACCTATGTCAAGGCGACCAGCGGACTGACCGCGTCCCTGGCGGGCGGTGTGTATCCCAACGGACTGGACACGACGTACTACTGGCAGTACGGCACGACCACCGCCTACGGGTCACAGACCGCTCCGGTCGACGTCGGCGCCGGCACGCTGCCGACCTCCGCCTCCGCGACGCTCACCGGCCTGACGCCGGCCACGAGCTATCACTACCGGCTGGTGGCCACCAATGCCGTCGGCACGATCTACGGGTATGACTACACGCTCACCACGGGTCCCGCCACCGAGGTCCCGCCGACCAACTCCGCAGCGCCGGGTGTCACCGGTACGGTCGAGCAGGGCGCGAAGCTGACCGCGGCCGTCGGATCGTGGAGCCCGGCCGGCCTGACCTACACCTACCAGTGGCAGGTGTCGACCGACGGCTCCAGTTGGAGCAACATCTCCGGCGCGACCGCCTCCACCTACACCGTCCCCGGGGGCGAGTTGGCCGACGATCTCCGCGTTCAGGTCACGGCGACCAACGCGTACGGCACGGCGACCGCACAGTCGTCGGCCGCCGGGCCGGTGGCGTCCGGCGCCCCGGCGTCCGCCGCGGCACCCGCGGTGAGCGGCGGCACCCAGCGTGGCAACGTGCTGAGCGCGACTCCAGGCTCCTGGGTCGGTGCCGGGCTGTCGTACAGCTACCACTGGCAGCGGTCTGCGGACGGAAGCACCTGGACCACCATCTCCGGCGCGACCTCGTCGAGCTACACGCTCGCGCAGGCCGACGAGAATAACCACGTCCGGGTCGTGGTCACGGCCACCAACGCCTACGGCGCCGCGTCCGCCAACAGCTCCGCCACCGCTGCGGTAACTGCCTCTCCGCCCACCAACACCGTCCTGCCGTCGATCTCCGGCACGGCCGCACGCGGCGACACGCTGACCGGCGGCCACGGCACCTGGGGTGGCGCCGGCACGACCCTGACCGGTCAGTGGCAGCGCTCGTCGAACAACGGCTCGACCTGGACCAACATCAGCGGCGCGACCGGCTCGACCTACAAGCTGGCGGTGGCCGACGAGGGCGATCGCGTCCGCTACCAGGTCACCGGCACCGATCCTGACGGCCACCTGACCGCATCCAGCGCTGCCTCCGCGACCGTCGCCTCGAGTCCGCCCTCCAGCAGTGCCGCACCCAAGCTCTCCGGCACCGCGAAGCGTGCCTCGACGCTCACGGTGAGCCTCGGCAGCTGGCACGGCGTCGCCAACAGCTACAGCTATCGCTGGCAGCGCTCGAGCGACGGCGGGTCGAGCTGGACCACGATCCCGGGCGCCACGGGCAGCACCCACGTGGTCGCCACCGCCGACGCGCACTGCAAGCTGCGGGTGGTGGTCACCGCGACCAACGCGGACGGCACCGCCTCCGCGACGACCGCGGCGACCGGGGTCGTCCCGGCCTGACCGGGGTCGTTCGGGCCTGACCAGGGTCTCCCGGCGTGACCGGCCTGACCGGCGCGCCGGCCTCAGGCGAACAGCGGCCGCAGATGGTCGTTGAGGAACATCCCGCCGGGATCGAGCTCGCGCCGGATCTCGATGAAGCGCTCGACCTCCGGGTACCGGGCGTGGAGCTGTGCGGGTGTCAGGAAATGCAGCTTCCCCCAGTGGACGCGCGCGTCGAACTGCCCGAGCAGCCGGTCAACGTCGCGCAGGTAGTCCCAGTAGTCGGTGCCGGGCCGACCGGACACCGAGATGACGGTCGTCGCGGTCCGGTAATTGGGTGACAGGTACGCATCGTCGGGGCCGACGGTGCGGACCTCCAGCGGGTAGACGGAGTCGGGGAGGCTGGCGAGCATCAGCTCGCGCATCGCGGCCAGCGCCTCGGGCCCGCGGTCCAGCGCGACGAAGTACTCGAGTTCGTGAAAGTTGGGGTCGTACTCCATCGGGTAGACCCGGTAGCAGCGATCGACGACCCGCCCCGGGGTGGGGTCGTCGGGTACCTCCGGCGACGCCTCGTCGTAGATCTTCACGTGGCAACGGTCGGCGGTCGGCTCACCGTGCCCGTCGATGTTGTACAGCGCGCCGGACTCCTCGGTGGGCAGCCAGAAAAAGCCGAAGTGACGGTGCTCCGAGACCAGCTCGTCCCAGCGGGCCAGCACCTCGTCCCACGCCCACAGATCGACCTGCTGCTTGAGGCGGTAGGCCGCCGTGACCTCGAGTTCGAGCTCGGTGATCACGCCGAGCATCCCGACCGACACCTGGGCCGCGCGCAGCAGCTCCGGCTCGCGCTCGTCGATCTCCCGGATCTCGCCGGAGGCGGTGACCAGACGGACGGCCCGGACGACTCCCGAGAGGCTCGTGAACCGCGTGCCGGAGCCGTGGGTGGCGGTCGACACCGCCCCCGCGATCTGCTGGGTGTCGATGTCGCCCTGGTTGATGAGCGCCAATCCCTCGCTCCAGAGCGGCGCGTAGAAGTCGCGGATCCGCGTCGCCGCCCGGGCTCGCGCGCGGCGGCGACCGGCATCGACCGCGCTCACGCCGGTGAGTGCGGAGAGATCGAGCAGCAGCCCGTCGGTCTCGACCACCGGG
>DATJTS010000151.1:0-34041 GCA_035503035.1 Solirubrobacteraceae bacterium
CGGCGATGCGCTCGATCCGAGCCTCGCGCGCGGTGTCGGTCGTCAGTTCTCCGGTGCTCATATCGGAGAACTATATAGGCTCTCGATGTAATTGTGGTGACCGCCGGCGACCGGGCGCCGCGCGGCCGGCGGCGGGCCAGACGGGTCAGACGCGGTAGCGGTCCAGCGCCTCCCGTCGCGCCTCGGCGTGGTCGACGATCGGCTCGGGGTAGTCCTCACCGATCCGGCAGCCGCAACGCTGCTGTGTCGCCTCGTCCATCGTCCACGGCTCGGCCAGGTGTTCGTTCGGGACCCGGCGCAACTCCGGCACGTACTCCCGCACGTAGGCGCCCTCGGGATCGAACCGCGCGAGCTGGCGAGCCGGGTTGAAGATCCGCTGGAAGGCGGGCGCGGGGTCGACGCCGACGGACGCGATCCATTGCCAGTTGCCGTTGTTGGAGGCTTCGTCGCCGTCGATCAGCATCCGCATGAACCAGCGCTCCCCCCAGCGCCAGTCGATGCCGAGATCCTTGGTGAGGAACGAGCCGACGATCAGGCGGGCGCGGTTGTGCAGCCAGCCCTCGCGGCGCAGCTGCCGCATCCCGGCATCGACCGCCGGATACCCGGTCTGGCCCTCGCACCATGCCTCGAAGCGCTTCTCCGCGTGACTCCAGCTCAACGTCCCGCGATAGCGCTCCTGGAACTCGTGGGCGGCGTTCTGGGGAAAGTGGCCGAGTACGTGCGCGTAGAAGTCGCGCCAGCAGAGCTGGCGGCGGAACGCCTGAGCGCCCTCGGAGCGACCGAGACGATCCTCGATCTCACGCGGGGAGATGCAGCCGAAGTGCAGGTAGGGCGAGAGGCGCGACACCGCCTGTCCGGTGAGCGTGTCGTGCTCGTCGGCGTAGTCGTCGACCGGTCCGGCCAGGAACGCCCCCAGCGCCTGGCGACCGGCGCTCTCGCCACCCGGCGCCGGATCCGAGACCTCCTGCTCCAGGCCGAGTGCCTTCAGCGTGGGCAGCGACCCGCCGGCCGCTTTCTGGCCGGTCGGCGGCAGCGACCGCGGCAGTCCGACGGTCTCTCGCCGCGGCTGGCCGAGCCAAGCTTTGTAGAACGGCGTGAACACCGTGTACGGCTTGCCCTGCCCGGTCCGCACCGGCTCCAGCGCGTCGAGCGCGAACATCCCCGGATGGGTGACGAACTCGACGCCTTCCGCCTTCAGCGCGCGCTGGACCGCCACATCGCGGCGGCGGGCGAAGGGCGAGACGTCGGCGCTCACGTGCACCGTCTCGGCTCCCGTCTCACGGGCGAGATTGCCGATCTCCCGCGACGGGCTGCCATGACGGACGAACAGGCGGCTGCCCCGTTCACGCAGCGCGTCATCGACCTCGGCGAGGCACTCGAGCAGGAATTGCGTCCGCGGGCCGGAGGCATGGCGGCCGCTGAGGAGCGCGTCGTCGAAGCAGAAGACCGGGATCATGCGGTCGGCTTGACGGGCAGACTGCAGCGCCGGGTGGTCGTGTACCCGCAGGTCGCGCCGCAGCCAGAGGATCGAGGTCGTCACGGGTGTGCCCCCTCGAGGATCTCGGCGACGGCCTGCTGGCGATGGGCGAAGATCTGGTCGAGGTCACGCGCCACGATCAGCTGGTCGGCGATCTCCCCGAGGGCGCCCAACGGCGGCGCGTAGTGGACCTCGTCGCTGACGATCGTGCCTTCTCCCGAGGCCGCGAAGCGGTGGCGGTGATGCCAGAGCGAGAACGGCCCGCGGATGGCACGATCGACGAACTGAGGCGTGGGTGAGTCAGCTTCCCAGACCTCGATCTGTGAGGTCCAGCCGAGCGGGATGCCATGCAGCCGCAGTCGGTAGTCGATGAGGGTGCCGACGGCCATCCGCACCGGATCGGGGGTGAGCACGCGGAAGGAGAGCCACGGCGGCGTGATGCGCTCGAGGTTCCCCGCCTCGGCGAAGAACGAGAACACCTCGTCGACCGGCCGCGCCACGAACTGGCGGCGCTCGAGACGATGGACCGCCATCAGCTCGCGCGCCGGGGATCAGCGCAGGACATCGGCGAGGGCGTCCTCGATGTCAGTCTGGGTGAAGCCGTAGCCGAGCGCCTGCAGGCGCGCCGGCACCGCGCGCTGACCGCCGGTCACCAGCTCGGCCATCTGCCCGTAGAGCAGCGAGACCGCGAAGCCGGGCACCGGGAGCACCGCCGGTCGCTTCAACACGCTGCCCAGTGCACTCGACAGACGCTTGTTGGTCACCGGGTCGGGCGCGGTCAGGTTCGCCGCACCGGTCGCGTCGACGTGGTCCAGGCAGTGCAGCAGGCCGCCCACGACGTCGTCGAGGTGAATCCACGGCACGTACTGCTCGCCCCCGGCGACCGGGCCGCCGATCCCGAGCTTGAAGAACGGCAACATCTTGGCCAGCGCCCCTCCGCTCGGAGAGAGGACGACGCCGGTGCGAGTGCACACCACACGAACCCCGGCCGGCGCCCGGCGGGCCGCCTCCTCCCAGGCGACGACGACCCCGGCCAGCCAGCCGGCGCCCGCGCGCGCGTCCTCCGCCAGAGTCTCGGCTCCGCGGTCGCCGTAGTAACCGACGGCGGATTGCGAGACGAGCACCCCCGGCCGCTCGGCCTCCGGAAGAGACTCGAGCCCGGCCACCAGCTGCTCGGTCGACTTGACTCGAGAATCGTGGATCCGGCGCCGCGCATCCTCGGTCCAGCGCTGGTCGATCGGCTCCCCGATCAGATGCACGATCCCGTCGACGCGGAGCGCCTCGGCCGGCGGAGGCGCCGCGGCCGGATCGGGCCAGCGGTGCACTTCGGCGTCGGGACCGAGCGAGCGCGACGCGCGGTCGGGGTCACGGGATGTGGCGACGATCTGGTCGCCTCGGGCCCGGACGCGTTCGGCGACGGAACGCCCGATCGTGCCCGTCGCGCCTGTGATGAGAACTCGCATGGTCGCTTCCCTTTCCTGTCGTCAGTGGCCCGAAACACAACTAGGCGTCCTATAAAGCGTAACAACGTGTAGAGTTATTCGTGTGGCCGCCGTCACCGCCTCTGCCGAGCTGAGCACCGCGCAGCTCGCCGCCCGCACGGGTTTGCCCGCGGGCACGCTGCGAATGTGGGAGAGCAGGCATGGATTCCCCACCCCGGCACGCCTCCCGGGCGGGCACCGCCGGTATTCCGAGCACGACGTCGAGGCGGTCCTCGAGGTGTTGCGGCTGCGCCAGCAGGGGCTGTCCCTGCCCGCTGCGATCGAGCGCGCCAGTCGTCAGGAGGAAGCGCGCGAGGCCTCCGTGTTCGCTGGGCTGCGCCGCCGACGGCCGGAGCTCGCCCCCGCGTCCCTCAGCAAGACCGCCGTCCTACAGATCTCCCATGCGATCGAGGACGAGTATCTCGCCAGCGCCGCCCGCGGCCTGGTGTTCGGCTCCTTCCAGCGCGAGCGCTTCTACCGCGCGTCCGAACGCCGCTGGCGCGAGCTCGCGCGGACCGCGGAGCTGGCCGTGGCGGTCGCCGATTTCGAAGAGATCCGCCGTCCCGAAGCCGCGCCCTCCGAGGTGCCGCTGGAGCTGCACCAGCCGCTGGCCCGGGAGTGGACGTTGATCATCGACGCACCGGGAGCCGCGGCATGCCTTGCCGCCTGGGAGAAGCCGAGCCCGACGGAGCTACCCGAGCGCGCGCGGCACTTTGAGACGCTGTGGTCGTTCGAGCCCGAGGTCGTGCGCACGGCCACCGAGGTGTGCGCCGAGCTGCTCTGGAGGCTCGCGCCCGAGATCGCGCGCCGCCTCCCTGAGCCAGGGGCCGACGCGTCGCTCGGCGCCGACGAGCTGCGGTTCGCCAGCGCGCTGGCGCAGCGGATCGTCGGGTATCTCGGCGCGCGCGTCGCGTAGTCTGTCGCCGCACATGCGGCTCGGGCTGAACGTTGGTTACTGGGGAATGGGGATCGGGCGCGAGGATCAGCTCGCGGTCGTGCAGGAGGCCGAGCGACTCGGCTTCGACTCGGTGTGGGCGGCGGAGGCGTACGGCTCGGATGCGGCGACCGTGCTCGCGTGGCTGGCCGCCCAGACCGAGACGATCCGGCTCGGCTCCGCGATCTTCCAGATGCCGGCGCGCAGCCCGGCGATGACCGCGATGACCGCGGCGACGCTCGACGAGCTCTCGGGCGGACGGGTGCTGCTCGGCATCGGCACCTCCGGCCCGCAGGTGGCCGAGGGATGGCACGGTCAGCGGTTCGGGCGCCAGCTGCAGCGCACCCGCGAGTACGTCGAGGTCCTGCGGCTCGCACTTGCCCGCGAGCGGCTCGTCTACGAAGGCGAGACGCTCACCCTGCCACTGCCCGACGGGCCGGGCCGGCCGCTGAAGCTGATGATCGGGGCCGTTCAGGAGCGAATCCCGATCTACCTGGCCGCGATCGGGCCGAAGAACACAGCCCTGGCGGGCGAGATCGCCGACGGCTGGCTGCCGACGTTCTTCTCGCCCGAGCACGTCGGGGGTCTGCGATCGCTGCTCCAGGAGGGCGCCGACCGGGCGGGGCGCTCGCTCGACGACTTCCAGATCGTCCCCTCGGTCGGGCTCGCCGTCTCCGATGACCACGCCGGCGCGCGCGATCTGATGCGACCGATGCTCGCCCTCTACGTCGGCGGCATGGGCTCGCGCACGCAGAACTTCTACAACCAGCTCGTCCAGCGCTACGGCTTCGAGGACGCGGCGCGCGAGGTTCAGGACCTCTACCTGGAGGGCCGCAAGGACGAGGCGGCCGCCGCGCTGCCCGACGCGCTGATCGACATGGTGTCCCTCTGCGGTCCTCCCGGCGCGGTCCGCGAGCGGCTGAGCGCGTTCCGGGAGGCGGGCGTCGGCACGCTCGCCGTCATCCCGATGGCGTTCGACCGAGCGTCGCGGATCGCGCAGCTGCGCGCCGCGGCCGAGCTCGCCGCCTGAGCGCAGGTGCGCGCGTTCCTCGGGGCGTTCGGCGACCCCGGCCACGCGTTCCCGATGCTCGCGCTCGGGGCGGAGCTGGTCGCCCGCGGCCACGAGGTGACCTACGAGACCTGGTCGCGCTGGCGGGAGCCGGTAGAGGCCGCGGGGATGCGTTTTGCGCCCGCGCCCGAATATCCGGTGTTCCCGACCCGCGAGCGCCCGATGAATCCGTACGAGGCGGTGGTGGCGGCCGTCGCCGACTCCCGTCCGGCACTCGTCGCGGCCTCACCTGACGTCGTCATCCACGACGTGCTCACGCTCGCTCCGGCGCTGATCGCCGAGCTCGAGGCGGTGCCGACCGCGACCCTCATCCCCCATCTCTATCCGGTGGGCGAACCGGGGCTGCCGCCGTTCGGGTTGGGCGCGCGTGCCCCGCGGACCGCGGCCGGCGCTCGGCTGTGGCGCGGGTTCGACCCGCTGGTGGCCCGGGGGCTGGAGCGCGGCCGGCAGGAGCTCAACGACGCCCGGCGCCAGGTCGGGCTCGATCCGGTGACACGTCCGTTCGGTGGCCAGAGCACCGCGCTGGTGCTGGTGGGGGCCTTCCCGCAGCTCGAGTACCCGCGCACCTGGCCGGAGCACGTCCACGTCGTCGGACCGCTGCTCTGGGAGCCGGGCGGACCGGTCGTCGACCCCCCGCCGGGCGAGGACCCGCTGGTGCTGATCGCGACCTCGACCGCACAGGACCCGGACAACCGGATGCTGCGCGCGGCGCTGACCGGGCTCTCGGGGGAGCGGCTGCGGACGCTCGCGGTCTGGAACGGCCGGCCGATGTCACCGCCGGTGCGGATCCCCGCCAACGCCCGGGTCACCTCCTGGCTCTCCTATGCGCGCACCATGCCCGACTGCGCGCTCGTGGTCAGCCACGGCGGCAGCGGCACCGTCGGGCGGGCGCTGGCCAGCGGGACTCCGCTCCTCGCCGTTCCCCACGGCGGCGACATGCCCGAGAACGCGGCGCGTCTGGTCTGGAGTGGCGCCGGTCGGCGGCTGCCATGGCCACTGCTCTCGCCGCTCACCCTGCGGCGCGCGGTCCGGGGCGCGCTCGCGGACACAACATTGGCCGCGCGAGCCGGCGAGCTCGCCGCGTGGGCGCGGGTCAACGATGGCGCAGCGAGGGCGGCGGATCTGGTGGAGCGACTCTGGGCGTCAGCTCGCGGCTGAGATCAAGTCGACCGCGACGAACCGATCCGAACCGACACGGCGCGCGCTCGTCCGACGAAGCTCCGGGGGTGGGACTCGAACCCACAACATTTCGGTTAACAGCCGAACACTCTGCCAATTGAGTTACCCCGGAATGGGCTACCCCGGATTGATCTCCGTGGAAGGCAGGCCATCACTTTATCGGCAGGGCGCGCGCTTCGTTGACCGGCAATTCGATCACTCCGCTCTCGACCTCCGCGTGACAGTTGTGGCAGAGCAGGACGCACTTGTCGGCCTCCTCGCGCAACCGGGCGATCGAGATCCCCATGCCCTGCGCGCTCACCATCATGCGCTTCTGCAGCGGATCGAGGTGATGGAAGGCGAGCGCCGCCTGGCAGCGGTCGTAGCCGCAGACCAGACATGCGCCGCCCGCTTCCTCCACCAGCGTCGCCTTCACCCGGCGGCGTCGCCGTGTCACCGCCTCGACGCGGCAGCGGCGGCATCGGTAGCAACCCCGGGCGTCGATCACGAACTCCGTCTCCCCATGCACCGCGCAGGTGAGCCCGACCGACGCAAGCCCGCTCTGGCGCGCGTCAATCGCCGCCAGTTGGGGGCGCGGGCCGCGCCGATTGAGCGTCCGCAGACCGTACTTGCCCACCCAGTGCCGGACCGTGGACTTGCTCAGGTCGACGGCTTCGGCAATTTCGGCGATCGATTTGCCGTCGGCGACGAGCGCGGCCAGCACCTCGCGCTCGATCCCGCCCTTGGCGGCATACCTGTCGCGGTTCGGCGCCTCCAGGCCGTACTTCTTCATCCAGTACGACACCGTCGATGGGTCCCGGTCAAACCGCTCGGCGATCTGTTCGACGCTGAGCCCCCGGGCCAGCAGCACCTTCAAAGAGTCTTCGTCCATACGTTCTCCGTTCCCTTACCTGGGAACGTATGTTCGCATCAGGGTCAGACGGAACCGAGCTACAGGGTGCCCTCCAGCCGCGAGACCACCTCATGCAGCCGGGCGCGGACCGCCTCCCGCTCACGGGCGATCTCGCTCGTCCCCTCCCCCTCGGCTCGCGCCCGCAGCAGCGCACGCTCCAGCCGGTCGAGGTCGAGCACCAGCCGGGCGTGCTCGAGGCGATCGGGCGAGGGGTCGGGCACCCGGCCGGCGAGCTCGACCAGGCCGGACATCACGCGGGCGAACTCCTCGTCGTCGGCGGGCAGCTCCGAGAGGGGGGCGCGGGTGCGGGTGCGCAGGTGGGCGGCGGCCTGGCGCAGCGTGTGCGAGGTGAAGAGCGCCTCGATGCGCTCCCCGCCGAGCGCGGCCGCCCCCGCCTCAGGAACGGCGATGCTCAGCGCGAGGAACAGGCGCTCGGCCTGACTGCCCGGGGCGCCCCCACGGGAGGGCCCGGACATCGCGCCGTCGCTCGCTGGACCTGGCCCACCGCGCCCGTTTCCGGACCCGCCCGCTCCGGCCCGGCCGTTCCCCGGCCGTGGCGGCGGGCTGTCGAGCAGCGACTGCAGCCGGGCGTCGGAGAGCTCGAGCGCGCCGGAGACGCGCCGCACCAGCTGGTCGCGCAGGACGCTCGGGGGCAGCGAGGCGAAGGCCGGCGAGAGCTCGGCGAGCGCGCGGTCCCGGCCCTCGGCGCTGGTGATGTCGGTGTGCGAGAGGATCCGGTCGACGTCGAAGGAGACGAACGGGATCGACGCCGAGACGCGCGCACGGAGCGCCTCGCCGCCCTCGCTCAGCGCCAGGTCGGCGGGGTCGGCGCCCTCGGGCAGGACGACGACCCGCAGCTCGATGCCGCGACCGGCCGCCATCCGCGCCGCGCGCAGCATCGCCTCCTGGCCGGCGCTGTCGGCGTCGAGGCACAGCTCGAGCACGGTGACGACGCGCATCAGCTCCATCAGCTGCTCCTCGGTGAACGAGGTGCCCATGATCCCGACCACGTTCTCGATGCCCGCCTGGTGCAGCGCCAGGACGTCGGTATATCCCTCGACGAGGATCATCCGCCCGGCCTTGGCCGCGGGCCCTCGTGCCCGGTCGATGCCGAACAGGACCTCCCGCTTGTGGTACAGGCTCCCGTCGGGCGTGTTCACGTACTTGGCCACCTTCTGGTCCTCGCGCATCCGCCGCGCGCCGAACCCGTGCACCCGGCCGCGCGCGTCTGCCGCCGGGAACATGATCTGCTCGCGGAAGAAGTCGAAGGCCCCTGCGCGGGAGCGATCGGAGCGCTTGATCAGCCCCACCTCGGCCAGCTCGGCGTCGGTGAAGCCGGCCTTGCGCGAGGCGCTGAGGACGCGGTCCCAGGCGCTCGGCGCGTAACCGACGCGGAACGCCCGCAGCGCCTCCTCGGCCAAGCCGCGGTGCGCGAGGTAGTCGCGCGCCTCGGCGGCCTCCTTCGAGTCCCAGAGGCAGCGGGCGTAATAGCCCGCGGTCCGGCTCATCAGCTCGTACAGGCGCTCGTCGTGGCGCCGGCGCTCCGCGTAGCGCGGATCCTCGTCGACCGCCTCCAGCCCCACGCCGAACCGTGCGGCGAGCGACTCGAGCGCCCCCTTGAAGTCCAGGCCCTCGGTCTCCTGCACGAACGTGAACGCGTCGCCGCTCGCCTGGCAGCCGAAGCAGTGGTAGAGCTTCTCGTCGGGACTGACATGGAACGAGCCGGTGCGCTCGTCGTGGAACGGGCAGTTGCCGAAGTAGCTGTTGACTCCCGCCCGCCG
The DNA here is from genome assembly GCA_035503035.1 of Solirubrobacteraceae bacterium. GTDB lineage: Bacteria > Actinomycetota > Thermoleophilia > Solirubrobacterales > Solirubrobacteraceae > Palsa-465. Next base: position 8,814 of record DATJTS010000151.1, read on the forward strand.
CAGTTCCGTGCGCGCGGACACGAGCGCGACCATGTCGACGGCGTCGAACACCCGGTCACGGGAATCGGGCGCGTAGCGGGTCACGGGGCGATGAACGCGTCCGGCACGGTGAGGCCCTCGTAGACGCGGATGCAGAAGCGATCGGTCATGCCCGCGAGGTAGTCGGTGACACGCGTGGCGAGATCGTCGTCGGGGATCGTCGCGGGGATCTGGTCCGGATGAGCGCAGTAGTGGTCGAACAGGGTGCTGATCACGCCCTCGATCTTGGCGTGCTCATGGGTCGCCACCGGCCCCAGGTAGACGCGGTCGAACATGAACTGGCGCAGATCCGCCATCGCCTGGCCGATCGGCTCCCCCTGGACGATGTCACCGGCCTCGGCGGATGCCTCGACGAGATCGTGGACGAGCGTGTCGATCCGCCGCGGACCGGTCCCTCCCAGCAGGGCGATCGGCTCGACCGGAAGATCACCCGGGGCGAGCACTCCGGCGCGGATCGCGTCATCGATGTCGTGGTTGATGTATGCGACCCGGTCCATGATCCGCACGATCCGGCCCTCCAGGGTCGTCGGCATCGAAGCGCGGCCCGAGTGGGCGACGATCCCGTCTCTCACGCTCTCATTGAGGTTGAGGCCCCTCCCGTCGCGCTCGAGCCGCTCGACGACGCGCAGCGACTGCTCGTTGTGGTGGAAGTGCCCACCGAATCGCTCGCGCAGGCAGGCGTCGAGCGCGGCCTCACCGACATGCCCGAACGGGGAGTGGCCGAGATCATGCCCCAGCCCGATCGCCTCGGTGAGGTCCTCGTTGAGCGCGAGCGCCCGGGCCACCGTGCGCGAGATCTGGGCGACCTCCAGCGTGTGGGTGAGCCGCGTGCGGTAGTGATCGCCGACCGGGGCGACGAACACCTGCGTTTTGTACTTCAGCCGCCGGAACGCTTTCGAGTGGACGATCCGGTCACGGTCGCGCTGAAACGGGGTGCGCAGGCCGCAGTCGGCCTCGGGAACCGCGCGATGTTCCGGATAGGAGCGGACCGCAAGCGGTGACAGGAACGCCTCCTCACGCGCGGACATCCGCTCGCGGAAGCCCTCGGCGACCGCGCCGGAGGGATGCGCGTCGTCGCGGGTGTTGGACAAACGGTCCATCCCTTCGATTCTGACAGCGCCGGGGAGAACGCCCGTGTGAGCGGGTGAAACTCGCCGTTCGGTCCGGTGCGTGTCTGGCCGGAGCCCCGGCCGCTCAAGGCTCGCTCCGGGACGACCGATCAGTTCTCAGGTCCTGCGCCCCTCTCCGTCATGCGCTTGCGCGACTGCATACCCCTTCTGACGCCCCGCCGGCTCGCTCTCCTGCTGCTGCTCGGCGCCGCGACCGCCCTGGCAGCCGCGGCGCCTGCCTCCGCGAGCGTCGCCACGTGCACCGACATCTGGACCGGCAACGGCGGCGACGGCCTGTGGTCGGACGCCGCCAACTGGGACAACGGCCCCCCCCAGCCGACCGATGTCGTGTGCATCGGCCAGGGCGCGAGTGTCGAGCTCGACGCGGCCACCATGAACTTCACCGTCACCGGCCTCGAGCTCGACGGGGCGACGCTCACCACCGACGGCTCGGAGAGCCTGACCGTCACCGGCGAACTCGACCTGCAGAACGCGACCCCCGGGAACACGGCCACCCCGGACGTCCTGGGGTCCGGTCTGTCGCTCACCAGCGAGGGCACGACGAACGTCGACCCGGATCTCGACGTGTGCGAGAACGCGTCCGCGACGCTCACATTCGGGTCGCAGGCGACGGTGACACTCGGCTCCGGCGCGGATCTGGGCGCCTCGGACTCCGGCGCGTGCGGGGGTAACTCGGGCGGTGGCCAGATCACCGACGAGGGGACGATCATCGCCCCGAGCTCGGCCATCATCGCGCCCGCGTACTTCGACGACGACGGCGCGGTGCAGGAGACGGGCAGCGGCGACACCCTCATGATCAGGGGCTCGAGCAGCAACGGGGGCGACGGCGACACCGGAACCTATGCGGTCGCGCAGGGCGCGACCCTCGAATTCGACACCACCAGCCGCACGATCAACTACACGGGCGCCTCGGGCACGACGTTCTCGGGCGGCGGCACGCTGGTGCTGAACAGCGGCACGATCGACTTCGAAAGCGATGCGAACCTGGCCGCGCTCAACCGTGTCGAGGTGGACAGCGGAGCGACCGCAGAGGTCGACGACACGCTCGAGGGACCTGCCGGCGGCACCGGCCCGACCGTAGCGATCAACGGTGATCTCGACGGCTACGGATTCGTGACCCTCCCGGCTGGGACAACGACGACACTCGGTCTAGGCGGTCTGACCACCGCCCAGCTCGGCGAGGAGGTCGACGTCGAGAACCAGGGGACGATGGCGATCGCCGGATCAGCGAAGGTGTGCGTCGATGAGGGCGCGACGCTGGAGAACGCCGGCCTCCTGACGCTCGGCTCGAACGCGAACCTCGGCCATAGCGCGGCGAACTCCAGCTGCGATCCCTCAGGCACGCTGCTGAACGATCAGAGCGGGTCGATCTCCTCGACGGGGAGCACGACGATCCAGACGGACACCTTCGACAACGCAGGAACGGTGACAGTCGGCAACAACAGCAACCTGGTCCTGGACGCCTCCAACCAGACGACCGACACCGGCGGCTACGTGGTCCCCTCGAACGGCACACTCTTGATCCAGGGAAGCAACCTCTCGCGCGTGCTCGAGGGCACACTCTCCGGATCCGGCAAGCTGTCGGTCACCGGCTCCAACACGAGCCTCGAGATCATGCCTGGGGCGAGCGACACGATCGGCTCGCTGAACGTGGGCGGCGGGGCGACCCTCCAACTCGACGCGGGCCCGTCAACCCCCCAGTCCGGATCGGTGCCGCCGCTCGTCGTCACCGGCGGCGCGACCTTCACCGGCGGCACCGTTGCCTTCAACGGCGACGCGCTGGGCGCACCGAACTCGACCGAGACCCTCGGCCTGCTCGGTTTCGGCTCGCGCACCGGCGGCACGCCGTCGTTCCCCGCGGACGACAACGGCTGGTCAGCCTCGTTCGGGACCGTCGATGGCGGGTCGGGCATCGTCGCGACCGTCACCCCCGTGCCGCCCCAGAACGAGACGCCGCCGACGATCAGCGGGTCGGCCGCCCAGGGTGGGACGCTCACCGTCACCCAGGGCAGCTGGAGCGGCTCACCCACCCAGGTCAGCGATCAGTGGGAGGACTGCGACCCCTACGGAGACCCGTGCACGCCGGTCGGGAGCGGCTCGACGTACAGCCCGACCGAGAATGACGTCGGCAACCAGATCGAGGTCGTTGAGACCGCGTCGAACTCCGGAGGGTCGAACACCGCCGACTCGGCGATGACGAACGCGGTGACGACGCTCGCACCGGTCAACCTCAGCCCGCCGGAGATCGACGGCGACGAGGGGACGGTGGGCGAGGTCCTCACCGAGCTGCCCGGCCAGTGGCAGAACAGCCCGCGGATCGTCCTGCAGTGGGAGGACTGCGACATCACCGGCACCGTCTGCACCCCGATCCCGGGGGCGACCGGCGGGTCCTATACGACCACCAAGAACGACGTCAACGATTCGATCGTCGTCGTCGAGACCGCGACCAACGCCTATGGCTCGGCGCAGGCCGAGTCGGACCCGAGCGAGCCGCTGATCGACCTCGGTGACGGGCTTGGGGACGACCCCACCGACGGGAGCGGCGGGTCCGGCGGGCGCTCGAGCGGCACCGCGACGGTGTCGGTCCCCGCCCACTCGGTCTCTGGGACGGACCTGTCGATCGGCCTGCGCTGCCCGGAGAAGTCGAGCTGCCCGGTGACGATCACGCTCACCGCGACCGAATCCGCCACCACGTCTCACGCGCACGCCGCGGCCGACGCTCATCACCCGCGCAGCCGAGTCGTCGTGGTCGGGTCCCAGACGGTGCAGATCGGGGCCGGCGACCATCGCACCGTGACCGTCGCGCTGAACCGGACCGGCACCAAGCTGCTCGCGAGCGAGCACACGCTGCGGACCGTGCTGACCGCATCGAGCACCCGCCGCACGCTGGAGCGGACATCCGTGACGTTCACCGCGGCCGCGAGCAACTCCTCGAAACGCTCGAAGCCCTCGCGCTCAAGCTCCAGGCACGGCCAGAGCTCGCACAAGCGCCGCGCGAGTACACACCATGGCACCACGCACAAGCCGCGCGGGCACCACTGAGCAGCCGGACGGCTCAGGCCGCCAGCAGCGGGCGCAGCCGCACGTGCGCGTGATGCTCGCTGGTGTCGCCGATCGCACGCTCGACCTGGCGCAACACCCGCTCGGTGCCGTCGGGTGCCTCGGCGAGCGGACTGCCGAGAGCGGCGAGCAGGAAGCGGTAGGCGTCCTCTGAGAGAGGGAACGAACCCGCCTCACACGACTCGCAGACAACGCCGCCCGCGGCGCCCGAGAAGCCGCGCAGGTGCTCGGTCTCACCGCAGACGGCGCACGCGGACAGCTGAGGAACGATCCCGGCGGCCAGCAGCAGCTTCATCCGAAAGGCGAGGCCGTTGCCGGCGCGACCGTGTGCCGGGTCGGCAGCGAGCAGCGCGAGTTCGTTGGCGAGCAGATGGAACACCTCCGGGTGGGGCTCGCGAGTCTCGAACAGGCGCGCGACCGCATCGCAGGCTCGCGCGGCACCATCAAGCGTGGCGGCGTACTCGCGCAGGCCGGCATGGGTGGCCACGGTGTCGACCCCGGTGACCGTCAAGAGGTCGCTGCGGCCCTCATGCAGTTGCGCACGCACCCGCATGAACGGCTCCAACCGCGCGCCGAACCGGCTGCGCGCGCGGCGAGCACCTTTGGCGATCGCCGCCAGCCGACCGTGCTCGAGCGTGTACAGATGGAGGATCCGATCCGCCTCCCCGTAGCGGATCGAGCGCAGCACGATCGCCTCGCTCCTCAGCGGCCCGGGCACTCACATCCCCTTGCTATATTAAATGAAGTCATGAAGCCAGTCACGTTGTATACCACCGAGCAGTGCCCGTTCTGCGTGGGTGCCAAGAAGCTGCTGGCCAAGCGCCAGATCGACTACACCGAGATCAATCTCGCACGCGACCCGGACGGTCGTGACGAGCTGATCGCCAAGACCGGCATGTACACCTTCCCCCAGATCGTGATCGACGGCGAGTCGATCGGCGGCTTCCAGGAGCTTCTCGCGGCCGACCGCGACGGGCGACTGCCCAGCCTGCTCGCGGCCTAACGCCTGCGGCCGCCGCGCGGCCTCGGCTGACAGTGCTCGCAGACGTAGGTCCCGCGCCCGCCGACGACCAGCTTGCGCACCGGCCTCTCACAGCGGACGCACGGCTCCCCCTGGCGCAGATGCACCAGGAACTGGTCCTGGAAGGACCCGTAGGCGCCGTCGACGTGGCGGAAGTCATCGATCGTCGCGCCCTTGGCCGCGATCCCAGCGGCGAGAGCCTCCTCGATTCCCTCGCGCAGCGCCTCCAGCTGGACCGGCCGCAGCGAACCCGCGGCCCGCAGCGGATGGATCCCGGCACGGAACAGCGCTTCGTCCGCGTAGATGTTGCCGACGCCGGCGATCCGCCGCTGATCAAGCACGAACGCCTTCACCGGCGCGGTGCGGCCGAGCGCGGCGTCGCGCAGGTACGCCGTCGTGAACGCGGCGGTCAGCGGCTCGGGCCCGAGCCGGCTTCCGAGATAGGCCGCGCGCGCCTCCGAGCTCTCGACCAGATGCCCGGTCCCGAACCGGCGCGGATCGATGTAGACGAGACGGTGCCCGTCCGAGAGCGCGACCCGGACGCGGGTGTGGGGCGGGTCAGCGGGTGGGTCGAACAGCAGCGTGCCGGTCATCCGCAGATGCATGAGCAGATGGTGATCGTCCGAGAGCTCCCAGATCAGGTACTTCCCGGCGCGAGCCAGGCCGAGGACGGTGCGATCGGTGAGCGTGCGGGCGACCTCGCCGGGCGCCCGCGGGGCCGTCCAGCGCGGATCGAGCACTTCGACCGCCGTGAGCGTCCGCCCCTCCAGGTGAGGCGCGAGCTGGCGGCGGATCGTCTCGACCTCGGGAAGTTCGGGCATCGCGCCTATCTATAGCCGCCTCGCCGCGCCTGCGCGAGTGCCGCACGACTGCGCGCTCACACGAAGGAGCGGCCTGGGAGCGCGTCGTGCTCGGCGTCCGCCAGCCACGCGAGCACGCTGGCGCCGACGTCGGCCATCGGGCCATCATGGCGGCGCCCGCGATGACCCGCGAAGCGGGCGAGCAGCGGAACGTGCTCGCGGGTGTGATCGGACCTCGGCGAGGCCGGGTCGCAGCCGTGGTCGGCGGTGAGCACGAGCATGTCCTGCTCGCGCATTGCCGCGACCCAGGACGTGACGGCCTCATCGATTCGCTCGAGCGCCCGCGCGAACCCCTCGATGTCGTGGCGGTGCCCGTACACCTGGTCGGTCTCGATCAGGTTGGTGAAGACGAACCCGTGATCGAGTCGATCGATCAACCGCGAGGTCTCATCGATCGCGACCGCGTTCGTCGCCCCGGGGTGCTCGACGTCGATCCCGCGCCCGGCGAACAGCTGCCCGACCTTACCGACCGTGTGAACGGGCACCTGATGGGCACCGAGCGCGTCCAGGTAGCTCGGCCCCGGCGACAGCGCGTAGTCGCGGCGTCCGTCGGTGCGAGCGTATGCCCCCTCGGACCCTTCGAACGGGCGGGCGATCACTCGCCCGACCGCGTGTCGCTCCGGGAGCGCCGCCCGCACGCCGGCGCAGATCTCATAGAGCGCGTCCGGGGCAATGACGTCGACGTGGGCCGCGATCTGCAGGACGGAATCCTGGCTGGTGTAGACGATCAGATCGCCGCGGGCGACATGCTCGGCCCCGAAGTTGTCGATCGCCTCGATCCCGTTGTCCGGACGGTTGCAGATCACGGCTCGGCCGTCAGCCGCGGCCGAGATGATTGCCAGGACCTCCTCGGGGAACCCGTCGGGATACGTCGGGGCGGGCCGCGTGGCGACGAGGCCCATCAGCTCCCGGTGCCCGGCGGTCGAGTCCTTGCCCGTGCCGAGCGCGTGCAGGCGGCCATGGAGCACCGGACGGGCGGCGCGCGGGACCCCGCGCAGCGGGTGAGCCGACCCGAGACCCAGTGCCTGCAGCGTCGGCAGACGCAGTCCGCCCAGCGCGGCGGCCAGATGGCCGAGCGTGTCGGTGCCGGCGTCGCCGTAGTCGCCGGCATCGGCGAGCGCGCCCACGCCGCAGGCGTCGAGCACGATCACGAAGGCGCGTCGCAACGGCGTGCCTCGACGGCCGGCCGGTCAGCCGGGGCGCTGGTCGCCCGAGCGGTCGATCTGCGCCCGCGGGTGCGCGTCGAAGTAGACGTCGCGCAGCCGCCCGGTCGACAGGTGGGTGTAGATCTGGGTGGTGCCGATGTCAGCGTGGCCGAGCATCTCCTGCAGCGAACGCAGGTCGCAGCCGCCGGCGAGCAGGTGGGTGGCGAACGTGTGGCGCAGCGTGTGCGGGCTCATCCGCTCCTCCAGGCCGGCGGTCCGGGCGTGGCCCTGCACGATTTTGTAAAGGCCCTGTCGCGAGAGTCCCCGGCCGCGCAGGTTGAGGAACACCCGGGGCTCGTCACGCAATCCCACCAGCCGCGGGCGTCCCTGCTCGAGATAGATGCCCAGGCTCTCCACGGCCTTCGACCCGATCGGCACCAGGCGCTCCTTGGAGCCCTTGCCATGAGCGCGCAGAATCGCCGCCTCGAGGTCGAGCTCGGCCAGCTCGAGCGAGATCGCCTCGCTCGCGCGCAGGCCACACGCGTACATCGTCTCCAGCAGCGCGCGGTCGCGCAGCGCGCCCGGACCGTGGCCGCGCGGCTGTGCCAGTAGCCGCGCCACCTCATCGCGCGAGAGGACCCGCGGCAGCCGACCGCGCGAGCGGGGCGGGCGCAGCTCCGAGGTCGGGTCGTGGTCCAGCAGTTGCTCGCGGCGCAGGTGGCGGTAGAACGAGCGCAGGCACGCGATCTTGCGCTGCAGCGTCGCGGGCGCGACCGGCGGACGACCGTCGCGCCCGGCGGCGAGCTCGGAGACGAACGCGGCGAGGTCGGCCGGTGTCACCTCGAGCGGATCACGCCGGCGCGGGCCGAGGAAGACGCCGAACTGCTGCAGGTCGGAGCGGTAGGCCTCAAGCGTGTTGCGCGACAGCCCGCGCTCGAGCTCGAGGCTCGCCAGGAAGTCCAGCGTCAGATCGGTGAGCCGGCGCTGGGCGGCGGTGGCCTCGGCGGTTGCCATCGTGGTGTCGGTGGTTCGCCACTCCCACCGCGCTCTCCTTCCGCCAGGGGTGGGGTCGGCAGATTTCGTTCAGCGCGGCGGCGCCTGGTCAGAGACGGCCTGCGGCGCGCTCGAGCACGAGCCACTGGAGGGCGATCACCGTCTTGGCGTCCTCGCTCTGCGCGATCGCGTCGTCGAGCTGATCGAGCGGCCAGGGGACGATCTCGATCCGTTCATCTTCATCGGGTGCGGCCTGGCGGGCTTGGAGGTCACGCGCAAGAAACAGCCAGATGTGCTCATCGGAGAAGCCGACGCTCGTGTAGAACCCCCGCAGCTCTCGCCAGTCCGCGGCGTCCTTGCCGATCTCCTCGACGAGCTCTCGCCGAGCGCAGGCGAGTGGACTCTCGCCGGGCACGTCGAGCTTGCCGGCGGGAATCTCGAGGGAATCGGTGAGCCCCGCGACCTCGCGCGGCTGGCGAGTGAGCCACACCTGCTGGTCGTCGAGCGCGATGATCCCGACGGCTCCGGGATGCCAGACGGTGTCCCGGGCCACGACGGCGCCATCGGCGTGGCGGTAGTGGGTCACGCCGGCTCCGATCACCGCCCCGCGCCAGTGTTCCTCGGCCCCGATCGGTTCAAAGCCGCCGAGCGGGCTCACGGTGCGCCGCCGTCGGACAGCTCCCTCGCGGACTCCTCGACGATCACGAGCGCGACGTCGAGCATGTCCTCGAGCGCCTGGGCACTGACCCGCTCGCTGGAGGTGTGGTTGGCCTGGACGCCGTCGGCGAGGCAGACGCACGGCAGACGGTCGACCATGAACGAATTCACGTCGGATGCGCCGCCGGAGACGATCCGCTCCGGGGTGTAGCCGCAGGCGGTGAGCGCTCTCTCGGCGATCGCCACCTGGGGGGCGCTCGCCGGGTGGCGGTAGCCCTGGAACATCTGCTCGACCTTCAGGTCGAGGTCGCACTCCCCCCCATCCGCGGCATCCTGGAGATGGTCGATCAGCTCAGTGGCGACCGCCGAGGCACGGGCGTCATCGATGCTCCGGACCTCGGCGACCACCTCGCAGTACTCGGGCACGACGTTGATCGCCGAGCCGCCGTGGATCATGCCGACGTTGGCGGTGGTCTGCTCGTCGAGCCGTCCGAGCTCCATGGTGGCGATCCCGCGTGCGGCGGCGTGGATGGCGGAGCGACCCGCCTCCGGGCGGACTCCGGCGTGGGCGGCGCGTCCATGGAGCCGCGCGATGATCCGGTAGTGGGTCGGCGAGGCGACGATGACGCCACCGATCGGCGTCGCCTGGTCGAACACGAAGCCGTATGTCGAGCGCAGGCGTGAGCTGTCGAACGCGGCGCTTCCGCCCAGCGATGTCTCCTCGCTGGTCGTGAACACGAACTCGAGCCCGATCGCCGGGGCGGTCGCGGTCGCGTACCGACGGGCGAGCTCGACGAAGATCGCCACCGCCGATTTGTTGTCGGCGCCGAGGATCGCGTCGTGCTCGTTCTCCCAGACCCCGTCGACGAGCACCGGCTCGACCGGCCCGGCGAGCGGCACCGTGTCCATGTGGGCGCAGAACAGCACGCACCGGCCGGCCTCATCGCCTGAGCGCTCGCCGGCCCCGGGGATCCGCACGTAGAGGTTGCCCGCGTCGGCCCCGACCACGGGCCCCGTCGCGTCCTCCTGGACCTCGAGCCCGATCGCGGTGAGCTCGCGGATCAGCCAGTCCGCGCACCCGCGTTCATGACCGGACGGACTCTCGATGCGGCACAGCGCGGCGAACGTCTCGTGCAGGCGCTCGCGCTCGGCTCCGCCGGCGCGCGTCACGAACGGGTCGCGGCGATGTCCCCGGCCGTCGCGTCGGAGGCGGCGTAGTCCAGGGCGGCGCCGACGAACTCGCGGAACAGCGGTGCGGGGCGCTCGGGCCGGGACTTGAACTCGGGGTGGTACTGCGAGGCGACGTAGAACGGGTGGGTCTCGGCGGGCAGCTCCACGGCCTCGACCAGCCGCTCATCCGGCGAGGTCCCGCTGCAGACCAGCCCCGCGCCCTCGAGCCGCCGCCGCAGGTGGTTGTTGACCTCGTAACGGTGGCGGTGGCGTTCATAGACCACGGGCTCGTCGTAGATCGCGCGGATACGCGTGTCGTCGTGGAGCTTCACCGGGTCGGCGCCGAGTCGCATGGTCCCGCCCATGTCGGCGATCTCCTTCTGCTCGGGCAACAGGTCGATCACCGGGAAGGGGGTCTCGAGGTCCATCTCGGTCGAGTTCGCACCCTCCATCCCGCAGACGTGGCGGGCGAACTCGCTCACCGCGACGTGCATCCCGAGGCAGATCCCCAGGTAGGGGATCTTGCGCTCCCGCGCGATCCGGGCAGCCTCGATCTTGCCCTCCCATCCGCGACCGCCGAAGCCGCCGGGGACGAGGATTCCGTCGACCTCGTGCAGCAGCCGATTGACGTCGGGATCGGTGACGGTCTCGGAGTCGATCCACTCGATCTTCACCTTGGCGCCGTGATGGACACCGGAGTGGCGCAGCGCCTCGGCGACCGAGAGGTAGGCGTCCTCGAGCTGGACGTACTTGCCGACCAGCGCGATCCGCGTCTCGCGGTCGGCCTCCTCGGCACGCCGGACGATCGCATCCCATCCGGAGAGGTCTGGCGGCCCGGCGTCGATGCCGAAGTATTCGGAGAGAATGAAATCGTCGACGCCCTGGTCGTTGAACGCGAGCGGGACCTTGTAGACGTCGTCAACGTCGTAGGCGGACACGACCGCGTCGACCGGCAGCGAGGCGAACAGCGCGATCTTCGACCGGATCTCGGTCGACAGCTCGGACGCCGAGCGGCACATGACCATGTCGGGGTTGATGCCGATGCGCCGCAGCTCGTTGACCGAGTGCTGGGTCGGCTTGGTCTTCAGCTCCCCGGCGTGACCGATCCACGGCACGAGCGTGAGGTGGATGAACATGCAGCGCCGCCGGCCGACGTCGACCGGGAACTGGCGGATCGCCTCCAGGAACGGCAATGACTCGATATCGCCCACCGTTCCGCCGATCTCGGTGATGACGAAGTCGACCTCGGAGGAGTCGGCCATCAGCTTGACCCGGTGCTTGATCTCGTTGGTGATGTGCGGCACCACCTGCACGGTCGCGCCCAGATAGTCGCCGCGCCGCTCCCGGCGGATCACGGTGTTGTAGATACCGCCGGCGGTGACGTTCGAGGCGCGGCTGGTGTTCGCGTCGGTGTAGCGCTCGTAGTGCCCGAGATCCAGGTCGGTCTCGGCTCCGTCCTCGGTGACGAACACCTCACCGTGCTGGTAGGGCGACATCGTGCCGGGGTCGACGTTGATGTACGGGTCGAACTTCTGCAGCTGCACCGAGAGGCCGCGTGCCACCAGCAGACGACCGATCGACGCTGCGGCGATGCCCTTGCCGAGCGAGGAAACCACCCCGCCGGTGATGAAGATGAAGCGCGTTTCGCCGTGAGACATCAGCTGGCCCTGGACTCTAGCCCGCCCTCCGGCGGACTCTCCAGCCGGTCCTCGGAAAGTGCAGCTTCGGACTGTTTGATGTCTCGTCGGCTGGGCGGTGGGGGCGCTGTGGCGGCTCCCCTGCTCCGCCCGGGCTCTTTGACGACGGCGCCGCCCCTGGGTATGGGGCGTACGCGAGGGCGGATCAGGGGAGCCCCCACACCACCCTCCGGGTCGACGCGCGAAGGGGGCGTGTGTGCCCGGCCCCGCTGCCCTCGCGGGCGTTTCATCCCTGGACCGCGTTCCGTCGCCAGCCAGCCTGGGCAGCGCGGGGCGGGCACACACGCCCCCGCTTGCGACAGCTCCGAAGGGCGATCGACAGCCGCCGTGTCTTTGTCACCCGTACGACGCGCTTGAATCCGAGGCGATGGATGAGCTCGAGGCAGAGATGGACCGGATCTTCGCCGCCCGCGACCGCGAGCGGATGCAGCCGACGATCGATGCCTTCGAGCGGCTCCTGGCCGAGCATCCCGACAACCCTCGGCTCGTCTACGAGGTCGGCGGCTCCTACGACACCGCCGGCGAGGAGGAGACGGCGCTCGGCTTCTACGCCCGCGCCCTGGAGCTCGGCCTCGCGGGCACCCTGCGCCGCCAGTGCCTCCTCCAGCTCGGCAGCACGTTCCGTCAGCTCGGCCGCTTCGACGAATCGCTCGACGTCCTGGACCGGGCGATCGCCGAGTTCCCCGACTCCCCCTCCCTGCCCGTCTGGAAGGCGTTCACCCTCCACGCCTCCGGCCACCCCAACGCCGCCTTCGCCGTCCTTCTCGACACGATCGCCGACCACATCGACTCCCCCGAGATCACCCGCTACGAACCCGCCCTCCGAGGCAACGCCGACGACATCCGCGAACTCGGCGACGAGGCCTAGCGAACCCACCAGCCCGCCCCGTCGTCGGCCAGCTCAAGGCTGGAGGATGCAAGCGCCGACCGCGAACGCTCCGAGGGTGGCGTGAGAGCTCTCCCGGACTGCGCTCGCGTACGTCCCATGGTTCTGAGCCGCCGCGTCGCCCCCAAGCACGCGCTGTCCGGGAGAGCTCTCACGCCACCACCTTCAACAACTCCCGAGCATGATCGGCGGCACCCGCGTCCTCCTCAGCCGCCCCCATCATCCGGACCAGCTCAGCGACCACCGCGTCCCCCTCGAGCGTGATGACCGTCGTCCGCGCAGGCCGTGCCCTGGTGTCCTTGACGATCGTGAAGTGACGCTCGCCCAGCGCCGCCACCTGCGGCAGATGCGTGATGCAGAGCACCTGCCGGCCGACGGCGAGCGCCCGCAGGTGCTCGCCGACGGCCCGCGCGGTGTGGCCCCCGATCCCGGCGTCGATCTCGTCGAAGACGAGCATCCCCCGGGCGGCAGGGTCGCTTCCCTGCGCGCTGCCATGGGCGACGCTCAACAGCGCGAGCATCACCCGTGAGAGCTCGCCCCCGGACGCGACCTCGCGCAATGGCGCGAGGTTCTCGTCTCCGTTGGGGGCGATCTCCATCTCGATCGCGTCCACGCCACGCGGCCCGCAGCCGCCCTCCCGTGGCGCGATCGCGATCTCGAACCGCGCGTCGCCCATCGCGAGCTCCGCCAGGCGCTCGCGCACCGCGCGCGCGAGCCGGGGAGCCGCCTTGGCACGAGCGCGGGTCAGCCGGTCGGCGAGCGCATCGCGCTCGTCGGCGGCGGCCGACAGTTCGGCCTGGACGGACTCGAGGTCGCTCTCGGCACCGGTGAGCTCCTCGTACCGGCGCCGGCAACGTTCCGCGTGCGCGAGCACTTCGGCGATCGAGCCGCCGTGCTTGCGCTCCAGGCGGGCGAGCACCGCGAGGCGCTCCTCGACCTCCTGCAGCCGGGCGCCCGGCGCTGTCTCGCCGCCCTCCCCGGCGAGCCCTTCCACGTAGCCGCGCAGCTCGGCACCGAGGTCGGCGGCCTCGTACTGGAGCGCCATCAGCCGGTCGGCGAGCTCGCGCAGCCCGGGATCGAGCTCCGCCGCGGCGGCGACCCGCGCGCCCGCGCCGGCGATCGCCTCGGCCACTCCCCCGCTCTCCCCGGCAAGCGCCTCGGCGCCGAACGCCCCGGCCTCGATCAGATCCCCCTGGTGGCGCAATCGATCGCGTTCGGCGGCGAGCTCCGCGCCCTCAGACTCACGCGGCTCCGCCGCCTCGATCTCGTCGAGCTCGAAGCGCAGCAGGTCAAGCTCGCGATCGCGGCTGCCGGCCAGCTCGCCCAGGTCCGCGACGCGGCCGCCGAGCGCCCGGACCCGCTCGTGCGACTCCGCGAGCCGCCGCCGAACCGACGCGTGTTGCGAGCCGCCGTAGGCGTCGAGAAGCTCGAGCTGCTCGACCGAGAGCATCAGCCGCCGATGTTCATGCTGACCGTAGAACGCGAGCAGCCGCCCGCCCAGCTCCTGCAGGTCGGCCTGGGTCGCGGCACGCCCGCAGACATACGCGCGGGTGCGTCCGTCCGGCCAGACCCGCCTCGCGAGCACGAGCTCCTCAGCATCGGTGGGGATCCGCTCGTCGGCCACCAGGGCGGGATCGAGGTCGAACACCCCCTCGACGTACGCCTCCGCGGCCCCGGGGCGCACGATGCCGCGCCGTGCCCGACCTCCGAGCAGCAGGTCGAGGGCATGGGCGAGCAGCGTCTTGCCGGCACCGGTCTCGCCGGTCAGCACGTTCAGACCGGGCCCGAGGCGAAGCTCGGCCCGTTCCATCAACAGCAGGTTCTCCACGCGCAGTTCCTGAAGCATGCGAACACTTGTACGCCCCTCCCCGGACGGAACGCATGTTCGCCTGCGTGCGGGCGACTACACCAAGGTCGCCAGGCGGCCGAACTTCTCGCGCAAGCGCGCGTAGAACGTCGTGCCGGGGATCTGGGCGAGCGCTCCCTGGTCGGAGAGGAACCGCGTCTTCAGTCGCTCGCCGGCCCCGAGCGTGCACACCGGGCGGCCGTCGATCGTGACGTCGACCGGCTCCTCCTGGGAGCGATTGTCGATCGACACCTCGTCGCCCGGCGCGACCACCAGCGTTCGGGCGGTGAACGAGTGCGGCGCGATGAACGACACGACGTAGCCCGCCACGCCCCAGGCCATCACCGGGCCGCCGTTGGCCAGGTTGTAGCCCGTGGAGCCCGCGGGAGTCGCGACGACCAGTCCGTCGCAGCGCACGCGACCCACGTCCTGCGGACCGACGCAGTACTGCAGATCGGCCACCCGCATCCCCTGCTGGCGGTGCATCGAGACGTCGTTGAACGCGAGCCAGCGGCCGCGATCGCCCGTCGCCTCGATCGCCGGGAGCGAGAGGACCTCGAAATCTCCCGCCAGCGCCCGTCGGAAGCCGTCGGTCATCTCGTCCCGGTCGACGGTGGTCAGGAACCCCATCACGCCGAAGTTGATCCCGAACACCGGAACCCCGGTCCCCGCATAGTCTCGCAGCGCGGACAGCACCGTCCCGTCGCCGCCGAGGGTGATGCAGATGTCGGCGTGGGGCGCAACCGGATGACCGGCGAGCTCGACACCGTCCTCGGCGACGAGCGCGGGGTGCTTCCGGGCTTCCTCGGGACCGACCCGCAGGATGACCCCGGCCCCCCGGGCCTGGCGGACGAGCTCGCCGATCGCGTCGGCCGTCTCCTCCGAACGCCGGTGGGTGACGATGTCCGCGACGCGGATCGCGTGCGAGAGGGTTCTCATGGCTCGACCTCCGCGATGGCGGAGTCCAGGTCCTCCAGGCCGCCCCGGCTGCCCTCGGCCAGCCACAAGAACGTCTCCCGGTTGCCCTTGGGACCCGGGAGCCCCGAGGAGGCGAGGCCCCGCACCGAGGCGCCGAGCCCCGTCGCACACCCTGCCACCGAGGCCAGCGCCTCCCGCCGCAGGGCGGCGTCCCGCACCACGCCGCCCTTGCCGACGCGCTCGCGCCCGACCTCGAACTGAGGCTTGACCATCGCCAGGCAGTCGAAGCGATCGGCCGCGCAGGCGAGCACCGCGGGCAGGACCTTCTCGAGCGAGATGAACGACACGTCGATCACGATCAGCCCGGGCGCGAAGGGCAGCATCGCGGGTGTGAGCGCGCGGGCGTTGACCCGGTCGCTCACCGTCACCCGCGAATCCGATCGCAGGCGCCAGTCGATCTGCCCGTAGGCGACGTCGACGGCGGCCACGCGTGCAGCGCCGCGCTGCAGCAGGCAGTCGGTGAACCCTCCGGTCGACGCGCCGACATCGAGCGCGTCGGCACCGGTCACCTCGATCCCGAGCCGGTCCAGCGCGTTGGCGAGCTTGATCCCTCCGCGTGAGACGTACGCGGGGGCCTCATCGAGCGAGAGCACCACGTCCTCGGCCACGAGCTGGCCCGGTTTCTCCGCGCGCGCTCCCTCTCCCCCGATCCGCACCTCGCCGGCCAGCACCGATGCGGCCGCGCGAGAGCGCGACTGGAACAGCCCGCGCTCGGCCAGGAGTGCGTCGAGACGGAGCCGCCGCGTGCCCACGGCGCACACGGTACGCAACCCGCCCGTTTGCCGTCAGCCGGTGTGCGCGATGTCGCTGCGCTCGGCGACGGCCGTCTCGACCCGCTCGGCGATCCGGCGACCGGTGAATCCGACCTCTTCGTGCAGCAGCGCGGGCGCGCCGTGGGTCACGTACGCATCCGGAAGGCCGACGCGCATGATCCTCGGCGTCATTCCCTGATCGGACAGCGTCTCCCACACGCCCGAGCCGAAGCCACCGGCGAGCACGCCCTCCTCGACAGTGACGAGCAGATCGTGTTCGGCGGCCAGCTGCGCAGCGAGCGCGACGTCGATCGGCTTGGCGAAGCGAGCGTCGGCGACGGTGACCGCGATGCCGTGCTCGGACAGGATGTCGGCGGCCTCGAGCGCCTTCTGCACGCCGGTCCCGTAGCCGAGGAGAGCGACCCGCGGGGCGGCGGTGCCCTCGCCGGCGCACTCGCGCAGAATCTCTCCGCGTCCGATCTCGATCGCCTCGGGCGTCGCCGGCAGCTCGACACCGGTCCCGGCCCCGCGCGGGTAGCGCAACGCGATCGGCCCGTCGTCGTGGGTGAGCGCGGTGTGGAGCATGTGGACCAGCATCGCCTCGTCGCGCGGAGCCATCAGCACGATGTTGGGCAGCGGCCGCAGGTAGGCGATGTCGAAGGCGCCGTGGTGGGTCGGGCCGTCGTCGCCGACCAGACCCGCGCGGTCCATCGCGAACACGACGTTGAGCTTCTGCAGGCAGACGTCGTGGACGATCTGGTCGAACGCTCGCTGCAGGAACGTCGAGTAGATCGCCGCGACCGGCTTGGCGCCCTGCAGGGCGAGACCGGAGGCGAACAGGATCGCCTGCTGCTCAGCGATGCCGACGTCGAAGTAGCGCTCGGGGAGCTCGCGCTGCAGGATGTTCAGTCCGGTGCCCGAGTTCATCGCGGCCGTGATGCCGACGACCCGCGCGTCGCGCCGCGCCTCGGCGACCAGTGCCTCGCCGAACACGGTCATGTACTGGGGCGGCGCCGGACGAGCGCTGGAGGAAGCGGCCTTGGCCGCGGCCGGGACACCGCCCGAGATCGAGTTGGGCTTGGCCGCATGCCACTTCTCCATGCCCTCCAGACCGCCCTCCTCGGCGGGCGCGAAGCCCTTGCCCTTGACGGTCGCGCAATGGACCACGACCGGACGCTCGGCGGCGAGCGCCTCTCGAAGCGCGCGACGCAGGGCCCGCACGTCGTGGCCGTCGATCACGCCCATGTAGGCGAAGTCGAGCTCCTCCCACCACATGCCCGGTGCCCAGAACGCCTTGATCGACTCCTTGAAGTGCGGGCCGAATCGCTCGAAGGCGTTGCCGATCGGCGCGGGCAGCTTGGTGAGGCCTTCTTCCACGTCCTCACGTGCGTGCCACAGCTTCGGCGAGAGCCGCACCCGGTTGAAGTAGCGCGACATCGCGCCGACGTTCGGCGAGATCGACATCCCGTTGTCGTTGAGCACGACGACGATCGGCGTGCCCAGGCCCCCGGCCTGGTGGACCGCCTCGAACGCGACGCCGCCGGTGAGCGCGCCATCGCCCGCGACGGCGACGACATGGCCGTCGGGGCCGTGGCCGTGTCGCATCGCCTCCTTGAGACCGACCGCGTAGCCGATCGAGGTGGAGGCGTGACCGGCGCCCATGATGTCGTGCTCGGACTCGGGGATCGAGCAGAACGGCGCCAGCCCGCCGTACTTGCGGATCGTCGACAGCGCGTCGCGACGGCCGGTGAGGATCTTGTGCGGGTAGGCCTGATGACCGACGTCCCACAGGATCTTGTCGCGGGGCGAGTCGAGCAGCGAGTGCAGGGCGACCGCGATCTCACACGTTCCGAGGTTGGCCCCGAAGTGCCCGCCGATCTCTCCGACGGTGTCGATGATGTGCTCACGCACCTCCTGCGCGACCTGGACGAGCTCGTCCTCGGAAAGGCCCCCCAGATCCGCGGGCCCGTCGATGCGCGACAGCAGTTTCGGTTGGCTCATGGCACTCAGTAGCTCCGATTCGCGATGAAGTCCGTGATCTGCTCCAGCGCCGTGGCCCCGGCGGGAGCCGCCTGTGCGAGCGCGGCCGCCGCCCGCGCCCGTGATTCCTCGGCCAGCGAGCGCGCGCCGTCCAGCCCGAACTCGGTGACGTAGGTGCGCTTGCCCAGCCGCACGTCTGCGCCCTGCTGCTTGCCCAGCGTCTCCTCGGACCCGGTGACGTCGAGAATGTCGTCGACGATCTGGAACAGCAGTCCGATCTCGCCGGCGAAGGCGCGAAACGCGTCCACCGTCTCAGCAGTCTGCCCCGGGTCGAGCAACAGCACACATTCGATGGACGCCGAGATCAACTGCCCGGTCTTGAGTTCGTGCAGCCGGCGCAGTTCAACGCTGCCGCGCCCCGCGGTGTCGGTGACGTCGATGTACTGGCCCCCGACCATGCCCTGCACCCCGGTCGCGCCCGCCAGCCTTGCGGCGGCGGCCAGGATGCAGCGCGGTTCACCCGGCTGGCGGGAGAGCAGCAGCTTGAACGCCTCCGCGTAGAGCGCGTCCCCGGCCAGGATCGCGACATCCTCGCCGAACATCTTGTGACAGGTGAGCCGCCCGCGCCGCAGATCGTCGTCGTCCATCGCGGGCAGATCGTCATGGATCAGCGAGTAGGTGTGGATGAGCTCCAGCGAGGCCGCGAGCGGCAGCACCGATTCGCGCGGACGGCCCGCCGCTTCCGCGGTGGCGAGCGCCAGCACCGGGCGGATCCGCTTGCCGCCGGCGAGCAGCGAATAGCGCATCGCCTCCTCCAAGCCCGCAGTGGCGAACTCCTCGGAGAAGCGCACATCCTCCAGATACGCCTCGATCTCGGCGCGAAGGTGCTCCGGGTAGACCGGAGGAGACATGGCGGACGCGGACACTCAGCTCGCCGGGAGGGGGAGCTGTCCGGGGAGGTCCGGCAACGGCTCGAGTGCCGCGCGAACCTGCTGGTCGACCTGCGCGCTGGCCTCCGAGGCCAGATGCGCGCACTCCTCGATCGCCTGCAGCGTCGCCTCGGGCTCCAACTGCCCTTGGCGCAGGAGTTCGGCGGTCCGCTGCAGCCGGGTACTGAGCTCGATCAGGGGATTGCTCACCCGCAGAAGCCTATCGAGCACCCAGGTCGCAATGACCACGCGACATAAGAACTCACGACAGATCTCAGCCTGATCTCATCGAAGCCCGTCGAGCGCCGCATTGACCAGCGCATCCGCTTCGGCGTTCTGCGCCCGCGGGACGCTGCGGATCGACCAGCGCTCAAATCGCGCCAGGCGCTCGGTCGCCTCCTCGAATAGCGGGCGCATCGCGGGATGCTTGACCTTGTAGACCCGAGTCACCTGCTTGGCGACCAGCTCGGAGTCGTTGATCACCTCGAGCTCCCGCGCGCCGAGCTCGGCGGCGCGCTCGAGCCCGCGCAGCAGCGCGCGGTACTCGGCGACGTTGTTCGTGGCGACGCCGATCCGCTCGGCGAGATCCGCGACGCGGTTGCCTTCACCGTCGTCGATCACCACGCCGATCGCCGCGGGGCCTGGGTTGCCCCTCGCCCCGCCGTCGACGTGCATGACGAGCCGCCCGGCGCCGGGCATCCGCCCGGCGGTCAATCGCCTGTGCTGGCCAGATCCGGGAGCTCGCCGGGAATCGTTCGCCGCCGGCGGTCACGGAGTTCACGCTTGCCGCCGCCGGTGAGGCTCTGGCTGCGGCGCGAGCCGTGTCGGCGGTCGATGATCACCGAGACGTTGGGGTCATCGGCGTAGTACTCGGTGAGCTTGGGAAGCAGCTCGTCGGCGAGCGCCTCAGGAACAACGCAATAGATCACACCAGAAGGGTAGTGAACGCCGAGGACGGGCGCATCGAACGTCCGTCCAGAGCCGACCGCGCTCAGGCGGTGAGGAGCCCGTCGCCGTCGGCGGCGACGTTCGTCTGGCGCTCGAGCTCGGAGAGCTCGGAGAGCTCGTAGCCCTGACCGGCCGCCCGCACGACTGGGTTCTCCTCCGAGAGGTCGACCTCGTAGCGGTACCAGCACAGCTCCCAGCACACCACGATCAAGACAACCGCACCGGTGGAACTCGCGGGATGGACCGCGACGTCGGGCAGGCCCAGCGAGCGTCCGATGCCGGCCACCGTGCGAGGGTACTCGGAGCGGTTGAAGAGCTCGACCGCGGCGTCGATCCGGTGCTCGACCGAGGTCGGCACCGCATGAACGTGACGCGGCTCACGCGCCGGATCGCGCGTCCCGGGATCCGGACGCGATGCCTGCGCCTCCTGGCGCGGCGCGAACGGCGCGGCCCGCCGGGCGCGGGCGGGGCGGGCACCCCGTCCCCGGCGCCCGCCGCGGGCCGACGGATCGGGCCACTCGGGCGCTCCGGCCCGCTCACCGCCGGACTCCGGCGCCGCGAACGGATCCGGGCCATCGGTCAACTCCGACGCCCCAGCCTCCCAGGGCGCCGGATCGTCGTCGGTGTCGGCATCGGCGAAGGGAGGCGGCGCGTCGACCGTCTCCACCACCTCGGCGCGCCGGCCGCGGCGCCGGCGACCGAGCAGCGACCGACGTCGCTCCGACCGGTCGCTCGATTCCCCGTAGTCGGGAACGGTGCCCTCGCGTACCCAGCCGCCGTGCAGGGCACGAGACGTGCACAGCTCGCACACCGAGCGCCGCGAACCGCCGGTCAGATAGATCTCGGCGCGCTCGCCGCGCAGCAGGGTTCGGCCGCACACATCGCAGGCGACCTGCTGGGTCGAGGTGCGGATGGATCGCGTGCTGCTCACGGACGCACGAGGGTACTACGCATTCACCGCCTCGCGCTCGGCCTGAGCAGCGGAAACCACCTTTCCGGATAGGTGCGCGGGCACCTCCTCGTAGCGTTCGAACTCCATCGTGAACTCGCCCTGCCCACCGGTGAGCGCGCGCAGATCAGGGGCGTAGGAGAGCATCTCGGCCATCGGCACCTCGGCCTTGATCTCGGTCATCCCCGCTCCCACCGGCTCCATCCCGAGCGGCCTGCCACGGCGAGAGTTGAGGTCGCCAATCACGTCACCGACGGCGTCTTCAGGCACGTTGATGGTCGCGACCATGACCGGTTCGAGCAGCACCGGCGAGGCCGCCTCCAGCGCCTGGCGCATCGCCTGAGAGCCGGCCAGCTTGAACGCCATCTCGGAGGAATCGACCGAGTGATAGGAGCCGTCGAAGACGCGCACCCGCACGTCCTTGACCGGGAACCCGGCGACCACTCCCTCCTGCATGGCTTCTTGCACGCCCTTCTCGACGGCGGGGATGAACGAGGTGGGGATCACGCCGCCCTTGATCGCGTTGACGAACTCGAATCCCCCACCGGCGTCGAGCGGCTCGATCTCGATGTGACAGTCGCCGAACTGGCCACGCCCACCCGATTGCTTCTTGTGCCGGCCGTGGGCCTTGGACGAGCCGCGGATCGTCTCCTGATACGGGACGCGTGGCGGCTTGAGCGACACCTCCACGCCGAAGCGGCCGCGCAACCGCTCGATGATCACCTCCACGTGGACCTGGGAGAGCCCGGCCACGATCTGCTCACCGGTCTGTGCGTCGCGGTGCAGGTCGATCGTGGGGTCCTCCTCCTGCAGGCGCCGCAGCGCGGTGAAGACCTTGTCCTCGTCGCCGGCCGAGCCACCGCCGACGCCGGCGATCGCAAATGCCATGACTGGGGCGGGAAGCGAGATGGACGGCATGACCACATCCCCACCCACCCCATCGCGGTCCGCGAGCCAGTCCCCGGCGCGCGTCTCCTTGAGCTTGGCGACCGCACCGATGTCCCCGGGACCGAACTCGTCGGCCTGGACGGTCTCGGCGCCCTGGAAGGTGACCAGCTGCCCGATGCGCTCCTTGCTGTGGGTGCGCGTGTTGAGCACCTGCTTGTCCGGTGTCATCGTCCCCTGGTAGACGCGGAACAGGTTGATGCGCCCGGCGAAGGGATCGGCGCGGGTCTTGAAGACGTAGGCGAACAGCTCGGCGTCCTCCTCGGCGTGCAGCGTCAGCTCGCCCGCCTCCAGACCGCCATGCTTGACCGGCGAGGGCAGGTCCTCGACGATCGCGTCGAGGAGCCGGTTGGTGGCGAGGTTGCGGGTCGCGACACCACAGGTGACGGGGAACAGCGAGCCGTGGTTGGTTCCGTCCTTGAGCGCGGTGACGATCTCGTCGTGGGAGATCGCCTCGCCCTCGAGGTAGCGCTCCATGAGGGCGTCGGAGGTCTCGGACACCTCGTCCATGAGCTTCTCGCGGTACTCCTGGGCGTGCTCGGCCTCGGAGTCGGGGATCGGGATCTCGGCGCAGTTCTCGCGCGAGTTTCCCGTGTATTCGTAGGCCTTCATGTCGACGAGGTCGATGACGCCGCGCACCTCGTGCTCGGAGCCGATCGGGATCTCGGTGGCGACGACGTGAGGACCGAACGATGTCTTCAGCGAGTCGAGCGTGCGGAAGAAGTCGGCGCGCTCGCGGTCGAGCATGTTCACGAACACCAGGCGGGCGAGGTCGAGCTCGGCGGCCCGCTGCCACAGACGGTTGGTGTGCACCTCGACGCCCATGACCGCGTTGATCACGAACACGGCCGACTCGCAGACCCTGAGCGCGCCGAGGGCATCGGCGATGAAGCTCGAGTCGCCCGGGGTATCGAGCAGGTTGACCTTGCGCTGCTGCCATTCGAACGAGCTGAGGGCCAGCGAGATCGACATCTGGCGGGACTTCTCGTCCGGATCGACGTCCGAGACCGTGGTGCCGTCGATGACGCTTCCGAGCCGATTGACCACTCCCGCCTCGTACAGCAGCGCCTCGTGCAACGACGTCTTGCCGGCGCCGCGGTGACCCACCAGGGCCACGTTGCGGATGCGGTCCGCGGCCTTGTGCATGGCTGACTCCTCTCTCTCGCCTACGGGGAGGCCAACCCTACTCCTCGTAGCGATCGGCGCATGCGCCGATCGACGGCGGGCGCATGCGCCCGCCGAGCCGTGCCGCATGCGGCACGGCTGGCCGCGTGAGAGCCGTCAGTCCAGCTCGCCGGCGAGCTTGGAGCGCAGCCGCAGCACCGCCTTGGTGTGCAGCTGGGACACCCGGGATTCGGTGACGCCGAGGACCTCGCCGATCTCGCGGAGGGTGAGGTTCTCGTAGTAGTACAGGGCGACCACGAGCTTCTCGCGCTCGGGCAGCGCCGCGATCGCGTCGGCGATCCGCTCGCGCAGCTCGGACTCGTCGACGAGCGTCTGCGGGTCCGGCGCGCCGGAGTCGGGCAGCGTGTCGAGCAGCGAGACCTGGTCGCCGCTCGCGTCCGAGACGTTCCACATCTCGTCGAGCGCCACGATCGTCGAGTTGGAGATCTGGACGAGTTGCTCCTGGAAGTCCTCGACTGAGATCTCCAGCTCGGTGGCCATCTCCTCGTCGGTCGGGGCGCGCTGCAGCTGCGCCTCGAGCTTCATGTTCGTGCGCTCGAACTGCCGGGCGCGCGCCCGCACCGAGCGCGGCACCCAGTCGAGCGTGCGCAGCTCGTCGATGATGGCGCCGCGGATCCGCGTGATGGCATAGGTCTCGAACTTGATCTCACGCGTGAGATCGAAGCGCTCGATCGCCGAGATCAGCCCGCCGAGGCCGTAGGAGATGAGGTCGGCCTCCTCCACGTGCGCGGGCAGCCCCGAGCTCATGCGGCCGGCGACGTACTTCACCAGCGGCGAGTAGGCGACCACGAGCCGCTCACGCGCGCGCTCGTCGCTTGTCGCCTTGTAGCGCTTCCACAGCTCCTGAAGCTCGATGCCTTTGACGTTGGTCTCCATCCTGAAACCCCAATTACCCCACTTATGCCCGCGGATGCGACGCCCGATAGGCGTAGCGCAGGCGCTCGGACTCTACTCGAGTGTAAACCTGGGTCGTGGAGATGCTCGCGTGGCCCAGCAGCTCCTGGATCGCCCGCAGATCGGCGCCGCCCTCGAGCAGATGCGTCGCGAAGGAGTGACGCAGCGCGTGCGGATGGGCCTGAGCCAGCGCGGGCGCGTGGCGGGCCGCCTCGCGTGACCACACCCGCAGGCGCCGGCGGACGTCGGAGGTCGACAGCCGCCGCCCGGTCTTGGAGACGAACAGCGGCCCCGTGTGCGAGGCGGCGAGCGCCGGCCGCCCGGCGGCCAGCCAGCGCTCGATCGCGCGGGCGGCGTGCTCACCGACGGGCACCAGCCGCGTCTTCTCGCCCTTGCCCTCCACGCGGACGGTCTCGGCGTCGAAGTCGACCGCGGCGACGTCGAGGGTCACGAGCTCCTCGGCGCGCAGGCCCGCCGCGTAGGCGAGCTCGAACAGCGCCCGGTCGCGGGTCGCCAGCGGATCGGAGGCCGGGATGCGATCGAGCAGCGCCGCGACCTCGGCGGGTTTGAGCACGTGGGGCAGCGTCTGCGGGCGCTTGGGCGCGCTGAGCAGGTCGGCCGGATTGTCGGCGCGCTCGCCGAGCGCCACCTGCACGCCGATCAGCCCGCGCAGCGACGCCAGCTTGCGCGCGACGGTGCTCGGCGCGCGGCCGGCCTGGGTGAGCGACGCGATGTACCGGCGCAGCGCGCGCACGTCGACCGTGGCGGGCTCCAGCCCCCGCTCGGCGGCCCAAGCGGCGAACTGCTCGCTGTCCTGGGCGTAGGCGAGCCGCGTCCGGGTCCCGACCGCACGCCGCACGAGGTCTGCATCGAAGGCATGCAGCGCCGCGTGCCAGGCGGGTGTCAGCGACTCGGACATGAGCGTCATGTCAATTCGCCGCGGGCAGGCCCAACCCCTGCGCGGGGGAGCCCGAACTCAGCCGTTGACCTGGACGATCGTCCCGACGGGCGTGTACTGGTACACGTTCTCGGCGTCGGGCAGATCCATCTCGCCGCAGCCGTTGCTCTGGGGGTAGCCGTAGGAACCGCGGGGGTAGTAGTGCAGCGCGTCGCCCCCGTTGAAGTAGCTGACCCACTTGACCTCCACGTCGTAGTGGGTCCCGG
>DATJTS010000152.1:0-30542 GCA_035503035.1 Solirubrobacteraceae bacterium
GGCGCACCCCGTGCGACCCGATCAATGCCCATTGCGCGGCACGGCGGCGGCAGTCATCGCAGCGCCACAAAGCACCACGGACGCCAAGGAACTGCGGGCGCTGCTTGACGGCCGCCGGGACGCGCTACCACCCGCCCCCCAGGGTCACCCCCCGCTAGTACCAGTCCACCAACCCCGCCCCGAGCCCCGGCCCCGCCGGCAGCGCCACCATCCCGTCCCGGGCCGGCAGCGGGTCCACAGCGCCATCGAACAGCCCGAGCGTCGCCAGCCCGCACGCCCGCTGGGGGCGCAGCGCCGCCGCCGCGTGCAGCGCGGCGGCGATCCCGAGGGGCCCGTCGAGCGCCGAGGCCAGGAACACCTCGTAGCCGGCCGCCCGGGCGTCGGCGGCGGCGGCGATCAGGCCGCTGATCCCTCCGCACCGCGACAGCTTCAGGCAGGCGAGCTCCGCAGACGCCGGGGGGCTGAAGGCGAGTGGATCGCCTGCCGTTTCGTCAAGGGCGAGGGGGATCCCGCGGCCCCGTAGGGACGCGATCTCCGCCAGGCCGTGGACGGGTTCCTCGCAGAGCTCGATGCCGACCGGCTCCAGCGCATCCAACGTGGCGGCGGCCTGCTCGACGGTCCAGGCGCCGTTGGCGTCGATCCGGATCGCCATCTGAGGCCCGGCGAAGGCTCTCACCGCGGCGAGGCGTCCGGCGTCATCGCCGATCCCGACCTTGACCTTCACGGTCCGGAAGCCGGCGGCGCGCGCCTCGGCCGCCTCGCTGGCCGCCCCCGAGCGGTCGGGCGCGTCGATCGTCGCGTTGACCGGAACCGGCCGGCCGTCGGCGGCGCCCAGCAGCCGCCACACCGGCTCGGAGACCCGCTGCCCCGCGAGATCCCAGAGTGCGAGATCGATCGCCGCCAGTGCCTGCGCGACGATGGTCCGCTCCCCGCAGCGGGCGATCACGTCGGCGATCGGCGCGTGGCCTGGATACTGCTCCAGAACCGGCCGGCAATCCTCGAGCGCCGACACGACGTCGCCGACCCCGACCCCGTCGTAGGAGGGCAACGGCGCGGCCTCGCCGTGACCGGTCAGCCCGTCACCGGCCTGCAGCGAGACGAGCACGAGCTCGCGCTCGCTCACCGTTCCGTGCGCCGCGCGGTGCCCGCCGCCGCGAAGCGTCCTGCGCACGGTGCGGAGGTTGAGCTTCACCGGCTGAGCAGCACGCCCGCGGAGAGCAGCACGCAGAACACGAGCTGCAGCATGCCGGAACGGGCCAGTGCGCCGTTGAGCGTCGGGCCGTCGGTGTGGGTGGCGACCGTCCGGACCAGTGAGAACGCGAGCGGCGCGGCCAGCCAGCAGAGCGCCACCCAGGGGCCGAGCGGGCCGCACACCCAGGTGACGAGCGCGAGCACGAAGGCAAGGCCGAGCATCACCGCGAACATCACCCGCGTGCGCTCGCGACCGAGCCGGACGGCGAGCGTCCGCTTGCCGGCACGACGGTCGGAGTCGATGTCACGCACGTTGTTGACGACGAGGATCGCCGAGGCGAGCAGGCCCACGGGGACCGAGAGCGCGAACGCCTCCCAGTCGAGGTGGCGGACCTGGACGAAATAGGAGCCCGCCACCGCCACCACCCCGAAGAAGAGGAACACGAACACCTCGCCGAGCCCCTCGTAGCCGTACGGCCGGGGGCCGCCGGTGTACAGCACTCCGGCGATGATCGAGGCGACTCCGATCACCAGCAACAGCCATCCGGCGACGACGATCAGGTAGATCCCGGCGAGGATCGCGAGACCGAACGAGACGTAGGTGGCGATCAGCACCTGGCGAGGGGGAACGAGACCACCGGCGGTGACCCGGACCGGCCCGAGCCGGTCCTCGGCGTCGGCGCCACGGCGGGCATCGGAGTAGTCGTTGGAGAGGTTGGTGCCGACCTGGATGAAGATCGCCCCAAGCAGCGCGGCGATCAGCCGCAGCGGATGGTCGATGTGCTGAAAGCCCGCCAGCGCGGTGCCGACGAGCACCGGGGCGATCGCGGCCGGCAGCGTCCGCAGGCGCGCCGCCATCAGCCAGATCCGCGCTCCGCTCATCTGTCAGCCCCCGGGCGTCTTACGCCCGGCGCGGGAACCGGTCGAAGTCGGTCGGCCGCTTCTCCAGGAACGCATTGCGGCCCTCCTGCGCCTCCTCGCTCATGTAGAAGAGGTAATTGGCGTCGTGGGCGAGCTGCTGGAGCCCGGCCATCCCGTCCTCCTCGGCGTGGAAGCTCGCCTTCATCATCCGCAGCGCGAACGGTGAGAGCGCGAGCATCTCGCGGCACCAGCGGACGGTCTCGGCCTCGAGCTCGGCGAGCGGTACGACGGTGTTGACGAGGCCCATCTCGAGCGCCTGGTGTGCGTCGTACTGGCGACACAGGAACCAGATCTCCTTGGCCTTCTTGGGCCCGACCAGCCGCGCGAGCTCCGACGCGCCGAAGCCGCCGTCGAAGGAACCGACCTTGGGGCCGACCTGCCCGAACCGCGCATTGTCGGCGGCGATCGTGAGATCGCAGACGACATGCAGGACGTGGCCGCCGCCGATCGCCCACCCGGCGACCATCGCCACGATCGGCTTGGGCAGCCGTCGCATCTGGACGTGGAGATCGGTGACGTGGAAGCGTCCGACCGCCTGCTGTGCGCCGGCATTGGCCGGGTCGGCGTCGGTGACGTAGCCGCCCCGATTCCCGCGCACCCGCTGATCCCCACCCGAGCAGAAGGCGCGATCGCCCTCCCCGGTGAGGATGATCGCACCCACCCGCGGATCCTCCCGCGCGCGATCGAAGGCGTCACCGAGCTCGACGATCGTCTCGGGCCGGAACGCGTTGTGCACGTCGGGACGGTTGATCGTCAACTTGGCGATGCACGGGCTGGCCGGATCGGCTTCCTCAGAGAGCTCGTAACGGATGTCGGTGTACTCGCCAGACGGCGTCCATTGAAAGCTCACGCGTTCACTCCTATCGTCCATGCCACTGGCCGGGGCACTCTAGTTGACCAGTCATCCGACGCCGGATGGGTGCAGACTGCGTCTGTGGAGCCGCGCCTGGGTAGCACGCTTTCCGGGAGATCTGAGGGATCGGGACCGATCTCTTGCTTTATCGAGCATCGTTCAACTACTGTGGAGCGGAGTCCGCGGACGGGACCGGACCAGGAGGGCAAGGATGACGCAGGGACCAAAGCACGACGGGGGGTCGCGCCCGCGACTCGCGGTCATGTACGAAGTGGGGGCGTTCTCGCCCTTCGAGATCAGAGACGCCGCGCAGGATCTGTGTGACCTGGTGTGGGTGACCGGCTGGTCATCGCCGCTGGATCGCACGCTCACGCGCCTGCTGCCCCGCCTGGGGACGGTGCTCGATGTCGAGGGGCTCGGCCGGGACGATGTCATCACCGCCCTGCGAGAGGCGGGAGTCGATGGCATCGTCGTGTTCAGCGATGTCGGCCAGGAGCCGGCGGCGGAGATCGCGGCCGCGCTCGGGCTGGCGTTCCACAGCCCCCACACCGCGCTGCTGCTGCGTGACAAGTTCGAACAGCGCCTGGCGCTGCGCGAGGGCGGCCTGCCGGTCCCTGCCGTGATCGCGGTATGCCGTGAATCTGTCGGCGACCGGGAGGCGGCCGAGGATCTCGAGATGACCTGGCCGGCCGTGCTGAAGCCCCGCCGTGGGTCGGGCGGGCGAGAGACGTTCCTGGTGAGGAGCCCCGAGGAGCTCACCGCGGTCCTTGACGACGCCTCCGAGGAGGAGCGGTTCATCCTCGAGGAGTACCTGGCCGACCGCGCCGACCGGATCGGCAGCGGCGTGGCGGCGATGGTCTCCGTCGAGCTCGTCGTGGTCGACGGCGTCGCGCAGCACATCGCGGTCAGCGGCCGCTTCCCGATCGTCCCGCCGCTCCGCGAGAACGGCGGGTTTCTGCCCTCCCACCTCGACGCCGAGGAGTCCGCCGA
The DNA here is from genome assembly GCA_035503035.1 of Solirubrobacteraceae bacterium. Classification (GTDB taxonomy): domain Bacteria; phylum Actinomycetota; class Thermoleophilia; order Solirubrobacterales; family Solirubrobacteraceae; genus Palsa-465. The sequence goes on from DATJTS010000152.1 coordinate 3,956, forward strand.
GGTGATCGAGGTCGCCAAGCGAGCCGCCGCAGCGCTCGGGGTGACGCGGGGCGTGCTCCACATCGAGATCAAGCAGACGCCGGTGGGTCCGCGGATCATCGAGGTCAACGGGCGCGTCGGCGGAGTCGTTCCCACGCTGCTGGCGCAGATCGGCGGTCCGCCGTTGCTCACCTGGGCCCTGCGGCTCGCGCTCGGGCTCGACATCCCGGCGTTCGCCCCGATCGCAGCGGACTCGCGAGTCGCGTTCTACTACGCCTGGCTGCCTCCCGTCGGCGAATACGTCGTGCGAGAGGTCGAGTCCTTCGACGCGGTGAGGGCGATCCCGCAGGTGGATCACGCCTGGCTGAACCGCGAGCCGGGCGATCGGGTGAGCTCGCGTGAGGGCGGCATGTTCGGCCATCTCGCGGCCGCCTACGGGGCGGTGGACTCCCACGAGGAGCTGTGGCCCCTGGCCGATGAGTTGCAGCGCGTCCCGTCGTTCACGCTCGACGCCTCGCCCGCGCAGCTGCCCGCCTGAGCCCTGCCACGCCCGGCCGGGCCTAAGCTCGTCCGATGGAGCCGTGGCTCAGCCGCGCCGCCCGCGTGCACCCCGAGCGGGCCGCGCTCGTCACCCCGCGACAGACATGGAGCTATCGCGAGTTGCACGCCGCCGCGGGCGCGGTGGCGGGTGCGCTGCACGAATGGGGGATCGGGCACGGTGACCGCGTCGGGCTCGCGCTGCCCAGCGATGAGCTGATCGTCGCCCTGCACGCGTGCCTGGCGATCGGCGCGGCCGCGGTCCCGATCGACCTGCGCCTCACCGATGCTGAACGGGTCGTGCGCCTCAATGGCGTCGCGCGTACCCTCACCGAGCTGCCATCGGGCCCGCCGGCAGCCGAGCGGCCGCTCGACCTCTCCGACACCGCGACCGTGATGTACACGTCGGGCACGACCGCCGGGCCCAAGCGAGTCGAGCTGTCGCTCTCCAACTGGCTGTGGAATGCGATCGGCTCAGCGGTCGCGCTGGGGCTCGATCCGGAGGAGCGGTGGCTGTGCCCGATGCCACTCGCCCATGTCGGCGGGCTGTCGATCGCGCTGCGCTCGGCGATCTACGGCACCACGGTGGTTCTGCACGAGCGTTTCGACACCGATGCGGTCCGCGACGCGCTGCTCGACCCGCGCCAGCGGGTGACGCTCGTCTCACTCGTTCCCACCATGCTCGGCCGCCTGCTCGACGCCGGGCTGCGTGAGCCGCCCGCGCTGCGGCGCGTCCTGCTCGGTGGCGGCCCGATCGCCCCGGCGCTGCTCGCGCGCGCACGCGAGGCCTCGATCGAGGTGGCGCCGTCGTTCGGCATGACCGAGACCTGCTCGCAGATCGCGACCGACGGCATCGCGCTGTTCGGAGCTGAGCTGACGCTCTCGGATGCGGGCGAGCTGCTCGTGCGCGGTCCGAGCGTCGCCCGCGGCGCGATCTCCGGCGACGGGTGGCTGCACACCGGAGATCTTGGGCGGTTCGACGAGTCCGGACGCCTGGAGATCGTGGGCCGCACCGCCGACACGATCGTCTCCGGCGGCGAGAACGTCGCTCCGACGGAGGTCGAGGCGGTCCTGGTGGAGCATGATGCGATCTCCGACGCGGCCGTCGTCGGGCGAGCCGACCCAGAGTGGGGGGAGATCGTCGTCGCACTGATCGTGCCGCGGCTGGGATGGGTGTCCGGGCACCCGGACGGCGCGGCGATCGACGGCGCGATGGCGGAGGACCTGCGCGAGTTCTGCGGGGCGCGGCTGGCCGGATTCAAGGTGCCCAAGCGCTTTGAGCTCGTCGAGTCGCTCCCCCGGGGCGCGACCGGCAAGCTGCAGCGGCGCGAGCTCCACTGAATCATCGATGTCACATCGGCCGATGTCACATCGGCCACCGATACCATCTCGGTGCGTGTCCGCCGCGCTCACGATCGAACAGCTCGCCGCCGCGTCGGGAATGTCGGTGCGCAACATCCGCGCCCACCAGGCCCGGGGGCTGCTCGACCCGCCCGAGGTCCGCGTGCGCGTGGGGTACTACGGCGATGCGCACATCGCGCAGCTGAAACTCATCCAGGACCTGCAGGCCGACGGCTTCAACCTGGCGGGGATCAAGCGGTTGCTGGAGGACGGGCGAGGGACCGCGGAGCGGCTGGCGCGGGTCCGCCAGGTGCTGTCTGCGACCAGCGGCGCGGAGACACCCGAGACGCTGACTCGCTCCGAGCTCGGGCATCGCTTCGAAGTCGAGGCCGACAGGGCGCCCGAGGTTCTGGCCCGGGCCGAGCGGCTCGGGATCCTGCTTCCCGTGGGCCCGGACCGCTTCCTGGCACCGAGCCCCTCGCTGCTCGCCGTCGCCGAGCGCGTCGTCGCCCGCGGCGTCTCCCTGGACGGGGCGCTGGCCGTGTTCGAGCAGGTGGAGCGACACTGCGACGCCGTCTCGGCCGCGTTCGTGGGGCTGTTCATGGACCAGGTGTGGCGCCCGTTTGAGGAGGCCGGGATGCCGGAGGACCGCTGGGCGGAGATGGACGCCTCGGTCAAGGCGCTGCGGCCACTTGCCGCCGAGGCGCTGCACGCGATCCTCGAGCAGCGGATGAGCGCCCAGATCGAGGCCGCGTTCGGCGAGCTCACGCGACGGCTCGGCGACCCGGCCCAATAGTCTGTTCTGGGTGACCCCGCTCGACTCCGACCAGTTTCGCGTCGACAGCCGGGAAGGCTGGGAGCGCGCGGCCGAAGGCTGGGGCAGGGTTGCCGACCGCGTCCACGACTGGGCGGTCGGAGTGTCGGCCACGATGGTCGACGCGCTCGCCCCGCAGCCCGGCGACCGCGTGCTCGAACTCGCCGCCGGCCCGGGGGACACCGGGTTCATGGCCGCCGAGCTGATCGCCCCCGGCGGCACACTCATCTCCAGCGACGGCGCCGAGGCGATGCTCGAGGTCGCGCGCGCGCGAGCCGCCGCGCAGCACATCTCGAACGTCGAGTTCCGGCAGTTGGAGCTCGAATGGATCGACCTGGACACCGCGTCGGTCGACGGAGTTCTCTGCCGCTGGGGAATCATGCTGACGGCCGATCCCGAGTCCGCTGCACGGGAGATGCGCCGGGTGCTCAGGCCCGGCGGACGGGCTGCGCTCGCGGTGTGGGACACCCCGGAGAGCAACCCGTGGGCGACGATCCCGCGCCAGGCGCTGATCGGGCTCGGGCATATGGATCCTCCTGATCCCGCGATCCCCAACCAGTTCTCGCTCGCCGGGGACGGCGTGCTCGAGGAACTGCTCGGCGGCGCGGGCTTTCTGGAGGTGAAGGTGGCGCCGGTGGCGATGCAGCGCAGCTTCGGCTCCCTGGATGAGTACCTCGCGGAGACGATCGAGATGTCTCCATCGCTTGGCACGACGACCGCACAGCTGAGCGACTCCGAGCGTGCGGCGGTCCGCGACCGGGTTGGGGAGCTGGCGCAGCCGTTCACCGACGACGACGGCTCGATCGTGTTGCCGGGCAGTTCGCTCGTCTGCAGCGCGAGCGCCTGACCGAGCGCGCGGGCGCCGCGTGAAAGCGCGGTTGCACCGGTTGCCGGAGCGCGCCTCGCCCGCGAGCCTGAACAACGATGCGATATCTGATCCGCCTGCTTCCGCTCGTGGCCGCCGCCGTGCTCGCTCTGCCGGCCGCCGCCATTGCCAATGTCGATCACACCGTCCGCCGAGGGGAGACGCTCACCTCGATCGCCGCCGCCGACGGGCTATCGGTGGCGCGCCTGGCCGCTGCCAACGGTCTCTCAGTCGACGCACAGCTGACCGCGGGCTCGCAGATCCAGATCCCACCCCAGAGCGGGCCGGTGGAGGCGGCGAGCCCGACGCCGACGTCCAGCGCCTCCGCCTCCGGTGGATACACCGTCCGCCTTGGCGACACGCTCAGCGGGATCGCGGCGCGCTACGGGACGACCGTGCAGGCGCTGGCGGCCGCGAACGGAATCTCGGTGGGCGGCGTGCTCCTCGCCGGCCGGACCCTGACGGTTCCCGGCGGGGGCTCGGTGAGCTCCGAGGACGTCACCGCATCCGTCACTTCGTCGGGCGGATACGTCGTGCGCGTGGGGGACACGCTCAGCGGGATCGCGGCGCGCTACGGGACCAGCGCCGCGGCGCTGGCCGCCGCCAACGGAATGTCAGTGGACGGCGTGCTGCTCGCCGGCCGGACGATCGCGGTCCCCGGAGTGAGCACCACGTCCGCCGCCCCCACGAGCTCCGGCGGAGCGCATCCTGTTGCCGAGTACGTGTCCACGGGCGACGTCGGCGCGATCGCGGCGGCCGACGGCGTCCCGGCCCCGCTGGCCGAGGCGATCGCCGACCAGGAGAGCGGGTTCAACGACGACGAGGTCTCCAGCAGTGGCGCGGTCGGCGTGATGCAGCTCGAACCGGCGACCTGGAACGACCTCACTCAGGTCGACGGACTCAGCCTCTCGCCCGATTCCGCCCTCGACAATGTCCGGGGAGGGGTGTCGGTGCTGCGGTCGCTACTGCTCGCCACGGGCGAGAACCAGCACGAGACGATCGCGGCCTACTACCAGGGACTTGAGTCGGTCCGCGCGCGCGGCATGTTGCCCTCGACACGCCGCTACGTGCGCGACGTGCTCGCGCTCGAGAGGACCTTCGGCGGCTAGATGAACGGGGCCCGGCGCCTTGTAGGCTCCGGCCATGTTCTACGACGACGACGCTGACCTCTCCAAGCTCGACGGCAAGACCGTCGCCATCATCGGGTACGGCTCCCAGGGCCATGCCCACGCGCTCAATCTCAAGGACTCCGGCGTCGACGTCGTCGTAGGACTGCGCGAGGGCTCCGCGAGCCGCGCCAAGGCCGAGAGCCACGGACTCCGGGTGCTCGAGCCCGCCGACGCCGCCAGCGAGGGTGACATCGTGATGTTGCTCGCGCCCGACGAGCTGCACGGGCAGATCTGGGACCGCGGTCTGAAGGACGGGATCGCGCCCGGCAACCTCTTGCTGTTCGGCCACGGCTTCTCGATCCACTACGGCGAGATCGTGCCCCCGCCCGATGTCGACGTTGCCCTGGTCGCCCCCAAGGGCCCGGGACATCTGGTCCGCCGGCAGTACACCGAGGGCTCGGGCGTGCCGTGCCTGGTGGCGGTCCACCAGGACGCCTCCGGAGACGCGCTCGGCGTCGCGCTCGCGTACGCCAAGGGCATCGGCGGCACCCGCGGCGGCGTGATCGAGACGACCTTCAAGGACGAGACCGAGACCGATCTGTTCGGTGAGCAGGCCGTCCTGTGCGGCGGGGTCACCGAGCTCGTCCGAGCGGGCTACGAGACCCTCACCGACGCGGGTTATGACGAGCGGCTTGCCTACTTCGAGGTCCTCCACGAGCTGAAGCTGATCGTCGATCTCATGTACGAGAAGGGCATCTCCGGGATGCGCTACTCGATCTCCAACACCGCCGAGTACGGCGACATGACCCGCGGCAACCGGATCATCGGCGACGAGACTCGCGCGGCGATGAAGCAGGTGCTCACCGAGATCCAGTCCGGCGACTTCGCCCGCGAGTGGATCGCCGAGAACCGCGCCGGTCAGGAGAACTTCCTGCGGATGCGCTCCGAGCAGGCGGGCCACCAGGTCGAGACGGTCGGCAAGGAGCTGCGCAAGCAGATGGCCTGGATCAACGACACCGACTGGCAGGAGTAGCGACCGACGCGTCCCGGGAGCGCCGAACGACGCTCCCGGACGGCGCGATGTGGCGGAGGCGTGACCGCGACGGCGGCTGAGTATGATCGCCATGCCGTCGTGACTGGCGCGACAAGGTGGAGGCGACCACCGGGGAGCGACGGCGCTCAACCTGCCGCGCGCCTGGGCACGCTCACCATCCGACCCCTCTCCAGTGGAGCGCCCCATGACCGAGATCACCTCCGTCGAGATCCCCGACGCCCTCAAGCCGGCTGACGGCCGCTTCGGCTCAGGGCCGTCCCGGGTCCGTCACGCCCAGCTCGAGTACGTCAGCGGGCCGGGCGCCGCCGTGATGGGCACCTCGCACCGCCAGAAGCCCGTCAAATCGCTGGTCGGCCGGGTCCGCGCCGGCATCTCGACGCTGTTCTCGCTGCCGGACGGCTACGAGGTCGTGCTCGGCAACGGCGGGACGACCGCGCTGTGGGACGCGCTCACCTGCGGTGTCGTGCGCGAGCGCGCCCTGCATCTCACCTACGGAGAGTTCTCCTCCAAGTTCGCCGCGTGCACGAAGGGCGCCCCGTTCCTCGCCGATCCCATCGTGGTCGAGGCGCCGGGGGGCGACGCGCCCGAACCCCGCGCCGACGCGTCCGCGGATGCGATCACCTGGGCGCACAACGAGACCTCGACCGGCGTGATGGTCCCGGTGGCGCGACCCGCCGACTCGGACGGGTCGCTGGTGCTGATCGACGCCACCTCGGGCGCCGCGGGCCTGCCCGTCGACGTCAAGCAGGCCGACGTCTACTACTTCGCCCCGCAGAAGGGATTCGCATCCGACGGCGGCCTGTGGCTGGCGGTGTGCAGCCCGGCGGCTCTGGAGCGGATCGAGCAGATCGAGCGCGATCGCCCCACGACCGGAGCGCCCCGCTGGATTCCCGACTTCCTGTCGCTGTCGACGGCGCTGGACAACTCCCGCAAGGATCAGACCTACAACACCCCCGCGATCGCGACGCTGCTGCTGCTCGCCGACCAGCTGGACTGGATGCTCGACCAGGGCGGTCTGCCCGCCATGGTGGCGCGCACCTCGGCCTCGAGCTCGCAGCTGTACCAGTGGGCGGAGGCGCACCCGCACGCGACGCCGTTCGTCACCGATCCGGCCAAGCGCTCGTTGGTCGTCGGCACGATCGACTTCGACGAGGAGATCGACGCGGCGGCGGTCGCGGCCACCCTGCGCGCCAACGGCATCGTCGACGTGGAGCCCTATCGCAAACTCGGGCGCAACCAGCTACGGGTCGCGATGTTCCCCGCGACCGACCCCGCCGACGTCACCGCACTCACCGCATGTATCGACTACGTCCTGGAGCAGCAGTCATGACCAAGGTTCTCGTCGCCGAGAAGATCGGCCAGTCCGGCATCTCCCTTCTGCAGGAGCACTTCGACGTCGACGTCGACACCGGCCTCTCGCGGGATGAGCTCGCCGAGCGTCTGGGGAGCTACGAGGGCATCCTGATCCGCTCGGCGACCAAGCTGGACGCCGAGCTGCTCTCGCACGCCGGTGCGCTGCGGGCGGTCGGTCGCGCCGGCGTCGGCGTCGACAACGTCGACGTGGGGGAGGCGACCAAGCGCGGGATCGTCGTCGCCAACGCGCCCGAGTCGAATGTCGTCACCGCTGCTGAGCACACCATGGCGCTGCTGCTCGCGCTCGCGCGCAACGTCCCGCAGGCACACGCCTCGCTGGTCGCCGGCCGCTGGGACCGCTCCAAGTACTCGGGCACCGAGCTGTTCGAGAAGACGCTCGGCGTGCTCGGCTTCGGCCGGATCGGGCAGCTCGTCGCCCAGCGGGCACGCGGCTTCGGTATGCGCGTGGTGGGATATGACCCGTACGTCTCGGCCGATCGCTATCGCGAGCTCGGGGCCGAGCGCGCCGATACCCCGGACGAGGTTTACGCGGCGGCTGACTTCCTCACCATCCACCTGCCCAAGACGCCCGAGACCGAAGGCTGGCTGAACGCCGAGGTGTTCGCCAGGTGCAAGGACGGCGTGCGCGTGCTCAACGTCGCGCGCGGTCCGCTGGTGGTCGACGAGGATCTGCAGGCGGCGCTCGATTCCGGCAAGGTCGGAGGCGCCGCGCTCGACGTCTTCCGCTCCGAGCCGGTGACCGAGCACCCGCTGTTCGGGTACCCGAACGTGATCGTCACGCCGCACCTCGGGGCATCCACCGCCGAGGCGACCGACCGGGCCGGATACCAGGCTGCCGAACAGGTGGTGGCGGCGCTCACCGGCGGAGTGGTGACAAGCGCGGTCAACGTCCCCGCGGTCCCCGCCGAGGACTTCGAGGTGATGGGCCCGTTCCTGCCGTTGTGTCGCTCGCTCGGTCGGATCGCCACCGAGCTCGCGGTCGCCAGCGGCGGCTCGCTCGACGAGATCCAGATCGACCTGCTCGGGCGACTGGCGGAGCGTGACACCCGGCTGCTCGCCATCGAGGTCCTGCTCGGGGCGCTGCGCGGGCGTACCGAGGAGGAGGTCAACGCGGTCAACGCGCCGGCGATCGCCGAGGAGCGCGGGATCAGCATCGTCGAGGCCAAGCACACGACCGCGCACGACTACACCGACCTGGTCCGGGTCGCGGTCAGCTCGGGCGAGAACGCGGTGCGCGTCGCGGGTACCGTCATCGGCCGCCAGCACCGGCCGCATCTGCTCGAGGCCTGGGGCCAGCGGTTCGACATCCAGCTCGAGGAGCACGTGACGCTGTTCCGCTACCGCGACCTGCCCGGGATGCTCGGCCGCGTCGGCACCGCCTTCGGCGCCGCCGGCGTGAACATCATCTCCGCGGCGGTCGGGCGCCTGCCCGAGGGCGTGGAGGAGAACGCCGAGGGGTTGGCCGCGATGGCGATCACCACCAGCGAGCCGGTCCCGCAGTCGGTCGTCGACGAGATCGCCTCCAGCGATGACTTCGTGCTCGGCGTGACCGCCGCGCTCGTCTAGCGTTCGGGATCCTGCGGCGCGGCGATGAAGATCGCCGCGTCCCGCAGGCCCTCGACGAGCCGGCCGTCGAGGTCCATCACGGTCCCGAGGTCCTCGATCGAGCTGAACGTGTGCACCTCGCGGCGCGTGGCGACGATCCGCTCGGCGAGGTCCTCGTCGACGCCCGGCAGGCTCGTGAGCTCGTGTGCGCTCGCGTGGTTGACGTCGACCAGCCCGCCATCGGCGCCGCCGGGGCGGTCGGGGCGACCGATCCCCATCTCCAGCGCGAGCGCGGGGTTCTCCCGCACGATGCGACGCGCGTGCTCACGATCGTGCAGGCGGCGCTCGGCCGCGACCTCGGCGTGATCGAACGCCGACGGGTCCGCCTGGTCGAGCCCGAGGGCGATCCTCTGCTCAAACGCTCGGCGAATCACGAACGAGCTCGCCGCCGCACCGCACCAGCCGACGATCAGACAGGCTCCCGCGAGGTCGTCATGGCCTGCTTTGCCGTCGACACCGTTGAGGACGAAGCCGAGCACGACGATCGCCGACCACAGCACACCGAGCATCGTCCACGGCCGGTAGCGCGCGCGGACGCCCGCGTAGATCGGCGCCCAGGCGCCGAGGCCCAGCGGGATCAGTGAGATGAACGGCCACCAGGTGATGTGCCGGCGCTGGGACATGCGCGGGAGGATGCCAGCTCTGCAACGGCGCTTGGTACTCTGTCGGCGAGATGGCCTTCCGCCTCGATCTCGCACTGCTTCTTCTCCTCCCCCTTCGGGGGGAATAGCGCGCCGGCGGCCGCATGTAGCCGCGAACCACCTGAAGCAGACCGAGATTTGAGAATCAGACCGAAAGGCACCCGATGAGCACCGACCCCGACCCCCAGCGGGTCATCCTGTTCGACACGACACTGCGCGACGGCGAGCAGTCGCCGGGCATCTCGCTGAACCCATCCGAGAAGCTGGAGATCGCACAGCAGCTGGCGCGCCTCGGCGTCGACGTGATCGAGGCGGGGTTCCCGATCGCCTCGCCCGGGGACTTCGAGGCCGTCGAGACGATCTCGCGTCAGGTCGAGGGCCCGGTCATCTGCGCGCTCGCCCGCGCGCAGGCCCCCGACGTGGACCGCGCATGGGGCGCCATCAAGGACGCATCGCGCCCGCGCATCCACACGTTCATCTCGACCTCGGACATCCACATCGTCCACCAGTTCAACTCCACGCGCGAGGATGTCAAGGGCCAGGCGCGCGCCGCGGTCGCGCAGGCCAGGGCACTGTGCGAGGACGTCGAGTTCTCGCCGATGGACGCGACGCGCGCCGACGTCGAGTACACCGCCGAGGTGCTGCAGGTGGCGATCGACGAGGGCGCGAGCACGATCAACATCCCCGACACCGTCGGCTACGCGGTTCCGCACGAGTACGCGGCGTTCCTCACGCGGCTGTACGAGCTGGTTCCGGACCTGCGCGACGTCGTCCTGTCGGTCCACTGCCACGACGACCTCGGCCTGGCGGTCGCCAACTCGCTGGCGGGGATCCGCGCCGGGGCGCGGCAGGTGGAGTGCGCCGTCAACGGCATCGGCGAGCGCGCGGGCAACACCTCGCTGGAGGAGATCATCATGTTGCTGCGCACCCGCGAAACGGACCTCGGCTTCGCTACGGGTGCGGTCCCCAAGGAGATCGCCCGGACCTCGCGGCTGGTGTCGCGTCTGTCGGGCTATGTGGTCCAGCCCAACAAGGCGATCGTCGGGCGCAACGCGTTTGCCCACGAGGCGGGCATCCACCAGGACGGGGTCCTGAAGGAGCGCTCCACCTACGAGATCATGGACGCGCGTGAGGTCGGCCTGGACGGCTCGGGCTCGCTGGTGCTGGGCAAGCACTCCGGCCGCCATGCGCTGGCCGAGGCGATGTCGGAGCTCGGCTTCGAGCTGAAGGGTCAGGCGCTGAACGTCGCCTTCCGACGGTTCAAGGAGATCGCCGACAAGAAGAAGCAGGTGACCGCGATGGACCTCGAGGCGCTCGTCGCCGACGAGCTCCGCGAGGAGATCGCTGGCTACACGCTGCAGTGGTTCGAGGTCGAAGCCTCCTCCCGGCGGCCGCCGCACGCGACGGTCGCGGTCACGGGACCTGACAACGAGGAGCTCACCGGCTCCTTCACCGGCGACGGGCCGATCGATGCGGTCTTCCACGCGGTCAACGCGGCCACCTCGGTCGACGCCAAACTCCGCGACTTCCGGATCGAGGCCGTGACCGGCGGCCAGGACGCGCTCGGTGAGACCTCGGTCGTCGTCGAGGTCGGCGGTGTCGCGGGCTCAGGACAGGGCGTCTCGACCGACATTCTGGAAGCCGCCGCGCAGGCCTACGTCCGGGCGCTGTCCAACGCGGTGCGCCGACAGGCGATCGCCGACGGGAGCCTGGAGCCCGAGCGCGAGGTCGTCCGCGCACCCTGACCGGGGTGCGAGATCGGGTGGGTGACCCGCTCCGGCCGCGAGCGGTCAGTCCGCGGTTGCGATCCGCAGCCCCTGCCGGTACGCCGCGGACAGCACCCGCGTGCGCGGCTCGGTGGCCATGAAGTTGGCGCCCATCGCGGCGGCGCATTCGGCGTTGGGCGCGATCGTCCGCACCCGGGCCCCGCGGCCGCGCAGCGCGAGGCCCTCGACCGATGCCGCCGAGCGCGCGACGGTGCGCATCATCGTCAGCAGCGGGTGGCTGGCCGCCAGTGAGGCAGTCGGATTCAGGCACAGCACGTGCGTGTCGCGTCCGACGGGGGCGGCGTCGAGGTTGGTCGGGCTCCAGACACCGCCGTCGACATAGTCGCGACCGCCGATCTGGACCGGCGCGAACAGCCACGGGACCGCACACGAGGCCTCAACCGCCTCGGCGACCTCCGCAGGCGGCGCGCCGGGGCCGCCGAACATCACCCGCCGCCCGCTCTGGCGATCGACCGCCGAGACCCTGAGTCGACCGTCGAACTGGGCACCGCTGGCAGCGACCGCCTGGCGCAGCGCGGCGAGCGTGTCCTCGGGGTGGCGCACCCCCCGCAGCATGAGCCCGCGCACCAGCGCCCCGCCGGGCGCAGCGAACCCGAGCGCGAGCGGAGCGAACGCCGCGCTGGCGGCGACCGCGGTCGACCCGGCACGACGGGCCGCGCCGGCGGCGACCGTCGCCAGTCCAGCGACCGCTCCCGGCGCGCCCGGCCGGCCGAGGGCGCCCACCACCGAGACCTCGGTCGACAGCGAGGAGGGGCGGCGCGGGGAGTTCCCCGCCGCCAGATGCGCGGAGACGATCGCCCCGGCCGAGGTGCCGACGAACGCCTCGCACTCGCGCAGGTCGATCCCCGCACCGTCCTCGACGCCCGCGAGCACCCCCATGATCCACGCCTCTCCGAGCACGCCGCCACCACCGAGCACGAGCACGTCGGGGCGGGAGCGCATCGTGGCAGCGTATTCGTCCGCCCGTGTGAAGCGCGCGGCGCATGGCGGCAGACACTTGTACGTGATAACGTACACGGACGATGGGGGTCATCGACAGCCACCTGACCTCACCGGTCGTGCTCGGGGCGCGCGTCCGATCTCTGCGCGAGGCGATGAACCTGTCGCTCCGTGAACTCGCCGAGCGCTCCGGCGTGAGCGCGCCGATGCTCTCCCAGGTCGAGCGAGGGGAGACGAGCCCGACGCTGCACACCGCCCACCGGATCGCCAACGGGCTGGAGTTGCGCCTCTCCCAGCTGCTGCGGCTCGACGAGGAGGGTGCGGTGTCGATCGTGCGCGCCGGTGAGCGACGCAGCGGACCTGCGACGCGCGGCGAGAGCGGCCACGCCTACGAGATCCTGACGCCGCCGCTGCCGGGCCAGCGCGCCGAGCTCTCGCGCCACACACTCGCGCCGGGCGCCGTCACCGGCGGCCCTGGCGATCCGCCGATGCATGAGCCCGGCAGCCGCGAGTCGGCGCTCGTCCAATCGGGCACGGTCGTGCTCCACTGCGACGGCGCCCGCCACGAACTGCATGCCGGCGACTGCGTGACCTTCGACGCCGACCTGCCCCACCACTTCGAGAACCCGTCGGCGGACGCCGAGGCCGTGCTGCTCGCCGTGGTGAGTGCCGGGCTGCGGCGCAGCTGAACCCCGCCCAGAGGAGACCAACAATGCCCACGAGCCTGTTCGACAAGATCTGGGACGCCCACGACGTGGGTGGGCCGGGATCGAATTTGATTTTCATCGACCTGCATCTCGTCCATGAGGTGACGAGCCCGCAGGCGTTCGACGGCCTGCGCCTCGCCGGGCGCAAGGTCCGCCGCCCGGACCGGACGCTCGCCACCGCCGATCACAACACCCCGACCGACGGAACCCCGACGGCCGACCGGATCAAGGATGAGCTCAGCCGCGTCCAGGTCCAGACGCTCGAGCGCAACTGCGCCGAGTTCGATGTCCCGATCTACTCGCTCGGCTCCGAGCGCCAGGGGATCGTGCACGTGATCGGCCCGGAGCTGGGGGTCACCCAGCCCGGGATGACGATCGTCTGCGGCGACTCGCACACCGCCACCCACGGGGCGTTCGGGGCACTCGCATTCGGCATCGGCACCAGCGAGGTGGAGCACGTGCTCGCCACCCAGTGCCTGGTCCAGAACAAGCCCAGGTCGATGCGGATCTCCTACGAGGGCGAGCTCGGGTTCGGCGTCACCGCAAAGGACCTGATCCTCGCCACCATCGGCCAGATCGGCGTCGCCGGCGCGACCGGTCACGTCGTCGAGTACGCCGGGCCGGCGATCGAGAAGCTCTCGATGGAGGGCCGGATGACGATCTGCAACATGACGATCGAGGCCGGAGGCCGCGCCGGGATGATCGCCCCCGACCAGACGACCTTCGACTACGTGATCGGCCGCGACGCGGCACCCGCCGAGGTCCCGGACGCCTGGCGCGAGCTGCGCACCGACCCGGGCGCGTCCTTTGACACCGAGATCACCGTCGACGCCTCAGCGGTCAGCCCGATGGTCACCTGGGGCACGACCCCCGGGATGGTCGTTCCCGTGGGCGCGGAGGTCCCGCACCCGGGTTCCGAGCAGGACGAGCGGGCGCTGCATTACATGGGCCTGGAGGGCGGGACGCCGGTGCAGGACATCGTCCTGGACCGTGTGTTCATCGGCTCGTGCACGAACTCGCGCATCGGGGACCTGCGCGCCGCCGCCGCGATGATCAAGGGCCGCAAGGTCGCCGACAGCGTCTACGCGATGGTCGTCCCGGGCTCCCAGCAGGTCAAGGCCCAGGCCGAGGCCGAGGGGCTCGACGACGTGTTCCGCGCGGCGGGCTTTGACTGGCGGGTGGCGGGCTGCTCGATGTGCCTGGGCATGAACCCCGACATCGCGGCGCCCGGCGAGCGGGTGGCCTCGACCTCGAACCGCAACTTCGAGGGGCGCCAGGGCGCCGGCGCGCGTTCGCACCTCGTCTCGCCCGAGATGGCCGCCGCAGCCGCCATCGAAGGTCACTTCGTCGACATCCGCGACTGGGAGAAGGACAAGGCATGAGGGCGATCGAGACAATCACCGGCAAGGTCTCGGTGCTGAACCGCGACGACATCGACACCGACCAGATCATGCCCAAGCAGTTCCTCAAGCGGGTCGAGCGGACCGGCTTCGGCGAATTCCTCTTCTACGACTGGGCCAAGGAGCCCGACTGGAACCTGCCGAAGAACCCGATCCTCGTCGCGGGGCGCAACTTCGGCTGCGGCTCCAGCCGCGAGCACGCGCCCTGGGGGCTGGAGGACTACGGCTTTCAGGCGATCATCGCCCCGAGCTTCGCCGACATCTTCCGCAACAACTGCACGAAGATCGGGCTGCTGCCGGTGGTCCTGGACGAGGAGTCGGTCGCCGCGGTCCGCGAGGCGGGCGAGGCCCAGGTCGACCTGGCTGCCCAGGAGGTCCGCTGGCCGGGGGGCTCGGCGTCGTTCGAGATCGATCCGCAGACCAAGCACCGGCTGCTGAACGGCCTCGACGACATCGCGCTCACCCTCCAGCAGGAGGAGTCGATCTCCGCCTACGAGTCCGGCCGGGAACGGACGGGCCCGGTCACGAGCGCGCTATGAGCGCGGGGGAGCCGGTGTCCGCGGGATCCGTGCGCGACTGGGATGCGGCCACCTACGACCGGATCTCGACCCCGCAGCAACGGTGGGCCGCCGAGCAGCTCGACGGCCTGCGGCTCGCCGGCGACGAGACGGTGCTCGACGCGGGCTGTGGTTCGGGCCGGGTGACGCTCGAGCTCTGCGATCGCGTCCCGCGCGGGCGGGTGTACGCGGTCGACGCGGCGCCGGACATGGTCGCTCACGCCACCGCGACGCTCGCGGGACGAGCGACCGTGCTGCACCAGGACATCGCCGAGCTCTCGCTGCCTGAGCCCGTCGACCTCATCTTCTCCAACGCGACCTTCCACTGGGTGCCCGACCACGACGCGTTGTTCGCCGCGCTGTACCGCAACCTGAGGCCCGGCGGCCGGCTCCTCGCGCAGTGCGGCGGGCGCGGCAACATCGAGCTGGTGCGCGCCGCGGCCGAGCGCGCGGTCTGCAGCGAGCCGTTCGCGGCGCACTTCGCGGGCTGGCCGTGGCCGTGGACCTATGCGGCCGCCGAGGAGACCGCCGATCGCCTGCACCGCGCGGGGTTCACCGAGATCGACACCTGGCTGGAGGATCGTCCGACGCCGATGGAGGATGGCCGGCGGTTCCTGGAGACCGTGATCCTGGTGCGTCATCTCGACCCGCTTCCGCCAGAGCTACGCGAGGCGTTCGTCGACGAGGTGCTCGGGCAGCTCTCCGAGCCGCTCGTGCTCGACTACGTCCGCCTCAACATGTGTGCCCGGCGTGCCTGACGCTACGGTTCCGCGACGATGAGCAAGCGCGTCATCCTGCTGCCGGGCGACGGCATCGGACCCGAGATCATCGCCCCCGCGCTGGAGGTGCTGGGCGCGGTCGGAGCCGGGTTCGACTACGAGGAGCATCTGTTCGGAGGCGCCGCGATCGACGCCCACGGCACCGCACTCACCGACGAGACGCTCGCGGCCTGCCGCGGAGCCGATGCGGTGCTGCTGGCCGCGGTCGGCGGCCCGAAATGGGACACGACCGATCCCAACGCCCCGCGCCCGGAGCAGGGCCTGCTCGGACTGCGCAAGGGCCTCGGTCTGTTCGCAAACCTGCGGCCGGTCACGCCGCTGCCGGCGCTCTACGACTCAAGCCCGCTCCGGCGCGAGGTGATCGAGGGAACCGACCTGCTCGTCGTTCGCGAGCTCACCGGCGGGATCTACTTCGGCGAGAAGACGCGGACCGCCGACAGCGCCACCGACGTCTGCACGTACACGCGGGAGGAGATCGAGCGGATCGCCCGCGTCGCGTTCGCATCGGCCAGGCGTCGGGTGACGAGCGTCGACAAGGCCAACGTGCTCGAGACCAGCCGGCTGTGGCGCGAGGTCGTACGCGAGCTGCACGTCCGGGAGTTCGGCGAGATCGAGCTCGAGCACGTGCTCGTCGACAACGCCGCGATGCAGCTCGTCTCCGACCCATCGCGGTTCGACGTGATCGTCACCGAGAACATGTTCGGCGACATCCTCTCCGACGAGGCGGCGATGCTCACCGGCTCGCTCGGCATGCTCCCGAGCGCCTCGCTGGGCGGCGCCGGCGGCGGAGCGGGCGGGGGTCGGGTTCCTGGCGTGTTCGAGCCGGTGCACGGCTCGGCGCCCGACATCGCGGGGCGCGGCGTTGCCAATCCGCTCGCCATGTTCCTCTCGGCAGCACTCATGCTGCGCCACGGATTCGGGATGGAGCAGGAGGCCGCGGCGGTAGAATCGGCCGTCAATTCGGCGCTCGCCGACGGACTGCGAACGCCAGATCTGGGCGGCGAGGCAAACACCGCGCAGGCCACCCGGGCTGTGCTTCATCACCTCTAGCGACAAGGAGCCGACGTGGAACAAGCGGACCTCATCTGGCACAACGGAGAGCTCGTTGCCTGGGAGGACGCGAAGGTCCACGTACTCACGCACGGCCTGCACTACGGCACGAGCGTGTTTGAGGGCGAGCGCGCCTACGACACCCCGCACGGCACCGCGATCTTTCGCCACCTGGACCACCTGCGGCGGCTGCACGCCTCGGCCAAGCTCTACTACATGGATCTGCCCTACTCCGTCGAGGAGCTGCAGGCAGCCACCCATGAGCTGATCACCGCTAACCGGCTGCGCGAGTGCTACATCCGGCCGGTCGCGTTCCGAGGCTACGGCCAGATGGGGATCAACCCGCTCGATTGCGAAGTCTCGGTGTCGATCGCGGTCTGGCCGTGGGGCGCGTATCTCGGGGAGGCGGCCAAGCAGGAGGGCGTGCGCGCCAAGGTCTCGAGCTGGCGGCGGATCGACGGTGGCTCACTGATCCCGCATGCCAAGGCCGGCGGCCAGTACCTCAACAGCGTGCTCGCCAAGATCGAATCGCTCAAGGCCGGCTACCAGGAGGCGATCCTGCTCGACTCGCGCGGCTTCGTGTGCGAGGGCACCGGCGAGAACATCTACATCGTGCGCGAGGGCGAGATCATCACCCCGCCGCAGACCGCGGCGATCCTCGACGGCATCAGCCGGCGCTCCATCTTCACCATCGCCCGTGACCTCGGCTACACGGTCACCGAGCGCGACCTCGCGCGGGCCGAGCTCACCCTCGCCGATGAGGTGTTCTTGTCCGGCACCGCCGCCGAGCTCGTCGCGGTCGCCGAGATCGACGACCACACGATCGGGGCCGGCGGCACCGGTCCGGTGACCGCCGAGATCCAGCGCGTCTACGAGGATGCGCTGCACGGACGCGACGAGCGCTACCTGGAGTGGCTCGACATCGTGCCCGCCCACACGCCGTCCGCACCCGCGAGCGCGGGATAGGAATGTCTCGGATTGAGCTGTATGACACGACCCTGCGTGACGGGATGCAGGGGGAGGGGATGTCGCTGTCGGCCGGCGAGAAGCTCCGCGTCGCCCACCGGCTCGACGAGCTGGGTATCGACCTGATCGAGGCCGGCTTCCCGAGCTCCAACCCGAAGGAGCTCGAGCTGTTCGGCCTGCTCGCACACGAGACGTTCTCCCACGCCCAGCTGGCCGCGTTCGGGATGACCCGGCGGCGAGGCGCGCAGGCAAAGGAGGACCCCGCGCTGCGGGTTCTCGCCGACTGCGTCGCCCCGGTGTGCACGATCGTGGGCAAGACCTGGTCGCTGCATCTGGAGAAGGTGGTCAAGGTCTCGCGCGAGGAGAACCTGGCGATGATCGCCGAGTCCGTCGAGTTCCTGCGCGCCCAGGGCAAGCGCGTGATCTACGACGCCGAGCACTTCTTCGACGGCTACGCCGACGACCGCGACTACGCGCTGGACTGCCTGCACACGGCGGCCGCCGCCGGCGCGGAGACGGTCGTCTGCTGTGACACCAACGGCGGAACGCTGCCGCATGTGCTCGGCGCGGCGATGGCGGACGTCACCGCGGCGCTTGCGGCGAGTGGCTGCCAGGTCGGGATCCACACCCACGATGACGCGGGCTGCGGCGTCGCCTGCGCGCTGGCGGGCGTGCTCGCCGGGGCCACGCACGTCCAGGGCACGCTCAACGGCTATGGCGAGCGCTGCGGCAACGCCAACCTGGTCTCGATCATCCCCAACCTGCAGCTCAAGCTCGGCCACGAATGCATCACCGCCGAGCAACTGGCCGCGCTGCACTCGGCCTCCGCCTACGTCGCCGAGCTGCTCAACCTCCCGCCGGACCCCGACGCCCCGTACGTGGGCCGCAACGCGTTCGCGCACAAGGGCGGCCTGCACGTGGCCGGCGTGAGCGCCGATCCGGCGACCTTCGAGCACATCGCGCCCGAACTGGTCGGCAACCGGCGGGAGGTGCTCGTCTCCGAGCTCTCCGGTCGCGGCACGGTTCAGTCCCGCGCGCGGGAGGCCGGGATCGAGCTTGACGACGAGGCAGCCGCGCGCCTAATCGAGCGCGTCAAGGACCTCGAGCACCAGGGCTACCACTTCGAAGCCGCCGACGGATCGTTCGAACTGCTGATGCGCCGGGAGACCGGCACGCTCGAGGAGCTGTTCACGCTCGAGTCCTGGCGGGTGATCGTCGAACGGCGCCCCGACGGGCAGCTCGTCACCGAGGCGACCATCAAGATCTGGATCGACGGCGAGCGCTTCGTGCGCACCGCCGAGGGCAACGGACCCGTCAACGCCCTGGACCGGGCGCTGCGCGAGGCGCTCTCCGCGATCCATCCGCACCTGGCGGACATCGACCTGGTCAACTTCAAGGTCCGCATCCTCGACGAGACGAAGGGAACCGACGCGGTCACGCGGGTGCTGCTCGATGCCTCCGACGGCGACCGCGAGTGGGGTTCGATCGGCGTCTCGGAGAACGTGATCGAGTCCTCCTGGGAGGCGCTCGTCGACTCGCTGCAGTACGGGATGGAGCTGAGCCGTGCGCCACGGCGCGAGACGGGCCGGGACTCCTCCGTGGGGCTCCCCGACCGCCCATGACGGTCGCCGGCTCCTCCGAGCAGATCCCACTCGCCCAGCCGGTGCTCGGCCCCGAGGAGGAGGCGCGGGTGCTCGACGTGCTGCGCTCCGGACAGCTGTCGCTCGGCCCCGTCGGACCCGAGTTCGAGCGCCTGTTCGCGCGCGCGGTCGGCGCGCACTGCGCCTCGGCGGTGTCCAGCGGCACCGCCGGTCTGCACCTCGCGCTCAGGGCGGTCGGGGTGAGCGACGGCGACGAGGTCGTCACCAGCCCGTTCTCGTTCGTCGCCTCCGCCAACGTGGCGCTGTTCGAGCGCGCCCGCCCGGTGTTCGCCGACATCGACGAGCGCACCCTCAACCTCGACCCCGCCGCCGCCGCGGCGGCCGTCACCGAGCGCACCGCGGCGCTGCTGCCGGTGCACGTGTTCGGCTACCCGGCCGACATCGATGCGCTCGAGGCGCTCGACGTGCCGATCGTCGAGGACGCGTGCGAGGCGCTCGGCGCGACCTACGCAGACGGTCGCCCGGTCGGCTCGCGCGGTCACCCCGCGGTGTTCGGCTTCTACGCCAACAAGCAGATCACCACGGGCGAGGGCGGGATCGTCGTCTGCGCCGACGAGCAGATGAAGGCGCGGATGGACTCCGAGCGCAACCAGGGACGCGCTCCGGACATGGGGTGGCTCGACCACGATCGGCTCGGCTTCAACTATCGGCTCTCCGACGTCAACGCCGCCATCGGCGTCGCCCAGCTCGAGCGCCTGGAGGAGCTGCTCGCCGGCCGCGCGCGGGTCGCCGCGCTGTACGCGGAGGCACTCGCGGGCGTCGAAGAGATCCGGCTGCCATGCGAGGATCGCGGCCTTGAGCGTCGTGGCTGGTTCGTCTACGTCGTGCAGCTGCCCCGCGGCATCGATCGCGACGAGACGGTGCGCGCGCTCGGCGAGCGGGGCGTGCCGGCCAAGCCGTACTTCCCCGCGATCCATCTCATGACCTTCTACCGCGAGCGATTCGGCCACCGTGAGGGCCAGTTCCCGGTGTGCGAGGACATCGCGGCGCGGTCGATCGCGCTGCCGTTCTTCCCGGCGATGAGCGAGGGGCAGGTCGGACGCGTCGCCGCCGAGTTGAGTGCGGTGCTTGGCCAGGGAGCGGGGCGGTGAGCGTCGCCCGCAGCGCCGGCCGGTTCGCCGAGCCATCGGCCGATGTGTTCCGGCAGCTCAACGACTCGATCGGCTACGACTGGCGGCTGTCGCCCTACGACGTCGACCAGTCGGTGGCGCACGCCTCGATGCTCGCCGAGCGAGGGATCATCACCGCCGAGGACCGGGACGCGTTGCATCACGGCCTGGAGCAGGTCCGGGGCGAGTTGGCCGACGGCTCGTTCCCGTTCGACGCCTCCGATGAGGACATCCACATGGCGATCGAGCGGCGGCTCACCGAGATCGTCGGGCCGGTCGGCGGCAAGCTGCACACCGCCCGCTCACGCAACGACCAGGTCGCGACCGACGTCGCGATGTTCGTGCGCGCGCACGCGCACGAGGCGCGCCGCCGGATCGAGGCGCTCGCCACCGCGCTGATCGAGCAGGCCGAGGAGCACCTCGACTGGCCGATGCCGGGCTACACGCACCTGCAGCGCGCCCAGCCGATCTACCTCAGCCACCATCTGCTCGCCTACGTCTGGATGCTGATCCGCGACCGCGAGCGCTTCGCCGGGGTGCTCACGGCCTGCGGGCGGCTGCCGCTCGGGGCGGGCGCGCTCGCCGGCGTCAACTTCGACACCGACCGCCGCGCGGTCGCGGAGGCGCTCGGGTTCTCTGGAGTGGCCGAGAACTCGGTCGACGCCGTCTCTAACCGCGACTTCGTGCTCGACTACCTGTCGGCGGCCGCGACCTGCGCCACCCACCTCTCGCGCCTGGGGGCGGAGATCGTGCTCTGGTCCTCGGAGGAGTTCGGCTTCTGCGAGGTCGCCGACGCCTGGGCGTCGGGCTCCTCGATCATGCCCCAGAAGAAGAACCCCGACGCCGCCGAGCTGCTGCGCGCCAAGGCACCGCGGCTGGTCGCCAACCTGTCGGCGCTGCACGGGGTGATGCACGGGCTGCCGCTCACCTACAACAAGGACATGCAGGAGGACAAGGAGCGGCTGTTTGACTCCTGCGACACGCTCGAGCTCTGCCTGGAGGCCGCCACCGGAATGATCTCCACGCTTCGGTTCGACCGGGAGGCGCTCGCGGGAGCGGCATCGGACGAGATGCTCGCCGCGACCGACGTGGCCGACCTGCTCGTCCGCCGGGGGATGCCTTTCCGCGAGGCCCACGGCGTGGTCGCCGCGATCGTGCGAACCGCTCTGGAACGGGGCAAGGTGCTCTCCGAGCTCACGCCGGTCGAGCTCGCCGAGCTCTCACCGCTGCTCGACGAGGAGTTCCACCGGCTGCTGCGATCCGGCGCCTGGCTCGAGAGCAAGGTATCCGAGGGCGGCACGAGCCTGACGCGCGTGCAGGAGCAGCTCGGGCGCGCCCGCGCCGAGCTGACCTGAGTCCCGCCGATGGATGCGACGGCCCGGGCGCTGCCCGTGGCGTTCTACGGGCGGCCGGTGCTGGAGGTCGCCCGAGACCTGATCGGCTGCGTCGTCTCCCACGGCGAGACGGCGGGGGTGATCGTCGAGGACGAGGCCTACCACGAGTCCGAACCCGCCTGTCATGCCTACGTCGGCGTGACGCCACGCACCGAGCCCCTGTTCGGGCAACCCGGCCACGCATACGTGTACCGCTCCTACGGGATCCACGCGATGCTCAACGCGGTGTGCGAGCCCGCCGGGACCGGAGCGGCCGTCCTGATCCGCGCGCTGGAGCCGCTCTCCGGCATCGAGCTGATGCGCGCGCGCCGGGGCTCGCTGCCCGACCGCCGGCTCTGCTCCGGTCCGGGCAGGCTCACGATCGCGCTCGGGATCGAGCTCGATCTCAACCGGTCGAGCCTGGTCGACGGACCGGTTCGGATCCACGAGCGACCGCCGGAGTGGCGGGAGGTCGAGGTCGACACCGACCGGCGGATCGGGATCACCAAGGCACCAGAACTGCCGTGGCGCTTCACCGCGCGCGGGAGTCCGTGGCTGTCGCGGCCGCTGGCGCGCGATTGAGCGGCGGCCGCCGCTGGGTGATCAGCCGGGTCCGGGTGATCAGCCGGGTCCGGGTGATCAGCCGGTCCGGGTGATCACCCGGGGGCTGGATCAGCCGCCGGGTGGGATCAGCCGCCGGGGAGGCCCGCGCCGCCGGTGCCGCCCGTCGTGCTGCCCGGTGTGGTCGTGCCGCCGCCGGTGGCCGGCGTGGTCGCGCCGCCGCCACCGGTCGCCGGCGTCGTCGTCCCTCCGCCGGCGGCCGGCGTGGTCGCGCCGCCTCCGCCCGTGGCGGGCGTGGTGGCGGGGGTCGTCGCAGTCGGACTCGTGGCGGTCACGCCGGTGGTCGGCGTGGTCGCCGGGAGGGTCGACGACGTCGCCGGCGTGGTGTCGATGGGGTTGGTGAGCGTCGATGTCGTGGTCGTCTTCTTGCCGCGCTCGTGGGCCAGCTTCTCTTCGGCCTCGATCTGGATGGCCTGCTCGGTGAAGGACTTCCAGATCTCGGCCGGGAAGGTGCCGCCGGTGACCGGGTTGCCGCCGTACTGCGTGAGCATCGGCTCCAGCTTGTTCGGGAAGCCGACCCACACGGCGGTCGTGATCTGCGGCGTCCAGCCGACGAACCACGCGTCGCCCTCGTTGTTCGTCGTCCCGGTCTTGCCGACCACGTCGACGCCCGGGATGTTGGCGGACATCCCCGTGCCGTCGTGGACGACCCCCTCCAGCAGGTCGTGCACCTCCGCGGCGACCGGAGCCGGCATCACCCGCCGGTAGTGCGGAGTGGAGACGAGCTTGCGCTTGCCGCGGCACTTGACGAGCGGGCAGTAGATCTCGCTGATGCCGATCGGGCCCTGCCCGGACGATCCGAGCACCGGGTCGTAGACGCGCCGGCCCCCTTCGGCGAACGTCTCATAGGCATGGGCCATCTCCAGCGGCGAGACGCCGACCTTCAGGCCGCCGATGATCATCGCGCAGTTCGTGGAGACGGGCGTCTGGATTCCCGCCGCCTTGGCCATCTTTGCGATCCGCGTGGTCCCCACGTTCGGCGACAGGCCGAGCTGGGTGAACACCGAGTTGTCGGACTGGGCGGTCGCCGTCGCCAGCGAGACGACCCCCTCGTACTCGTTGTCGAAGTTGCGCGGCGAGTAGTTCGCCTGCCCGCACACCTTCGGATCCTTGAAGTCCACCGGCTTTGAGTCGAACAGCGAGTCGACGCCGTACCCGTGCTCGAGCGCGACCGCGAGCGTGAACGGCTTGAACGCCGACCCCGGCTGACGCCGCGCCTCGGTGGCCAGGTTGAACGGGTATTTGTCGTAGTTCTCCTGCAAGCCGCCTGACCCGTCGACAAGTGGTCCACCCACCATCGCGCGGATCTGGCCGGTGCGGTTGTCGATCGCCACCAGCGAGGCGTTCGGCTCGTTGGCGCCGCTCGGGAGCATCTCGGCGATCGCCCGCTCGGCCGCCTGTTGCATCTGCAGGTCGATCGTCGTGTGGATCCGCAGGCCCCCGTAGTAGGCCCGGAACTCCGCGACCTTGGCCGACACGCCGTGGTGAAGCCCCATCGCGGACAGGATCTGCGGAGCGAGCCAGCTGGTGAAGTACGGCGCGCCGCTGGGCTCGGTCGGCGTCTGGATGTCCGTGGACTTGGGCAGTGGCCAGTTGAAGAACTTGTCGTACTGGACCTGGCTGATCTTGCCCTGGCGGAGCATGTCCTGCAGCACCAGGTCGCGGCGGTGCTTCGCCGCGCCGGCGTGGTAGATGGGGTTGAAGGCGCTCGGGTTGGCGACCATCCCCGCCAGCAGCGCCGCCTGGGCGGGGTTCAGCCGGATCGCGCAGGTGTGCAGCTGCGAGTCCTTGGCCTTGTTGCCGCACTTGCCGTCGGCAGGATCTGCCGCGTCGTAGCCGAGCTGCTTGCCGAAGTACACGCGGGCCGCGGACTCCACCCCGTAGGCGCCGTTGCCGAAGTAGATCGAGTTCAGGTACTCGGTGAGGATCTTCGTGCGCGGCCATTCGTGGACGAGATGGAAGGCGAGCGTCGCCTCGCGCAGCTTCTCGAAGATCGTGCGGTTGTCCTCTTCGGCAAGCGCATTCTTGATGAACTGCTGCGCGATCGTGGAAGCGCCCTGCGTCGAGTGGCCGGTGGCGTCGGCCACCAGCGCACGCAGCGTCGAGCGCAGGTCGATCCCCTGGTCATGCCAGAAGTCCTTGTCCTCGACGGACACGATCGCCTCGCGCATGTTCTGGCCGAGGCCCTGGAAGTTGTCGATCACCTCGGGGTCCGGCGGCGAGAACAGCCCGATCAGGTGGCCCTGGTCGTCGTACAGGTACGAGTTCGCCTCCTTGCCGTACTGGCGCTTGTTCTCCAGCTGGGGGAGGTTCGAGGCGACCGCCATCATCATCCCGAACACCAGCGAGGCGATCGCGATCGTGCCCAGGCCGAACACCACCGACAGCAGCCTCAGCTTCTTGATCTTCGGCCGCGCGACACGACCGTCCCGGCCCCGGCGTAGGCGCCGCTTCGGCGGGGCGAACGGTATCGGCGCCGGCGGCTCGGGGCGGGGTGGGGATTGAACGTCGTCGTCGCTCATGCGATCGCTTCGGGAGGGCCGTCGAGAGGTCGTCCACCACGGCTCTCCGGCCGCGGCGGGCGGTCTGCCTCACGATCCTGCAGAGCTGCGGGCGAGGCGTCCCGGCGGCGGCGTCAGTCTAGTACAGGACCCCGGGTGCACGAACGAGCTTTGGTGAGGGTTTCTCCATCCGATTAGGCGGTCGCGGGGTGGCCGGAGGGCCGCTCAGCGTCGTTGTTCTTCGACGTTTCGCGAGGTAGCGCGTCCCGGCATCGGCCGTCAAGCAGCGCCCGCAGTTGGCCGGCGTCCGTGTTTCGGTGCTGGCGCTGCTGTGACTGCCGCCGCCGTGCCGCGCTATGGGCATTGATCGGGTCGCACGGGGTGCGCCCCGCACTTGGACCGGTGGTGGGTCGTCCGTGCCGCGATTTGGGCACTGTGAGCGCGTTGGGGGGCGTGGCGGCCCTTGAGGCGCTCAGAGTGAGGAGTCCCGGGCCGGGCGTGCGAGATAAGTGCACCATCAGGACCAAACTCTCGGGCGCCGCGCCCCGGGGGCCGTTCAACAGTCCCCACTGGCCCGTCCTCGG
The DNA here is from genome assembly GCA_035503035.1 of Solirubrobacteraceae bacterium. GTDB lineage: Bacteria > Actinomycetota > Thermoleophilia > Solirubrobacterales > Solirubrobacteraceae > Palsa-465. Next base: position 29,309 of record DATJTS010000152.1, read on the forward strand.
GCACACGGAGTGGGCCCGAGATCATTGCTAAACGCATGACGGGGTGACGGCTGTCAAGCAGCGCCACCACCGAAACAGGGACCCAACAGAACGGCGGGCGCTGCTTGACAGACGGCGGCACGGCATGCCACATCGCGAACGCACCGTCGCCTAGCAACGCAACGTCCAAGGACCTCCGGATGGCCCCTGGATACGATCACCGCGTGCCCTGCTCCACCACCACGATCGTCCCCGCGCGACCGTGACCGCGGGCAACGGCGAGGGGCCGACCAAGGAGGCGCTCGAGCAGGCCGCCTGGCTGGCGCGCAACGCGGTCGACTGCCTGCCCGAGGGCGCGCTGGCGGCCAAGCTGTCGCTGGGGAGACCCCTGCGGATCAAGTTCGGCGTGGACCCGACGGCGCCCGATATCCATGTCGGGCACACGGTCGTCTTCCAGAAGCTGCGCGAGTTCCAGGATCTGGGACACCGGGCGGTCCTGATCATCGGCGACTACACCGCGCGGGTGGGGGACCCGAGTGGCCGCTCGACGCTGCGGCCGATGCTGGCGCCCGAGGAGATCGATGCGAACGCGCAGACGTATCAGGAGCAGGCGCTCAAGATCCTCGACCCCGACCCGGAACGACTCGAGGTGCGCTTCAACGGTGAATGGCTCGACATGTCGATGGAGTCGCTGTTCGCGCTCGTGCGCACGACGACCGTGGGCCAGTTGCTGGAGCGCGACGACTTCGCCAAGCGCTACGCCGCGCACGAGCCGATCTCGGTGCTGGAACTGCTCTACCCGCTGATCCAGGGCTACGACTCGGTGGCGATCCGCGCCGACGTCGAGCTCGGCGGCACCGACCAGAAGTTCAACTTCCTGCTGGCGCGAGACATCCAGCGCGCGTACGGCTGCCCGCAGCAGGTGGCGCTGACCATGCCGCTGCTCACGGGGATCGACGGCGAGCGGAAGATGTCGAAGTCCTACAACAACCACGTGGGCATCACGGATCCGCCCGATGAGATGTACGGGCGCACGCTGTCGATCCCCGACGAGTCGTTGGCGACGTGGTACGACCTGCTGCTCAGCGGCAGCCCGGACCCGGCGCTGGGGCCTCGCGACGCCAAGCGCGCCCTCGCGCGCGCGCTCGTGACGCGGTTCCATGACGAGCGGGCCGCCCGCGAGGCCGAGGAACGGTTCGACGCTGTCCACGTCCGACATGAGGTGCCCGAGGATGTGAGCGACGTCGAGTTCTCG
>DATJTS010000153.1:0-4945 GCA_035503035.1 Solirubrobacteraceae bacterium
TGCAGGCCAAGCAAACCGGCCCATACCCTGATGCTGCGCACGTCGCGATCGCCTCCATGAGATTCCAGCCCTGAAGAAGCCGGAAACCCTAGAAGCGACGGGGCGTGCGCACTACCAAAGGCTCCCCAACCGACCCACGGAAACGACAGGAGAGCCAGAAAAGTGCACCGTGAAGGCCTGGAGATCGACCGCGCGCCGGCGGGGCGCTGGTGGCGCGCTGTTGGGCGCCGCGGATGGACGGCCCCCGTGCGAGAAAAGTTTTGGCCGCGTGCCCCGCCGCGGGGTGCCGGCCGCCGCGTGCCGCTCCGGGGGTGCCGGCCGCCGCGTGCCGCTCCGGGTCAGCCCAGACCGTCGAGCTGGAAGCGGCCGTCCGCGTAGATCGTGCGGGTGCTGCCGTCGGCGAGTGTCGCCGTGACCTCGCGGTCGGTGGTGGAGACGATGTCGGTGTGGATCGGCGAGTCGTTGAACCCGAGCCGGTCCCAGTCCTCGCTGGACAGCTCGGTCGGGTCGCCGTCGTAGCAGTCGCGGTAGGCCCGACCGACCGCGATGTGCGTATTGCCGAACGGGCCGCCGACGTTCTCGTCGTAGAGCGTGGTCGCCATGAACTTGGTGATGCGCGAGAACCGCGCGTCGGTGAGCGAGAACTCCCCGATCCGATCGGCATTCTCCGCGGCGAGCATCTCGGTGAGGAGCGATTCGTTCTCAGCGGCGGTCGCTCGGGCGACCCGGCCGCCGGCGAACTCCAGCTCCACACCGGTGATCAGGTTCCCGTGCGTGTACAGCGGCTCGGAGAATCGGATCCGGCCCTCGGTTCCCCGCCAGTCCGGGGAGGTGAAGATCTCGAAGCTCGGGATGTTCTTGCCCTCGCCCCCGACCCACCGGCGGTGCTCACCGAGCGTGATCCGGAGGTCCACGTCCTCGCCCCGCACGTGCAGGCCTTCGATGGCGAGTGCGTCGAGCGCGGCCACCGTCGACTGGATCTCCGACTCGACCGAGCGCCATTGCGCCTTCGGGTCCTCATGGTCCAGGAAGCACGCCGCGATGATCTGCTCCCAATACTCCTCCAGCGAGAGTCGCGCCTCGGCGGCCATCGCCTCGGTTCCGAACAGGCCGATCGTCCAGCTGAAGTTCCCGGCGCTCTCCTTGTCGTCGAGCCAGCGGGACATGGGTCGCTGGGCGACCTGACGGGTGAGGATCTTGCCGGGGTCGGTGGCGCTCAGGGCCTGGGGGTCGGCCTCGGCCTCGATCTGGATCAGGTGGTCGACCTCGTCCACGATCCCGCGCATGTACCGCTCCAGGAAGCGGGAGATCTGTTCATCGGAGGCGATCGCGTAGAAGTCTCGCTCGAGGTTCGTGGCCGAGTCGGCGTCGGGCCGGTAGCCGCTGATCGTCATCCCGCCCGCGCGCCACACTGCCCGGCACACCGCCGCGTAGAGGGGTTTGGCGCTCTCCGGCGCCTGGATCCAGACCACGTCCCCGCTCGCGATGCCCGTTCCCGAGCCGAGCGCATAGTTCACGAGCAGGTCGGCGTAGCGCTCCACGTACTGCTCTGGCACCTCATACCCCACGACGGTTTCCCCTTCGGTCGAATTCGGCGGTCTGCCGGCCCGAGTGCCCGATGCTACGCCGGGGCGGCGAATCAGCGTCGCGCCGTGAGCTTGCCCATCAGGAGCTCGACCGATTGCTCGAGTTGCGGGAGGGTCGCCTGATCGACGCTCGAGATCCCGACCGCTCGGTTCAGCCACGCGTTGATCTCCCGGTGGCTGGTCCCGTCGCGCCGGCGCACCTCACTCACCAGCCGGTGCCGCTCGTCGCGCAACCGGGCCCGTCGCTCGAACGCGGGCACCGCGTCGTGGATCGGGTCGGGTTCCGGCTCCGGGGTCAGCCAGCGCGCCGCCGCCGGGGCCGGCTTGGGCGCGGCGGCCCCGCCCACCCCCGGCGGCCCGCCTCCGAACAGCGACATCTGGGCAGCGACGTCGGCGCTCACCGGCTCGAAGTCCAGGGCGGGCGTGCGCTCGGTCTCCCGTCGCTCGCGCGGTTCCTCGAGCTCGGCCGGGTCGGTCTCGCCGGGGCGCCGCAGCGCGCGGCGGACCTCGTGCTCGATCGTCGCGGCGTGGTCGCGCAGCACCGGGTCGGCGGGGACGTACAGCCAGCTCGGCTCCTGCGGCCGGTCCGGGATCGTGCGCACGAACCGACCCACGATCTGACGGAAGATGAGCGGAGTCTTGGCCGCGGTCGCGTACACGCCGACTCTCAGCCGCGGGATGTCGACGCCTTCGGAGACCATGTTGACGGCGACGATCCACGGCTCGCGTGAGCTGCGGAACGCCGCCAGGCGCGCCGCCGCGCGGGCCTCGGCGTGCAGGACGACGACCGGCGAGCAGCCGGTCGCCTCGCGCAGCAGCTTGGCGATCTGGCGGGCGTGCTCGGAGTCGGCCGCGACGATCAGCCCCGCCGCGTCGGCATGGCCGTCCTGGCGTACGGTGCGGAGCCGCGCGTCGGCCTCGCGCAGGATCCGCGGCAGGCCGTCGGGCAGCTCGGTCGAGATCGCGGTCCGGTAGCGCCGGCTCGCCTCGCGCGTGGAGAGCACGGTGTCGAAACCCGACTCGATCACGTCGTCGCCGCTGCGCCAGCTGAGCGTTCCGTCGTAGGCGACGAAGCTCACCGGCCGGCAGACCCCGTCCGCGACCGCCTCGGCGAACGAGTAGGAGACGTCGGGCTCGGCGATGCCATCGCTGTCGTAGCTCACCCCGGGGATCGGCGTCGCGTCGGAGCGAAAGGGCGTGCCGGAGAGCAGCAGCCAATGCGACCGGTCGGCGAACGCGGTGGCGAATGACTCGCCCCAGGTGAGGTCCTCCCCGAGGTGGTGGGCCTCGTCGGCGATCAGCAGCGTCGAGCGCGGCAGCGCGCTCGCCCAGCGACGCGGCGCCTTGGCGATCCGTGCATAGGTGACGGCCACGCCATGAAAGCCCGACGGCGGGCGAGGGGAGTCGGCGTCGGGTGCGAGGTCGAGTCCCAGCTCGTGTGCCGCGTGCGCCCACTGGCGCGTGAGCGGCGCCGTCGGGCAGGCGACGACCACCGCGCCGACCTGGCCGCTCAGCAGTTGCCTGCGAGCGAACTCGAGCGCGGGGCGGGTCTTGCCGGCACCCGGCGCGGCCGAGATCAGGATCGGGTCGGCGCCGCTCCATCCCGCCAGCGCCTGCATCGCCCGCTCCTGCCAACGGCGCAGTGGATAGCGGTTGGCGGACGGTCGCACGGCGGGTGGCATGGACGCGCCATGGTGGCGTGACGCCCGGACGGAAATCGGTGCGTCGTCATGGTCCTGACCGACGCCGGTCAGGCAGCGTGGCCGGCCTCGGCGAGACGCTGCAGCGTGCCCCGCAGGTCGCCCTCGGTGGTCTGCGGGTTGATCGTGCACAGCCGCAGAACCGCACGGCCCTTGAGCGTGGTGGCGGTGGCGACCGCGAATCCGTCCCTGGTGAGCGCTGCCGCGGCCTCTCGGTGCGCCTCCGGGGCTGCGCCGGTCAGCGCGAAGGTGACGATTCCAAGCTGCGCCGGCGTCACCTTGGTGAATCGCTCGTCGTCGTCGATCATCGCCTCGGCGATCTCGGCCAGCTCGATCCCGCGCGCCACCGCTGCGCCGATCGCGTCCATGCCGTAGGTCTTGATCGACAGCCAGAGCTTCAATGCGCGTGAGCGGCGAGTGAGCTCGAGCGTGCGGTTGCGCATGTCGACCTCTCCGCGGCTGGCCATGACGTCGACGAGGTATTCGGGGTCCATCCGGAACGCCGCGTCCAGCACGCCGCGGCGCATGAACAGGCAGCCGACGTCGTAGGGCTGAAACAGCCACTTGTGTGGATCGAGGACGAGCGAGTCGGCGCGCTGCAGGCCGGCAAGCGTCCTGCGACCCTGCGCGCACAGGGCAGCCGGTGCGCCATAGGCGCCATCGACGTGCAGCCACAGTTGCTCTCTGTCGCAGAGATCGGCGAGCTCGGGCAGCGGGTCGACGGCACCGGTGTTCGTCGTGCCCGCCGTCGCGATCACGAACCGTGGGTGCCGGTGTGCTCGGCGGTCCTCGGCGATCGCCTGGGTGAGCTGTGGGAGGGGGATGCGGAGATCCTCGTCGGATTCGAGGGTGCGGATGTCCTGCGGCGCAAAGCCGAGCGCGATGAGTCCGCGGCCGATCGAGGAGTGGGTCTGATCGGACAGGTACGCGACCCCCGGTCCCGCGTGTGCCCGTGCGGCCGCGATCGCGGTGATGTTCCCCATCGAGCCGCCGCTCACGAGCACGCCCTCGGTTCCCTCGGGCAGCCCGAGGGCCTCGCGCAGCCACTCGAGCGCGACGAGCTCGACGGTCGCCGGACCCGAGCCGCCACCCCACGAGGCCACGTTCACGTTGAACCCGGTCCCGAGCCACTCGCCGAGCACCGCGGCGAACGAAGCGGGCCCCGGTACCCGCGCGAAGTACCGCGGATGGTCGCCGTGCTGCATGTTGGTGAGGGCGACCTCGGTCAGTGTCCGCATCGCGGTGAGTGGGTCGCCCGGCTCCCCAGGGAGGGGACCGCCGAGAGCCAGTTTCAGGTCGTCGGCATCGCCGGTGACGATCGCGGGCTCGTCGGCCAGCCGCTCGTAGTGGTCGACGACCTGATCGACCACCCAGTGGCCGAGCCGGCGCATCTCGGCGGGGTCCATCCCCAGCGAGTCGCTCGGGCGCTCCATCGTGGGCGGACGATAGTGAGGCGGGTTGAGGTGGGGGTTGCGGTCCCGGGTTGCGGTCCGGCCGGGTTGCATGCGAACATGTGTTCGTGCCGATGATCGTCTGCGTTCTCGTCCCGCGCTTCGCGCTCACCACCGCCGCCGGCGATCGCTCCGAGCTGCTGCGGATGCCGGTCGCGCTCGCGCCCGAGCCGGGCGGGGTGCAGCAGGTGGGCGAGGTCTCGCTCGC
>DATJTS010000154.1:0-13684 GCA_035503035.1 Solirubrobacteraceae bacterium
CGAGCCGCCCGCCCGCCAGGGTCGCGCGCTCGTAGGCGCGGTCGACCACCTCGGAGAGCAGCGCGAGGAAGATCGGGCGCAGCAGCTTGGAGGCCTTCGCGTCACCGATCAGGTAGAGCGTCGCGCGCTCATCGAGCAGGCGGTCGGCGGTGATCGCGCAACCCTGCGCCGAGCGGAGCACGCGCCCGAACCGGTAGGCCCGCAGCAGCCCCTGCGCGGTGGCCTCGATCGAGGATCGCGTGCGGTCGGCCTGTGACTCGAACGAGCGGACCGCGTCGTAGGCGGCGTGCGCCCCTTCGAGCTCAGTCTCGCTGCGGGCGTTCCCGGACAGCTCCGCGATCGCCGCGTCGAGCTCGCGCCCGCCCTGACCGTAGGTCCAGCGCACCACCGCCTCCATGCCGGCGCCCGTCCTCGCGGCGGCGTAGAGCAGAGGCGCGAGTCGCTGCTCGGCCGCGACCGCCCAGAAGTCCCCACCCTCCGTGCCCTTGTGATCGAGCTCGGCCGCCGAGGCCAGCCGCCAGGCGACCTCGAGCGCACCGTCCCAGCTGCCCGCCTGGCGCAGCGGCGACCACGTGTCGCAGGCGGCGCCCGAGAGCGCGAACGGATCGAACACCAACACGCGGCCGAGCGCCCGGCGCCGGGTTTCGGTGACCGCGAGCAGGTCGGTCTTGATCGACGACGCGACCGCGGGCCCGTCCCATTCGAGCAGCGCCGGGACCGCGAGCCCAGCCGACTTTCCCGACTGGGGTGGCCCGAACGCGACGAGCGCGTGGCGCGCCTCGGCGTGCAGCAACCGACCGCGCGCACGCCCGAGCGCCAGCCGTCCGCCGCCGGCCGAGCCGTGCCGCGGACCGTGACCGTGACCGTGACCGTTCAGCACCCGCAGCTCCGAGCCCCGCGCCCAGCGCGCCCCGGTGGGGCCTGACCCGAACAGATCGCGCAGCGCGTCGTGGGCGCCGGCTCGTGCCAGCCCGAACGCCGCAGCCCCGGCGGCCGCCACCAGGAGCGCGAGTGCGCCGTACACGCCGGCGGCGGCGGGCAGCTGCGGCCTCGCGACCGCCGGCCAGGCGTCTGCGGGATCGCCCAGATGAGCGGGCAGACGCACGATCACCGCGGCCAGGCCGGCGATGCTCGCGTGCGGCCACCCAGCGCCGAACAGCGCGCCGGCGAGCCCGCCCCAGATCCACACCGCGCCAAGCAGGCCGCCCACAACCGCGATGAGGCCGAGCAGCACGCCGTCGGTCAGCGACTCCCCCGAGCGATGCCCTCCGCCGCCGGAGCTCATCGCCGGCCCCCGAGCAGGCTCGGTGACTGGCCCGCGTCCATCCCCGCGTCGGTGTCGGTCAGTGCGGACTCGATCGCCGAGCGCTGGTGGGCGACGACGAACGACCGGCTCCCGACCTGCCACAGGGCGCGCCCGGTGCCGAGCATCGAGATCAGGTGTCCTTCGCTGCGCGAGAGCCCGAGCAGCGAGCGGGTGAGCTCGATCTGGCTGTCGTCCTGGTGGTAGACGACGCGCGTCGAGGCATCGGCGACCAGTCCCTCGGCGATGCGCGCCGCTCGTGAACCCGCGTCCCCGGCGCTCTGGAGGTCCGCGAGCTTATGCAGCACGACGAGGTTCATCACCCCGAACTGGCGCGCCAGCTTGAAGTTCGCCTGGAACCACTCGCCCAGGCCGGTGTGCTGCACGATCTTCCACGACTCGTCGGCGACGTTCACCAGACGGTCGCGTCCCGGACGCTCGGCGGTGCGAGCGAGCAGCGCGCTGATCCACGCGGTCGCGCAGGCCATCAGGATGCCGACCGCCGGCGAGTCGCGGACCGCGTGCAGATCGAGCACGACCAGTCGCGCGTCGAGCTCGAGTCCGGGCGTCGTCGGCCCGTCGAACATCCCGCGCAGCGGTCCCTCGCAGAGATCCTGGAGCGCGAGCGCGGCCCGGCGGCAGTCCGCGGCGAGTGCCTGAGGCGACGTGCGAAGCCGTTCGGCCATCTCGGCGCTCGGTGTGAACAGAGCGCTCGCCACCTCGGGCAGGGTCGGCTCGGCTCGGCCGCGCGCCCGCACCACCCGGAGCGCCTCGCGCAGCGCGCCGGCCTCGAGTTGCGTGAGCGGCCCGCCGAGCGCCGTCACCGTCACCGCGCGCAGCAGCTCCAGCTGGGCATGCTCCTCAGGCCGGGAGGCGAGCGGGTTCAGCCGCACGCCGCCACCCGGCACCAGCGAGATCGGCCGCACCCCGACCGCCTCGCACAGCGGTCCGTACTCGCGCTTGACGTCGAGCACGAACGCGCGACGGCCGAACAGCAGCATCCGCCACACCAGCGTCTTCACGAGCGCGCTCTTGCCCTGGCCGAGCGTGCCGAGCACGATCACGTTCGGGTCGTCGAGCGCACCTTCGGCGTACAGGGCCCAGGGGTCGAAGCAGAACGCGCCCCCGCCCGAGTCGCGGCCGATGAACACCCCGCGCCCGCCGAGACTGCCGGCCGCCAGGAACGGATAGATCGCCTGCGCATGCCGGGTTGTGCAGCGGTGGCCGGGTCGCACGGCACCACGCCCGCTCATCGCAGCCCCCGGCACAACGGCAGCGTGAACGTGAACGCGTCCGCCTGCTGACCGTACATGCGGCGGAGCTCGAGGCGGGCGCGGGCACCCTGCTCGAGCACCTCGGCACAGCTCTGGCGCAGCTCGTCGCGGTCGCGTCCGGACACGGTGACGAAGCCGGACAGGCGCACCTCGCCGTGCCCGGCCGCCAGCTCGGCCTCCCGCCGCATCGTCGCCTCGGCCCCCTGGCGCTGGCGGGCCGTCTCGGACTGGCCGAACCGTGCGCGCAGCTCCCGATCGGCGCGGTCACGGGTCACCGCCGCCTCGACCTCGCGGGTCGAGCGCTCGATCGCGATCGGCTCGAAGCTCACCGCGACCGTGCGGACCGCTCCGGAGCGTCCGAGCAGCGAGTCCATGAACACCGGTGAGACCTCGACGCGCGGCCAGCCGCTGATCCAGTAGGTGGCGTGAAGCGCGCCGTCGGACTCGTAATGGTCCCATCGCTCCCGGGATCCGAGCGGCCAGGCGCCGGCCTCGTCCGGACCGTCGCGCTCGGGATCGGCGCCCTCCAGCGCGGTCAGCTCGCCGCGGCAGTAGGGGTCATACGCGGTCCGCAGCGTCCGCGCGATCGGCTCTGGCCCGAGCGCACCGAGCACCGTGACCTCGGCTGCCTCGAGTCCCTGCGCAACCCGTTCGGTGCTCTCGATCAGAGCCCGGACCACCGCATCGGGGCCGCGCTCGCGGACCCGGCCGGCGTCGACCTGGACCGCCAGCAGCACCTCATGCTCCTGGGCGATCCGCGTGCTCGTCGAGATCAGCTCGAGGTAGGACTCGAGCATCGCCGCGCCACGCGGCACCGACGGATCCCGTTCGGTGTGCATCCACCTCGCGAGCTCGTCGCCCTGAGCCGGCGCGGTCCGCTCGATCCACTGCAGCCGGCGGATCGCCCCGCCGCCGGCGCCTGCCAGGACGAGCCCCCAGCGCGCCAGTCGCCGCTCCTGCGCGTCGGGGTCGAGCAGCGTGAACGCACCGACGCGGCAGGCGAGCACCGACGTCAACCGGCGGCCGCCCCGCTCCGACAGCGCCCCGAGCGAGCGGTCGCGATGGCAGGCGGTGATGATCCGCACCCCGCGCAGGTGATCGGGCGGCGCCGGCTCGACCGCCCTCCAGCGCGGGCGGCGCGTGCCGAGCAACTCGACCGCGCGCCCTCTCGCCGCAGCGGGGGAACGGAAGCGGTGCGTGCGGCGCAGGCGGCGGGCGGAGAACGCGAGCACGACCGGGACCCACTGCTCGAGCGTCCGGCCCGCGACCGGCGCGAACGTCGCGGCTGCCGCCAGCACGCATGCGGTGAGCGCGCCGAAAGCTCCGCCCGCCGACGGCGCCTGGTCGAGCAGCGCGACCGCCACCAGCGCACCCAGTGCGAGCACCGCGACGCGTGCCGGACCGACGTCTCCGAGCAGTCCTCTGCGCTCGAGCGGCCCGAACGAGTAGCCGATCCGCCGCGGCACCGACCCGCTCATGACGGGGCTCCGTCGTCGCTTCCGTCGGACGCGGACTCGGCGAAGCGCGGGGGTTCCATCACCTCGTCGCCCTCCTCGCCGATCACGAACCCCTCCCACTCGACAGCGCCGAACATGGGGTCGATCGGTGGCCGGTCATCCTCGCCCCGGCCGGCGATCACGGCCGCCCCGGGCGGGTGCAGCTCCGGCGATCCCCCGCCCTCGCGCCCGCCGTCATCCGCGGCCGGCGCGGCCGGGCGTCCGGCCCGGCTGATCGCCGCGAGTCCGTCCGCCGTCTCGGCATCGAACTGCCGTGAGTCGCCGTGCGCTGAGGGCTTCCCGTCCCCGCTGGTTCCGGCGCGGCGAGCAGCTCTCGCCGGCGCCGCCCACCCTCCGACCTCACGCGTCCGAGCGAGCGCGTCCGCGCCGTCGTCCTCAACTCCGAGGCCCGTGGGGTCGTTCGCCCCGCCGGGCTCCGCGCCGGTCCCCCGGACCGCTTCGTAGAACGTTCCTGCCGCTCCCTGCACGGCGCCGCGCGGCCCCTGGCTGAGGCTGCCCGCCGCTGCGGCTGCCACCTCGTGGAGCGGCAGCAGTCGCAGCAGTGCCCACGGCGAGAGGACCGCAAGCACGACCAGGGTGGCGCCGACGAGCGAGGAGTTGAGCCCGGAGGAGTCGCTGCCGAACGCCGCCCCGCCCAGGGTGAGCACCGCGACGATGGCGAGCTTGGAGAGGATCAGGGCGATCAGCGTCTCGATCGCGCGGATCGCCCAGACGCGCCGCGCGGGCCACACCATCGCGGCGAAGAACAGCGGCAGCAGCAGCACGATCACATCGACCGCCGCGGCGCGGATCAGCAACTCGACCCACAGCCCGATGGTGGCCCCGACTGCGAGCAGGCCGACGAAGAAGGCGAGCATCGGACTGCCACTCGCCGTGGACAGGCCGGCGACCGACGCCGCGGCGCGCGCGAGTGCGCTGGCGTCGTCGTGGCCTGCGGCGCTCGCCACGACCGTGCACATCTCGTCGGTCGCCGACAGCAGCAACGTCGTGAGCGGCGCCGCGATCGTCACGCCGATTGCCGCCAGCGGCAGGTACCCGAACGCGGCACGTGCGAGCAGTGACAGATCGGAGCGCACGAGCGCGTGAACCGCGGCGGCGAACAGGAACGGGACGGTGAGGAGCGCGGACAGCGCCGCGACGCGCCAGTACGTCGCGGAGAACCAGGTGCTCAGCAGCCCGGGGCTGGTCGTCGCGCCGAGCAGCGAGCCGGTGAGCCGAAGAGCGTCAGCCGCCGCGCCGTCGACTGCCGAGCTGATCGCCGACAGCATCGCCTTGATCGCGCCGCCGACGAACCAGCTGCTCACCGAGGGAAACTGAGGAACGCCCATCAGTGCGCCGTCGTTCCGAGGTGCTGGAAGAAGTTCACCAGACCGGGCGCCGCCCCGATCACGAGCGCCGCCGCACCCGACACCAGCGCCGCCATCCGGCCGCGCGCCGCGTAGTGATGGTTGTGGCTGTGCGACGCGACCGCCCACAGACCAGCACCGACGAAGGCCCCGAGCAGCGCGATCGACAGTGCCCACGCCTCGGCGCCATTGACGAGTTGCTGCAGCACGTTGCTCCCCGGCAGTCCGGTGAGGTCTGGGTGGGCGGTCACCGCGACCGATTCGATCCCCATTGCCACTCCTTTTCTAATTGAGCCAATTGAATACTGTCATGACGATCTGATAGAACCACATTCTGTTGGGGTCGTTTGCAAATAAATTGACTCAATGAGAAAAGGGGGTCCCGATGAGCGTGGTCGCTGGAAGAGCCGAGCCGGAGTGCGTCGAGACGCTTCAGGCGGTCGCGGAGCTCTATGCGTCGCAGGCGGCGCGGGTGCGGCGCCTGGTTCATCTCCGCCTCACCGCGCCGGACGCCGTGGTGGAGGACGCGTGTCAGGTGGCATGGATGCGGCTCGTCCGCAACCGCGATCGGGTGCGGCGCGCGACGGCCGCATCCTGGCTCGTGCGGGTGGCCGCTCGGGAGGCGCTGCGCCTGATGGATCTCGGCGACCGCGACCGTGCGCTCGAGGACCTCGACGGGGACGATTCGCGCTGTGCGCCGGACCTGATCGAGGCGTTCGCCGACCGCCATGTGCGGCTGGGGGCGATCGACCGCTTGCCGGAGCGCCAGCAGCGCCTCGTGTGGCTCCAGGGGCTCGGCTTCAGCTATTCGGAGATGGCCGGGGTGACGGGTGACTCTCGACGCACCATCGAGCGCCAGTTGCTCCGGGCGAGGCAAAAGCTCGCCGAGATGGCATCGTGAGCGCGGTGACGGCGTCCGTCGGGCGGGCGCGGCCAGATGCGGTCGGGTAGGGTCGATTGTCGACAACTTCCGAGCATGGAGGACGGACCATGAGCAGTGGACGGCGGACGCGATGGGGGATCCTCGGGGCGGCGAACATCGCGCGCGGCCAGTTCATGCCCGGTCTGCGGGAGAGCGGCGACGGGGTGGCGGCGGTCGTCGCCAGCCGTGACCTGTCGCGCGCGCAGGCGTTCGCCCACGCCGAAGGTGTTGAGCGCGCGGGCGACGACTACCGGGCGGTGCTCGCCGATGATGAGATCGACGCCGTCTACATCCCGCTGCCGAACTCGCTCCACGCGCAGTGGACGCTCGAGGCGCTCTACGCCGGCAAGCACATCCTCTGTGAGAAGCCGCTCTGCGCGACCCTCGCCGAGACCGAGACGGTGATCGCAACGGCGCGGACCCATCCCGAGGCTCCGCTCTGGGAGGCGTTCGTCTTCCCGTTCCAGGCGCAGCACGCGCGCATCGTCGAGCTGATCGGGGACGGGGCGATCGGGAACCTGCGCGAGATCGAAAGCGCGTTTCACTTCAACCTGGCCGCCACCGAGGACATCCGGCTCTCGGCGGAGCTCGGAGGCGGATCGCTCGCCGACGTCGGCTGCTACCCGATCCGCCTCGGGCATGAGTTGCTCGGGCCGGTCGGCGGGCCCATGTCCGTGTACGGCCGCGTCGAGGGCGAGGTCGACGTCGACGCCTCGGCGATCGTGGCTCACGGCGACCAGCGCCTCGTGCTCACCTGTGGGTTCGGTCGCCCGTTCGACGTCTTCACCCGGCTGCTGGGGGACGAGGGGCGCGTGCATCTCACCAATCCGTTTCACCCGAGTCCCGGCGACCGGCTCGAGATCCACCGGCCCGGCGCGGATCCCGTCGTCGAACACCCCACCACCGACGAGCGGTCGTTCACCGCTGCGCTACGCCACGTCCACGCGGTGGTGCGTGGGGAGGAGGAGCCGCGGCATCTCGCGGTCGACTCGGCGCTCAGCACCGCCGCCACGCTGGCCGCGCTGCAGGATCTGGTGGCCGCGTGACCCGCTCGGAACCATGCGAGGTGGTGATCGCCTCCTACATCGAGCCCGATCTCGCCGAGCGGATCGCGGCGGCCGAGCCGCGGGCGCACGTCGTCTACGAGCCCTCGCTGCTGCCGCCGCCTCGCTATCCCGCCGACCACCACGGCGACCCGCGCACGCTCGATGACGGTGAGCTGCAGCGCTGGGAGGCGGTGGTCGAACGCGCCGAGGTGATGTTTGACTTCGACTGGCGATCGCCGGAGACGATTCCCGAACGGTGCCCACACTTGCGCCTCATCCAGGCCACCAGCGCCGGGGTGGGCAGCGTCATGACCAGGACGGGACTCGACCGCTCCGAGATCGAGGTGTGCACCGCGGCCGGGACGCACGCCGTGCCACTGGCGGAGTTCGCGCTGCTCGGCGCCCTGTATTTCGTCAAGGGAATGCCCACCCTCACCGCCTGGAAGGCGCGCCACCACTGGGAGCTGTACGCCACCCACCAGCTCGCCGGCCGTCGCGCACTGGTGGTCGGTCTGGGCGGCATCGGCCGGCGGGTGGCGGAGAGCTTCGCCGCACTCGGGGTCGAGGTGTGGGGACTCGCCCGCCGCACCCCGCCCGAGCTGCCGGCCGGCGTCACCCGCATGATCACGCAGGAGGAGATGCCCGGCGTGCTGCCCGACGTGGACGTCCTCGTCGTCGCCTCGCCGCTCACCGAGAAGACCCACCACATGGTCGGCGCCGCCGAGCTCGCGGCCCTGCCCGCCCACGCGATCGTGGTCAACATCGGCCGCGGACCGGTCATTGACGAGCCCGCGCTGATCGGCGCGCTCACCGAGGGACGGCTCGCCGGCGCCTGCCTCGACGTGTTCGAGACCGAGCCTCTGCCCGAGGACAGCCCCTTGTGGCAGCTCGACAACGTGATCATCTCGCCCCACTCCGCCTCCACCCTGGCCGAGGAGAACGAGGTGCTCGTCGACCTGTTCCTCGACAACCTCGCGCGCTACCTCGACGGGCGGCCGCGCCGCAACGTCTATGACCGCGCCGCCGGCTACTGACGCCGTCGACCGGCTGCCCACGCGGCGCGCAGGGCCGCGCGCGTGGAACGTTGGGCGGCCTGAGCGCGGCCCGCCGGTACGGCCCACGATCCCGGCCGGCCCCGCACCCGCGGGACGTCGTGGCGTTCGGGGCGCCGTTGCTGCCCCCGCGCCCGGCCGCTCCGGCGCCCGTGGGACGTTGTGGCGTCCCGGCTGCCGGAACGTCCCACGCGCCCGGCCGCTCCGTCGCCCGTGGGACGTTGTGGCGTCCCAGCCGCCGGAACGTCCCACGCGCCCGGCCGCTCCGTACTCGCGGGGCGTTGTGGCGTCCCACGCGCCGGAACGTCCCATGCGCCGGGTCGGTTCCGCAGCTGAGGGACGTTCTGGCCTCTCCGGTGCCGGAACGTCTCACGCGACCCGACCGGTCTCGGAACCGTGCGACGTTGTGGCGTCCTCGCAGGGCCCCAACCGAACGCTCACCGGACGCGTCTTGACTTCCCCAAAACGAAGGACTAGCTTGTCGGCTGGCGTTTGTCGACAATCGACGAGCGCGGTCGAGGAGAGGACATGAGAAGACTCGGATGGGTCGCGGCCTCGGTCGCCGTGACGTGCGCGGTGGCCGCGTGCTTCGAGCTCGAGGAGCGGGGCGAGCACCATCGTGCGCTCACCGAGGAACGGCTGCTGGAGGTTGCCCGTGGGCAGTTCTGATCTCGCCGCGCCGGGCGACACCGGGCAGGCCAAGCCGATCCGTCACCTCTCGCTGCCCGACGCGGTGCGGCTCACCCTGCGCCGGCAGATCATCAACAACGAGCTGCCGGAGGGGACGCGGCTGCTCGAGGCCAAGCTCGCGGAGGAGTTCGGCGTGAGCCGCACAACCCTGCGCTCGGCGCTGCGCGAGCTCAAGAACGATGGCCTGGTCGAGATCTCGCCACGCCGCGGCTGCTTTGTGGCCCGCATGGACGCCGAGGACATCCACGACATCTGCTTCGCGCGCTACGTCCTGGAGGCCGGGGCGGCCTCCGAGATGCGTGTCGACGACGAGCTGCTCGCCGAGCTCGAGGAGGTGCTCGCCGCGATGGCCGCTGCCGCCGAGGAGAGCGATCTGGAGGCGGTGGTGAGCATCGACACCCGGCTGCACGGGGTGATCGTCGAGCGTGGCGGTGGCCGGCGGGTGGTCGAGCTCTGGCACGGGCTGGACAGCCAGATGGGTTCGCTGATGCGCTCCTCGCTGGAGCGGCAGGGGATCGACCTGCACGACTCGTACCGGCGTCATCGCAAGTACGTCGACGCGTTCGTCACGCGCCGCCGGGCGGCGATCGTCAAGGAGATCCGGAGGCACTATCTCGACCCGGTCGAGCCGCCGGAGCGGTGAGCGGGATGCACCGCGGCCTCACCGTTGCTCCGTTCGAGACGCTCGCCTCGCCGCGGGAGCTCGCCGAGCTCGCCGCCGGCGCCGAGCCCGCCGGCTGGGACGGGTTCTTCGTCTGGGACCACCTGCTCTACACCGGTGTCACCGACATCGCCGACCCGTGGACCTGCCTGGCGGCGATCGCGATGCGGACCTCCCGAATCGCGATCGGCCCGATGATCACCCCGCTGCCCCGCCGCCGCCCGCACGTGCTCGCGCGCCAGGCGGTGACGCTCGACCATCTCTGCGAGGGCCGGCTGATCCTGGGCCTGGGCCTCGGCGACGATGGCGGCGCCGGCGAGCTGTCGTGCTTCGGAGAGGAGCTTGATCCGCGCACGCGGGGCGCGATGCTCACCGAGGGCCTCGAAGTGCTCACCGGCCTCCTCTCCGGCGAGCCGGTCGACCACGTCGGCGAGCACTACCGAGCCTCCGGCGCGCGCTTCGCACCGACCGCCCACCGCGCCGCCGGGATCCCGATCTGGCTGGCCGCGCGCTGGCCCAACCGCGCGCCGATGCGCCGCGCCGCCGGCTACGACGGCCTGTTCACGATCCGCTTCGAGGAGCCGGAGAACCTCGTCACGGTCCGTGACTGGGTCGCCCAGTCGCGCGAGAGCGATCGGCCGTTTCACTTCATTGTCGACGCGCCGCCGGGCACCGATCCCGAACCTTGGGCGCGGGCCGGCGCCGACTGGCTCCTCACCGAGCTGCGGCCGGGGCTGCTCGACCTCGCCCGCGCACGCGAGCTGATCGCCGCCGGACCGGACGGGGACAGAGCATGAGCGCCACCCTCCCCGGCGAGCCCCCGGCGCTCGCCGCCGCGGCGCTGCCCCACTACGCCGAGGGCTACGGCGGCTCGGTCCTGGAGCTCGATCGCGCGCTCGGCGCCGCGCCGCGCCCGGGCGATCTGATCGACCTCACGCACGGAGACACCCGGGCGTTCCCGCCGCCGCCCGCTGCCGCTGCAGACCTGCGCGCGGCGGTCGAGGCCAACGATGAGGCGTACACCGCCTACCGGGGTAGTGCGTCGCTGCGGGCCCGTTTGGCGCCGCGCCTGGCCGAGCTGCTCGGGCGCCCGGTCGACCCCGGGCGCGAGCTGATCGTCACCCCGGGGACCCAGGGTGGCCTGTTCATCGCGCTCTCCGCGCTGCTCGCCCCGGGCGATCAGGTCGCGCTCCCCAACCCCGATTACTTCATGAGCGAGCGGATCGTCGCCTATCTCGGCGCGCGTGCGCACCGGCTCGTGCTCGAGCTCTCCGAGGACGGCCGCCTGCGGATCGACCCCGGCGAGCTCCCCGCCGCCGGCCAGGCGCGGGGACTGCTGCTCTCCCATCCCAACAACCCGACCGGCGGGGTCTACGAGGAGTCCACCGTCCGGGCGCTGGCGGAGTGGGTGGTGGCCGGGGATCGGTTCGCGGTCGCCGATCAGCTCTACTGCCGGCAGGTGTTCCCCGGCGCCGGATTCGCCCACCTCGGCGCGCTTCCCGGCATGGCCGAGCGGACGGTGACGCTCCTCGGCCCGTCCAAGACCGAATCGATGAGCGGCTTCCGGGTCGGGGTGGCGGTCGGCCCCGCCGTGGCGATCGACGCGATGGAGCGCGTGCTGGCGATGGCCTCCCTGCGGACCACGGCCCACGCCCAGCAGACGCTGCGCCATTGGCTCGACGATGACGGCGACTGGATCGCCGAACGGGTGGCGGCCCACGCGGCGATCCGCGATCGGCTCCTCAGCTCGCTCCGCGCGGTCTCAGGCCTCCGCGTCGCCTCGCCGCTGGGCAGCTCCTACGTCTTCCCCGACGCCTCGGCCACCCGATGGGGGCTGGCCCACGCCGGCGCCAGGGCCGATGCGCTCGGCATCGCGCTCAAGCGCGCCGGGGTCCTGATCAACCCCGGCTACCAGTTCGGGACCGGCTGGCCGATGAGCTTCCGGATCAACTTCTCCCAGGACAGCGACCGCCTCGATCGAGCCGTCGAGCGGATCGCCGGCCTGCTCACCACCGCCGGGTGAGGCGCCTCAGCGTCGCGGCGCCCGGCCGCGCTTGCGCCGCTTGCGCTCGGCCTGACTCAGCTTGCGCGCCTTGGGCGGGCGCTTGGAGCCCGGAACCCGCTCCCCGAGGGCAGCCGGCCGGTTGCGGTTGCGAGTGCGCCTGCGGGCATCGCGCATGATCGCGAAGGCGATGCCGACGATGATCAGGGCCGCCGCCAGCGCGATGCCGATCGCGCTCCCCGAGGAGATCCCCGAACCGCTGGTCGACGTCTGGGTCGAGGGGGCGACGGTCGCGGTCTGAGTCGACGGCGTCGTCGCCCCGGGGTTTGTCAGCGCGCCGCCGAGCGCGTTGGTGCTCGTCGGGCTCGTCGCCGAGGTGCTCGACGCCGAGTGCTTCTTGGCCGAGCTGTGCCCGGCCGCGGAGTGCTTCGTCTTGGCCTGCGCGACCGCCGGCAGCCCGATGCCGGGACCGGCAGCCAGCGCCAGCGCCGCGAGCGCCGCGCCCGCCCGCCGGCCAACTCCAGGTCCTCTCACCGTCCCGATCCCCGGTCTGAGCCCGTTCAGCGGTCGGAGGCGAGAGGCCCGGACATCGCGGGCGTGTTCTGGTCTGACTTGTACGGGTTCTCGTTGTCGTGGACCTCTTCGTGGTACACGCTCTCGACGTTCACCGACCAGATGTCGTGGTCGGCGCCGAGCAGGATGTTGTCGACCGCGCGCATCGCGGTGAGCATCGAGTGGTCGGAGTTGTTGTAGCGGTGCAGCCCGTTGCGGCCGACCTGCTGGATGTTGGGAAGGGTCTGGAGCCAGCGGCGGATCGTGGCCACGCGGTCGGCGTACTGCTCGTCGTAGATCGGGTACGCCTTGTGGACGCGCTCGACGAAGCCGAACCGGACCTTGTTCGCCGGCGCGAGATGCAGCTTCTCAATCTCCTGGCTGGCCATCGCGACCAGGTCGTCGTCCTTCATGTTCCAGAGGTCGTCGCCCTCGAAGCAGAAGTACTCCATGCCGATCGAGACCGCGGTCTCGCCCTCGGGAACCATCCATGGACTCCAGGAGCGGAAATTCTGGATGCGCAGCACGCGCACGCCCGGCTGG
Source organism: Solirubrobacteraceae bacterium (assembly GCA_035503035.1). Lineage (GTDB taxonomy): Bacteria > Actinomycetota > Thermoleophilia > Solirubrobacterales > Solirubrobacteraceae > Palsa-465. The sequence continues at coordinate 12,909 of DATJTS010000154.1, forward strand.
TGGATGTAGATCCAGTTGTCGTCGAAGATCTCCTGGACATCGATCACCAGCAGCACGGTGAGGAACTCGCGATAGCGCAGCCCCCGGGCGGCGTCGCGCACCTCCCCGGGCGCCTCGGGCGAGGCGATCCCGACGGTCGTGCGCAGCGGCAGGGAGGAGATCACGTGGGAGGGGTGCAAGGTCTCGCCGCCCGCAATCACCTCGGTCACCTTGCTGCCGTCGGTGACCAGCTTCGTGACCGGCGCGTTGAGCCGGATCTCGCCGCCGTTGGCCTTGATGTCGTCGGCCATCTGCTCCCACATCTGGCCGGGGCCGAAGCGGGGGTAGTTGAACTCGGAGATCAGCGACTTGATCTTGTTGCCCTCGTTGCCGAAGAACGCGGCCTTGGCGGCTGAGAAGAACGACAGTCCCTTGATCCGCTGCGCGGCCCACTCGGCGCGGATCTCGTTCGCCGAGACACCCCACAGCTTCTCGGTGTAGGTCTTGAAGAAGTGCTGGTAAAGCCGCTTGCCGAAGCGGTTGGAGACCCATGCCTCGAACGTGTCCTCGCGGCCCTTGGGCTTGACCGCGGCCCACGCGTAGGAGATCAGACAGCGGGTGAGCTCGACCGGCCCGAGCTTCTGGATCACGTCCATGCCCTGCAGCGGGTACTCCAGGAACTTGTCGTTCCAGTAGATCCGGCTCTTGCGCGGGCGCTTGAGGAACTCCTCCTTCATGATCTCGTGCCAGAGGTCGTCGACCTCCTTGACCTTGGTGAAGAAGCGGTGGCCGCCGAG
>DATJTS010000155.1:0-41881 GCA_035503035.1 Solirubrobacteraceae bacterium
CGCGTCGCGGTGGGAACGCGCGTCACCATTGGCGGCGGGCGCGGCCCCGTCCGGAGCCCCGGACGCGGTGCCGACGATCTCGGCGACGGTCCCCCCGTGCGCGATCAGGGCCTCGCGCAGGGCCGTGATGCTCACTCCCCACGCTCCGCGGCGACGCTCCGGAACGCCTCGGCTGCCGCCTCGACCGTCTGCGCGACGTGCTCGGGGCCATGGGCGAGCGATGGGAACCACGCCTCGAACTGCGAGGGCGGCGGATAAACGCCACGCGCGAGGAGCTCCCGGCACCAGCGGGCGTGGGCGGCGGTGTCGCACGCCTGGGCCGCTGCGAAGTCTGTGACCGGCGCTTCGGAGAAGAACACGGTGAGCAGGCCGGGAACCGTCGGCACCTGGACCGGAATCCCGGCGTCTGCGGCCGCGCGGGCGAGACCGGCGGCGAGCACCTCGGTCGTCTCGGCGAGTTGCACGTAGGCGGCCCCGTCAAGACGCTCCAGCGTCGCCAGCGCAGCGGCGACCGCGAGCGGATTGCCCGACAGCGTGCCGGCCTGGTAGACGTCGCCGGCCGGCGCGATCCGCTCCATCAGCTCGCGCGGCCCGCCGTAGCCCGCCGCGGGGAGACCGCCGCCGATGATCTTGCCCATGACCGTCAGGTCGGGGGTCACCCCGTAGAGCTCCTGGGCGCCGCCGCGTGACACGCGGAACCCGGAAATCACCTCGTCGAACACGAGCAGCGCGCCGTTCTGGTTGGCGGCCTCGCGCAGCAGCTCCAGAAATCCCGGCGCGGGCGGGACCAGCCCCATGTTCGCCGGGACTCCCTCGACCAGGATCGCCGCCAGCTCGGTCTCGGTCGCCTGCCAGAGCGCGTCCATGTCGTTCCAGGCGACGAGCACTGTCGCGGCGGTCGCCGACTCGGGCACGCCGGGGCTCGACGGGATGCCCTGGGTGGCCAGGCCCGAGCCCGCCTCGGCGAGCAGCCCATCGACGTGCCCGTGGTAGGCGCCCTTGAACTTAAGCACCTTCTCGCGGCCTGTGACCGCGCGGGCCAGCCGGATGGCCGACATCGACGCCTCGGTGCCGGAGGAGGTCATCCGCACCATCTCGACCGACGGGACACGCGCGGCGATCTCCTGGGCGAGGCGCACCTCTCCCTCGGTCGGCGCCCCGTAGGAGGTCCCGCGGCGCGCCGCCTCGACCACGGCCCTCACCACCGCCGGATCGGCGTGGCCGAGCACGAGCGGCCCCCAGGAGCAGACCCAGTCGATGTAGCGGTTGCCGTCGGCGTCGACGATCCCCGCGCCCTCGCCCGAGGCGATGAACAGCGGGTCGCGCCCGATCGATCCCATCGCGCGCACGGGCGAATTGACCCCGCCGGGCAGGACCTTCAGGGCCTCGTCGTAGAGCGCGGCCGAACGCGCGGCCGCAGGAGCGCCTGTGATCATCGGATGGTGGTGGTCACTCAGGCACCGGCGTGCTCGCGCTCCCAGGCGCGGTGCTCACCGGTGAAGTAGAGAAGCCGGATCTTCTTGAACTCGGTCGAGGAGTAGAGCGTCGCACGCTCGGTGATCCCCGTGTCGGCCGCGATCGAATCGAGAATCGCGTCGCACTCCTCCTTGGAGCGGCCGTGGGCCATCGTGAACACCGAGTAGGGCCAGTCGGCATAGGTCGGCCGCTGGTAGCAGTGGGAGATGCCGCGGAACGCCGCCATCCGGCCCCCGATCTCGAGCTCCCGACCCTCCGGCACCTTCCAGACGCCCATCCCGTTGGCGGAGAAGCCGGCGCGGCGGTGGAACAGGATCGCGGCGACCCGACGCAAGAGCCGGCGTTCGCGCATCTGGTCGAGATGATCGAGCAACTGCTGCTGCGAGATGTTCAGCTGCTGCGCGGCAGGCCCATACGGCTCGGAGATCACCGGCATGTCGCCCTGCAGCGCACGGATCACGTCCTCGTCGAACTCGTCGTAGGGCTGAGGCTCGGTCTCGGCGGGCGCGACCGCCTCGGCGGCCGGGGCGGCGAGCTTCTCGGTGCCGGCCTCCATCTCGAGGTCCATGCGGATCTTGAACAGCTTGAGCGTCGGCAGCTGGCGGACCGACTCGGCGCCGGCCTCACGGGCGAGCACGTCAAGCGTGCCCTGCAGCCCGAGCGGCGAGTCGGGCTCGGTGGCGATCGTGAACCAGATGTTGAACTCGTGGTTGCGCAGGTAGTTGTGGCTCACGCCGGGGTGCGCGTTGATGATCGTGGCCGCCCGCCACGGGTTCTCGGGATCGACCTTGGCGGCGACGAGCATCGAGGAGTAGCCCAGCGCGCGGGTGTCGAAGATCGGCGTGACCTGACGGATGATGCGCTCGTCGAGCAGCCGCTGCACGCGCTGAAGCACCTCGCCCTCGGCGATCCCGGCCTCGGAGGCGACATGCTGGTAGGGGCGCGGCGCGATCGGGAACGAGCCCTGCATCAGGTTGAGCAGGCGCCGGTCGAGGTCGTCGAGCGCGACGGCGGCGCCGTCGGCGCGGCTGCGCAGCTTCGGCTGGTGATTGCCGCTGCCGGCGGGCTTGATCCCGTCGGGGGTGGTGCCGGTCGTGTCTACTGAAGCCACTGGGCGACCTCCTTGGCGTGATACGTGATGATCATGTCGGCCCCGGCGCGGCGAATGGATGTGAGCGTCTCCAGCACGGCGGCGCGCTCGTCGAGGTAGCCGGCGGCTGCGGCGGCCTTGAGCATCGCGTACTCGCCGGAGACGTGGTAGGCGGCGAGCGGCAGCTGCGTCTCGTCCTTGATGCGCCGCACCAGGTCGAGATACGGCAGCGCCGGCTTGACGATCAGGATGTCCGCGCCCTCCTCCACGTCGAGGCGTGCCTCGCGCACCGCCTCCTCTCCGTTGGCGGGGTCCATCTGGTAGCCGCGCCGATCCCCGAACGCCGGCGCCGAGCCGGCCGCGTCGCGGAATGGCCCGTAGAAGGCCGAGGCGAACTTCGCGCTGTAGGCCATGATCGGCGTGTCGATGAGCCCGTCCTCGTCCAGCGCCGCGCGGATCTCCCCGACCCGGCCGTCCATCATGTCGCTCGGCGCGATGATGTCGGCGCCGGCCCGGGCCTGGCTGATCGCCGTTCGCGCCAGCAGCTCGAGCGTGGCGTCGTTGTCGACCTGGGTCGTGCCGTCGAGGCGCTGGGTGAGCACGCCGCAGTGGCCATGACTCGTGTACTCGCACAGGCACAGGTCGGAGATGACGATCAGCTCGGGGTGCGCCTCCTTGATCGCGCGCGTCGCCAGCTGGACGATCCCCTCCTCATCCCAGGCGCCGGAGCCCTGCTCGTCCTTGCTGGCCGGCAGGCCGAACAGCAGCACCGCGGGCACGCCGAGCGCGTGCGCCTCCCCGGCCTCCTCGACAGCGCCCCCGATCGACAGCTGCGACACCCCCGGCATCGACTCGATCGGGTTGCGCCGGTCGATGCCGTGCGCCACGAACATCGGATAGATGAAGTCGCCGGGGTCCAGGCGCGTCTCGCGCACCAGACCGCGGAGCGCGTGAGTGGCCCGGAGGCGGCGCAGGCGGGTCTGCGGGAACGGCATCAGGGTTTCAGGGTATCGGCGGGTGGGGGGCGGAAGTGGTGGTTCTGCGGACCGGTTTTTCCTCGCGCGTTCGCGGGCAGGCCGGAGCGCGCCAGCGGGGTGCCCGCGGCCGGCGCGTGCGATGTTTTGGTCCTGGTGGTGCCCATGTCTCGCAACGCCGCCCCGGGGGTGCCCGCCCGGAGCACGGAGGGCCGGCGCGCGCGATGTTTTGGTCCCGGTGGTGCCATTTAGTCGCAACGCCGGCCCCGGGAGGCGGGCCGGGGAGCAGGGATCGTCCTCTTTGGGCTCATTGGCGCCCGAATCCGCCCATTCCGCTCGGCGGACGCGCCTGGGGCCAGAACTGCCCACGTGCGCTCGGCCCGGTCGGCCCGAGGGCTCTTTCGGCACCCCAGACGCCAGTTTTGCCCGCCATGATCAGGGCCGACGGGAGCGTGGGACGTCTCGGCGTCCCAGACGCCGCTTCTGCCCAACGCGGCCCCGCCACAGCGGCGCGTGGGCGAAAACGGCGCCCTCAGCAGCGGTCCCCCGTCGGGGGGCACACGGAGTGGGACTCCTTCACTGCGATCAGCGCGGCGGCGCGACGGCGGTCAAGCAGCGCAACCACCGTGATCGGAGACCCGCGAGTGCAGGCGCTGCTTGAGGGCCGGCGTCACGGTGCGCTACCTCGCGAACGCCAAAGAAAGGTCAGACCAGGTTCCAAGGCTCAATCCGATACGACAGGATGAGCCCCGGCTCGCGGTACGGGTCCGCCTGCACGAACGCGTCGATCTCCTCGACCGTCGCACCCTTCCAGGCCATCGCACCGCCGTTGATCGGGTCACCGATCGCTCCCGCCATCAGGATCCGGCCGGCGTCCTTCTCAACCTGGATGCGGCGGAGGTGCTCCTCGCGGTAGGGGCCGCGACGCTCGGCCATGTCGTCGGAATAGACGTACAGCAGGAGGTGGTGTTCGCTCATGTCGCATCACGGTACCCGTGGTCGATACGCTGACGGGGATGAGCAACCTCGATCGACGGACCCCACGCAGTGTCCGGGAGAAGCGGGCCTATCGGCTGGTGCAGGTCGGTGCGTTGAGCGGTGTGGCGGGCGTCGTCACGCTCGTGCTGGCGATCGCCGGCGTCATGGGTGCGGGATTGCCGATCCTGCTGCTCATCATCGCTGCGCTGTGCGCCTTCGGGTTCATGCGCACCACCGGCATGCGCTGAGCGGCGGCGCGTCGGCCCCGGGTCAGATCGCCGACCGTCGCGCGAGGGCCAGGCGCCCGAGCGCGAGGTAGACGCCGGCCAGCACCACCAGGTGCAGCAGCGCCAGCCACTCCCCCGGGCCGATCCCGCCGAACGCGCTCGACGCCGCGCCGAGCGCGGGGGCGAACGGGAAGCAGAACCCGACGACCGAGAGCACCGCGTGGACCGCCGGGCTCACCGCCGTCGCCGGGACAAGCGCACAGAACGCGATCGGGAGGGCGAGCAGGAACGCCATCAGTGAGGCGGTCGCGACCTCCCGGGCGGCTGCGCCGAGCGCGGTCCCGAGCGCCGCAAACGCCAGGCCGCCGCAGCCGAAGGTCAGCGCCCACAGCACGACGCGCGCCCAGTCGAGGTGCACGAACGCCGACACGCAGATCGCCAGCACGAGCGTCAGCACCCCCGCGCACGCGCCCGCCAGCAGCGCCTTGGCGCCGAGCAGCACCCCCGGCGCGACGAGACCTCGCACCAGCCGCGCGTATGTCCCCTCGCTCCATTCCAGCGCGAGCGTTCCTGCCGCCAGCAGCAGCGCGACGAACATCAGCGAGACGATCGCCGCGATCGCGGCGGCGTAGACGCTGGTCGGGGTCGTCGCGCCCTCCAGCTGGGTCTGGGTGACCGTCAACGGGCTGCCGATCGAGCCGAGCACCGGCTTGGCGAAGCCGAGGCCGTTGATCGCCTCCGATGCGAACGCCGACACCTGGGCGAGCGCTGTCCGCAGCGGCGAGCGGCGGGGGAGCGATGTGATCGTGCCGTCGACGATCGCCCGGGCGTCGCGCAGGCCGAGCAGGTTGACCGAGTTGCCGAGCAGCGTGACGCGCCCGCCACCCAGCACCCGCTGCAGATCGGCCACCGCGACCTGCAACACCCGGCGGGAGACGTCGGACTGGACCGACGCGATCCGGGCGTCGAGCGCCTGCTCGACATACCGGCGCTCCAGCGGGTCGCGCGTGTTGAGGTAGAGGTGGACCGTCGGGCTGCCGACGCCCTGGGTGATGAGCGACTCGACCTGGCGTGGCAGGTCGGCCGGCACGATCACGGCCGCCAGCGCCCGGCCGCTGCGCACGTCGGCGATCGCCGCCGCCCTCGTCGGCGCCCGGATCGCGTGCACCGAGTTCAGCAGGCCGGACGCGTACCGGGAGACGTCGAGCCGCTGGCGCCCGATCGCGATCGTGGCCTGCCCGGCGGGCACCTCGTCGACGAACGCGACCGCCGGCTTCGCCGGAGCGCCGGCGAATGCAGCGCCGATCATCAGCGCGATCACGACCGGATAGACGACCAGCAGGCCGACCAGCAGCGGTGAGCGGCGCAGGATCGCGATGTCCTTGGCGATCAGCCAGCGCATGCGCTCAGCCGCCCACCAGCCGGCCGTCCTGGAGGGCGAGCACCCGGCCGGCGCGACGCTCGACCTCACTCAGCTCGTGGCTGGAGAACAGGACCGTCGTCTCTCGCGCCGCCAGCGCTCCGATGAACTCCCACATCCGCTCGCGCTGGTCGGGGTCGAGTGCGGCCGTGGGCTCGTCGAGCAGCAGCACCGCGGGATCGGCGAGCAGCCCGAGCGCGATGTTCAGTCGTTGGCGGTTGCCGCCTGACAGCCGTCCCGCCTGATCCCTGGCGCGGTCGGAGAGCCGGGTCTGCTGCAGCATGCGCGCGACGGCCGACTCGGCGTCGTCGACGCGCTCCAGTCGCGCGAACAGCCGCAGATTCTCCGCCACGGTCAGCCGGGAGTAGACCGCCACCGACTGCGGCACCCAGCCGACTGAACCCGAGATCGACAGCGTCCCGGTGTCCGGGGCGAGCACTCCCGCCAGCACCGACAGCAGCGTCGTCTTCCCGGCACCGTTGGCTCCGACCAGGCCGACAAGCTCGCCGGATCCCAGCGTGAAGCTCACCGAGTCAAGCGCGACCCGATCCCCGAAGCGCTTGGTCAGCCCGCGGGCCTCGCATGCCGCCGCGCCCGCCGCCGGGTCGCTCACGGGTCCGCCGGCTCGGGCTCCGGCGGCGGAGAGGGCGGTTCGTCGAGCAGCGAGTTGCCCCACGCCTCGAGCACGGTGTGGCGATGGAGGTAGATGATCGTCACCCGTAGGACCGCGATGACCGGCAGCGCGACGAGCGCGCCCGCGATCCCGTACAGCTTGTCGCCGACCAGCAGCGCGATGATGATCAGGATCGGGTTGATCCGCAGCGAGTAGCGGAACAGCTGCGGCGCGATGACGTGCCCCTCCAGCTGCTGGAGTCCCACGAACGCCATCAGCAGCCAGACGGCGCTGATCGGGTGCTCGAACAGGGCAACCAGTAGCGCGGGGATCGGGCCGATGATCGGGCCGATGTAGGGGATGAACTCCATCAGCCCGTAGAAGACACCGAAGAACCAGGAGTACGACGTGCCCGCGGGGAACAGGCCGACGAGACCGAAGATCGTCACCAGCAGCGCAGCGGAGCCGCCCATCACCAAGCTGAACAGGAGCTGCCCGCGCACGTAGCTGCCGACCGCGCTCTGGACCAGGCGCGGGTAGTCGTCGGCGGGGGTGCCGTCTCCGGCGGGCATCAGCCGGCGGACGAGACGGCCGATCTCGGGGCCGTAGACGAGCAGGTAGATCGACAGGACGAGGATCAGGATCAGGTCGATCCCGACCGAGACCGCCTTGGAGAGCAGGCCCTGCGAGAAGGAGACGATGTCACCGGAGCGCTTGAGCAGATCCTTTTCGAGCGTCGAGAGCGCGCTCTGCCCCTGCTTCTCGATGTGGATCTTGATCCCGTGCCGGTCGAAGAACCGTTGGATGTCCGCGAGCTCGCGGTTCGCCTGCCGCGTGAGCGCGGGCAGGTTGTGCTCGAAGTGGATGAGCTGGGTGGCGACCGGCGCGGCCAGGCCGATCGCGATCAGCGCGACGATGACCACCACGGTGAGGTAGGCGAACAGGATCGCCAGCCCGCGCGGCAGGAACCGAGAGCCGAAACGGACCAGTGGGGAGAGTACGAGCGCCACCAGTGAGGCGATGACCAGCACCAGGAACAGCGCTCCGATCGCGCGCGCGAGCGCCCACAGCGCGAGCAGGGCGAGCGGGAGCAGCACGAGCTGCACCCAGCGGCGGATGACCACCGGGGCCATACTGGTGCAGATATGGGACGCAGCCCCCGAGTCCTCCAATGAGCGAGAAGTCGTGCACGATCCTGTTCGTCGGCGATGTCGTCGGTGGGCTCGGCAAGCGGACGCTGTTCGGCCTGTTGCCGACGCTCCGGGACCGGGTCGGATTCGACTTCCTGATCGTCAACGGGGAGAACATCGCTGGTGGTGTCGGAATCACGCCCAAGCTCGCCGACCAGCTGTTCGAGGCCGGTGTCGACGTGATCACGCTCGGCAACCACACCTACCGCCAGCGCGAGATCTACACCTACCTGGACGAGCGCCAGGAGATCTTGCGACCCGCCAACTTCCTCAAGCGCCAGCCGGGCCACGGCTGGTGCGTCGTCGAGCGCAGCGGCGTCCGGCTGGGCGTCGTCTCGCTGTCGGGCAACCTGTTCATGGACGCCGGGCGCCCGTTGTTCGCCGAGGCCGATGCGGCGCTGCATGCCCTGCGTGACCGCGCCGACCACGTGCTGGTCGACGTCCATGGCGAGGCCACCAGCGAGAAGGTCGCGATGGGCTGGCACCTCGACGGCCAGGTCACCGCCGTCGTCGGGACCCACACCCATGTCCCGACTGCGGACGCGCGCGTGCTGCCGGGCGGCACTGCCTACATCACCGACGTGGGCATGACCGGTCCCCGTGGTGGCGTGATCGGCGTGCGCCGCGAGCTCGCGATCGAGGCGATAGCGACGAAGATGCCGGTTCGGTTCGAGACCTCCGACGAGGACCCCTGGCTGAACGCGGTCGCCGTCACCGCCGCCGCGGAGCCGCGTCGCGCGGTGGCGATCGAGCAGGTCCTCATGCCGGCGGGAGCCGCCGCACCAGCCGAGCTGGGGGCTCGAGCGGCAAGTCGACCGTGATGTCAGCCAGCTCCGCCTCGGGCGGCCGCGTCAGCCGCCGGCCGGCTCGACGCGGAGCGGCGGGCTCTGCAGGCGGCGGTCCTCCAGCTCGCGCCAGGCGGCGTCGAGATGCTCACCCGGCGCGGGGTGGCTCGCGAACAGCGCCGCGATCGCCGCCGGGAAGAACCAGACGACGTAGGAGTACAGCCAGTAGTTGGTGACGATCTGCAGGGCGATGATCAGTGCCGCCGCGAACGCCGCCACCTGCACCGGGGTGCGCCGCGCCGGAACCACGCAGACGATCAGGGCGAGCGCGACGACCGCGCCCTGGAGCACGTGCTGCAACCAGCTCAGGCCGCCCCACAGCCCCCACACCGAGAACGGCGTGTCGCGATCGGACTGGTACTTGATCGAGTCGTGCCAGAACGGTCCGAGGTTGTGCTTGACGATCACCGGCAGCATCGACAGGAAGACGAACACGACGAAGCTGATCAGGAAGGCGATGACCGAGCGACGGCGCGGCCGCTCGCCGGTGCCGCGCAACAGCAACGGCGTGAGGATGAACGGGGCGAACTTGGTCAGGCCGGCGAGCGCCGCCATCGCGCCTCGGGCCGGCGCGGAGCCGAGCACGAGCAGGGCGAGCGTCACCATCAGCGCGACGAGGCTGTCGTTCGTGTTGGAGGACAGCGACCACATCGTGAACGGGTACGCGGCCCAGGCGTAGGCAAGGACAACCCCGAGGGTGTGATCGCGCCAGCGGCGGCCGAGCACGTAGAGCGCGACCAGGGTGGCCGCATCGAAGAAGATCGACGCGCCGTGCGCGGCGGGCAGGTTGTCCCAGGCGCCGCTCCACCCGAGCACCAGCCGGAACGGCACGTAGATGAAGTAGTTGAACGGCCCGTACGTGTCGCCATACGCGTCGTTGGACGGCCAGTGGCCGTAGAGCGGGACATTGTGGATCAGCTTGTCGGCCCCGATCACCCCCGAGAAGCCGACATCAATCACGTTCGAGTCGAGCACGTTGAGCCCGATCCGGAACGCCATCAGGAAGATGATCCCGACGATCAGCCAGCCGGCCGGCACGATCGTCCGCAGCGGCTCGCGCGGGACGCCGATGCCGTAGCCGAGCGCCAGCAGGCGAACGAGCAGGTACACCAAAGGCACGTAGAACAGCGGCGTCGAGAGCCCGATGTCGGCGTGGTTGAAGAACGCCAGCGACACCGAGAAGAACAGGAACATCAGGAGGTCGAGGTGCAGCAGCGTCGGTCGCCGGCGCCACGGGACGAACGGCAGCACGAACATCAGGCAGACCGGCAGCCAGATGTACCAGGCGTTGACGATCCGCCCGAACGCCCCGTTGTAGCCGCGGGCCATCGTCCAGGCGACCTGGAAGCCCGTCCACGCCTGCGTCACCTTGCCGGTGTCGTCGTTGACGTAGACCTGGACGAGCTCGCGCTGGCTGGGGCCGCCCGCCTTCTTCGGCGGCGGCGTGAACCAGCTCACCTGCCACTCCGGCGCGCCCTTCGTGTACTCGTAGGGGACGAGCGTGGGGTGCTTGCGCAGCTCGGCCTTGACGACCGGGCTCTGGCGAGCGATCGCGAGCACCTCGAGCGCCGTGTGGTGGTAGCCGACCGGCGGCGTCGTCTTGTTGGTGACGAGCACCGGGGTGCCCGCCGTCGTGGTCACCGTCTGGGTCTGGGTGACGGTCGTGACCGAGGAGCTCGTCGCGGCAGCCGTCGAGCTCGCGGCGACGGTCGAGCTGGTCGCGGCGAGCGCTCCGGGGGCGAGGAGGAGCGTGAGGAGCAGGGTTACGAGCAGCGCCCGCGCGGATCGCGGCCCGGTCCGCCGGGCGATCCCCACGGCTACTTCTTGAAGCTCCAGAGCTTCTGGCCGAGGAAGTTCACGGGGATCACCATGATGTTGGAGAGGGCGTTGATGATGACCTTGTGCTGCGAGAACCAGTGGACCCAGTGGACACCGGCGACGACCAGGCCGTAGTTGCAGCCGAACGCGATCGTCGACACGACCAGGAACTTGGCGCCCTGCACCGCGGTATGTGACTCGCGCTCGTGGGTGAACGTCCAGCGGCTGTTCCAGGTGAAGTTGTTGACAACCCCGGCCAGATACGCGATCGGCAGCGCGATCTTGTAGTCGAGCCCGACCACGTGCAGGCAGAACCAGAACGTGACGGTGTTGACGATGTAGCCGCTGACCCCGACGACGCCGAAGCGGACCAGCTGAAGCCAGTTCTCGCTCTTCGATACCCCCGCCTTGACGCGGTGGTGGAAGGGGAGTTCGACGACCGCGGTCGTGAGCTCGTCAGCGGTCATCTCATCGGTGGCCATGTCGGTCAGGGTATCGGCGGGCATGCGAAGCCTGGGCAGACGGGACACGCATAACCGGCTGCTAATCGGTGGCTTACCCAGATCTTAGAGGCTGAACGCATTCGAAGATCGGGATCTCACGGCTGTGGTGCGGCCACTCCGAAGTGGTCTCGGATCATCGGCGCGACGTCTCGCAGTGACCACTGATCTCGCGCCTCACGCGAGGGCAATCCCTCGCCGGACCACAGCAACGTGGCGTAGGAATCGGAGCGGTGCAGCGACCCGTGCGAGCCGCCGCCGATGTGGTCCGCTCCGCCCCAGTCGACGAACTCGTAACCGGGTGCGGCGGACAGCAGAATCTCCCCGGCGTGCTCACAGTGCAGCGCCGACCAGACCCGCATCAGCGCGTCCGGGTACTCGGTGCTGAGCAGGCGGCCGTCCTGCACCTCTGCGCGCAGCACCGACAGCGGCCCGTCGACATCCCAGCCGTGCCCGCGCGCGTCCTGCACGCCACCGCCGGGGGCGAAGCGCAGCTCGCCGCGATGCCCGCGGATCACCGCCTCCTCCCCGTCCATCCACATCGCCAGGTCGACGCCCTCCAGGTCGCGGACCGCCTCCAGCGACCGGGCGACGATCTCGTCGTGATCGTCACCGTCGAGCGCGTAGATCATCGCCGAGCGCTGCGCTGGGCTGAGCGCGACCTCGCCGCCCGAGCCGGCCACGCGTGCGCTCGGAGTCGCCACCGCGAAGTCTGCGAACGCATAGTCGAGTCGGATCGACGCCTCGACCGCGGCCTGCGAGTGGTCCGAGCAGACGATCACCGCGTGCTCATCGAGAAACCGGTCCGGACCGCCGCCGGCGTGCATCAGGCGCTCGATCTGCCGATCGGCGGCCGCCAGCGAGGTGACCTGGGCGTGCGGACCGTTGCGATGCGAGTACGCGTCGTTGTCGGGCAGCGAGAACAGCAGGAAGTCGAACAGGTCATGCTCGACCAGGTAGGAGCCGACGCAACCGGTGTGCTGGTCCCGCGCGCCGGGCAGGCCCATCTGGCCACGGCAGCCGGTCCGGCGCGATGCGTAGAGGTCGGAGTAGAAGAGCTCGAGCGGGCCCTTGATCGTGCGCCGGAACAGCGTCGAGGTGACCAGCCGGGCGAGCGCCGAGTCCTGGGCGACCTCGTGATCGTGGCGGCCCCGGTAGATCAGGTAGGTCGTGCCGGCGGTCCGCACCTCGGCGTCGTCGAGCGACTCGAACACGGTGAGCGCGTCGGCGGAGAGGTGCTCGGAGTTCATCCGGTAGACGGTGTCCGTGAGCGAGCGCAGCACTCCGAACTGGCGCGAGGCGGAGAAGCTCGAGCCGTACTCCACGTAGCGCCCCTCCTCGCGGTGGTACCAGTTCATCGAAGGGATCCCGTGGCGGTCGGGGCCGAGGCCGGTGGTGATCGTCGCGGCACAGACCGGCGTCACCGATGGGAAGGACGCGACGCACTCAGGCACGTAGTGCCCGCGGCGCATGATCTCGGCCATTGCCGGCGCGCGACCGGCAGCGATCGCCCGCTCGAGCATCGCCGGCTTCATCGCGTCGACCACGATGAGCACGAGCTTCTGGCGCGTGCTCGAATCCGACACAGCTAACGGAGGATGCGCAGGCCGGCGTACTTGCGGTCCGAGCGGCCGCGGCCGGCGATCAAGAGCCACAGCAGCGCGAGCACCACGATCAGCCCGACCGGGGGTGCGACGACCGACAGCGCGGCCGCCAGCGCCGCCACGCCGTCGGTCAGGAACGGGAGCACACCGCCCGCTTCGTCGTCGAGGCGGCCACGGACCCGTGAGAGCAGCGGACGGGTCGCCGCGACGCCGATCGCCGCGCACACGACCCCGACCACGACGCCGACCCACAGCAGGTGGTGGTGTCCATGGTGGTAGCGGCCGAACGCGCCGCCGCAGAACAGCGCCCCCAGCGCAAGGGCGCACAGCCCCAACACGACGGTGAGGGGACGCTCCGCGAGCTTGCCCTTCAGACCGCTCATGCGGCGCTCGACGAGCGCCAGCAGCACGATCGCCACCACCATCACGATCAGGAACGCCGGCTGCTGCAGGAAGTGGACCTTCGTGTGGTGGAAGGTGAGCTCGATATCGGCGCCGGCGAGCACCGAGGTGACGAGCGCGGGGAAGAACGGGCGCACGCCGATCGCGGCGGCGACCCCGAGCCCCTGGAAGATGTCGAACACGAGATGCATGGCAGGTCCGTCCGGCGGACGGTCGGGCGGGTAACCGCACGCAACGCGTGCTGTACCGTGGACAGACGTGACGATAGAGGAGACGGACTCCGCCCAGTCCAAATCCGGCTCGCCCCGATCGCGCGGGGCATCTCGCACGCGGGACTTCGAGCGCTACAGCGGATTGTTCGCGTCCCGCACCCGGGCGATGCAGTCCTCGGCAATGCGCGACCTGATGGCGCTCACCGAACGCGACGACGTGATCTCGCTCGCGGGTGGCCTGCCCGACACCTCGACGTTCCCCGCCGATTCCTACGCCGCGCTGATGGGGCAGGTCGCGGCGCAGTCATGTGCGCGTGCGCTGCAGTACGGGCCGACCGACGGCTCGGAGGTGATCAAGCACTGCATCGTCGAGGTGATGGCCGCCGAGGGGATGCGGATCGGGACCTCAGACCTGCTGGTCACGACCGGCGGCCAGCAGGCGATCGATCTGGTCTGCAAGGCGCTGATCGACCCCGGCGACGTGATCATCGCCGAGGCGCCGACCTACCCGGGAGCGATCCCGACCTTCTGCGCCTACGAGGCCGACGTCATCCAGATCGCGCTCGACGACGACGGGATGAGGATCGCGGAGCTCGAGGTCACACTCGACGCGCTGCAGCGCGACGGCCGCCGCCCGAAGTTCCTCTACACGGTCCCCAGCTTCCAGAACCCCGCCGGGGTGACGATGTCGCTGGAGCGCCGCCACGCGCTGATCCAGATCGCACGCGAGCGCGAGCTGCTGATCATGGAGGACAACCCATACGGCATGCTCCGCTACGAGGGCGAGCCGCTGCCGACGCTGTACTCACTCGACGACGAGTTCGTCATCTACACGGGCACGTTCTCCAAGATCCTGTCCCCGGGCGTCCGGCTCGGGTGGGCGGCCGCGCCGGCGCCGATCCTCGACCAGATGCAGAGCGGCAAGCAGGGCACCGACCTGTGCTCCTCGCCGATCACCCAGTACTTCGTCGCCGCCTACTTCGACTCCGGGCCGTGGGGCGATTACCTCGGCTCGCTGGTCGAGATCTACCGCCGCCGGCGCGACGTGATGCTCGACGCGATGGCCGAGCACTTCCCGCGCGAGGCGGTGTGGACCCACCCGCTGGGCGGCCTGTTCATCTGGGCCACGCTTCCCGACTACATCGACACGACCGACCTGCTCGCGCTCGCCCTCCGCCAGAACGTGGCGTTCGTCCCGGGCCGGGCCGCGTATCTCGACGGGCGCGGTGGCAGTTCGATGCGGCTGAACTTCTCCGGGGTGGCGGAGGACCAGATCCGCGAGGGGATCCGGCGGATCGGCGCGATCGCGACCGAGCAGGTGGCGATGTACGGGACGCTCTCGGGCGCGAAGCGTCCGAGCAGGCGCGGTGCGCCGCGCACGCCGCCCGGCGGTGAGCCGCTGGCGCCGGTGGTGCGGATGCGCCCCGGGCAGCGCCGCGCGAGCTGACGCTCGGTCGTTCTACTCGTCGGAGGCGAAGTCCTCGGGGGTCACCTGGTCGAGGAAGTCCTTGAACTTCTCGACGACCTCCTCGGTGTCCTCGACCTCGTGCTCGAACTCGATGGCGGACTCCGTGATGACCTCGTCGGCGGCGAAGATCGGCGCGCCCGAGCGCACGGCGAGCGCGAGGGCATCGGACGGCCGCGAGTCGATCTCCAGGTCGCGGCCGCCTGCGCGCAGGCTGATCGACGCGTAGAACGTGTTCTCGCGCAGCTCGGTCACCGCGACGCGCGTGCATTCGACGTCCAGCTCACCGAGCATCTCGGACAGGAGATCATGCGTCATCGGCCGCGGGGTGGAGGCACCCTGCAACTTCATCAGGATCGCTGCCGCCTCCGGATGCCCGATCCAGATCGGCAGGAACTTGTTGCTCTCGACGGTCTTGAGCAACACGATCGGCTGCTTTCCGACCATGTCGAAGCTCACGCCGTAGATCACCATTTCCTGCACGCTGCGCTCCTCGTCGGGATGAGGCCAGTATAGGCCCGGGCCCCGATCGCACCGCCCCGGCTCAGGGCGCCGGTCAGCGCGAGACCGGTGGCGCCGGGGAGTGGCGTGCGACCGTACGCCCGCGCTTGTGGGCGAACATCGCCTCGTCGGCCCGGCGCAGGAGGCCGTCGGCGTCCGGGGCGTCGGCGGGGTAGGTCGAGCGGCCGATCGAGGCCGAGATGCGCAGTCGGCTGCCGCCCACCTCGAACGGCTCGTCAAAGCCGCTGGCGAGGCGCTCGGCGACCCCGTCGATCTCCGCCTCGGTGACGCCCGAGACGAGGACAGCGAACTCGTCGCCTCCGAGCCGGGCGACGACGTCATCGGCCCGCGTGCAGTGGCGCAGCCGCTGGGCGACCGCGACCAGCAGGGCGTCCCCGGTCTCATGGCCGAGCTCGTCATTGACCGGCTTGAACTGGTCGAGGTCGAGGTAGAAGAGGGCGGCCAGGCGCTGCGAATCGTGCGCGTGGCCGACGGCGGTCCGCAGCTCCGCGGTGAATCGACCTCGGTTGGCCAGCCCGGTCAGCTGATCGTGAAGCGCCTGATGGGTGATGACGTCGACCAGCCGGCCGTTGCCGAGTGCGGTCGATGCCTGCGCTCCGACGCCCGACAGGCGGTCGAGCAGGTCGGAGGAGGGGGCCAGCCGCTCGGGGCGGTCGCGCACCGCCACGGTCAGCATCCCGAGCAGTTCGCCGGAGGAGACGAGCGGGACCATGATCGTCGCCTCGAAGCCGAGCCTGCGCAGCGCCTCGCGGTGGGCGGACTGTCCGGTCGTCTCGTCGATGAAGATCGGCTCGGTGTTCGGATCGGCGATCAGCGCTGCGAGGGTCGTCCCCCGGTCCGGCGCCCAGCGAGCGAGCTCGACCGCCGGCGGCGGCCCGTCACGATGCTCGGTGACCGCCGCGCGCACGAGCTCGGTCTTCATCTCATCCCAGACGTACACCGCGACCTGGTCGCAGTCGACGACGACGGGGACCGACTCGGCCAGCCGGCGCGCGATCTCCGAGCTGGTGCCGGCCTCGGCGAGGACGCGCGCCAGCTCGAGCAGTGCGCTGGATTGCCCGTATCGTGACTGAGCCTCCTGCAACGCGCTGGCGCCGTCCAGGGCGCTTGCCGCGTAGCGGGCGTACACCTCGAGCAGCTCGCGCTCACCGGGCAGGAAGCAGGAGTGCTCGGGATAGGCGGCGAGCAGGATCCCGTAGTCCGAGCGCCCTGAGCGGATCGGCACCGCCAGCCACGACGACGGCAGCTCCTCAGGAGGGCGTGAGAGCACAGCCGACACCGCCGCGTCGGCCTCCTCGGCCGAGAACCCTCGGTGGTGGCGATGCAGCGGACCCTCGGACGAGAGCCTGACGGCGAGCAGGTGCCGGGGCGCCCGGACCTCGGTCGCGGCCCGGTCGGCGATCCGCGCCAGCACCTCGTCGACGTCCCCGCCGCTGATCAGGTCTGCGGCGGTCTGAAACACGCTGTGCAACCGCTCGTGCATCGCGTGGAGCTGATCGCGGAGCATGTCGAGCTGTTGGTCAGTGGTGGGTTGCGCCGCGGCGGCGCCCGCAGACCAGCGGACGCGGTAGTGGCACGCGTCGGCGCCGTAGGCAGCGCACGTCTCGTGCTCGACCACCGCCAGTTCGAGCCCGAAGAGGAGGGGCACCGTCGCCAGCAGGCCGCGTGTCCAGGCGCAGTGCTCGGCGCTGCGGTCGAAGCCGTCGACCTGCCGGGCGACCACCGCCGCCTGGCCGGGAGCGCACTCGCCGGCTTCCAGCGTGCTGACGGTGGAGTACTTCTGTGCGGTGGCCGCGATCGTGCGATAGACGGCCTCGGGTGAGCCGAGCGAGCGCAGCAGGGCAGCGACGGGCGATGCGGAGAGGCGGCGGCCCGAGTCCTCCCCGACCGCCTGCGCAAATGCCGGGTGATGGGTCACCAGCGCGCCGGCCCGCAGCAGGGCGACCGCTTCGTCGTAGGCCATCCAGTTGGCGATGTCGCACAGGTACGCGCGGCCGTGGGTGCTCCCCGCCCGGCGCAGCACCGACTCGACGGCGACATCCCCACCGAAGTCGTGCACGCGCGCGATGACGACCGCCGACAGCGAGCAGGAGAAGTGCTCGCCGACCGATCGGTCGACTGCAGGGGCCTGGTGATGAGGGCGAGAGGCCATCACCGGTGTATCGGTGCGCCGTCCGCCGCAGCGACCCCGTAATCACACCGGGTCTCGGCGTGGAGACTACGGATTGCGCTCGGACTGAGTCCAGAAAGTGAGAGCGCCCCGGTACCGGCGGGATATGAGGCCGGACTCGGGGCGCGCTCGAGGGAGGAGAGGTACTACGCCGATCATGATGACACGACGACTTCAGAAGTCCAAGACGACTATTCGTTGGGATCTATAAGCTCGCGGCATGGATCTGCGGCAGCTGCGCTACCTGGTCGCGCTCGCGGAAGAGCTCAACTTCACGCGCGCCGCTGCCGCCGAGCACATCGCCCAGCCCGCGCTCTCGCAGCAGATCCGCCGGCTTGAGGAGGAGGTGGGGGTCGGACTCGTCGAGCGCACCACCCGCAAGGTCGCGCTCACCGAGGCGGGCGAGCTGCTCGCGGTGCGGGCGCGGCGGATCCTTGCCGAGCTCGAGATCGCGCGCGAGGAGCTCGAGGCCCTGCGCGGCGTCGATGTCGGCCACGTGACGATCGGGGCGATCCACACGATGGGCCCGATCGACCTGTCGCTCGCGCTTGCCGTCTTCCACGAGGCACATCCGGGAGTCGCGCTGACCGTGCGCGAGCAGGCCAGCGAGGAGTGCGCAGAACTGCTGCGGGGCGACGAGCTCGACCTGGCGTTCCTGTCGGTCACCGAGCGGGTCGAGTCGCACGAGCTCGCGCTGCACCAGCTGATCTCCGAGGAGCTGATGGTGCTGCTGCCGCGCGACCACGCGCTCGCCGGACGCGCGCGGGTCCGCATGGCCGAGCTCGCTCAGGAGCACTTCATCAGCTTCCGTCAGGGGGCTCGCCTGCGAGAGCTGCTCTTCTCGGCCGGCCGTGACGCGCAGTTCGAGCCGCGGGTGACGCTCGAGTCCAACGAAGCCCAGCGCATCCGGGCGCTCGTCTCCCGCGGCCTGGGCGTGGCCATCCTGCCGCGCTCCGACGCGATGGTTCCGGGAGCCGACATCGTCGCGGCACCGATCGTCGATCCGGTCCTGCGGCGCGACATCACGCTCGCGTGGCGCGCCGGGCGGCGCCAATCGCCGGCGACCGCGGCCTTCCTGGAGCTTGCCCTCGAGATGTTCGGGGAGGGCGAGCAACGCGCAGCCAGCGAACCTTAACACGTCGCACACGCGCCGAATCGGTAAGCACGGATACGGTTTGAGCGGTAATTCATCACACACGGGTCGGAATTGGGCCCGATCGTGTTTGATGAAGGGCATTCGGTGGCAATCACCGAAAGTATGAAGTCCCGCCACGGACGCGCGGATCGGCGGAATGAAGCGCTCCGTAAGAGAAGTTCGACAATCGTCGAACAATCTGGTACCGTTAGTGACGGAGCAAACCCATGCGTGACACGGAGACAGCCTTGAAATCTTCTGACAACGATGGTCGCGGCGCCCCCACGGCGCACGAGCATCACGATGACGCCAAGCGGCCGCGGGCGCGCGGCGAGCACGGTGCCGCCAGTTCGGCGCCCTCGCCCCGTCGCCAGACCCGCCGGCGTCCCGCTGCCCGCGCGAGCGAGCGGCGTGCGACGGCGGCTGACCCGCGGCTGACCCCCGGAGCCACTGGCTCCATGACAGAGAACTCGCTGGATCTCTTCCTGCGGGCGGCGCGTGCCCACGCGCTGCTGACCGCAGAGGAAGAGGTCGAGCTCGCCCAGCGCATCGAGCGCGGCGATCTGGAGGCCAAGGAGCGGATGATCAACTCCAACCTCCGTCTGGTCGTCTCGCAGGCGCGCCGCTACCAGGGCCACGGCCTCCCCATGGAGGATCTGGTCCAGGAGGGCATGCTGGGCCTGATCCGCGCGGTCGAGAAGTTCGACTGGCGTCGCGGCTTCAAGTTCTCCACCTACGGAACCCTGTGGATCCGCCAGGCGCTGCAGCGCGGCCTGCAGAACCACGGCCGGACGATCCGGCTGCCGGTGCATGTCGCCCAGCGTCAGACGAAGGTGCGCAAGGTCGAGTCCGAGCTGTCGACCAAGCTCGGCCGGGAGCCCACCGACGAGGAGATCGCGGCCGAGGCCAAGATCGACGTCGATGAGGTCGCGGAGCTGCGTGAGCTGACCCGCGGTCTGACCTCCCTGGACCAGCCGGTCGGCGAGGACGGCGAGACCGCCTTCGGCGATCTGCTCGCGTCCGAGCGGCCCGAGCCGACCGAAGAGGTCGAGGAGCGTGAGCGCCAGGAACTCATCGGCGGCGCGGTTGCGCAGCTGCCTGAGGCCGAGCGCAACGTGATCCGGCTTCGGTTCGGACTGGCCGGCGCGGAGCCCCTGAACCTCCGTCAGACCGGGATCGAGCTCGGCATTCCGCTGAGCAAGGCCCGTGAGCTGGAGCAGCAGGGCCTCAGCCGCCTCGCCAAGAGCGCGTCGCTCGAGGATCTGCGCCGGGCGGCGTAACGCTCTTTCGTCGGATCCGGATGTGACCAGACGCCGGTCCCGCCTTCGGGTGGGGCCGGCGTTTGTCGTTGTGGGGCCGAGGCGGAGGTGAGCGCTCGACTCGGCGATCTCAGGACGGATGTCACACCCCCACCGGCGCACGCTGGTACGCTCGCGTTCCATGAGTGCTGCGGCCGGGAAGGTATGTGCGGTGACGGGAGCCGGGTCCGGGATCGGGCGGGCGGTGGCGCTCGAGCTCGGTCGGCGCGGGGCGCTCGGGCTGGCTTTGGCCGACGTCGACCGGGCGGGGCTGGCGGAGACCGAGGAGCAGTTGCGGCTCGGGAGCGCGGAGACCCAGTTGCAGACGCTTGACGTGAGCGATCGCGCTGCCGTCGAGGCGTGGGCAGAGGCGGTGCACGCGCGGTTCGGGGTCGTGCACCAGATCTACAACAACGCCGGGATCGCGTCGGGCCACAGCGTGCTCGAGTCCGACTATCCCGAGCTCGAGCGCGTGATCGGCGTCAACCTGTGGGGCGTCATCCACGGAACCAAGGCGTTCCTGCCTCACCTGATCGCGTCCGGAGACGGGCACGTGATCAACATCTCGAGCCTCAACGGCTACTTCGCCCAGCCCAAGCTCAGCGCGTACGTGACGACCAAGTTCGGGGTGCGCGGCTTCACCGAGACGTTGCGCGCCGAGATGCTCGCGGCGGGCCACCGGGTGGGGGTGAGCATCGTGCATCCGGGCGGGGTGAAGACCCAGATCGCCTCCAGCAGCGTGCGGATCGCCGAGCAGCTCGGGATCCAGGTCACCGCCGAGGACCGCGCCCGCGAGCGGCTCTACAACGAGAAGCTGCTGAAGATGTCCCCGGAGCGGGCGGCGACGATCATCGTCGACGGGGTCGAGCGCAACCGGCCGCGGATCCGGGTCGGCAACGACGCCGTCCTCATCGATCTCCTCGTGCGCGCCGCGCCCTCGCTCGCTCCCCGGCTGGCGGTCCTGTTCGACCGTCTGACCGGCTCGCGGCTGGCCCATCGCTAGCGCCGCCGAGGTCGCCGGCGGCCGCCTCGCCGGGGTCGACCGAGCTCTCGCCGTCCGCGCCGAGATGCTCGTCGGGGATCGCGTCGGGCCGGTCGAGCGTGGCCAGCGCCTCCTGCGCGAGCGCATTCGCTCCGGGGCGGTCGGGAGCGGGCCGCAGGCGCGCGGAGTAGATCGAGGGCGCGCCGAGCCGGCGGGCGATCACGGTCGCCTCCGCCACCGCCAGGAGCGTCGGCGCCATCAGCGTGTCGAAGTTGCGGGTCAGCTCGAGCACCAGCACGACGCCCGACAATGGACCCTGCATCGAGGCGGCGAGGAACGCGCCGCCGCCGATCACCGCGTAGCTGCCGAGGGTCGCGCCGGGCCAGACATGGCCCCAGGCCGTCCCCAGGATCCCCGCGAGCAGCACGCCGATCGTGAGCGTCGGCGTGAACAACCCGCCCGGGGCGCCAGAACCGAGGCACGCCGCGGTGACCAGAGGCTTGAGCACGAACAGCACGGCCATCAACCCGAGCGACAGCTCCCCGATGGCGCCGAGCTGAACGATCCCCTTGCCGTTGCCGAGCAACTGCGGGTACTTCAGCGACAACGCCGCCAGCGCCATGAACGCCGCCGCGGGCGCGACGTAGCGCCCTCGGCCGGTCGGGCGCATCCGCGCCGCGCGGCGGATGAGACGGACCCAGACGACCGCGACCACCCCGATCACCGGTC
Source organism: Solirubrobacteraceae bacterium (assembly GCA_035503035.1). Taxonomy (GTDB): domain Bacteria; phylum Actinomycetota; class Thermoleophilia; order Solirubrobacterales; family Solirubrobacteraceae; genus Palsa-465. Next base: position 21,651 of record DATJTS010000155.1, read on the forward strand.
CGGCGAGCAGCGCCCAGATCATCTGCGCAGGGTGGAGCGGGTAGTGCGGCAGCGAGTACGCGGGCCCCGTCCCCAGGAACAGCCACGCGACCGAGGTGGCGACCACGGACGTGGCAAGCGCCGGGAGCACGAGCGGCAGCGCCACCGAACCGAGCAAGACCTCGACCGCGAACAGCGCCCCGCCGAGCGGGACGTTGTAGACGGCCGCGAACCCGGCGCCCGCCCCGCAGGCGACGAGCAACCGCCGCTGCCAGGTGGGCAGCCCCGCCCATTCGGCGAACTTGGTCGCGGTCGCCGCGCCCAGCGTCTGCGGCGCCCCCTCACGCCCGAGTGAGCTGCCGAGGCCGACGGTGACGATCGAGAGCAGCGCGCGGCCGACGCTCGCCCGGAAGTCCAGCCGCGCCCCGCGCAGCCACAGCCCGTCGGAGACGTCGGTCCCGCCGCCACGGCTGCCCAGGCGCCCAAGGGCCGCGACACCGGCCGCGACGATCACCGACGCGACCCCGAGCGCGGCGAACGCGCGCCATCGGGGTGCCTGCTCGACGCCGCGCAGGAAGCTCCCATGGTGATAGTCGTAGGCCAGGTGCTCGACGAGCCGCAGGAGCTCCAGCAGGCCCGCGGCGCCCAGTCCGGTGATCGCGCCCAGGACGGCGATCATCGCCCAGAATCGCGCCGAGTAACCGGCCACGATTCCGCGGCCGGTGACGTTGGGCTGCTCCGAGTACCAGCGCCGCGCGTCCACAGTGATCGCGCCACACAGTAGTGAGGCCGGATCGGTCCGGACGCCGCCGCAGCTCGCAGGATCGTCGGACGGGCGAACTGACAGGCGCGGGCCCGCGCGACGCCTGGCCTTGTAGCCTTGCGGGCCGTGTCGAAGCTGCGCTACCGCCGGGTCGTCGTCAAGTTGAGCGGCCGCGCCTTCGCCGGCGCCTCCGATTTCGGCCTGGACAACCACGCGCTCGGATACGTCGCCGACCAGCTGATCGCCGCGCGGGTGCTCGGCATCCAGCAGGCGGTCGTGGTGGGAGGCGGCAACTTCTTCCGCGGCAACGTCGCCGACGATTGGTCGATCGAGCGCGCCGAGGCCGACAACATCGGAATGCTCGGCACCGTCATGAACGGAATCCTGATGCGCGGCGTGCTCAAGCACCGCGGACTGGAGGACGTGCGGCTGATGACCGCGGTTCCGATTCAGTCGGTCGCCGAGCCGTTCATCCGCCTGCGCGCGATCTCCCACCTGGAGCGCGAGCACATCGTGCTGCTCGCCGCCGGCATCGGCCAGCCGTACGTGACCACCGACTACGCCTCGGTCCAGCGGGCGATCGAGACCCGAGCGGAGGCGATTCTGCTCGCCAAGCACGGGGTCGACGGGATCTACGACTCCGATCCGCGCACGAACCCGAACGCACGGCGCTACGACACGCTCGGCTACAACGACGTGCTCGAGCGTGACCTGCGCGTGATGGACCAGACCGCGATCGTGCTCGCGCGTGATCACGGCCTGCCCCTCCACGTGTTCGACTTCGACGAGCGCGACGCGATCACCAAGATCTGCCACGGCGAGAACCGCGGCACCTACATCTCGCCCGAGACGACGCTCGGGATCTCCGACGCTGCCTAACCCTCGTAGGTGCCGGGCTCCCAGGTGTGGGTGGTCACGCCGACGGTGTTCCAGGCGTTGATCGAGATGACGAGAGAGATGAGCGCGGCGAGCTCCTTCTCGGTGAACGCCGAGGCGACCTCGTCGAACGCCGCCCGCGGGACATGGGTGTCGCTCATCCGCACGACCGCCTCGCAGAACGCGAGCGCCGCCCGTTCACGCGCGTCGAAGAACCCGGTCTCGCGCCAGGCGGTGAGTGCGTAGAGCCGCTGCTCGGTCTCGCCGATCGCACGAGCGTCCTTGGAGTGCATGTCGATGCAGTAGGCGCACCCGTTGAGCTGCGACGCGCGCAGGCGCACGAGCTCCCGCAGCTTGGGGTCGATATCGGCCGCGTCGAGCTCCTTGACCGCAGCGTTGTGCAGGTGGGAGATGGCGCGGGAGAAGCCGGCCGCGTGGGCGTCGAAATCGAGCCGGGGGACGGCCGGATCCTCGGTGGTGGGGAGTGTGTCGGTGGTGGTCATGGGCGGAACCGTACGTCGCTGGCGGCCCATCAGTAAGGTCCAATTCCATGGCAGAACGTTGGGCCATTGCCGGTGTCGACCTGCACCTCAGACCGCTCGGATCCCGGGTCCGCGCGGGCCTTGAGGACGCGCTCCGCGATGCGGTTCGCGAGGGCCGGCTCGCGCCCGGGACCCGGCTGCCGTCCACCCGGGCGCTCGCCGCCGACCTCGGGCTCGCCCGGAACACGGTGGCGGAGGCCTACTCCCAGCTCGTCGCCGAGGGCTGGCTCGAGGCCCGGCAGGGGTCCGGGACGCGGGTGGCCCAGCGCCCGCGGCCTGAGACCGTGCCGCGCGTCTCGCCCCGAACCGCCGATCAGGCCGTCACCGCACCCCGGCACAATCTCCGCCCCGGCTCACCCGACGTGACCTCGTTCCCGCGCGCCGCCTGGGTGTCGGCGACCCGGCGGGCGCTCGCCGCCGCGCCCCCGGACGCGTTCGGCTACGAGTTCTCCCAGGGCCGCCCCGAGCTTCGTGCGGCGCTGGCGGAATACCTGGCGCGCGCACGCGGAGTGGTCGCCGACCCGGAGCGGATCCTCGTCTGCGGCGGTTTCGCCGAGGCGCTCGCGCTCACCTGCGAGGTGCTCGCCGCGCGCGGGGCACGGACGCTCGCGACCGAGCGCCACGGGCTGGACACCCACCGGGAGATCGCCGCGCGGCACGGCCTGACCACCCAGCCGCTGGACATCGACGAGCAGGGCGCGCGCACCGACGAGCTCACTGGGGGCGCCGCCGACGCGGTCCTGCTCACGGCGGCGCATCAGTTCCCGTTCGGGATCGCGCTCGCGCCGGCGCGCCGGGGCGCCGCCGTCCACTGGGCGTCCGACGGCGGGCGGACCGTCGTCGAGGACGACTACGACGGCGAGTTCCGCTACGACCGCCAGCCGGTCGGAGCGATGCAGGCACTCGCCCCCGACCGCGTCGTGTACATCGGGACCGCCTCCAAAAGCCTCGCTCCCGGGCTGCGCATCGCATGGCTGGTGGCCCCCGACGAGCTGCACCCGCGGATGCTGGAGATCCAGGAGTTGCTGCGCAGCGGCCCGGATGCCGTCGCGCAGCTGGCACTGGCCGAGTTGATCCGATCGGGCGCCTACGACCGGCACGTCCGCCGGGCGCGGCTCGCCTACCGGCGCCGCCGTGACCGGCTGGTCTCGACCATCGCGCGGGAGGCCCCCGCGGTCCGCGTCCACGGGATCGCCGCCGGCCTGCACGCCCTGCTGGAGCTCCCGCCGGGCACCTCGGAGGCGGAGGTGATCGAGCTCGCCGCGGCCCGCGGTCTTGCGCTGTCGGGTCTCGAATCGTTCACCGACGGTCCTGCGACCGGCCGGCCGGCGCTCGTCATCGGCTACGCCACACCACCCGAGCACGGCTATACCGCGGCCCTGGCGAGGCTGGTCGCGGTGCTGGCCGACGTCTGCTGAGGGCAAAGCTGCATAACCCTCACCATCCCTGGCTGTCACGCGAGGCGTGTGTGCACTATTACCTTTGACATGCGGTGCGGCGCATCTAGCATCCAGTGTCAGCAGCGCGAGGGGCGTGCTGCAGACCAAGGGGGCAGTCACATGTCGGTTTCGATGCGCGTCCCGGACGCGTTCACCATCAGCGAGCAGCTGACACAGTCTGAGCCACGTGCTGAAGCGGCGCTGATCGGCCGCTTCGTCACCATCATCACGCCGTTCTTCACCCTGTTCGCCGGTTGGCTCGCCGGCGTCGTCGCGCACGCGATCCCAGGGCTGAACCTCGATCGCGGTCAGGTGGTGGCGTTCATGGTGACCGCCTCGACCGCCACGCTCACCGCGGCGTGGAAATGGCTCGAGGGGTGGCAGCAGCACGAGCAGAACGTTGCCGAGGGCAAGGTGGCACCGCTGGCGACCCCGAGTGACTCACTCGGCCGCCGTCTGTTTGGAGCGCGCGCGTCCAGTCCGGAGTGAGTCACCTTCAGGGCGCGAGGGCCTCGATCACCTCGCCGAGCTGCTCGGGCGCGCAGATCGGGGTGAGCACCGCTGTCGTGATTCCCCCGGCGACGAACGCCTGCAGCCGCTCGCGGATCTCCTCGATCGCGCCGAACAGGTAGATCTCGCGGATCAGCTCCTCGGGAGCGAGCTCCATCGCGCGCCTGCGATCCCCGGCCTCGTAGGCCGCGACCATCGGGTCCAGGCGCTCGGCCCAGCCGAGCCAGCGGAAGAACGCCGCGTAGACGGGCACGCTGCCATAGGCGGAGAACATCCCGCGCGCAAGCGCCGCTCCATCGGACGGGTCACCGGGGATGATGAAGAACCGGCAGACGAGCTCAGTCGAGCCCTCGGCGCGGCCGGCAGCGGCCTCGCCCGCGCGGTGGGCGGCGCGGACCTGCGGAAGGCCCGAGATCGGCAGGAAGTTGGTGAACGCGCCGTCGGCGAGCTCGCCGGCGAGCCCGAGCATCTTCTCGCGCAGCGCGGCGAGCACGATCGGCACCGGTGTCGTCACCGGCCGCTCGAGCCGGAGGCCGCCGTACCCCTTTTCCGCCGGGACGCTGAGCACCGGCCGCAGCCGCTGCACCGCCTCGCGCACCTTGGAGAGCGGCTTGGTGAACTCCAGCCCGTTGAAGCGGTCCACGATCACGTTCGAGGAGGCGCCGAGGCCGAGCACGAAGCGACCGCCGCTCGCCTCCTGCAGCGTCGCCGCGGTCTGCGCGAGTACCGCGGGGCCGCGCGTGAACGGGTTGACGATCCCCGTCGCCAGCCGCATCCGATCGGTGACCGCGATCGCCATCGACAGGGTGGTGAAGCCGTCGGGGCCGTTCGGTGTCTCCCCGGACCACAGGTCGTCGTAGCCGAGCGCCTCGGCGCGGCGGTAGAGCTCGAAGTGGTCGGCGAGCGGGACGCCGGTGAACGGGACGGTGAGGCCCCAGCGGGTCGCAGGCACGGCGCGAACCTATCAAGCCGCGGCGTTCGGGTCGGTTCAGCGCGCGCCGAGCAGCGCGGCAACCCGCCGCGGCGACTCGGCGCCGTCACGGAACGCCCGCTCTGCGTCGAGCTCGACCGCCTGGGCCGCGCCGCCGATCACCAGATGCGGGACGCCGAGCGCGGCCAGCCGGTCGGCGAGACCGCGGTCCGGCTCCTGGCCCGCGCAGACGATCACCACGTCGGCCGCGATCTGGCGTGAGGCGCCGCCCGCGTCACGGATGTGGACGCTTCCGGGCTCGATCCGCTCGTAGGCGACCTCGGTGAGCATCTCGACCCCGGCGCGCCGCAGCGCCCCGACGGTGACCCATCGGCTCGTCGGGCCGATCGACTCCCCCACCCGGCCGGCGCTCCGGCGCATCAACGTCACCGGGCGAGGGGATGCGTACGCGGCGTCCGGGTCGGCCTCGCCCCGCAGCCGGTGCTCGGCGTAGAACCGCTGGACGGGGTCGTCGCTGTGCGCGTGGCTGAGCATGTGAGCGACGTCGACACCGATCCCGCCGGCACCGATGATCGCGACCGCGGCACCGTCGCGCACCGCCACCGGATCGGCGTCGGGGTCGAGCAGCTCGGCGTAGGTGTGGACGTGGGGCAGGTTCCGGCCGGGAATGTCGGCGATCCGCGGGGTGACTCCGGAGGCGAGGATGACCGCGTCGGCGCCGCGCAGCATCTCCAGCCCGGGCAGCGTCTCGAGCTCGACGTCGACGCCGAGCCGGGCGAGCTCCGACTCGAAGTACTCGATGGTCCGCCCGTAGTCGCGCTTGCCGGGGATCCGCGCGGCCATCCGGAACTGACCTCCGAGCCGCGAGCCCGCCTCGTACAGAGTGACCTGCGCCCCACTCTCGGCAAGGGCGCGCGCCGCCTCCATCCCAGCCGGACCGCCACCGACGACCGTCAGCCGGCGGCCGCCCAGGTCCGGATCGGCGCCCGGCCCCAGCTCGAGCTCGAACCCGGCCCGCGGGTTGACGATGCAGGAGACGCGGCGGTCGAACAGCGAGCGGTCGATGCACGCCTGGTCGCAGGCGATGCACACGTTGACTCGGGCGAGGTGGGCATCTGACGACAGCCCTGCTTGCGTTTGATGCCCAGCACGACCCTTCGCGACGATCTCCGGGTCGGCCAGGAACGGCCGGGCCAAGGAGACGAAGTCCGCGGCGCGCGAGGCAAGCACCTCTTCGGCGCGCTCCAGGGTGTTGACGCGGTTGGAGGCGATCACCGGCACCGCGGCGGCCACCCGGCGCAGCTCCCGCGCCCACGGCACCCACGCCCCCTCGGGCACCGCCTGCTGCACCGTCGGAATGCGCGCCTCGTGCCAGCCGACCCCGACGTTCAGAGCATCGATGCCGCGGGCGCTGCCCACCGCGGGACGATCAGGGTCGGGATCGGCGAGCCGCGCCGCGAGCTCGGCCACGTCCTCGGCAGGCGTCCCGCCCTCCACCAGGTCGGCGGCCGATATCCGGTAGACGACGGCGCGATCCCCACCGATCGCGGCGCGCACCGCCTCGGCGACCGCGAGCGGGAACGCGAGCCGGCGCTCGGAATCGCCGCCCCACTCGTCGTCGCGGTGGTTGGTGAGCGGCGCGGTGAACTGGTTGAGCAGGTACCCCTCCGAGCCCATGATCTCCACGCCGTCGAAGCCGAACTCCCTCGCCCGTGCGGCCCCGGTCGCGAAGTCCTCGATCGTCTGGCGGACCTCGGCCCCGGTGAGCTCGCGCGGTTCGGCGCGCACCAGCGCCGCGTACACCGGCGACGGCGCGACCGGTTGCAGGTCGAACGCGCTCGGGATCGTGTAGCGGCCCGCGTGGAACAGCTGCAGCAGGACCAGCCCGCCCGCCTCGTGGACGGCGTCCGCGACCCGCTCCAGGCGCGCGCGGTCGGCGTCGTCGTTGATGAACGAGTAGTTGCGCCCGGCAGCGCCGACCCGGCTCACCGCGGAGCCGCCGGTGACGATCAGCCCCGCCCCGCCCCGGGCGCGCTCGCCATAGAAGGCGGCCAGCGCGCGACCATCGTCATCGAGCGCCTCCAGGCCGAGGTGCATCGAGCCCATCACGATGCGGTGATCGAGCGACAGCGGGCCGATCGCGCCGGCGCGGAAGACGTGATCCAGCGTCACGGGGCGAACGGTCTCAGGTGCTCAGGGATGCAGCAAGGAGCGCGCGATGACCGTCTTCTGGATCTCGTTGGTCCCCTCTTCGAAGCGCTGGGCGCGCGCGTCGCGGTACACCCGCTCGATCGGGCTCGAGGACCAGTAACCGATGCCCCCGTGCGCCTGCAGCGCAATGTCGGTGACGCGGGTGAGCATCGAGACCGCGAACAGCTTCGCCATCGCGGAGTCGGCGTTCGCATCCTCGCCCGACTCCCATCGCTGCGCGGACTGCATGAGCAGCGCGCGGGCCGCCTCGATGTCGGTCTTCGCCTCCGCGAGCGAGAACGCGATCGCCTGGCGCTGGGCGATCCTCTTGCCGAACGTCTCCCGGGTGTTCGCATACTCCACCGCGAGCTCGAGCGCGCGCTTGGCCAGGCCGACACAGGTCATCGCAACCGCGATCCGGCTCGGGGTGAGGAAGCCGCTCAACGCGACACCGAGGCCCTCGCCCTCCGCGCCGAGGCGGTTGGCGACGGGCACGGGCGCGCGGTCGAACACGAACGCGCCGTGGTCGGAGCCGCGCACGCCCATCGTCTCGGGCATCACGGTGGCGGTGATCCCCTCGCCGTGCGGCGGAACCATCAGCGCGACCGTCCCGTCGGCGCCGGTCGTCCCCTCCACGCGGGCGAACAGCAGCAGATAGTCCGAGATCGTCCCGAAGGTGATCATGTGCTTCTCGCCGGAGAGGTAGTACGTGTCGCCCTCCCGCGTGACGCTGCAGCGCAGATCGGCGCCGGTGCCCGCGGTCGGCTCGGTGAGCGTGAACGCGACCTTGATCTCGCCGGAGATCTGCGGCAGCACGAACCGCTCGCGCTGCTCCTGGGAGGCGTGGGAGTCCATCGAGCGCCACACGCCGTTGCAGACGTGGACGATCATCCGCAGCGCCGCATGGGACATCGAGAACAGCTCGAGCAGCGGCAGGTACTGCGTGAACGGGATGCCGCGGCCGCCGTACTCGACCGGCGCGGCCAGGCGCAGGTAGCCGAGGTCGTTCAGCTCCTGCCAGAGCTCGGGCGCGACCGCCCGTTCACGCTCGATCCGCTCCGCCCATGCCTCGCCCGGCCCGCGGACGTACTCCCGGATCTCCTCGGTGAGCGCGGCCAACTCGGCGGCGTCGGGTGGTGCGGTGGCGGTCATGGAGTGGTGGCGGCCTTTCTCTGCGCGTCGGGTTCCAGCTCGCGCGCGCGGTCGCGCAGCACGAACTTCTGGATCTTGCCCGACGGCGTGCGCGGAAGCTCCGTGACGAGCTCCAGGCGTTCGGGCCAGTAGGTCTTGGTGACGTGGTGGGCGTCGAGATGCCGCTGCACCTCCGCGAAGCTCAAGGTCGCGCCCGGCGCGGCGACGACGAATGCACAGGCGCGTTCCCCGAGGCGCGGGTCGGGCATCGCCACGATCGCCACCTCCGCGACGGCCGGATGGCGGTAGAGCAGTTGCTCGATCTCGGCGACCGGCACCTTCTCACCGCCGCGGTTGATCACATCGCGCACGCGGCCGGTGATGCGCAGGTAACCGTCCTCGTCGATCGTCGCCAGGTCACCGGGCCGGTACCAGCCGTCGGGACTGAGCGCCGCCGCCGTCGCCTCAGGGCGGCCCAGGTACCCGGCGAAGAGCGTGTCGGTCTCGATCTCGAAGTTGCCCTCGACCCCTGGCGGCAGCGGCCGGCCCTCCCCGTCGACGACCCGCAGCCGGACGTTGGCGAGCGCGCGGCCGTCGCTCGTCCAGGCGCGTTCGTCGTCGGCGCCCGGAACGAAGCCCGCGCCCATGCACGACTCGGTCGTCCCGAAGCCACCTCCGACCTCGGCGTCAAGCACGGTCCGCGCCTGATGGGCGAGCTCGCGTGGGATCGCCGCTCCGGTGGCCACGAACTTCCGCAGCGACTGCGGAGCGTGGCCGCGCTCGGCGGCGACGCGCACGAGATCGGCGAGGAACGGCGTCGCGGCCTGCGTGAACGTGACCCCGTGGCGCTCGATCGCGGCCATGCCGGTCTCGGCGTCCCAGTTCTCCTGGGCGACCTGCGTGGCGCCGAGGCGCAGCGCGAGCCACATGCCGTACAGGAAGCCGGTCTGATGGGCGAGTGGCGAGGGGATGTAGATGACGTCATCGCCGGACAGACCGAAGTGGGCGGCGTGGGCGTCCGCGGCGCGGGTGAGCACGTCATGGCGGTGCAGGACGCCCTTGGGGTCGCCGGTGGAGCCGCTGGTGAACAGCAGCTGCGCGATCTCGGACGGTGACCTCTCGCCGGCCCGTTCGCCGAGCGGCGCACCGTCTTTCGCCCCGGCAGCGCGCCCGGGGCCGAGCACGATCACGTGCTGGAGGTCCGGCAGCTGCGGGCGCAGGGATTCGGCGAGCGCCGCATGGTCGCGACCGCGGAACCGGCCGGGGACGTAGAGGACGCGCGCCCGGGCCTCGGCGAGCATGAACCCCATCTCACGCTCGCGGAAGATCGGCATCAGCGGCATGCAGGCCGCGCCGATCCGCAGCGCCCCGAGCGTGATCGTCAGGAAATCGAGGCGGTTGGGGAGCTGGTAGGCGACCGGCTCGCCCGGCCTCACCCCGAGGCTCAGGAGTTCGTCCGCGACCGTCTCGGAGCCCGCGGCGAGCTCGGCCCAGGTGAGCACGTGGTCACGCCCGTCGACGTCGACGCAGACCACCGCGCGCCCGTCGGGGTCGCGCTCGGCCCGCCGGTCGAGATCCTCAAGCAGCGACCAGTGATCCCGTCCCGCCCGCCCCGGCGATGGCACCGGCCCCGGGACCGCGGCCATCGACCCCGTCACGACGGGATCGCCGTGGGGACCCGCGGCGTCACCGCGGCCGGGATCCCGAGGGCGTTCATGTGGTCGACGAACTCCGGATAGGAGATCCGGTAGGCGTGCGGGAACGAGATCTCCGTCATGCCCGAGGCGGTCGATCCCGCGACGGTCAGCGCCATCAGGATCCGGTGGTCGTTGTACGAGGAGAGCTCGGCGCCGTGCAGGCGCGCGACGCCCTGGAACTCCATGTCGTTGCCGTCGAACTCGACCTTCGCCCCCATCCGGCGCAGCTGCAGCATCGCGGCCACGCGGTCGGACTCCTTGAGCTGGGCGTGGGCGACGTGCGAGAGCACGGTGCGTCCGCGCGCGCGGCTGGCGAGCGTGGAGAGGATCGGGATCATGTCCGGGATATCCCGGCAGTCGAGCTTCCCGGACACCGGTGGGGTGCCGTCGTGCTCGATCGAGATCGACATGCCGTCCTCGGCGAAGCGCATCGGCACCCCGACGCCGACCAGCTCGTCGAGCACCGAGCGCTCGGGATGGCCGTGGATCGGGACCGGGCTGCGGAAGGTCACGTTGGAGGGGTGCAGCGCGCACGCCGCCAGGCCGAACACCGCCGAGCCGACGTCGGGCGGAAGCACGATGTCACCCGCACGCGGGGTCTGAGCGGGTTCGATGTGGAACTCCCGCCAGTCCTCCCGAACCGAGACCTCGAGACCGAACTGGCGCATCATGTCGAGGGTCAGCTCCAGGTAGGGCTGCTCGTTGAGCTCGCCCGTGACCTGAATCGTCGTGGCCTCCCGCGCGAACGGCGCGAGCATGATCAGGCCGGAGACCCATTGCGACAGGGTGCCGTCAATGCGGACACGACCGCCCTTGGGACGCCCGGGGTGAACCGTGACCGGCAGCGACTGTCCCTCGTAGTCGATCCGGACGCCGAGCCGCTGCAGCGCGCGCAGCAGGGGCCCGATCGGCCGCCGGCGGAAGTAACGCTGCCCGGTGATCGTCACCGGCCGGTCGCTGAGCGCGGCCAGACCGACCAGGAAGTAGAGCGTGGTGCCCGAGCTGCCGACCGAGATCTCGTCGCCGAGCGGCGAGAAGCCCTCGCTGCCGTGAACGGTCCAGCTGTCGTGGCTGGAGTGGATGTCGGCGCCGAGCCCCCGCAGTGCCGAGACGGTGAAGTTGACGTGACGCGCGGTCGTCCGCGCGGTGATCGTGCTCGTCCCCGGTGCGAGCGCCGCGAGCATCAACGCGCGGTGGGCGTGGTACTTGGACGGGGGGATCATGATCTCCCCCTCCAGCGGACGGGTCGCTTCAGCTACAAGCAGGCGCAATCGGATCTCCCTCATCGGGCGGATGTGACGGTCGCCGCGATTCCGACAACGGGGAGGGCGACGGCCCTGTGGACGACGGCCTGGCTCCCGCCCGGCGCTCGATCCGAGGTCGCACGATATCGCTGAATGCGGCGCAATCCTGACCAAACCCCCCGTGCGGGGGGTCGTTACAGGGCCTGCCTGAGGCCCGAGCGTGGGGCCGTGCCGTCTCCACCGTCACGTACGGTGTTCGCCGGTCGCCCGCGATGCTCCTCTTCATCATGCTCTCGCGACGGCTCGCTGCGCTGCGGCACCGCCGCCTCTGGGCCCTGTTCGCGCTCGGCAACGCGATCCTGCTCGTCGGCGCCGCGCTGTTCGCCGTCACCCAGCACGACTCGTTCTGGCTGGCGCTCTACTGGGCGATCACCACCGCAACGACGGTCGGCTACGGCGACGTGCTGCCCAAGAACACGATCGGGCACGTGATCGCCTCGGTCGTCATGCTCACCACGATCCCGATCGTCGGCGCGATCTTCGGCCTGCTCGCCGGCGCCACCGCGGTCCGCAACATCAGGAGGATCCTCGGCATGGACACCCGTCTCCCCAGCGAGCCCTACACCGTCATCTACGGCCTTGACCCGGTCGTGCCCCGCGTGCTCGAGGAGCTCTGCCGGCGCGACACCGCGGTCGTGCTCGTCGCGCCCCAGCGCCCGCCGGGAGCGCCGGAGGCGATTGCGTTCATCGCGGGCGACCCGACCGACGAGCGCGTCATCGCCCGCAGCAAGCCCGCCGAGGCGGACCGCGCCCTGATCGCCTGCGAGCAGGATGCGGACACCATGATCGTCGCGGTCACGCTGCACACGCTCGCGCCCAAGATCCGCAGCTACGCGCTCACCGACTCCCCGCGCGTGGCCCGGGCGCTGGGCGAGCTCGGCGTCACCCACACCCTGTCCGCCGACGAGCTCGTCGGCCACACCGTGGCCAAGTCGCTGGAGACGCCCGAGGCGGGCAACCTGCTGCTCTCGCTCGTCGACGCCACCAATTACCGCCTGTCTGAGCAGATCGTCGACGAGGACCTGCGCGGCCGGGCGCGCACCCTGAGCGCGGCGCGGTCGACCCCCGGCACGCTCGTCCTCGGGATCGCGCGTGACGGCAAGGTCGAGCTCGGGGTCGACAACGACCCGGAACTGAATACCGGCGACCGCCTGATCGTCCTCCACCAGGCGTAGGGCGGCGCCCGGGGCGCCGGGAGCGCCGAGACCGCCCACGGGTGTCCGGACAGCTCGCGCGCCTGGGACGTTCCGGCCTCCCAGACGCCGTTTCTGCCCACGAAGGCCCGGGCCGACGGACGCGCGGGACGTTCCGGCCTCCCAGACGCCGTTTCTGCCCACGAAGGCCCCGGCCGACGGACGCGCGGGACGTTTCGGCACCCCACACGCCACTTCCGCCCAACACCGCCCCGCCCCACAGACGCGTGGGCGAAAACGGCACCCTCAGCCGTGGTCCCCCGTCGGGGGGCACACGGAGTGGGCCCCCTTCACTGCAAAAAGCGCACCGGGGCGACGGCAGTCATAGCGGCGCCACCCACGCACCACAGCAGACCACAAACTGCGGGCGCCGCTTGACGGCCGGCGACCCGGTGCGCGACATCGCGAACGCCACGAGCCACGACCACCAACCGACCCACCAACCGACCCGCCGAGCTACCCCGGCGGCAACTCCCCACTCCCCCGCGCCACCAACTCCGCCTCCAGCACCACCCGCTGCGGCCGCCGCGTATCCCCGTCCATCCGCGCAAACGCCAGCTCAGCCCCCAGTCGCCCGATCCGTGAGGGGTCAGTGCGGATCACCGTCACCCCAAGCAGGTCGGCCAGCTCGAAGTCGTCGAAGCCGACCAGCGCGATCCCGCGGCGGCTCGACGGGGGTCCGCCGAGCGCCTGGAGCGCCCCGATCGTGCAGCGGTTGTTGCCGGCCAGCACCGCGGTCGGCCGGTGAGCCGCGGGAAGCGCCAGCAACGCGGCGAGCGACTCGCGCGCGGCCTCGGAGGTGTGGTTCGCGACTGAGACCAGGCCGTCGTCCTCACCGATCGACGCAGCCGACAGCGCCGCCCGGTAGCCGTCAAGACGCTCACGGGCGGTCGTCACGCGCAGGTCGTCACCGAGGAACGCGACCCGCCGGTGACCGTGGGCGAGCAGGTGCTCGACGGCGCGTCGCGCCCCGGCCGCATTGGCGACCAGCACGGCGTCGGCGCGGACGCGGGCAGGCGGGCGGTCCAGGAACACGGCGCGGCCGAGCAGGCCGTCCGCCTCGAGGTAGCGGTGGTCGCGTGAGGCGGGAACGATGAGGATCGCGTCGACGCGCCGGCGCAGCATCGCGGAGACGAGCTCGCGCTCGCGCTGGGCGTCCTCACCGGCCGACGCCGTGACCAGCAGACAGCCGCGGTCCCGCGCGCTGTCCTCCACCGCCTTGGCGATCGCGGAGTAGAACGGGTTGGCGACGTCCTCGGTGACCAGGCCGATCGTGTACGAGCGACTTCCCTGCCGCAGGCTCGCGGCGAGATCATTGCGCGCGTAGCGCAGCTCGGCGGCAGCGGCGAGCACCTTGTCGACGGTTTCCGCGCTCACGCCGGGCTCGCCGTTGATCGCCCGTGACACCGTTTTCAGGCTCACACCCGCCCGCGCGGCGACATCCACCATCGTCGCGCGCCCGTCGGTGCTCATCGCGCACACCCGGCCATGATCGGATCCCACCTTAGACAACGTTGTCGAGCCAAGGCGGGCGACTCGGGGGGTTCCTGGCGTCTCAATCGAAGCCGCCCAACCCGAGCGAGAGCCACACTGTGGCCCGAATGCCCGACCCAGGCGACCTCCACACTGCGGCACCCATGCCTCGCACACGCACACGCACACGCACCCGCCGCCCCCACCTCGCCGCCACGGCCCTCACGCTGACGGCCCTCGCCCTCACCGCCTGCGGCCGCTCGGGCTACGGCACGGTCGACACCCACCAGCTCGTCCTGATCCCGTCCGCGGTCCCCACCTCTCCGGCCGCCCAGCGCGCCGACGCCCAGCTGATCTGCGGCGCCCGCCTCGAAGCGCACACGCTCCACCGCGTACTCACCGTGGCTCGCCCGCGCAACGGGTCCGCCCCAGATCAGATCGCGGTCGCCAACCAGGTCACCGCCGACAAGCCCGGCGGGGTGCTGATCGTCCCGGTCGCCCGCAACGCGATGCTCGCGCCGATCCTGTCGATGCGCCGGGCGGGCATCAAGGTGGTGCGCCTGGCTGCTCCCCGCTCCCCGCACGCAGCCGCCCAGGGAGCGCGTGCGGTCGCCCAGGCGGTGGACGCGATCGAGCACCGCGACAACCAAGACGCCGCCAACAATCGACCGGTTAGCCTGCTCGACCGGTGCGAAACCGTTCACTGATCATCGCCGTCGCTGCATTCGCCAGCTGCGCCGCGCCGGCGCTCGGCCAGAGCGCCCCGACCACGGTCGGCTTCGCCGGCGTGCGGTCGGCCGGCCTGGTGCAAGACGCGCGGTCGCTCGAGTGGACGGTCACATTCGATCACGGGATCTCGGGACGAGGCGTCGCGTCCGCTCGCCGAGGAGCCTGCCTGGAGCTGTCGACGCCGCACGGAAGCGGTGTCGAGGAGGAGGTCTGCCTGAGCTCGACGGCGAAGCGCGGGTCGCGGCTCACGCTCACCCAGACTCGGTGGCACGGCTCCACGGTCGGCGGCACCCGTCCGCTCAGCGGGACCGTCACCCGCAGCGACCACGGCCACACGGTCACCGCGAGCTTCACCCCGACCGCGCTCGGGCTCCCCTATCGCTCGGTGCGTTGGCAGGTACGCAGCGAGGCGCGCGGCGCACAGTGCCCCTCCACCCTGGTCAACGGGCGCACCGAGCGCCTGTGCGCCGTCGACTTCCCGGCGCACCGTGCCCTGCTGGCCAGGCTGCACACCCCGCAGCTGGTCGGCTGCGTGCCGGCCGGACCCTCGCTCGTCTACAACGGACCGACGGATAAGCGCGAGATCGCACTCTCCTTCGATGACGGGCCGTGGTCGGATCCACCGACGATCGACTTCGTGAACGAACTCAAGAAGCTCGGCGTCACCGGCACGTTCTTCGAGATCGGAGAGCAGATCCCCGAGTTCGATCCGACCGGAGCGGTCGAGCGGGCGATGCTCGCCGACGGGGACATGATCGGCAACCACACCTGGACGCACCCGGAAATGACGACGCTCTCACCCGCCCAGCAGACGAGCGAGCTCGAGCAGACCAACGAGGCGATTCACCATGCGACCAGCTTCACGCCCTGCCTGTGGCGCCCGCCCTACGGCGCCACCAGCCCCGCGCTCGAGTCGCTCGCCCGCAGCCTCGGCATGCTCACCATCATGTGGAACATCGATCCCCGTGACTGGGCACTTCCCGGGACCGGCTCGATCGTGGCCACCGTGCTCAAGGAGGCACAGAACGGCGGGATCACCGAGATGCACTTCGGTGGCGGTCCACGTGAGGAGACGCTCGACGCGCTGCCCCAGATCGTTTCCGACCTGCGGGCGCGCGGCTACCGCTTCGTCAACCTCGTGCAGATGCTCGGGCTGCGCGAGGTCTGGCGCTGAGCGGCGCTCAGCCTGCGCCGAAACGGGGCGCGCGATGCTCCCGGAAGGCAGCGATCCCCTCCGCGAAGTCCGGCGACGCGAGGCCCGCCAGCCGAGCCTGGCCTAGCTCCTCGCGCGCCGCATCGCTCATCCCCACCTGTGCCCTCCGCAGCGCCCCCAGCGCGGCCCGATGCGCCCGCGCCGAACTCGGAGCGAGCTCGGCCACCTGCGCGGCGAGCGCGACCGACTCGCCCTCGAGCTCATCGTCGGCCACCACCCCGCAGACCAGCCCGAGTGCGCAGGCCCGCTCCGCGCTGACCGTCGCCGCGGCGAGGAACAGCTCGGCCATCACCCCAGCGGGCAGCTCCCGCGCGAGGCGCTCGAGCCCGCCCGGCGAGTAGACCAGCCCGAGGCGCCCGGCCGGAGCCCCGAGGCTCGCCGAGCGTGCAGCGATTCGCAGGTCGCAGGCGAGCGCCAGCTCGAGGCCGCCGCCGAACGCGGCTCCGTTCAGCGCCGCGACCACCGGCAGCGGCTGGCGCTCGATCGCGTCGAACAGCTCGACCCGGTCCGGCGCGATCGCCCGCCCCGCGCGATCGACGTCGATCGGCTGGCCGAGCGCGCGGATGTCATAGCCGGCGCTGAACGCCTCGCCGCAGGAGGCGAGCAGCAGGCACCGGGCGTCGGGCGGCGTGTCGGCGAACGCGCGCAACAACCCGTCCAGCACCTCCTGCGACAGCGCGCCGCGGTGATCCGGGTTGACGATCCGGATCCGGTGGACGCCCGCGGCGGGGGCGTCGACCTCGACGCAGCCGGCCCGCACGCTCAGGCGCCGAGGCGCTGCTTGACGACCTTGCCCATCGCGTTGCGCGGCAGCTCGCCCAGGAACCGCACCTCGCGCGGGCGCTTATGCGGGGCGAGCGTCGCGGCAACATGATCGGCGAGCTCCCGCTCGCTCGGCGGCGCCGACTCGTCGGCCGGCACGACCCAGGCGACGATCCGCTCGCCGAGATCCTCGTCGGGCGCGGCCGTGACGGCGACCTCCGACACCCCGCCATGCTCCAAGAGCGCGCTCTCGATCTCGCCCGCCCCGACCTTGTAGCCACCGGTCTTGATCAGGTCCGTCGACCGGCGCCCCACGATCCGCAGGTAGCCGTCGGGGGCGCGCGTCGCCAGGTCGCCGGTGGCAAACCAGCCGTCGCGCAGCACCTCGGCGGTCGCGTCGGGCCGGTTGAGATAGCCGAGGAACAGGTTCGGTCCGCGGACGTGGATCTCCCCGATCGTCTCCCCGTCGGTCGGGACCTCGCCACCCCCGTCGACCTCGTCGGCGCGCACCGTGACCTCGACCCCGGCCAGCGGACGGCCGACCTCGCCGGGTCGTCGCTCGCCGTCCGCCCTCACCGCGGTGTTCATGATCGTCTCGGTGAGGCCGTAGCGCTCGACCACGCGCTGGCCGGTTGCGCGCGCGATTCGCTCGAACGTCGCGGCGGGCAGCGCGGCCGAGCCGGAGACGAGCACCCGGGCGCGACCGAGCGCGCGGGCGGCCTCCGGGTCATCCTCGGCAAGCTGAGCGAGGCGGTGGTACATCGTCGGCACCCCGAACAGCATCGTGTCGCCTGCGGCGAGCGCGCCGGCGACCGCCTCCGGGGAGAAGCGGCCGAGATGGCGGACCTGACCGCCGCGCCGCAGCGGCCCGACCAGACCGAGGACCAAACCGTGCACGTGGAAGATCGGCAGCGCGTGCACGAGCCGGTCGGCCTCGGTCCAGTCCCAGGCGTCCGCGAGCGCGTCGAGGTTGGAGGCGATCGCGCGGCGCGGCATGAGCACGCCCTTCGGCGGGCCCGTCGTCCCCGAGGTGTAGATGATCAGCGCGACCGCTTCCGGATCGGACGGCGCGTCCGGCAGAGACCCGCGCGCGGCAGCATCGACATCGATCCGCGGCATCCCCGCGAGCGGTCCGGCCCCGTCATCGGCGGGCCCCGCCACCAGCGCCTCGGGCTCGGAGTCCGAGACGATGTGGGCAAGCTCACCGGACCCGAGCTTCGGGTTGAGCGCCACCGCCTCCACCCCGGTCTCGATCGCGGCGAGCGCGGCGACGCACGACTCAAGCCGGTTCTCCGCCCAGAACGCGACGCGGCGGCGCCCCCGCAGCCGGCCCGCGACCGCTCCGCACATCCCGGCGAGCTCCGCGTAGCTGTGCGTCGCACCGCCGATCGTCAGCGCCGGCGCATCGGAGAACTCGCGCAGTCGGGTCAGTTGCATCGACCGTGTTGTACCAGCGCTCGAGTTGGTGGCGGGGGCGGTACTCGTCAGCGCTCGCTGACCATCCGGTTCTCCAGCCGCCCGACGCCGTCGACCTCGGTGATCAGGATGTCGCCGTCGGAGAGCAGCAGCGGCGGCTCACGCCGGAAGCCGACCCCGGAGGGCGTGCCGGTGAGGATCACGTCGCCGGGCTCGAGCGTCGCGAACTCGGAGATCGTCGCGATCAGCGTCGGGATGTCGAAGATCATCAGGTCGGTGGAGGACTCCTGCACGACGTCGCCGTTCAGGGTCGTGCGCAGCGTCAGCCCGGTTCCATCTCCGGCCTCGTCGGGCGTGACGAGCTCCGGCCCGAGCGGTGTCACCGCATCCCAGGCCTTGCCCTGCATCCACTGATGGGTCTTGTACTGGTAGTCGCGCATCGTGACGTCGTTGGCGACCGCGAGCCCGGCGACGTGCTCGAGCGCCTGCTCCCGCGACACGCGGCGCCCCGTCTTCCCGATCACGACCGCGAGCTCGCCCTCGTAATCGACCGCCTCGGACTCGGGCGGCACCGGCAGCTCGTCGTAGGCACCGGCCAGGCTGGAGGCGAACTTGGGGAACAGCACCGGGTAATCGGACTCCTCGCGCTTGGTCTCCTGGATGTGCGCGACGTAGTTCAGGCCGATGCAGATCACCTTTCCGGGTCGCGGCACGAGCGGCCGGAAGCGCAGGCCCGCCACCGGAATCGGATCGCCGGCCGGCTGAGCGGCGGCGAGCCACTCCGCGGAGGTGTCACGACCGAGCTCTGTCGCCCCCGCGAGCGGAGTCGCGTGGGCACCCTCGATGCGGACGAGCAGTGGGGAGCCTGCGTGGCTGACGGAAGCGAAGCGCATAACGGGAGTCTCCTGGTGGTTCGGGCGAGCGGCCTCCCGTACTGTTCCATCATCAGCGCTCGCGTGCGGTGTGCGGCGGACGAGCGACACGCGATCCCAGGAGGCGACGGTGGCGGAGACGGGAACGATCGGCGGAACGCATCACCTCACGATGTGCGTCGGACCGGCGCAGGAGGACTACGACTTCCACGTCCGGGTGCTCGGGCTGCGCAGCGTCAAGAAGACGGTGCTGTTCGACGGCGAGATCCCGATCTATCACCTCTACTACGGCAACGACGTCGGCGACGTCTCGACCCTCCTCACCTCGTTCCCCTACCGGCAGGCGGGCTGGATGGGAGAGCGTGGGACCAATCAGGCCAAGCAGATCAACCTCTCGGTGCCATCGGACTCGATCGGTTGGTGGTCGGACCATCTGTCGGGGCACGGGATCACCGCCGAGCGGACCGAGCTGTTCGGCCACGAGCGACTGCTGTTCGCCCATCCGTGTGGGATCCCGTACGCGCTGGTCGGCGATCTCGACGGGGACGACCGCACCCCGCCTGAGCACGGCCCGGTGCCCGGCGAGCACGGCATCCGCGGCGCGTACGGCACGACAACCTCCGTCCGTGCCGTCGGCGAGATGGACTTCTTCCTCCGGGAGGGCGCCCGCGCCGAGCTCGTCGGCTCCGAGGGACCCAACCACCAGTACAGGCTCGGGCCGGACTCGAGCCACGGGCGGATGCTCGAGCTGGTCGAGGAGCCCGACCGCGCCCAGGGCACCTGGCATTTCGGCGAGGGCACGATTCACCACCATGCCTTCGACGCCTTCGACGATGACAACCAGATGGCGATCAAGGACTGGCTGGTCGGGCTCGGGTTCACAGACATCTCCGAGAAGAAGGACCGGGGCTACTTCTTCTCCATGTACTGCCGCACCCCGAGCGGCCTGCTGATGGAGCTGTGCCATTCGGGCGACCGCGGGTTCTTCATCGACGAGACGGCTGAGGAGCTCGGGACGCACATGTGCATCCCGCCGCACTGGGAGCATCGGCGGGCTGAGATCGATCAGTTGGAAGAGCTCGACACGGTCGAGACCATGGCCGTGTAGGGGCCCGGGACCCTGTGGGGGGCGGCGGCGCTTCCCCGACAACGCTGCTCGGTCGACGCTCCGCCCTGAACGTCGGTGCGTTCGCGATCGGGGAAGCGCCGCC
>DATJTS010000156.1:0-15463 GCA_035503035.1 Solirubrobacteraceae bacterium
CCAGCGGAAGCCCCTCCACGCAGCGCGTGGTCATCATCGGCGCCGGAATCGTCGGCAACAGCCTCGCGTATCACCTGACCCGGCTCGGGGTCACCGAGATCACCCTGCTCGACAAGGGCCCGCTGCCCCGGCCCGGTGGCTCGACGGGCCACGCCTCGAACTTCATCTTTCCCGTTGATCACAACAAGCAGCTCACCGAGCTGATCACCGAGTCGATGCGCCAGTACGAGGCGCTCGGCCTGCGCATGCAGTGCGGTGGGGTCGAGGTCGCGCGCACCGAGGCCCGTATGCAGGAGCTTGAGCGCCGGATCGACTCCGGCATCGCCTACGGAGTGGAGCAGCTGGAGATGATCTCGCCGGCCCGGATCAAGGAGCTCGTGCCCTACCTCGAGGAGGGCGAGCTGCTCGGTGGCTTCTACTCGCCGACGGCATCGGTGGTCGAGTCGGTCCCCGCGGCGACGATCATGCGCGAGCGAGCGGTCGAGGCCGGTCTCGCGGTGATGGACGAGACCGAGGTGCTCGGGATCGACGTCGAGCGGGGGCGGGTGCGCGCGGTCCAGACCTCGCGGGGCGAGATCGCCGCCGATCGGGTGGTGATCGCCTGCGGCGCCTGGAGTCCGCGGATCGCCCGGATGGCCGGCGCCAGGATCCCGCTCACGCCGATGATCCACCAGATGATCGAGGTGGGTCCGGTCCCCCGATTCGCCGGGGCCAAGCAGCAGATCGAGTGGCCGATCATCCGCGACATGGACAACTTCATGTACGAGCATCAGAAGTGGGAGGGGCTCCATATCGGCTCCTACGCTCACCGGCCGATCGCTTTGTCCTCCGATGAGATTCCGTCGCTCAAGGACGCCGAGCTGTCCCCGACCGAGATGCCGTTCACCGAGGAGGACTTCGCCCCGCAGCTGGCGGCGGCGCACGGGCTCATGCCCGAGATCCTCGAGGACCCGTCCGTCAAGCAGTACTACGCCATCAACGGCGTGCTGTCGGTGACCTTCGACGGCCTACCGCTGCTCGGTGAGACGCCCGAGGTCCGCGGCCTGTGGTCCGCCGCCGCCGTCTGGGTGCGCGAGGGACCGGCCGTCGGCAAGACGCTGGCGGAGCTGATGGTCCATGGCGACTCGGAGATCGACATCCACGGTTGCGACATCGCGCGCGCCCACCCCCACCAGCGCACGCGGGCGCACGTGCTCGCGCGGGCCAACGAGGGCTTCCCCAAGATGTACGGCATCGTCCACCCCGCCGAGCAGTGGGGGTCCGATCGTCCCAACCGCCTGGCGCCGTTCCACGATCGCCAGCAGGCGCTCGGGGCGTCGTTCATAGAGACCGGCGGCTGGGAGCGTCCGAACTGGTACGAGTCCAATGCCGGGCTGGTGGAGGAGTACCGCGACCGCATCCCGGTGCGCGAGGCGGAGTGGGACGCGCGCTGGTGGTCGCCGATCATCAACGCGGAGCACCTGGCGATGCGCGACCGGGCGGCGGTGATCGACCTCACCGCGTTCGCCATCTTCGACGTCACCGGCCCGGGAGCGCTCGACGCGGTCCAGTGGATCGCGATGCGCCAGATGGACGTCGCGATCGGGCGAGTCGTCTACACCCCGATCCTCAGCCCGAGCGGCGGCTTCAAGGCCGACCTGACGATCATGCGGCTGGCCGACGACGTGTTCCGCGTGGTCACCGGGGCCGCGCACGGGATGGCGGACTTCAAATGGTTCGCAGACCACCTGCCCGCCGACGGCTCCGGCGCAGGGGTGCAGATCCACGACCGCACGAACGCCTACTCGACGCTCGGCCTGTGGGGCCCGCGGGCGCGGGACATCCTCGAGACGCTCACCGCCGATGACATCTCCCACGAGGGGCTCGCGTTCGGCCGCTGCCGCGAGATCTCCGTCGGCTCGCTGCCGGTGCTGATCTCCCGGATCTCCTACGTCGGCGACCTCGGCTGGGAGCTGTACGTGCCGTTCGAGCAGGGGACGCGGCTGTGGGACGCGCTGTTCGAGGCCGGCGCACCACACGGGCTCATCCCCGCAGGCATCGGTGTCTACAACACGACCGGCCGGCTGGAGAAGGGCTACCGCGCCTACGGTGCCGAGCTCGACAGCGACTACGACGTCGTCGAGGCGGGCATGGCCTGGGGCAAGGTCAAGGACCAGGACTTCGTCGGCAAGGAGGCCCACGTGGCCCAGCGCGAGTCCGAGCCCGTCGCGCACATGTGCACGCTCACCGTCGAGGACCACACTTCCTCAGATGGCGTCAAGCGCTACATGCCGGCGAACGTGCCGATCCTTGATGCGGACGGCCGGCCGCTGGTCGACGCGAAGGGGCGCACCTCATATGTGACGAGCGCCGGATCCGGTCCGTCCTTGGGTGCGTACCTGCTGATGGGTTACCTCCCGCCCGAGCAGGCGGTCGTCGGCACCGAGCTGTCGGTCCGCTATCTCGGCGACCGCTACCCGGTGACGGTGCGCAGCGCCGACTCGACCTCGCTGTTCGATCCCGACAACGCGCGCATCCGCTCCTAGCACTCGACGACGTTCACCGCGAGGCCTCCGAGCGAGGTCTCCTTGTACTTGTGGCTCATGTCGCGCCCGGTCTCGCGCATGGTCTTGATCGCATCGTCGAGCGAGACGAAGTGACTGCCGTTGCCGCGCAATGCGAGCTGGCAGGCATTGATCGCCTTGACCGACGCGACCGCGTTGCGCTCGATGCACGGCACCTGGACCAGGCCCCCGATCGGGTCGCAGGTGAGCCCGAGGTTGTGCTCCATCGCGATCTCGGCCGCGTTCTCGACCTGGGCCGGTGTGCCGCCGAGCACCTCGCACAGCCCGGCCGCCGCCATAGCGCACGCGGTGCCGACCTCGCCCTGGCAGCCCACGTCGGCGCCGGAGATCGAGGCGTTCTCCTTGCACAGGCTGCCGATCGCGCTCGCCGCGAGCAGGAAGCGGAAGACGCCCTCCTCCGACGCGCCGGGCACGAAGTTGACGTAGTAGTGCAGCACAGCCGGGATGATCCCGGCGGCGCCGTTCGTCGGCGCGGTCACCATCCGCCCTCCGGACGCATTCTCCTCGTTGACGCTCAGCGCGTAGAGGTTGACCCACTCCAGCTGCACGAGCGGCGAGTCGGGCGAGGCGAGTCGTAGCTGCGCGTGCAGCTTGGCGGCCCGTCGCTTGACGCCCAGCCGCCCGGGGAGCACGCCCTCGCGGGTGAGACCGCGGTCGACGCACTGCCGCATCGCCTCCCAGATCGTGCCCAGCCGCTCCTCGATCTCCTCCTCGCCGCGGAGCGCGAGTTCGTTGCGCCGCACCACCTCGCTGATCGGCAGATCGGCGCGCTCGGCGTGGTCGATCAGCTCCGCTGCGCTGCAGAACGGGTGGGGGAGATCGGGGCCGGGCGACGGCGGCGCGTCGAGCTCAGCCTGCTCGAGGATGAACCCGCCGCCGACCGAGTAGTAGGTCCGCTGCTCCACCACCTGCCCGCCGCGGGAGGCGGTGAATGTCAATGCGTTGGAGTACGGCGTCGGGCGTGCGCCGCGGTTGAACCGGATCGCACCCTCCGGGTCGAACCCGATCGGGTGGCGGCCGAGCAGCGACAGCTCATGTTGCTCGGCGATCTGCTCGACCCGCGCGTCGATCCCCTCGACGTCGATCGTCTCCGGCGCCTCGCCCTCGAGGCCCATGAGCACCGCCCGGTCCGTGCCGTGCCCGACGCCGGTGAGGGCGAGCGACCCCAGCAGCTCGACGGTCACCGCGTCTATCTGCGTCAGTCCGCCGTCCTGGTCGAGCAACTCGGCGAACCGGCGGGCAGCCCGCATCGGACCCACGGTGTGCGAGCTCGAGGGTCCAATCCCGACCGAGAACAGCTCGAAGGCACTGACCGTCACGTTCCGCTCCTTGTATGCCACTCATATATTAGGAGATCATTGTCACTGGGACTGTCCGGCTTGGGTGAGCGGGCATGCGAGCGCGTGGGGTGAAACGGCTTCCCAGCGGCTGCAACGCCCCGCGGGCGCTGCCCGCCGCCACGCGTGGGGCGTTGCGGCCTACCAGGCGCCGTTTCGCCCCACGAGATGCCCCCCACTGGGCGAACGCAGCGAGCGAAACCGACGCCCAGAGAACCGGGCTCAGCCGACGGTCGCCAGCGCGGCGGCCAGCTCGTCGTGCAGCCGCCGCAGGTGGTGCTCGGCGGGCACGAGCACGTTGTCGTGTGCGTAGACCCGGCTCGTGGCACCCAGCTGGCAGCGCTCGCAGGCCTCGAAGTCCTGCCGGTTGACGCGGTCGAAGAGCTCGACCGTGGGCTCGATGTCCGGGCCGTCGGCGAGTGCCTCGGGGGCGAACAGCCAGTCGCAGACAACCTCGGTGCGCCCCGGGCTCAGCGGGGTGAACCGGTGCAGCACGACGTGATCGTCGAACAGGTTGACGAACGAGTTGGGCAACAGGGTGATCGCGTAGTAGGCGCGCTGCTGGAGCTCGGTGAGCTCGGGGAGCGTCGGCAGGCCGGCGCGGCCGTCGACGGTGAACCCCTCGACCTCCTCGCCCAGCGCCGAGCCGTGGCCGACCTGGAGCGCCTGGGAGGCGACGCCGCTGCGGAACTCGGGGATCGCCGCCACCAGCTCGGGGTGGATCGAGGAGCAGTGGTAGCACTCCATGAAGTTCTCGACGATCAGCTTCCAGTTGGCGGCCACGTCGTAGCGGATCTGCCGGCCGCTGATGAGACGGTCGAGCTCCCAGCGGGCGAGCGCCTGGTCGTCCCCGAGCCGCTCGCGCAGCTGGGCGGTGACCGACGCGTCGAAGCCGTCCGGATCGCCTTCCAGCGTCACCCACAGGCAGCCGTGGGCGTCCACCACCGAGACCTGCTGGAGTCCGAGATGGGCCTGGTCCGGGCCGACCGAGTCGCGCATGTTGGGCGCTCCGAGCAGCGTGCCGTCCAGGCCGTAGGACCAGGAGTGGTAGGGGCAGCGCATCATCCGCGGGCACGAGCCCTGCTCCTCGACGAGGACCCGGGCGCCACGGTGACGGCAGACGTTGAGCATCGCCCGCACCGAGCCATCGGCCTGGCGGATGACGATCACGCTCTCCCCGGCGACGTCGGCGGTCACGAAATCGCCCGGCGTGGGGATCTCGCCGCTGCGACCGACGAGCATCCAGCGGCGGGCGAAGAACGCCCGGAGCTCGCGGTCGAGCATGTCGGGATCGGTGTAGCCCGAGCGATCGGGGAGCGGCAGCAGGCGTGGATCGGAACGGGAGAGCGTGGTCATCTGACAGTCCTGAGTCTGACAGCCGGTCAGTCGGCCGCCCCCGCCTGGGCGGCGCCGGGTGTGTGTCGGTAGAACTGGGCGGAGGACGGCGGGAGCGGGGTCACCTCGCGGATCAGGTCCGCTGCCTTCTCGGCGAGCATCGCCACCGGCGCGTAGATGTTCCCGTTGGTCACGTAGGGCATCGCGGCGGCATCGACGACCCTCAGCCCGTCGACGCCATGGACGCGCATCGTCGCCGGGTCGAGCACCGAATCCGGGCCGGTGCCCATCTTGCAGGTGCAGGACGGGTGCAACGCGGTCTCGCCGTCACGCGCGACCCAGTCGAGCACCTCCTCGTCGCTCTGGACCGAAGGACCCGGTGAGAGCTCGCCGTCGTTGTAGGGATCGAACGCCTGCTGGTTGAGGATCTTGCGGGCACACTTGACCGCCTCGATCCATTCGCGCCGGTCCTGCTCGGTCGAGAGGTAGTTGAAGCGCAGCGCCGGGTGGTGGCGCGGGTCCGACGAGGTGATCTTCACCGAGCCGCGCGCGTCGGAATACATGGGCCCGACATGCACCTGGTAGCCGTGACCCTTGGGCGCCGATCCGTCATAGCGCACCGCGATCGGCAGGAAGTGGAACATCAGGTTGGGGTAGGCGACATCGTCGTTGGAGCGAATGAACCCGCCGGACTCGAAGTGGTTGGTGGCGCCCGGGCCCTCGCGGAAGAGCAGCCACTGCATGCCCACCAGCGGGCGGTTGCGGAGCTTCATCGCGGGTGCGACCGAGACGGGCAGCTTGGACCCGTACTGGATGTAGACCTCGAGGTGGTCCTGCAGGTTCTGTCCGACGCCCGGCAGGTCGTGGACCGGCTTGACGCCGACGCCCTCCAGGTCACTCGCGTTGCCGACGCCGGAGAGCTGGAGCAGTTGCGGGGAGTTGATCGCGCCTCCACAGAGGATGACCTCGCCGGCGCGGATCGTCTCCCGGTGTGCGCGCGTGCCTCCCGGGCCGGTGGTGACGACCTCGACCCCGACCGCGCGCGTCCCCTCGAACACCACCCGCTCGACGAACGCGCGGGTCCGGACCTCGAGGTTGGGGCGGCTCATCGCGGGGTGCAACCAGGCGCGGGCCGCGCTCAGCCGGTGACCGCGGAAGATCGCCCGGTCGAAGGCGGCAAACCCCTCCTGGCGGTAGCCGTTGACGTCGTCGGTGAGCGGATACCCGGCCTGCTGGACCGCCTTGAAGAAGGCGCCGCACAGCGGGTTGGTCACCGGCCCGCGCTCCAGCTTCTGCGGCCCGTCGGCCCCGCGCCACTCGTCCGCGCCGGCCAGGCAGGTCTCCATCTTCTTGAAGTAGGGCAGGCAATGGGCGTAGTCCCAGTTCTCCATGCCCGGGTCCGCGCCCCAGCGCTCGTAGTCGAGCGGGTTGCCGCGCTGGAAGATCATCCCGTTGATCGAGCTCGAGCCACCGAGCACCTTGCCGCGCGCGTGATAGATGCGCCGGTTGTGCATGTGCGGCTCCGGCTCGGACTCGTACTTCCAGTCGTAGAAGCGATTGCCAATCGGGAACGAGAGCGCCGCCGGCATGTGGATGTAGAGGTCCCACAGCGAGTCGTTGCGCCCGGCCTCGAGGACCAGGACGCGCGTTGAGCTGTCCTCGCTCAGTCGCGCGCCGATAATCGATCCAGCGGCGCCGCCACCGACGACCACAACGTCATAGCTCATCCCAAGTCCTCCCTCGGTTCGCGCTGTGACCGGCCGATGGACCGCCGTCACGTCGGCCGGGCCTCCCTGGCATCCATCTAATATATCTCCGGGCGAGCGCAAGATCAACCGGCCATTGAGCCTCCGCCTCGCGCGCGGTGAGTGGTCGCGGACCGGTCGCGGGCCGGCTGTTCTGACTGATCCGTGGGGGCTGGACATCGACCGCACGGGTGGGGCGCCGGAGGGACGGCCGCGCGCCGGAAAAGTCCATCGTGGGGGCCTGGACATCGACCGCGCGCCGACCCGGCGGCGCTGGCGGCTCGGATGGACGGCCCCGAGCGAGAAAAGTGCACACACACGCCGAGCGCCCCGGTCACCCAGCAGCAGGAATTGAGCGACAGCCTCGTGGGGCGCTCGACATCGACTGCGGGCCGGAGGGGCGCTGGTGGGCGCCCGGAGGGACAGCCCCGTGCGAGAAAAGCGCACTGTGGGGGCCTGGAGATCGACCGCGCGCCGACGCGGCGGCGGTGGCGGCTCGGGTGGACGGCGTCGTGCGAGAAAAGCGCGCCGTGGGGGCCTGGAGATCGACCGCGCGCCGACCCGGCGGCGCTGGCGGCGCTGGCGGCCCGGACGGCCCGCACGAGAAAAGTGGCCGTGAGAGCCTGAAATCCCCAACCCCGACAGCAGATATATTACCGAGTGACCGCGCGCGATCCCATGCCCTCCTCCCGCCCCTCACCGGTGAAGGAACTCAAGCCAGGCCCCGGGCTGCTCGCGGATCGCGCCTACGAGGGACTGCGTGACCAGATCGTCACGCTGAAGATCAAGCCGGGTCAGCCGATCGACGAGGATCGCGTCGGCGCCGAGCTCGGGATGGGGCGCACGCCGGTGCGCGAGGCGATCAAGCGGCTCGCGCTCGAGCGGCTGGTCACGGTCTTCCCCCGGCGGGGGACGTTCGCCTCCGACATCAACATCACCGATCTGGCTCAGATCAGCGACGTGCGGGCGATCGTCGAGCCGCACGCCGCCCGCCGCGCCGCCGAACGGCTCACCCCGTCCAGGCGCGCCGAGCTCGACGCGCTGAGCGCCGAGCTCGGGCGGGAGTCCTCCTCGTGGAACGACGACGCCCTGATGGACCTCGATGCCCGCGTGCATCGCTTCATCTATCGCTGCGCCGACAACCCGTACCTCGCCGACAGCTGCAGCACGTACTTCAACCTGTCGCTGCGCATCTGGTACCTCGCGGTCGACCGGATGCCCGAGTTGCCCGCACACATCGCCGAGCATCGAGAGCTGCTCACCGCAATCTCGGACGGTGATGGCGAGCGGGCTGCGCGGCTGCTCTGCGAGCACGTCCAGGCGTTCGAGCGGGCGATCCGTTCCGTCCTCTGACGCCTCTCGCCGGCCCAGAAATGCGCCGAGATCGGCGGCTTTAGGCCGTCGTTGACACCATTCGACAACTGATATATAACCCGCGGATGGCGACCCTCGACTCACCTACAGGCCACACCTCGGATGACTCTAATGAGCTGGCCGGCTTCGGTTATAAGCAGGAGCTCGACCGCTCGCTGAGCTCTTTTTCGTCGTTCGCGGCCGGGTTCAGCTACATCTCGATCCTCACCGGGGTCTTCGAGCTGTTTGGTTTCGGCTTCGGCAACGGCGGGCCCGCGGTCTGGTGGTCGTGGTTC
Source organism: Solirubrobacteraceae bacterium (assembly GCA_035503035.1). Taxonomy (GTDB): domain Bacteria; phylum Actinomycetota; class Thermoleophilia; order Solirubrobacterales; family Solirubrobacteraceae; genus Palsa-465. The sequence goes on from DATJTS010000156.1 coordinate 8,631, forward strand.
GTGGTGTTCGCGGGCCAGATGGCGGTCGCTCTCTGCTTCGCCGAGCTCGCCGGGCAGTTCCCGCTGGCGGGCTCCGTCTACCAGTGGTCGAAGCGAATCGGCGCCGACGGGGTGTCGTGGATGACCGGGTGGATCCTCATCATCGGATCGATCGTCACCGTCGCCGCGGTGGCCGTCGCCTGGCAGGTCGTCCTGCCGCAGGTGTCGGTCCACCTGCAGTTCATCGGGTCAACGGCGGCGATCCGCGCCGCGAACGCGGGCAGCTACAGCACCAAGGACGGCGCCGAGAATGCGCTCATCCTGGGCGCGATCCTGGTCGTGTTCGCAACGGTCATCAACCTGCTCGGCGTTCGGGTGATGGCGACGCTCAACAACATCGGCGTGATCGCCGAGCTGATCGGCTCATCGATCCTGGTCATCCTGCTGCTCTTCCATCTCCACCGCGGGCTCGGTGTCGTCGGCCACACGCTCGGTACCGGCGCGGGTCACAAGTGGGGCTACTTCGGCGCGTTCCTCGTCGCCGGGATCATGAGCGCCTACGTGATGTATGGGTTCGACACCGCAGGCACGCTCGCCGAGGAGACGAACGATCCGCGCCGCAACGCGCCGATGGCGATCGTCCGAGCGCTCGCCGCGGCGGCCTTCATCGGGGCGCTGCTGATCCTGTTCGCGCTCATGTCGGTGAAGAACATCAACGACAAGAACATCCCGCTGCTCGGGCTGCCGTACATCGTCAAGCAGGCGCTCGGCAACACCCTCGGGAACATCTTCCTGCTCGACTCGGCGCTGGCGATCATGGTCTGCACGCTGGCGGTGGTCACCGCGTGCATCCGCATGCTGTTCTCGATGGCGCGCGACGGACGGCTGCCGCTCGGGCATCACATCGCGCGCGTGTCGGGCAAGCGGCGGGTTCCGATCGTGCCCGCGCTCCTCGTCGGTGGCCTCTCGTTGATCCTCCTGGTCGTCAACGTGGGCAACCAGGACGCGTTCCTCACCCTCACCTCGGTCGCGATCATCATGTTCTATCTGCCGTATCTGGCGGTGACGGGCTCGATGCTCTACCGGCGCCTGCGCGGCGAGTGGCCGCGGGCCGAGCACGGCCCGTACTTCAACATGGGCCGCTGGGGGCTGCCGGTGAACATCTTCGCCGTCGTCTACGGGACGCTCACCGCGTTCCAGATCGCCTGGCCGCGCGCCGCGGTCTACGGATCGAAGTGGTACTTCCGCTTCGGCGCCTACGAGTTCATCGGCGTGATGGCGGCGATCGGCCTCATGTACTACCTCGGGATCCAACGCCATAAGGGTGACGCGATCCTCGAGTCCCACCGTGCCCAGGTCGAGGAGCAGATCGGCCCCGCCCACATGGGCGACGTCGCGCCCTGAGCGCGCGACACCGCCTCGTCTAACCGTCCACGGCCCCGGCCCGCCGCCGGGGTCGCACGCCGCGCCGCGTGGCATCCTCCGATCGTGCCTGAGGAGCTCCACTGGCGCACCGCGCGCGAGCTCGCCCGCGCGATCCGTGACCGCGAGCTGTCGGCCCGCGAGGTCGTCGCCGCGCACCTCGAGCGCATCGCCGAGGTCAACCCGCGCCTGAACGCGATCGTGACGCTCGACGGCGAGCGGGCGCTGGCCGAGGCCGACCTCGCCGACGCCCGGATCGCCCGCCGCGAACCGCTGGGGCCGCTGCATGGGCTACCGGTCGCGGTCAAGGACCTCGAGAACACGGCGGGGATGCGGACGACGTACGGCTCGCGGCTGTTCGCGGACCACGTGCCGGCGAGCGACGCGCTGATGGTGGCGCGCCTGCGCGAGGCCGGGGCGATCATCGTCGGCAAGACCAACACGCCCGAGTTCGGCGTCGGGTCCCACACGTTTAACGAGGTGTTCGGCGTGACCCGCAACCCGTGGGCGCTCGACCGCTCGGCCGGCGGGTCCAGCGGCGGCGCTGGGGCTGCCCTCGCCGCCGGAATGATCCCGATCGCCGACGGCTCCGATCACGGCGGCTCGATTCGCAACCCGTCGTCGTTCAACAACGTCGTGGGTCTGCGGCCGACGCCCGAGCTCGTCCCCAGCCCCGAGCCGGGCGAGGTCTGGGATCCGTCGGCGGTGCTCGGCCCGATGGCGCGCTCGGTCGAGGATCTGTCGCTGATGCTGGCCGCGATCGCCGGTCCGGATCATCGCGCGCCGCTCTCACACGGCGATCCGGCGGCGTTTCTGGCCGCGCCAGAGCCGAGCCGGCTCGCTGAGCTGCGGATCGGGTGGTGGCCGGATGTCGGCGGCCTGCCGATCGAGCCGGAGGTGGCGGCGGTCATGGACCAGGCGCGGGAGCGCTGGCGGGCCTGCGGCACCGTGGTGGAGGAGGTCGCGCCCGACGTCTCCGAGGCCGACGCCGCGTTCGAGACGCTGCGCGCACTCGGCTTCGCCCGCGCGTTCGCCGACCAGCTGCCGGTGCTGCGGCGGACGAGCAAGGAGACGCTCGTCTGGAACGTCGAGCGGGGAATGGAGCTGTCCGGGCCGGCGATCGCCCGCGCCCAGAGCGCGCGCGGCGAGATCTTCAGGCGGATCGCCGAGCTCCTGCAGCGGTTCGACCTGATCGTCGCGCCGTCGGCGCAGGTCGCGCCGTTCCCGGTCGAGCTCGAATACCCGCGGGAGGTGGCGGGGGTGGCGATGGATCACTACCTGGGGTGGATGCGAGCCTGCACCCGGATCACGGTCTCAGCCCATCCGGTGCTCGGTGTGCCGGCCGGGTTCACCGCGTCGGGGCTCCCGGTGGGGATGCAGCTTGTCGGTCGTTTCCGCGGCGACCGCGAGCTGCTGGCGCACGGTGCCGCCTGGGAGGCGGCGACACGTTTCAGCGACCGCCATCCCGGTGATGCCTGACGAACGCCGACCTTCGTCCGCTCGATCGGAGGATTCCTCAAGCATCCCTGAGGTACGTCCGATCAACCCTGCGACAGATCCCATGCCACGTCAAGAAGCGCTGATTTCACCGAGCAGTCCGGACGCCACCACGAGCGATCGGCTGGTCACCGGCCTCGAGGCGATCATCGATGCGAGCGCAGGCATTCTCTCCGCCCAGTCGCTCGAGGAGACGGTCCAGGCGATGGCCGACGCGCTGCTGCCGATCGTCCCGTATACGAGCCTTGCGGTGTACGAGGTCGACTGGGCCCAGCGCGTGGGCATCCCCCTGCTCGCCACCGGTCGCTATGTCGAGGAGACGCTCGCCTCCAACCCACGGCTCGATGCCTCGATCACCGGCAAGGCGGTGCTGCAGAACAAGCTGATGTACAGCGCCCCCGGAGATGAGGATCTCAACATCGCCGTCATCCCCGGGACGCCGACGAGCGATCTCGAGTCGATCGTGGTCGCCCCGCTGCGGGTGAGCGGTGAGGTCGAGGGCACGATCAACATCTGGCGTGAGGACGACGACGTCTGGTTCAAGCCCTACGAGCTCACGCTGATCGAGCGGTTCGCCACGCTGGCGGCGATCGCCTACGTCAACAGCATGCAGCGCGAGCAGTTGCGCACGCAGGCACTGACCGATGCGCTCACCGGGCTCTACAACCGCCGCCACTTCGAGAGCACCCTGCAGGTGGCGCTCGAGGACGGCCGCCGGCACGGCCACCCGACGTCGGTCGCGTTCTTCGACATCGACGCCTTCAAGTCGATCAACGATCGCTTCGGGCATGCGTGCGGGGACGATGCGCTGTGCGCGTTCGCGCTGGCGCTGCGCGCGCACACCCGCGCCGGCGACATCCCATGTCGCACCGGCGGCGAGGAGTTCTGTGTCGTGCTCCCCCGGACCGACCTCACCCAGGCGACGTCGCTGGCGCGCCGCATCAACGCGGCGATCCGCGAGGCGCATCTCGGTCCGAGCCGTGACATGACGGTGTCGGTCGGCGTGGCGACCACGTTGGGGTCCGAGGAGGGTCTGGATCAGCTGATGCTGACCGCCGACGCGGCCCTGCTTCAGGCCAAGCGCTCCGGGCGTGACCGGGTTGTCGTGGCCGGTGAGACCCCCTGAGATCGCCGGTCCCGCGGCGCCCTCGAGCCCGCGTCAGATCGGCAATTCGCCTCAAATGCGGGCGGATTTCGGGCCATTGACGACCCTTCGCGGGTGCTCTATATAAAGTCGACTGAACGAGTCGACTTTTTGCCTGAGAGGCCCTTCCGTGTTTTTTCGACAAATCCTCCATCGTGATCTGGGCTGCGCTTCATATCTGCTTGCAGACGGGGGCGAGGCCGTCGTCGTCGACCCACGGTGGGACATCGACGAGTACCTGCGGATCGCGGCGCAGGAGAAGCTGCGCATCGCCCATGTGATCGACACCCACGAGCACGCCGACCACGTCTCGGGCCGGGCGCGCCTGGTGGCCGCCACCGGAGCGCGGGCACACCGGCCGCGGCGCGCGGATGGGTCCGGCGATGAGCCGGGGACGGTCGCCGCCGGGGAGGAGATCATCGTCGGCGCGTTGCGACTGACCGCGCTGGGCACTCCCGGGCACCGGCCCGAGCATCTGGCGTTCGCGATCGCCGATACGAGTCGTGGCGAGGAGCCGTGGATGCTGCTCAGCGGCGACTCGCTGCTGGTCGGCGACGTGGCGCGGCCCGACCTGGCCTACGAGCCGGCCGAGGGCGCCCACGCCCTGCATGAGACGTTGACGCAACTGCTGTCCGAACTGCCCGACGGCGTGGAGCTGTGGCCCGCCCACGTCGGCGGCTCGTTGTGTGGTGGCGCCGGGCTCAGCCACAAGACCTCCTCGACGATCGGCTACGAGCGCCGTCACAACCGGCCGCTGTCGCTCGACCGCGACGCATTCGTGCAGACGGTGACCGCGAGCCTGCCGAGCCGCCCGCCGAACATCGAGCGGATCGTCGGCCTCAACCGGCCCGCTGAGCAGCCGTTCCCCGGCGAGCCGCCCGCGCTCCAGTCCGGGGCGCTCGTCGAGTTGTGCGATCGCGGCGTGACCGTTCTGGACAGTCGGACTCCCGACGAGTTCGACGCCGGGCACCTCACGGGGGCGATCAACCTGCCGCTCGCCTCCGCCGGCCTCGGAACACGCGCCGGCTGGGCGCTGGATCCCGAGCAGCCGCTCGTCATCATCGCGAGTGACAAGCGGGCGGGCGCCCAGACCGCGAGCACGCTCCAGGCGGTCGGTTTCTGGAACCTGACGGGAATCGCGGTGGCGGACACCGACGCGTGGTGGGCAGCCGGTCTCACCGTCTCGCACTCGCTGGCGTGGGACATCGAGCGTCTCGCGGGCGGACTGCGCGACGAGGAGGTCGCGCTCGTCGACGCGCGCGAGCTCGCCGAGTGGCTGGCGGGGCACGTGAGGGGCTCGGTGCACCTGCCGCTGGTCCGGCTGCCCGAGATCGCCACGCTGCCCCGCGCCAGGGAAGGCCGCGTGACCGCGGTCGCCTGCGCTGCCGGTGCACGTGCCGCGTTCGCCGCCAGCCTGCTGCGGCGCGTCGGACACGACGACGTGGTGCGGGTCGCCGGCGGCGGCATCGGTGACCTGCCGGCCTGCGGGATCTCGCTCGCGGTGGGCGAGGACTGAGCTCGCCCACCCGCCTCCGAACTCAGCTCTCGATCATCACCCGGTCGGCGTAGAACGCGACGTGGCCGCGGATCTCGGCGACCGCGTCGTACGGCTTCTCATAGCACCAGGCGACGTCCTCCAGGAGGTCGTCATCGGTCCGCACGGTGAAGTACGACGCGTTGCCCTTGTACGGGCAGTAGCTCGTGGAGTCGCTGCGCTGCAGCACGTGTCCATCGACGTCGTCGAACGGCACGTAGAGCACGACGGGGTAGCTCGCCTCGGCAAGCTCGAGCGCGGCCTCGGTATTGGCGACGACGCGCTCGCCGGCGCGGATCACGACGCGGCCCTCGCGGGGCTCGATCGTGATCGGGTGGTCGGGCCCGGGAATCTTGACCTCGCTTGCAGACATGGCGATGACCTCATTCGGAGACGGGGCGGACTCCTCTGACGCTAGCGGTCTGCGAGAGTGGCCCCGATGAGCCGCACATTGCGAATCGCCGCGATCCCGGGTGACGGGATCGGTCTGGAGATCCTCCCCGTCGCGATCGAGGTGGTCGAGCGTGCCGCCGCCCGCGACGGCACGCGGATCCGTTGGGCCGACTACGACTGGGGCTCAGACCACTTCCGCCGGACCGGCCGGATGATGCCGGTCGACGGGCTCGACACGCTCGCCGGCCACGACGCGATCTTCTTCGGCGCGGTCGGCGACCCCGAGATCCCGGACGTCGAGACGCTGTGGGGCCTGCTGATCCCGATGCGCCGGACGTTCGACCAGTACGTCAACCTGCGCCCGGCGCGTTCGTTCCCAGGTGTCCCGGCGCCGCTGGCGGACGGCGACGGGATCGATCTGGTCGTCGTGCGGGAGAACACCGAGGGCGAGTACTCCAGCGAGGGCGGAGCCGACGGCGAGCTGGCGACTCAGGTCGCACGCTTCACCCGTCACGGCGTCGCCCGGGTGGCCCGTTACGCGGCGCGCCTGGCGAGCGAGCGCAGCGGCCGGCTCGTCTCCTGCACGAAGTCGAACGGGATCATCCATACGATGCCGTTCTGGGACCGCGTCGTCGCCGAGACCGTCGCGGAGTTTCCCGGGGTCCAGCTGCAGAGCGTGCTCGTCGATGCGCTCAGCGCCGAGCTCGTCCTGCGGCCGCGGTCACTCGATGTGATCGTCGCCTCCAACCTGTTCGGCGACATCCTCTCCGACCTGGCCGCCGCCTGCGTCGGCTCGCTCGGCCTGGCGGCGAGCGCCAACCTCAACCCCGAACGCCACCATCCCTCGACGTTCGAGCCGGTGCA
>DATJTS010000157.1:0-19084 GCA_035503035.1 Solirubrobacteraceae bacterium
GCGGCCCCGCAGGCGCCCCCTCATCCGTCATCGAGCCAGCACTGGCTCGGTGACGATCCTCTCGGCCGGTCCACACCTCTTGCACCACGAGGTAACCCCGGCGCACCTGACCGGCGTGACGGTCTCGATGCGTGTGATGTCCGCCGGGGACGGCTACAAGTACCTGCTCCAGTCGGTCGCCGCTGGCGACGGGCACCGGAGCCTGACTCAACCCCTGATCTCCTATTACGCGGAGAAGGGAACGCCGCCCGGCTACTGGCTCGGAACCGGCATCCACGGTCTCGGCACCCCTGACCAACAGATCGAGCCCGGCGGGACCGTGACCGAAGATCAACTGCGGCGTCTGCTCGGCCAGGGCCGTGATCCGATCAGCGATGAGCCGTTGGGTCTGCCGTACTTCCGTCACAAGACGGTCGAGGAACGGATCAGCGAACGGGTCGAGCATCTGGACCCGGACCTGAGCACCGACGAATGCTCAGCGGCGGTCGAGCGGATCGAGGGCGAGGAACGCGAGCACGGGACCCGCCGGACAGTGGCGGGGTACGACTACACGTTCTCGGTCCCCAAGAGCGTGTCCGCTCTGTGGGCGGTTGCCGACGCAGCCGTGCAAGCCCGGATCGTGGAGGCGCACCACCAGGCCGTTGCAGACGTAGTTGCGCTGATGGAGCGCGACGTTGCAGCCACTCGAGTCGGGCACGCCGGAGTTGCACAAGTCGCAACCCTCGGGCTGATCGCAACCGCCTATGACCACTACGACTCGCGGGCGGACGATCCGCAGTTGCACACGCATGTCGTGATCGCCAACAAGGTGCAGGGCGAGGACGGCAAATGGCGATCGTTGGACGGGCGGCCGATGCACCAGGCCGTCGTCGCCATCTCCGAGCATTACAACGCCGTGCTGGCCGACCGCATGACCCGCGCGCTCGGGGTTGGGTGGGAGCAACGCGAGCGGGGCCGGGATCGGAACCCGGCGTGGGAGATCGTCCGCGTGCCCGACGAGCTGATCGCGGAGTTCTGTCCACGCGGCCCGACAAGACGCACGAGTCGTTGGCGGAGCTGACTGACCAATGGCTTCGCCGCGCCGACCGTCTGCTCGGGCAGGACGCGGCGGGCTGGGCGCAGCACGTCCTCGCTAGCGGCGCCGATCCGCTCCTGCGCGCTGAGGACGTGGGCCGTGACGAGGTCGTGGCGCTCGGTCAGGTCGTGGTCGGGCAGGTGCAGGAGAAGCGCTCGACCTGGGGCCGGTGGAACTTGTCGGCGGAGGCGTCCCGGCAGACGATGGGCCTGCGGTTCGCTTCCGTCAGTGATCGGGAGGCGGTGATCGGGCTCATCACCGATGCCGCCGAGGCCGTCTCATTGCGGCTCACCCCGCCGGAGCTGACCGCCGCCCCCGCCGCCTTCACCCGACCGGACGGGTCCAGCGTGTTCCGGCCCCGCCACTCCATCATCTACACGTCCACCGCGTTGTTGGCGGCGGAGCATCGGCTGCTTGATCTTTCCCGCGCTACGAGCGGCCCGGCGCTCGACCCGGCCGGTGCCGCTCGGATCGCTGGCTTCCCGGATGAGCAAGGCAGGGTGTTGTCGGCCGATCAGCGCAGCGTGGTCGAGCGCATCGCCGTCTCGGGTCGAACGGTGGACGTGCTGGTCGGCCCGGCCGGGGCAGGCAAGACCCTTGCGCTCGGCGCGCTACGGCGCGCATGGGAGGCCGAGCGTGGGCCGGGCAGCGTGATCGGCCTCGCCCCCTCCGCCGCCGCGGCCGAAGTCCTGGCCGGTGACTTGGGCATCCCAACCGAGAACACGGCCAAGTGGCTCTACGAGCACGATCACGGCCGCTGGGACTTGCGGGCCGGGCAGTTAGTGATCGTGGATGAGGCATCCCTAGCCGGGACGATGCTGCTCGACCAGCTCACCGCCCACGCTGTCGACGTGGGCGCAAAGGTGCTGCTGGCCGGTGACCCCGCGCAGCTCGCCGCTGTGGACGCGGGTGGAGCGTTCGGCCTACTCGTCCGCGACCGCAACAGCACCGATCAGGACGGGGCACCGGAGCTGGCCGACATCCGTCGCTTCAAGAACGAGTGGGAGAAGGCGGCCTCGCTCCGGCTGCGGCGTGGCGATACGGACGTGATCGACCTCTACGACGAACAGGGCCGGATCGTCGGCGGCGACCACGACACCATGCTCGACGCCGCCTACCACGCCTGGCAGACCGACATCGCAGCCGGGCGGTCGAGCATCCTGATCGCCGAGACCAGCGAAACCGTAACCGCCCTCAATCAGCGCGCCCGCGCTGAGCGGGTACTTGCCGGTCAGGTCGCCGTCGATGGCGTCGCCCTGCACGACGGCACGGTCGCCGGCGAGGGCGACACGATCGTCACCCGGAACAACGATCGCCGCCTGTCCACCGGCAGGTCGTGGGTGAAGAACGGCGACGCCTGGACCGTCATCGAGAGTCACGAGGACGGGAACCTGACCGTGCAGCGCCTCGGTGCGCGTGGGCGGCGCGGCCGGGTCACGCTGCCCGCCGCGTATGTGGCCGAGCACGTCGAGTTGGGTTATGCCCTGACGGCTCATCGTTCCCAAGGTGCCACCGTGGACACCGCCCACTTGGTCGTCCACGGCAGTTCGATGACTCGTGAGGCGTTCTACGTCGCGATGACCCGAGGCCGTCTATCGAACGTCGCCTATGTCGCGACCGACGAGGCGCATCTTGAGGAGCATCAGCACACGCCCGACTACGAGGATGAGGTCACCGCCCGGACGATCCTCTTTGGGGTACTCCAGCACGAGGGGGCCGAGAAGTCCGCGCACGAGACGATCGAGGCCGAGCAGGCGAAGTGGTCGAGCATCACCCAGCTAGCGGCCGAGTACGAGACCATCGCCCAGGCCGCCCAGCACCAACGGTTCGCTGCCGCCGTCACGAGCAGCGGCTTGGCCGACGATCACGCGGGCGCGGTTGTGGGCGGGGAGTCTTTCGGGTCGCTGGTTGCCCAGCTCCGCCGCACCGAAGCAGACGGGCACCACCCCGAACAGCTCTTGTCACGCGCGGTCCGAGCGGGCGGGCTCGATGACGCCAATGATCCCGCCGCCGTGCTCGCCGCTCGACTCGCCAAGTTGACCGCTGCCCGCTCCGGCGGCACCCGCTCTCGCCGCCGACCCCGCTACATCGCCGGGCTGATCCCCGAAGCCAGCGGTCTGATGCCCGCCGACATGCACCGCACCCTCACCGAGCTACAAGGGCTGATCGAGCAACGCGCCGATGCGCTCATGAGCCAAGCGATCCAAGAGAGCCAGTCGTGGGTGCGACGACTCGGACCACCACCGACCGACCCGGCGCGGCGCGCAGCTTGGGAACAGCAGCTCCGCACGATCACCGCCTACCGCGACCGCTATGGCATCACCGGCCCTGACCCGCTCGGACCCGCGCCCAGCGGCCAGGGGCAGCGGCTCGATTACCAGCGTGCCGACGCTGCCGCCCGTCGAGCACAAGCGACCGCCAGTGACGAGGCCCGGCGGCGGAACGGTCCTGAGCAGCAGATCGACTCTGGCCGCGACCTGAGCCGGTAAGGGCGTTCGACGCCGCCGTAGAGAAATGAGTCCATGCAGCCGGTCAGCGCCGAGTACCGCCCAGTGGCAGCTCGCGGCACTCGCTACTTCAAGCCCTGACGGCAGCGAGCCCCTGGAGTGCGGTCACTCCGCGGCCGGGCCGGTGTGGTCCGCGGCGATGACGATCGCGACCAGCGCGTCATCCACAGCTTCGTCAATGTCGGCCATGTGCTCGGGGTCCTCGGAGAGCCGGTCACGGGTCGCGACGACGCAGTACCCGACCCGATGAGCGGCCATGTGGTCGAGTAGACGGCGCAGGTCGGGGCGGTCCATGCTCATCCCCGAGTAGCCGACATCCACGAATTCGTCGGCCATCCGCAACCCGAGACGGTCGGCGGCGAGCGCGATCTGCGCCCGCTGCCGCTCCACCTGCCGGGCCGCCTCATCGGTGGTCGTGGGTGCGACGCGGATGTAGGAGACGGCGGGCAGGTCGCTCGGTGACCAGTCCTCAGCGCTCATGACGCCTGCGCGGCAGGGACACGACCGTCGATGCGCTCGGTCTCGGGATCGGTGGCGTGGGCGCGTTGCCAGTCACGCAGCAGCACCTTCTCCTGATGGCGGACCCGCAGCAACCGAACCACTGAGGTCGGGATCAGGAACGTGAAGCGGCAGGCGTTCCAGAACCCGACGATGAAGAACAGGTTGACCCAGCCCGGCCCGCCATCACGAACGATCGTGCCGCAGGCGACCATCACCAGGCCATAGACGACGATCCCGGCGAGGCCGACGAGCGGCCCCCACTTGATCCCGGTACGAGTGTGGATACGGCGGAGGACGATGTTGCTCGGGCAGAACCGCTGCGCCAGACCGTAGAGGCGGGAGCTGAGTGCCCAACTGGCTGCGAAGATCATGACGGCCCTCTTTCTGGTCAGACACGCCAAGGCGCGTCAGATCGCGGGAACGGCAGTCCAGAAAAGAGGGCAACCCAAGCCGAAGCCGGGTGCAGCGCCGAAGCGTCGATAAATATTCTCTGCCAGCACTCAGATTAGCGCTGCCACCGGGCGGACGGAAGGGAAGATGCGCCGCCCGGACATATGACCAGCTAGACAGCCCCACGCGCGTCTCGGCTCAGCCCGCACCGGAGGCCAGAGGCCGACTTCAGGCGCCGCCGTTCGACCATGCTCGTCCCCGTCACGACGCTCATCGGCGGCACGTCCTTTGCGACTACGGCACCCGCTCCGACAACCGAGCCTCGGCCGATGGTCACTCCGGGCGTGATCGTGGCGGCGGCGCCGATCCACACCTCGTCCTCGATCACGATCGGGGCGTGGGTGATGAAGTCGTAGCGCTCATCGAGTTCGACAGGATGCCCGGCAGTGCTCAGCGTCACGCGGGGACCGATCAGAACCCGATCACCGATCGTGATGCCACCAAGGTCGAGGAAAAAGCATCCCTGGTTGATGAACACCCGCTCGCCGAAAGTGGCACCGAGGCCGTAGTCGCAGTAAAAGGGCGGCAGGATCGACAACGAATCAGGAATGGGCTGACCGAAAATCTCGCTGAGCAGCGACTTCCGGCCCTCAAGGTCGTCAAACGGCACCACGTTCAGGCGCGCCGTGAGACTCATGACGAGCTGCACGCGCTCGGCAAAAGCTCTGGACTCGGGCGTTCTGCTGGGCAGGCGTTGCTCATTGCGCACGGGGGCTAATCCTCCAGGGTCGTGGGCGTCTGCCGGTGGCGATATGCCGTGGGCGAGACGCCGGTGTGGGCGTGAAAACACTGGCTGGCGTGAAACTGGTTCTTCCAGCCGACCGAGCGGGCCGCCTCGGCGATCGACAGGTCGGTGGAGACGAGCAGCCGCGCCATCTGCTTGACCCGCATCTGGCGTAGGTATGCCATCGGGCTGGTGCCTGCGGTGGCGTCGAACGCCCGAACGAGCTGAGAACGGGACAGATGAACTTCGTCCGCGAGCCTGTCGAGGGTCCACGGCTCCGCCAGACGATCGCGCAGGATGCCAACCGCCGCGACGACGTGGCCGCGCACGACGCCTCTGGTACTGCCATGCCTTTCCAAGCGCCAGTCTGCCGGGTCACGGGTCATAGCTGTGCTGGTGACGGTGCAGCGGTTGTCGCTGGTTGCCGAGAGCCCAGGTCGGCCGTGGCCGGTTCCCGGTCAGCTTCGGGCGCGGAACTCGGACGACGGGGCAAGAGCAGGGGGCTGGCGAGGATGAGCAGCCCCGCGACGACGAGCGCGGTGCGGGTGTTCGTGAGGCCAGCGAGCAGCCCGCCGAGAGCGGTGAATATCGCGATGGACGCCTGCGAGCCGATTGACCAGGCCGACAGGGTGCGGGCGATGCGGTCCTTCGGCGTGTGCTCCAGCCGATAGGTCGCCAGGACCGGGGTGTACAGGCTCATGCTGATGATGATCGCCAGCTCAACCACGATCGCCGTCAGTAGGCCGATGACACCGGGGCGGATAAAGGCCAGGCCGATCAGCCAGACAGCGCGTAGCGTGCCGACAACGCGAAACACGCGGTGCTGTCCGTAGCGGGCAACGACCCGGCGGGCCAGCCGGGAGCCGATGAACCCGCCGACGCAAGGGGCGGCGAAGGCGAGCCCGTACTGCCAGGGCGGAAAGCCGAGCTGGCGCAACAGCAGCACGGCAAGCAACGGCTCCGTAGCCATAATCAGCCCGCCGACGAGCATGTTGTTGAACCACAGCGCCCGCAGGACGGGATCGGCCAGGATGTGCCGCCAGCCGTCCACGAGGTCACCGGCCCGCGCTCGGCCCTTCTCAGCTCGCTGTGGCGCTTGCTCGCGACTACGGATCGCAGTGATGCCCAGCGCCGAGAGCAGGTAACTGAGCGCGTCGGCCACGACCGTCGTGACCGGCCCGAACAAGCCGACCGCCGCCCCGCCCAGCGGCGGCCCGACCGCAAGCGAACTCCAGTTCGTGGACTCAAACCGCGCGTTGGCGACCAGCAGATCCTCCGGTCGCACGAGAGTCTTGAGATAGGTGCCACTGGCCGCGTTGAATGTGATCTTGGCCGCGGCGACCACGGCGGAGACGATGAGCAGTTGGACGAAGCTCAACCAGCCGAAGACGTAGGCGACCGGGATCGACGCCAGCACCGCGAAGCGCAACAGGTCCATCGCGATCATCACCGGCCGCTTACGACGGAACTCGACCCACGGCCCGAGCGGCACCGCGATCATCACCCCCACGGCCGGACCGGCCGCGGACAGCACCGAGACCTCAGCCGGGCCGGAGTGCAACGCCAGCACCGCGATCAACGGGAACGCCCCGAGCGCCAGCCCGGAGCCGTAGGCGCTGACCGCATAGGCCACCCACAGCCAGCCGAACTCCCGCCCCAACGACCGCCTCGTCAACCTACAGATGTGCATAGACGCATTACATCCGTGTAATCTCCTCTGGGCAAACAAAATTCGGTTGCACGAGAACAACCACAGGTTGTTGTGAGGGATGGTGAGGGATGAACTTGGAAGCGGTCCGAGCGTTCGTGGCGGTCGCGGAGGAAGGTCAGTTCCAGATCGCAGCCTCGCAGCTCGCCATCAGTCAGCAGGCAGTCTCCAAGCGGCTGGCGACGCTGGAGACTGACCTTGGCGTCCGTCTGTTCAACCGCAGCGCAGGTGGCACCCAGCTCACCATCGACGGCCAGGCATTCCTTCCGCACGCCCGCGAGCTACTGCGCGTCGAGCAGCGCGCCGCCGACTCCGTGCGGCCCGGACAACGCGCGCTGCGCCTGGACATCATGACCTCCCGAACCGCGGCCGTCGTCGTAGCGCAAGCGTTCCACCAGGCCCATCCCGATATCGAGCTGGATCTGGTGAGGATCGCGGACAGCGCCCAGGCCGCCATCGCTGCCATCGAAGCCGGGACCATCGACGCATCGTTTCGGGCCGTGGGCTCCCCGGCATCGCGGCTGCCCGCAGAGATCGATGCGATGCCAGCCATCGATGATGCTCATCAGCTTCTTGTCGGCCCCGCCCATCCCCTGTCCGTCGCACGATCGGTCACCCTGGCCGAGCTGGTCGGACAGCGAATCTGGATGCCGGGGATGCTCCCCGGAAGCGAGTGGGACCTTTACTACTACGACCTCGCGGACGCTTTCGGGCTCACGATCGAGCGCGTCGGCCCACACTTTGGCACCGAGTACGTGCTCGACGTACTCCACGAGTCCTCGACGCTCGCGAACCTCGCATGCGAGCACACCAGATACCTGTGGCCAGACGACTACGACCTGCGCCGCATCCCCATCCAGAACCCCACGCCGATCTACCCGCACTCGCTGATCTGGCACCGCGACAACACCCACCCCGCGCTCGCCATGCTTCGCGACTACCTCGATGCCAGAACGACCGATGCGCCCCATTCCGAGGTCTGGACGCCGAAATGGGAGGGCCTTACGACCCCGAGGCCGTAAGGCGCAATCCGCGTCTGCGGGTCCTCCCAACACGCGAAACGCGGCGTCACGCCACCGCGGCGACCTTCCTGCGCCCACCCGGCCGGATCGTCACCGCCCGCTCCACCAGCACCCGCCGGATCGTCTGATCCGCCACCCCCACGTGGCGGCCGACGTCGTGCAGCGTCCACCCGTCCCCGTACAGGACGACCGCCTCGTCAATCTGCCTCTCGGTCATGACCGGCCGAGTCTTGCCCGCACGGGCGACGTGCCTGGCGACCGTCGTGCGATGAAGGTCGTAGACCTTCGCCAGCTCGCAGACACGAGCACCGGCCTCATACTCGGCGATCAACGCCTCCAGCTCGGTCGGGGAGAGCCGCCGCTGAGCCTGCCGAAGCACCCGCACGTTCGGACCCCGCGCATCCTCAAACACCGTCACAGGCGACTCCTGAGCCACGTTGTCGCCCTTGCCGACCCGGCGAAGTAGCCGCCTGACCAGGGATTTTGCGGACGTGCAAGAGTTTGAGAACTCTCTACGTAGGTCCACTCAAACTACTAGAACACACCTGCAAAGAGTCTGTTTTGTGGCCGGTCGGGCACTCAAAGCGCTCCGACGAGACTGGGCTCGCGAGCGAAGACAGGATAAAGGAGTCCGACGCAGCCCAGGCCGCTGGATGATCGCCTGAAGCTCCCACCGGGCCCTCGCGCCAGAAGTGGTTGTTCCTCCGGGACCGCAGTTCACATTCCCCTTGTATGGAGCCGACTACTCCCGATGAGGTACAGCCGCTCGCGGTCACCTTCGATGAGATCCAGGCTCCTCATCGTCGTCGCATGATCCTCGCGGCCTGCGTCGTGGTAGTTGCTGCGCTCGCGCTCCTCGCCGCCTGGCGGGTTGGGTCTCTTGTGCGGCCCGTTTCGCCTGGCCGTCCCGCGCCTCACGCTGTACGGGAGCGTCGGCGGCGAGGCGCAGCTCGCCGCCGCGTAGCTAGGGGTGTTCATCCGCGTGAGCGGCAGCGGGGCGCCCGGGGTTCTGCGCCTCCGACAAAGCGGTCGGCCCACCCCGAGAGCGAGATCACGCCCAATCCGGCTGCTTCGCGTCTCAAAATTTACTCGTCGGTCGGACCGGCGCGTCCACTTTCACGATCCGCTGTCGGTCAAAGCCCAAGACAGGGACAGTTCGACTATCTAGGCAAGTAAGCCAAGGGTTACACGGAAGGCCCACCAACCGGCCAACGGCACGCGAGGCTCTTCTGACGATGGTGCGGGGGTTAGCTAACGCCCATCGTTGGGAGGTGCGCGCCGCTGCGCCCAGGGAGCCGTGGACAGGGAGGCAAGTGATGAGCCCAAATATGTCAGCTCCGTTCTTGGACTTTGTGGCCCATCGCCTACAGGCTGTGGCAGAGCCCAATCGCATACGCATCCTAAAGATGCTCGAGGGCGGGGAAGCGACTGTCCAAGACCTCACGGATGAGCTCGCGACGACCCATCAGAACGTCTCGCGGCATCTCGCCGTGCTCTACCAATCGGGCATGGTGAGTCGCCGCAAGGACGGACGAGTTGTGTGGTACACGCTCGCTGACTTCAGTGCCCTGCGCTTGGTCGAGCAGGCGGCGCAGAGCGCCAGCGGCTATGTCGAGGAGCTGGCGACGATCGCCGGCCTCGACGCTTAACCCACCTGACTCCCTAACACTCGCGGCCCCGGCTCGCCGCCGATATAGCCGTGTGCCTCCCCGCGCAGCGGGGCCGATTGCCGCTGCCCGCGTTCACGGTTTCAACCCGCAAATAAGTGATTACGTATTTACGTGAATACGTAAATGGTTATTTGTAGTAAATAGCACAGCCGGTCCTTACCTTCGGCCCTATGACTAGTTCTCGTAGGACCCACAAAGGTGAGAGCCAGGACCGCTTCACCCGGCCACAGACGGACGGGGTGAAGCGACTGGCGCGTATCGCGGCTCGTGCGTTGTTGTGGGGATGCGTGCTGCTGCTGCTTATTCGCGGCGCGCTCTCGATGCTCAACACCGAATCCCGCGTGCCCACCACCACAAGCGGTGTGACGGTGACTGCGACACAGCCCGCCACGACCGAAACGGCGAAGGCGCAAAGGAAGTGATTGGCGTGTCACGGAAAAGACTTATTGGCTTTGCAGGGTTGCTGGTGATCTGCTTCACGATGGCGTTCCCGGTCGCCGCGCTCGCTTCGGGCAACGACGTCGGGCAGAACGTGGCGAAGCTGCTGACGGGGTACGCCACCGAGCTGTACGGCGGGATCGTGGGCGTGGTCAGTTTGATGTTCCTGCTTAACCGCAGGTACACCGAGCTGGTCGTTTTCCTGTGCGCCGCGATCGCGGTGGCGTGGATGGTGTTCGCGCCGTCTGAGATTGCCACTGCGGCTGAAGCCATCGGCAAGCAGATCTTCGGGTGAGTGGAGCCGGTTGTGAGTGACTCCACCCACCCGATCCGCAGTTACCAGCGGATTTTCAAGCCAGATCGGCGGGTATACGCGATCGACGGCCGGCGGATTCCGGTCCCTGGCGGCGTGCCGCTGGAGTGGCTGTGCTGGGCGTTCTGCTCGCTGATCGGGGTGCTGGTGCTGAGCCAGCGCTCGATCGTGGTGGCCGGCATCGTCGCCGCGCTCGTGGCGCTGCTGGCCGCCAGCACGAACGGCGCAGCTGGTGCGGTCCTCGGCGGACTCGCCGGATTCGTGGCGACGTTGCTCGCGGGCGTGGCATTGGACTGGCTCGATTGGCCGCTTCGGCTGCTGATCGCGCCGGGGATGATCGCCACGCTCGCCGGGCAGTCCTCGCCTGACGGCCGCCCAGCTCACAGCTACCTGACGTCGCTCGCGGCGTTGCGGCTCAGAGCGGCCCGCCGCTCGCTGGATGGCGCAATCGGTGCGGAGCAGCAGGAGCGTCTGTGGGCGCCGCAGGTGTGGGTCGCGCCCGATCTGCACTCGCCGGTCCTTCACCACGGCAAGGTGAAAGGCCCCGCGAGGCTCGTGTTCGCGCACAAGGTCGTCGCAGTCCCCGGCCGTGGCCGTCTGATCATCCGTCGCGCCGAGGGGCACAGGATGCGTAGCGGCGAGCGGCTGTGTGAAGTCGTTGAGCTGGCCGAGGGCCAGGTCGTGGAGGTCCGGCCATGAGCACCTTCGGATTGCGCTACGCGCACAACAACCTCCTGGTCGGCCGCCGCGAGGACCGCGCCGCGCTGTACCGGCTGGCGATGACGGCCTACCCCTACCTGCCCAACGGCGGGAAGTGGGCCCTACAACGCCGCCTGCAGCGCCTCGCGCACACGATCGCCGCCGACTTCTCCTTGTGGCGGGTAAACAGGGCGTTTGCGGCGGAGGACTACGTCGCCCAGACCTACGGGCTACTCGATGCCCGCCACCAGGACCCGCCGGCGTGGCAGCACTACCTGCGCGGCCACGAGCAGCGGCTGCGGGAACTCGGCTCCCACACCCCCGAGGTGTACCTCGCCGTTTCGCTCGCCGGCCCCAAACCGGACGGGCTCGGCTCTGGCCTTCTGCGCACCGTCGACAGGGTCCGCCGGCAGGTGGAGGAGGTCGCGGGGATCGGGGACGCCTGCCCGATCACCGGAAGCGAGCTTTCAGAACTCGCCACCCGCGAGCAGCGCATCTTCGAGCGCGTCGCCGGGGTCATCCATGCCCGCCGCGCGCGCACGATCGAGCTTCAATGGCTGCTCGCGCGCGCCACCTGCCGTGGCCTGGGCGAGCCGACGCTGGACGCGAATTGGGCGCCCGACGCACTGATCGTCCAAGCGCCAGGCGGCGGCATCGAGTTCGAGCCGCTGACGCACGACCTGCGCCGGCCCGTCCAGGCCGCTGTTACCGAGCACGACCAGCACCTCGTCATCGAAAGCGAGCACGGTCGCTCCTATCAGGCGCTGCTCGCGGTCGGTGCGCTCGCCGAAGCACCCGAGTTCCCCGGCTGGACCGCCGAGGTTCTGTACGCGCCGCTGGAGAGCCTGCCGTGGCCGGTCGACGCTGTAGTCCACTGTCGCTGGCTCGGTAACAGGCAGGCGCTGAGCGCCGTGCGCAAGCGGATCGCCGACGTCGAGCATGCCTTCAACGAGCAGGTCCAAGGCGCCGCGCACGGCCCGAGTGTGCTGGCGGGCGTGGACCGCGTCCTTGCTCGCGAATACGAGGCACAGCTACAGGCCGGCGGGCACCCGCCGATGCTCTACGGCGCGGTCGGCCTCGCGGTCGGCGCCGACAGCGAGGACGAGCTGGAGCGCAGGGTCGCCGCTGTCCGTGAGCAGTACGGCGATGTCACCCTGCACCGGCCCGCCGGAGTGCAGTACCAGCTCTGGCTGGAGCACCTCCCTGGCGCAGACGGGTGGGCGGCGTGATGCGCGCCTACACCCAGCAGCTCACCGTGGAGCAGTTCGGCGGGATGGTCGCCACGGCCAGCAGGATCGTCGGTTCTCACCGCGGCCCATATATCGGTTACACCCCGACCGGCTCACCGCTGCCAGTCCGTTTTGACCCGTCTCAGGCACCGCGAGAAGACCGCGCCTCGGCGGTCCTTCTGATCGGCACGTTGGGAAGCGGTAAGACGGTCGCCGCTCAGACGATCGAGTACGCAGCCGAGCGACGCGGCAGCGTCGTCGTGGACTTCGATCCGAAGCCCGACCACGGGCTTCACACTTTGCCTGAGCTCGCCGGGCGGCTGCAGGTGCTCGAGCTATCCGGCGCGGAGTCACAGCAGGGTCGGTTGGACCCGCTCGCGATCGGACTACCAGATCTGCGGGAGGAGCTGGCCGTCTCATACCTGCTGGAGTTGCTTCCCGGTAACCCGGCGCAGTGGGAGAACGCAATTTCCCTCGCGGTCAAGGACACCGTGCGCGAGGGCTCCCGTGGCTTGCTGCGCGTAGCCGACTTGTTGCTTACCAGCGACCGGCCGGGCGCGAAGGACGCCGGTGAAGCGCTGCAGGTGATCCGTGACTTCGGCCTTGCCCGCCTCGGCTTCGGTAATGGTGAAACCGGCGCCGCGGAAGCGCAGTCGCCCGTCACCACGATCCGTATGCCGGGGCTGTCGTTGCCGGACCCTGCCGCCGGCCGTGAGTCGTACACCCGCGCGGAGCGCGTGTCCGTGGCGACACTTTCACTTGTCGCCGCCTACGCGCTGCAGTTGATTTCCGGCGACCGCTCGACGCACAAGGTCGTCGGTCTTGACGAGATTTGGTTCCTGCTGGCGAGCCCGCAGGGACGGCAGATCATTCACCGTCTCGTCAGGCTCGGTCGCGCCTTCAACGCGACCCTTTTGCTTGGCACTCACAGGATCGCCGATCTCGGTGATCTTGCCGAGCTGATCGGCGTCGTGTTCGTCTTCGGCCAGGACTCCGATGCCGGCGCGGAGGCGGCCCTGCGATTCATCGGCCTGCCACCCACACCTGACCTGATCGCAAAGGTACGCGAGTTCCGGGCCGGCCACTGCCTGATGCGTGATTTGCAGGGCCGCGTCGGCGAGGTGCAGATCGACTTGGTCTACCCACACCTCTTGCAGGCGCTCATGACCACACCCAGCCAGCCAGAGAGGAGCGAGCAGTGAAGCCTTCAATCCTTCTGCGGCCGGTGAGGTGGCTGATCCGGCACAAGCGCCGCGCCGCCGTCATTCTCGGGCTCACACTATTGCTCGTCGTGCTCGCGCACCCCGGTGCGCTCGCCGACGACGTGTACGGAAACATCGCGCCAGCGCCACAGCTACCGCCCGGCGGATGGGTCGGTCGTTACCCGGTCGAACACTACGAGCTCGACCAGTACTTCCCGGCGATCTCTGTCGGATTCACCAGCGGAGTTGACGCCTCCGGGGTCGCGCCGATGATCGCCTACTTCGGCGCGCAGATTCTGTGGCTCGTCACCTGTTTCCTGGCGAACGGCGTGATCTTGTTGTTCGCGCTGGCGTTCAACTTGAACCTGCTTACAGGTAATGGCGCACGAGGGTCGGGTGCTCTCGCGCCTATATCGCAGGCAATTCACAATATGTACACGAGCACCTTCGGGACGCCGTGGCTGATCGCGATGGTGGTGCTCGTCGGCTGCTGGGCGATGTGGAAGGCGCTCGTTCAGCGGCAGTACACCCAAACAGCGAGTGCGCTCGCGGTCTCTTTTGTCTACTTCCTGCTTGCGATCGGGATTGTCACACAGCCAGAAAGGACGATCGCGCCGGCGAGCAAGCTGTCGAACGAGCTGTCCACCGCGATCTTGTCTTTGACGAACGAAGGTAGCGTCGGCAACGAAGAAAAAGCCAAGACCGCGGCAAGCGATCAGCTCTTTGAATTGCTCGTCCTAAACCCGTGGACGGTGCTGGAGTTCGGCGGGGTCGAGCACTGCGCGACCGTCAGCCACGGAAAACCGCACTCGGAGGCGGTACGGCCCCTCAGCTCCAACCCGGAAGAAGAAACCCGGCTCGCAAACCAACTCGAAGACGGCACCGAAGTAAAAGGGCAGGGCGGGAAGGTCTGTATCAACAATCGCAACAAGTACGCCACCCATTTTCTGCAGTACCCGTTTCAGTCACCAAACCGTAACGCCGAGCACGAAGCGCTCGAACACGGCGACCGGGAAGACCTACCGGAAGCAGACTCCAGCAAGAACAGCGGCACCTACCCGCTCGGGCCGGCCGACGAGCCGGCAGCAGAAGCGATGGGCAAGGGCGGGCAGTACCAGCGCCTTCTGCTTGCCTTCCTGATCCTGCTCGGCGAGATCGGCGCCTACCTACTGCTCGGCGCGCTCGCCGTCGGGGTGATTCTCGCGCAGATACTGCTGCTGGCGCTGCTCGCGTTCGCGCCAGTCGCATTGCTCGTCGGGATCTTTCCCGGCAGAGGCCACGAGTTTTTCCGCAGGTGGCTGGGCAAGCTCGCCGGCTACTTGGCGCGGAAGGTCATCTACAGCTTGATCCTCGCGGTCGTCTTGGCCGTGTGCTCCGCGCTTGACAACGCGACCAGCAACCTCGGATGGCTACTTGCCTTCAGCTTGCAGGCCGCGTTCCTGTGGACGATTTTCCTGCAACGCAGGAAACTGACCGACGACCTGCTGTCGGGCACGGTCGGCCACCACGCCGAGGACGGCAACCGCCTGGCGAACCTCTACTTCGCCAGCCGCCTCGCTCGGATGGTCCCAACGCTGGGGCTGCCGAGCATCCCGAGTCTGCCTAGCCTTCCGAAACTGCCGCACCTGCCCTGGCCGAAATCCGGCGGCGGCAGTGAATCCTCCTCTGGCGAAACACCAGGTGGAGGCGCCCCACCGCCACCACCACCTGCAGGTGGAAGCCCTCCACCTCCGCCGCCGAGCGGAGGACCCACAGGCGAAGGCAGCGGTGGTGAAGCGGGCGGTGAAGCGCACCTCCCGCCGAATCCGCCGAGCCCCCACGAAACCCCGACGCACGGCCCAGGCTCACCACCGCCATCGACGGGCGCCAGCGAGGATGAGCTGCCAGGCGCCCCAACCCCGGGCGAAGCGGGCACACCGCCACACGGCGGGCCCCACGCACCGACGCCGGCAAAGCCAATCCCGTCGCCTGCGCACCCCGGCGGCGAGCCGTCCGAGGACGAGTTGCCCGCTGGCGAGCCCAGGTCTGCGCAGACCACCGCACAGGCGCCCGACAGCGCGACGCGCGGACCTGATCGCAAGCCGGCGGCGACCGAGCAGCAGCCCGAGCCACCGAAGGTCACCCCCACAGGCGATGTGACCAGCGCTCTCGTGCGCAGCACGCTCGCACCGAGCGCCTCGCCGCCGATGCCAGCCCGATCCAGCCGCCGGCACCGGCTGCCGCCGCTCCGGCGCCGGGGGCATCAGCTACCCCGGCGCCTGCAGTGACGTCGCCGCCCGCGACGGGAGCCTCGCGGATCGCCTCGCACGACGACGCGCTCGGCCAGGAACCCACGCCGCCCCGACGGCCAGCTACAGCGGCGCCTGCGGTGAAGCCGGACACGAGCCCCAGCGGCGCCACGCCGCCTGCTGTGCAGGCACCGAGCCCAACCCAAGAGCCCGTCGCGCGGCTCCTCAAAGCGCGGCAGAGCAACCCACCTACTGACCCCGCGACCCCGGAGGACGAACTCGCATGAGCTGGCGCATAGAAAATTCAGACGCTCTTTCACTTCTGCGAGAACTCCCTAGCGAGTGGGCGCAGACGTGTGTGACAAGCCCGCCGTATTGGGGACTGCGGGACTACGGACTCCCACCCGCAACTTGGGGAGGCAACCCGAA
This sequence comes from Solirubrobacteraceae bacterium, assembly GCA_035503035.1. Taxonomy (GTDB): domain Bacteria; phylum Actinomycetota; class Thermoleophilia; order Solirubrobacterales; family Solirubrobacteraceae; genus Palsa-465. Next base: position 16,196 of record DATJTS010000157.1, read on the forward strand.
GTGCCGTCACTCCTGGGGTGCCATGCAGCGCGGTCGGCGTGGCGACCTCCTCCCGGGTTGTGAGACTCGCTCCCGGGGCAGGCTCGGGATCGACGAGCGGCAGGGCCGGGCGGGCGTTCAGGGAGGACGTTTCTGTCAACGCTGCGGCGCGTGGCGTGGATGCCTCGGGCTGGAGCCGACACCCGAACTGTACGTCGAGCACCTGGTCACAGTTCTGGACGAGGTCCACCGCGTCCTTCGAAGCGACGGAACGCTGTGGTTGAACCTCGGCGACTCATACACCTCCGGTGGGCGTACCTACCGGACCCCGGACCCGAAACTGCCCCGCCGTGGAATGCGCAGTGAGCGGCCTCCGACCCCTCCGGGTCTGAAGCCGAAGGATCTCGTCGGCATCCCGTGGCGGGTCGCGTTCGCGCTGCAGGCGCGCGGCTGGTGGCTGCGCTCGGACGTGATTTGGGTGAAGCCGAACCCGATGCCCGAGAACGTGCGGGACCGACCCACGCGCGCGCACGAGTACCTCTTTCTACTGACCAAGCAGCCGCGTTACTTCTACGACGCTGACTCTGTTCGTGAACCTGACGCCAACCACTGCCCGAGCGCCGGGTTTGCGCGCCGCGGACGGCTCACCTACCAAGACCGCCGCGGCGAGCGTGCTCAACACGAACAACGGCGTGCAGGCAACGGTCGCCAGCGCCGCTCGTGGTGGAAGGTCACGGGGCGAGGCTATCCGGGCGCGCAGGCGGTGTTCCCGGAAAAGCTGGTGGAACCATGCATCCTTGCCGGAACCGCTCCCACAGCGTGTGGTATCTGCGGGGCGCCCTGGCAGCGCGAGCGCGCAACGCGACTCGTCGAGGACGGTGTGTGGGGCCCAACGTGTGGCCACCAGAACGACGCCGGCCGCTGCCTGGTGCTCGATCCGTTCTGCGGCTCCGCGACGACCGGGGCTGTAGCTCACCGTCTCGGCCGTAACTTCCTCGGCATCGAGCTGGGCCGCGACACGGCCAAGGTCGCGCGCCACCGGCTGCAGGCGATCACCCCCGAGGTGAAGCCGTGAGCCCGCGCCGCTGGATACGCCGCCAGCTACAGCGGCCGATCGCGGGGCACGAGCGCAGTACCGCCGCCGTCTGCGGGCTGCTCCTGCTGCTGGTCGCCGCCGGGCTGATCCTCACGAGCCCCAGACGCCCGGCCGTCGAAAGCCGTCGACCAGTTCGCCCCAGCCTGGCGAGCACCCCGTCCACACGGGGCCAAGCGAGGCCTCGATGGACGCCAGCGATAGCCGCTGAGGCGAAGGCGACCGCCGCCACGTTCCTGCACGGCTACCTCGCCTATCTGTACGGACACGCGCCCGCGAGCCAGGTGAACGACGCCAGCGGCCCATTGGTCGGCTCGCTCGAGCACGCGCGGGGCGAGGTGCCGCCAGGAATCAAAGCGCTTCACCCTCGCCTCGTAAGCGTGGCCGTCTCACCGCAGGCTCCCGGTCATGCGATCGCCACGGCACTTGTCACAGACGCTGAAGTCGTCCACTACCCGATCAGGCTGGTCCTCTCCAAAGGCTCGGCCGGGTGGCAGGTCACGGGGCTGGAGGGCACCGCATGAATGGGCAGCGCCCTCACAGCCGCGTCCTGTTGCTGTGGCTGTTCGCTGGCTCGGCGAGCACCTGCGCCGTCTTGCTGGCCGTGTTCGGCGTCGCTGTCGCTGTGCTCGGCGCGAGCTTCGGCGGCTGCCAGTCGGGCAGCACAGAATCGACCTCAGAAGTCGACGGTCCGACTCCCTCGGCGTATGCGCTTCAGACGATCCCGCCGGAACGGCTGCGTTTGTACGAGGGCGCCGGCAGGCGTTTTGACATCGATTGGTCGTTCCTCGCCTCGATCGCTGAGCAGGAGTGCTCCAGTGGCGACTGCGCCGGGGTTAATTCCGCTGGTTGCGCGGGGCCTATGCAAATCGCATACGTGCGAGAAAGTGAATGCAGCCAGGGGCCTGGGCCGACGTTGTGGGAACGGTACGCGGTCAACTCCGACCCAGGCCACCCGCTATCGGTGAACGACCCCGCGGACGCGATCTATACGGCCGCCAGGATTCTCCGCGAAGACATGGGCGCCCCGCCGACCGGCGGCACCTACGCCGAATATCACGAAGCGGCATGTCACTACTACGGCGCGTGCGGTGACGCGACCGTCGCCTACGCCGAAGAGGTCATGGCCAGAGCGGTGCAGTACGGCTTCACCGGCTCTGGCGCCCCTCGCCCGAGCAGCCCAGCGCTCGCGGAACCCGTCAGCGGTGGCTGCACAGCCGGGCCTGCGCCGACCCCGGCCAGTAGCTCACGGATTGTCAGAATCGCAGAAAGCCAGATCGGGCAGGGTGAAAACCCGCCGGGCAGCGAATGCACCATCTATGGGCCGTGTGAGGAATGGTGCGCGCTTTTCGCCAGCTGGGTGTGGATCAAGGCAGGTGTCCCGCTTGAAGGCTCGACTACCGAGTACGGATATAGCGGCTCGCTTTACACGTGGGCGAAGGAACACGGCGGCAGGGTGCTGCCGGCGACCGCGACGCCGTCTCCTGGTGACCTCGTGTTCTACGGGTCCGGGCCTGGGCCTGGTGAAAGCCAGCACGTCGGTGTCGTGCAGCAGGTTTTCAAGGACGGGCGCATAACGACGATCGAGGGCAACTACGCCGGCCACGTCAGCCTCGTCGGCCCATTTTTGCCGTCGAGCCCGATCGGGGAGCGAGCCGGGATCTACGGCTACGCCCAGCCACCCGCGACAACCAACAAAAGGTGAAAGCGGTGGCGCGAATTCACACAAACCAGCAGGCCGGCGAACCGGCCAACCGGGAGGCGGCAATGCCCACGCGAGCCAGCGCTCGGCGATCGCGCCGAGCCTACGAACCTAC
>DATJTS010000158.1:0-52501 GCA_035503035.1 Solirubrobacteraceae bacterium
AGAGCCGTCCCACCGGCGGCTCACCTTCAATGCGCATGTTCGCCTGGATCATGTCGCCGGCCGCCTCCGGGCGCCGGGTCAGATCGATGAGGCTCTCGCCCTCCTCGGGCAGGAAGGCGGCCACGTAGATCAGCGCCTGAATCGACTCGGGGGCTCGAGCCGCCGCCTGGGTGATGCTCATCCCGCCCATGCTGTGGCCGATCAACACCGCGGGCGGTCCCTGTGAGAGCGCCTCGATCACCTTGGCGGCGTAGCGGTCGAGTGACACCTGCTCCACAGGTGTCGGATCCTCGCCCTGCCCGGGGAGGTCGAGGGTCTGCACCGAGTGGCCGGCGGCTTGCAGGCCCGGGGTCACCCGCTCCCAGACGCGAGCGTCGCTGAACGCGCCATGCACCATCACCAGGCGAGCCATCTCTCCTCCTCGGTCGGTCCCAGCAGGCCGAGAGCCTACCCGCTCGCCGCGGGACCGAGCGACGCGGTCGCCGAGCTCACGCCGTATCTGTAGCCTGCGGCCTCCCACCCCCGCGTCCGGGACCCAACCACAATGGGAGTAGAACTCAGCCAGGACATCGACGTCGCGGCTCTCTATGGGGAGCTGACCGACGGTCTCACCCGGCAGGTCAGGATCGACGAGCTGCTGTACGCGGCCGCGGAGCGCGTCCCCGGACTGGTGCCGACGCCCGAGGAGATGGATGCCGAGCGCCGGCGCCCCCTGGCCGACAAGAGCGGGATCGAGCTGGCTCAGGGTCTGCTCCTGGCCCGGATCCTCGCCCTGCCGCGGGAGGGCACGCATCTGCTGGAGGCGATGCTGGCGCCGACGCGCGCCGCGTCCCAGCATCTCGACGAGTTCATCGCCACCGGCCGCGTCGACCTCGGGCCGGTCATGGTGACTCGTGAGGGCAGGGCGGGCTTCCTCGAACTCCGCAACCCGCGTCACCTGAACGCCGAGGACTGCACCACGCTCGCCCAGACCGAGGCGGCCGTCGATCTGATCCAGATGCATCCCGAGATCCAGCTCGGCGTCCTGCGGGGCGGAGTGATCGACCGGGCTCAGAAGAAGTACGGCGGCCAGCGGGTGTTCGGCGCCGGCATCAACCTGACCCACCTGTACCAGGGGAAGATCGACTTCCTGTTCTACCTGGTGCGCGATTGGGGGTACGTCAACAAGCTGTTCCGGGGCACGCTGGCTTCGGACGGCACGATCCACGAGAAGCTGTGGCTCGCGGTGGTCGAGCAGTTCGCGATCGGTGGACACTGCCAGCTGCTGCACTGCATGGACCACGTGCTCGCCACCCGCGGCGCCCTGCTGAACCTGCCGGCCCGCAAGGAGGGGATCATCCCCGGGGCCTCCAATCTGCGCCTGCCCCGGTTCGTCGGCGACCGCGCCGCCCGCCAGGCGATCCTCGCCGGTCGTGAGTGGCGTGCCGGGGAGCCCGACGCGGAGCCGCTCGTGGACGAGGTGGTCGAGCCGGGTGAGGTGGAGGAGGCGATGCGCCGCCGGATCTCCGCGCTCACCGACTCGGGGCTGGTGAGCGCGGTCGGCAACCGGCGGATGATCCGGATCGGTGCCGAGCCGCCCGATGTCTACCGGCAGTACATGTCGGCCTACGCGCGAGAGCAGGCGCTCTGCCACCTGAGCCCCGCGTTGATCGACAACCTGGAGCGCCACTGGGATGCCCACAACCGCAGCTCCTGAGTCAGCCGGGATGTGGGCGCCGGAGGTCGAGACGCTCGACCGGGACGCGCTCGGCGAGCTGCAGCTGAAGCGGCTGCGCACCACCGTCCGGCGCGTGCTCGCGGCGCAGCCGCGCGGAGCGGAGCGGCTCACCGACGCCGGCATCGCCGCCGCGGAGGACATCCGGTCGCTCGAGGACCTGCGCGCGGTTGGGTTCATGACCAAGGCGGAGCTCCGCGCCGCGTATCCGTTCGGCCTGTTCACTGTCCCGCGCGAGGAGATCGTCCGCATCCACGCGTCCAGTGGCACCCACGGCAAGCCCACGGTCGTCGGGTACACGCGCGCCGATCTCGACAACTGGACCGACCTGATGGCCCGGTGCATGACCACCGCCGGGGTGCGCCCGGGGATGCTGGTCCACAACGCCAACGGCTACGGGCTGTTCACCGGCGGCTTCGGCTTCCACCAGGGAGCGGAGCGGCTGGGCGCGACCATCGCGCCGGTCTCCGGCGGGTTCACTGCCAGGCAGGTGATGATGCTGCACGACCTGGGCGGCGACGTGCTCGTCTCCACCCCCTCCTACGCGCTGACGATCGCGGCGGCGATCCGGGAGGCGGGGATCGATCCGGCGACCCTGCCGTTGAGGCTCGGTCTGTTCGGTGGCGAGCCGTGGACGGAGCAGATGCGCGACCGGCTCGACCGGGAGCTGTGCTTCAGAGCGGTCAACTTCTTCGGGCTCTCGGAGATGTGTGGACCGGGGGTGGCGGTCGAATGCGTCGAGCAGCGCCACGGACTGCATGTCAACGAGGACCATTTCCTCACCGAGGTGATCGACCCTGAGGACGGCCGCGTCCTGGCCCCCGGCGCCGAGGGCGAACTGGTGTTCACGACGCTCACCAAGGAGGCGCTGCCGCTCGTCCGCTACCGGACCGGCGACATCGGACGGCTGAGCACCGAGCCGTGTGCCTGCGGACGCACCACCGCGCGCCTCGAGGGACTGCGCGGCCGGATCGACGACATGGTGGTCATCCGCGGGGTCAACGTCTACCCGTCGAACATCGAGCACCTGCTGCTGAGCGTCGAGGGGATCGCGCCTCACTACCGGCTGACGGTCGAGCGACCCGACGTGCTCGACGAGCTGACGCTCGAGTGCGAGGCCGTGGGGCGCGGTGACGAGGACGGGCGCCGGGCGCTCGCCGAGCAGATCGTGGCCCGGCTGCGTGAGCACATGGGGTTGCGGATCACCGTGCTCGTGCACGAGCCGGACTCGCTGCCCCGCAGCGAGGGCAAGGCGATCCGGCTGGTCGACCGGCGTCCGAAGGCCTAGACGGGTTCGGCCGGCGAGGCCTGCGCGCCGAGCTGCGCCAGATGCCTCACCTCGCTCGGGGTGGCGCCGAACCTGCGCTTGAAGACCCGGGAGAAGTGGGCGGTCTCGCTGAAACCCCAGCGGAACGCGATCTCGGTGACCGAGCCGGCGTCGCGCCGCTGCAGGTCCTCCAGGCAGCGCTGCAGGCGGTCGTTGCGCACGATCACCGCGACCGACTCGGCCTCGTCCTCGAACAGCGCGTGCAGCGCCCGCACCGACATCGCGAAGGCGAACGCGATCGTCGTCGGTCCGAGGTCCGAGTCCTGGAGATGGTTGCGGACGTGGCGACGGATCTGGGCCCGCAGCGCCGCCCGCTCGGCGGCCCGTCCGGAGGGCAGTTCCGGCTCGACCACCGCGCGCAACAGCTCGAGCGCGACGTTCGCGGCGGCGACGGCGGCGTCGGCGTCGAGCTGTGGCAGCTCTGCGGCCAGTGCGTTCATGTACCGCACCAGCAACCGCGCGGGACCGCTCCGGTCCAGCGACGGCAGCTGCCCGAGTTCGTCCAGCCGCGGGCACACCGCCCGCACCCGCTCGCGCGGGAAGAGCAGCGTGCGCTTGTGGAACGGCTCGACGATCTCGATGTCGGTCGGCTGCAGACCGTCCCAGATCGCGATGCTGCCGGGGCTCAGCGTCATCTCCCGATCGCCCTCGTGCACCGTCTCCACGCCCCGGCAGACGAACTGGAAGCCGAGCACGTTCTCCTTGGCCACCGGGCCGGCGGCGCCGATCGTGCTGCGGTCACGGCGCCCGCGGAAGGGGGCCGACGCGCAGTCGACGAGGACGATGTCGCCCATCGCCCGGCGCACCACATTGCCCCGGAAGCCGGCGGGCGTCCGGTGGGTCGGGCTGATCTCGAAGTGCAGGTGCGTGCCCTCCAGGATCTCCGACCAGGAGTCGAGCCGGCTGGCGACGTCGCCTCCGCGCGCCGACCACCGTTCCGGACCTGTGCGCTCCATTCGATGGATGCAGGGCGCGAGCGGAGTGCTCATCTGTCCCCTTCTGTCGCTCTCTCCCTCGGACCGCCGTCCGGCCCGACCTCGGCGTCAGATCATAAGCGACCGCGCGCGGGCGCGACCACTCCGGCTCGCGCTCACGCGCGCGCAGCGCGGCCGGCGATCGCGACGAAATCGTCGAGTGCGGCCGGATCCAGCAGCGACCCGCGGCTGGCGACGCGTTCCACCGGATCTCCGAGCAGGATCCGCTTGACCGGGGCCTCGAGCTTCTTCCCGGTCAGGGTGCGCGGGATCGCGCGGACGCCGACGATCCGATCAGGAACGTGCCGGGGCGAGAGGTGTGAGCGCAGCGCGGCGGCGATCCGCTCGATCAGCGGCTCCCCGATTGCCACCCCGCCGGCGGGGACGACGAACAGCAGCAGCTCACCGGGCCCGCCGGAGGGGTCCTCGAGGTGGACGACCAGCGAGTCCGAGATCTCCGGCAGCTCCTCGACCACCGCATAGAACTCGCCGGTGCCGAGGCGGACGCCCCCGCGGTTCAGGGTCGCGTCGGAACGGCCGCTCAGGATCCACGTGCCGCGCTCGGTGAGCTTGATCCAGTCGCCCTGGCGCCAGACGCCGGGGTAGAGGTCGAAGTAGCTGCGGCGCATCCGGCTGCCGTCCTCGTCGCCCCAGAGCCCGACCGGCATCGAGGGCATCGGCGCGGTGATCACCATCTCGCCGACGTCGCCGACGAGCTCGTCGCCGTCGGCGTCGAACGCCCTGACGTCGGCCCCGATCACCGCCCCGGCGATCTCACCCTCGTAGACCGGCCGGGCGAGACACCCCTCGACCACGCCGGTGCAGAGATCGGTGCCGCCCGACCCGTTGGAGAGCAGCGTCGAGGGCTCCATGTGCTCGTACACCCAGCGGTAGCCCTCGGCGGGCAGCGGCGATCCCGCCGTGTGCAGCGTCTCGATCGAGCTCAGGTCGAACTCGCGGCCGGGCAGCAATCCGGCCTTGCGGCAGGCCATCAGGTAGACCGGGCTGACGCCCATGTTGGTCGGGCGCAGCTCCTGCGCCAGGCGCCACTGCTCGGAGAGGTCCGGCCAGGTGGGGTCGCCGTCGAGCATCACGATCGAGCAGCGCAGCAGCAGGCAGGAGACGAGTGCGTTCCACATCATCCAGGCGGACGTCGTGAACCACAGCAGCCGCGATCCGGCCTTCAGGTCCCAGACCAGGCCCTGATGCTTGAGGTGCTCGACCAGCTGGCCGCCGTGGGAGTGGACGATCGCCTTGGGCGGACCGGTTGTGCCGGAGGAGAACAGCACGTACAGCGGATGGTCGAACGCGACCGGCTCGAACCCGAGCACCCCTGGCGCGCCGAGCAGCTCCTCCCACGGGATCACATCGGCCGGCAGCGCGGCCTCTCCGTACGCCACGCCGACCACGTGCTCGACCGTCGGCAGCGCGGCCCGGATCTCGGCGACCTGCTGGCGGCGATCGACGTGGCGGTCGCGGTAGGTGTACCCGGGGACCGTCACCAGGACCTTTGGCGCGATCTGCGCGAATCGGTCGATCACGCTGCGCGCCCCGAACTCCGGGGCGCAGCTCGCCCACACGGCGCCCAGGCTCACCGTCGCGATGAACAGCACGAGCGTCTCGGGGATGTTCGGCAGGTAGGCCACGACCCGGTCCTCGCGCCCGACCCCGAGACCTCGCAGACCGGCACGGGCCCGTGCGACCTGCGCGGCCAGCTCGCCGAAGGTCAGCTCGATCGGAGCTCGCGTCTGGGAGCGGGCGTGGACGGCGATCGTGTCGCGGTCCTCGGGACGGCCGACGAGGTGCTCGGCGTAGTTGAGGGTCGCACCGCGGAACCACGTCGCGCCCGGCATCCTGGGATCGCTCAAAACCCGCTCGTACCGGCTGTGGAACCTGACCTCGAAGAACTCCGCGATCGCCCCCCAGAACCCCTCCAGGTCCGTCACCGACCAGCGCCGCAGCGCCTCGTAGTCATCGAAGGCGCGACCGTGCTCGTCGCGCAGCCAGTTCATGAACCGGCCGATCTCAGAACGCTCGCGCCAGTCCTCCGGCGGCGCCCACAGGATGTCACCGATCATCGCTGCCTCCCTCAGGACCAGCCGGCCTGGGCGATCACGGCCTCGACGAGCAGCGGCCGGCTGCGGGCCGCCAGGCCGTCGAGCGCCGGCCCGAGCGTGGCGGCCATCTCCTCGTAGGTCTCCACCCGGGCCGCCGGGCAGCCCATCCCGCGGGCGATCGCGGCGATGTCAAGGCCGGGGAACTGCGGCCAGGGCGCCCGTTCGTCCTGCCAGTCCGCCTGGGCGTCCATCACGCCGTAGTTGCCGTTCGACATCACGATCATCAGCACACCGATCTCGTAGTGGGCGGCGCTCCACACCGCCTGGATCCCGAACATCGCGGAGCCGTCACCGACGACGGCCATGACCGGGCGCTCGGGCGCGGCCATGCGGATGCCGATCGCGCCGCCGAGCCCGAAGCCGAGACCACCGTTCCCGTTGCTCAACCATCCGAGCGGCGCCCGAGCCGGGAAGCGCGCCAGCAGCTCCGGTCGGCTCGACGGCGACTCCTCCACCAGCACTCCATCGGCCGGCCAGCGCTCGGCGGCGAAGGACAGCACCTGGCCGGCGGTCAGCGGTCCGCCCGCGCCGGCGGGCAGCGAGGCCGGTCGCGCAGCGCCGGCCACCGACCCCGCGCGCTCGCCGACCAGCCCCGCGAGCGCGTCGACCGCGGTGGCCACCGGCCCCACGATGGCGATCTCGCAGCCGCTGGCGTGCGCCTGCGCCGGATCGGAGGTGATCACGGCCACCCGCGTTCCGGGCGCCACGATCGGCTCCTCTTCCTCGAGGATGTACACCAGGAACGCCCTGGTTCCGACCACGAGCACCGTGTCGTATGGCGCCAGCGTGTCGCGGATCCCGCGGCGGCGCCAATCGAGGTGTCCGGCGAACTGCGGGTGGGTCTCCGGAAAGCTCGCTCGAGCGGAGAACGGCTCGTGGAACACCGGACAGCCGAGTCGCTCGGCCAGCCGGACGGTCGCGTCCCAGCCCGCCTGGCTGTCGTTTCCCCCGCCGGTCACGATCGCGGTCGACCCGGCCTCGGCGAGCAGCGCGGCCAGCGGTGCGAGTTGCGCTGACGAGACCGTCTCCGGCCGCACCACCGACTCCGGGAAGCTCGGCGCGACCGGTCCGGCCGCCTGGCGCCAATCCCCCATCGGGACGACCACGAGCGCCGGGCCCTGGTGAGTCGACGCCTCCCAGTAGGCCCGGGCGATCGCCGCGGGGACATCCTGAGCGCGAGCCGGCAGCGAGGACCACACCGGGTACTCGCCGGCGACCCGCTCCAGCGCGCGGCCCGACAGGAACGGGGCGATCGACAGCTGCCGGCGGTCCTGCTGGCCGACGACGACGACCAGCGGCGCGTGCAGGTCACGGGCGTTGGCGATCGCATTGATCGCGTTGCCGAGACCCGGGGCGGTGTGCAGATTGACGAACTGCGGCGCGCCGGTGACCAGCGCGGCCCCCGTCGCCATCGACACCACCGATCCCTCGTGCAGGCCCATGACGAATTCGAGGTCGTCGGGCAGCCCCAGCAGGAACGGGATCTCGGTCGTTCCGGGGTTGCCGTAGATCCGGGTCATCCCCAGCGCTCGCATCACGTCGAAGGTGGCGTCGCGGACCGTCGCCGCGGTTTCTCCGGTGGTCATGCACGCACCCTAACCGCGCTGCGCCGGCGCTGCCGAGTCCGCGCCGGTGCGGCCGAAACGGTGCGCAAACGGTCAACGATCGTGGCTCTGGTGGGCTTGCACGCTCCTCCCGGCCGGCGCACGATTCCCGTGATGTCATCCCCGATCCGCGAGACCGCCTGATGGGCGTCACCGGCCTGGAGCACGTCCTCGTGCTCAGCGACGACATCGACGCCACCCGCGACTTCTACACCGACATCATCGGGCTGCGCGCCGGCCGCCGGCCGCCGCTGGAATTCCCCGGGCACTGGTTGTACGCCGGCGAGCGTCGGGCGGCCTGTCTGCACATCGCCGACCGTCTCGCGTACCGGACCCACGCCGCCGGTCTCGGCCTCGGGCCCGGCGACGCCTCCGGCGTCCGGCCCGAGCCGGCCGCGGCCGCCGTCGATCACATCGCGTTCGACGCCGACGACCACGAGGAGGTCGAGCGCCGGATCACCCGTGGGGGTCTGAGGTCGGTCCGCAACCAGGTTCCCGGCGGGCCGCGTCAGCTGTTCGTCAGCGATCCGAACGGAGTGCTCGTGGAGATCAACGTGAAGGACGCGTCGCGGTGACCGGCGGCGCGGGACGGGTGGCCGGCCGGGCCGTGCTGATCAGCGGCGGCGCCGGCTCGATCGGCCTCGCATCGGCCCGCGCGCTGATCGACGAGGGTGCCCAGGTGATGCTCGCCGACCTCGACGAGGCCGGGCTGGCGGCGGCCACCGATGCGCTTGGGCACGCGGAGGTGGCCTCGCTGCTCTGCGACGTGACCGTCGAGGATCAGGTCGCGGCCGCCGTCGCCGGCACCGTCGAGCGCTTCGGCAAGCTCGACGTGGCGTTTGTGAACGCGGGGGTCGCGGGCGCGCCCTCGCCGCTGGTCGACTTCCCCGTCGAACTGTTCGAGCGGGTGCTGAGGGTCAACGTGGTGGGCTCGATGCTCGTGTGCAAGCACGCGCTGCGCGCGATCACCGACGGCGGCAGCCTGATCATCAACTCGAGTGTCACCGGCCTGGTCGGGATCCCGAACATCGCCGCCTACGTGACCGCCAAGCACGCGCTGGTGGGCCTCATGCGGACCGCCGCCAAGGAGATGGCCGGCCGCGGCGTTCGCGTGAACTCGTTGCACCCGGGGCCGGTCGACAACGCCTTTCAGCACGAGATCGAGATGGCCGAGACCGGCGAGTCATCAGCGCAGGCGCAGAAGATCTTCGACTCGATGATCCCCCTGGGGCGTCACGCCGCGCCGGCCGAGATCGCCGCCGCGGTCGTCTATCTGGCCAGCGACGAGAGCGCGTTCATGACCGGTCACACGTTCGCGCTCGACGGCGGCCTGAGCGGGTAGGACGCTCCGACTCCGGATGCGCGTCTTCGACGACCACACCGCGGGGCTCGTCCGAGATCTCTGCGACCTCATCGTCCCCGGCAGTGCTCGGGTCTGGCCCGAGCGCTACATCGACGCGATCCTGGCTCGCGCCCAGGAGGACGACCGGGCCGCCGCGCTGGGCTGCATCCAGGCGCTGGCACCGGCCGCCGGGTCGGCCGAGGCGCTCGCCGCACGGGCCGGCACCCCCGAGTTCGCGCTGGTGCGCGCCCTGGCCGTCGAGGCGTTCTACAGCGACTTCGTGGCGCCCGGCGCTCCCGGCCCCAGCGCGTACGAGGAGATCGACTTCACGATCGAGCTCGCCTCCCGCGTCAAGCACGACTGGTCCTATCTGCTGGGAGCCGAAGCGTGAGTGAGCACTACGACGTGATCGTCGCCGGCTCCGGCGCCGGTGGCGGAATCATCGCCGCCGAGCTTGCGCAGGCCGGCCGTGATGTGCTCCTGCTGGAGGCGGGGCCGCATCTGTCCGCACGCCACTTCACCCGCTGGGAGGCCCACGCGAACCACACGATGTGGTACCCGGTGGCGTTCGCCGAGTCCGAGGACGGCGGGGCTCCCATCCCGATGTTCCGCGCCCGGGTGATCGGCGGGACCACCACCGTCAACACCAAGGTGGCGCTGCGGATCATCAGCGAGGACTACGACAAGTGGCACGACGCGACGGGGATCGTGGGGGACGGCGGTGAGCCACTCGGCGAGGCCGATCTGGCCGCGCATTACGAGCGCGTCGAGCGCCGCCTCGGGGTTCGACCGCGCACCGACTGGCAGCGCTGCGTGACGTCCGTCGCCCCCGCCTTCGACCGGGCGGGGGTGCCGCTGCACGCGGTCGACTCCTACACCGACGTGAACTGCACGCGCTGTGGCTCCTGCCTGCAGGGCTGCCCGACCAACGCCGGCAAGAACACGTTCAACGTGTACATCCAGGACGCCGTGATCAACGCCGGGCTGACCCTGAGGTCCGACTCGACCGTCAACCGGGTCCTCATCGAGGATCGCGGCGACGGGCTGGAGGCGACCGGCGCCGAGTGGACCGGGGCCGGCGGCGTCACCGAAGCGGCCACCGCCGACGTCATCGTCGTCGCCGGCGGCGCGCTGGCCACCCCCGGGATCCTGCTTCGCTCCGGAATCCGCGAGCTGACCGGGAACTCACCTTCGAGCATGCAGATCGGGCTCCATCTCGGCTTTCACGCCGCCCAGATCATCACCGGCCTGTTCGATGAGATCCAGGATGCCCACGACGTCTATCCGATCACCGCCCACAGCCTGCAGCGCATGCGCGACGCCGACGGCGGGTACATCATCGAGGCCGCGACGATCCAGGACCCGATCGGTGCCTCGGTGGCGCTCGCCCACGAGGACGGCACCCAGGTCTGGGGCCAGGAGCTGGTCGACGTGATGCGCAACTACCGCCGCCTCAACGGGCTGCTGACGATGACCAACGACGAGAACAACGGTGAGTGCTTCCTGGACGCGAAAGGCCGCGACCGGTACCGCTACCGCTTCACGGAGTCCGAGCGGCGGCGGATCGCCGAGTCCCAGAGCGCCGCCGCTCAGATCCTGCGCAGCGCCGGTGCCACGCGGGTCTTCGCCACCGGAGTGGTCTCGACCCACGTCCAGGGCAGCTGCCGGATGGGCTCGGACCCGGAGCGCTCGGCGCTGAACTCGCATGCGGAGTCCCACGACGTCAGGCGCCTGTTCGTCGGCGACAGCTCTGTGATCCCGCGGGTGATCTCGGTCAACCCGTCGCTGACGGTGATGGCGATGGCGAGCCGCACCGCTCACTACCTCCTGGCCAACGAGCACGGATACCTGCCCGCCGCCGTCCCGGCATGAGCGGTCTGGTGAGCGCGGAGCCCGGCCTGACCCCAAGCCGGCTGATCGACCGGGTCGCAGCGCTGAGACCGCTGCTGCGCGAGCAGTCGCAGGCGGCCGAGCTGCGCGCGCGGCCGACCGACGAGGTCATCGAGGCGTGCCGCGAGGCGGGGGTATTCAAGCTGTATGTGCCCAGGCGATACGGAGGCTACGGGTTCGATCCGGTCACCTATCTGAAGGTCTGCATCGAGCTGGCGCGAGGCGACATGCCGGCCGGCTGGGGGATCGCATTGGCGGCCGCGCACTCACTCCAGATCGCCTCGTGGTGGCCGCCGGCCGCCCAGGACGAGATCTTCGCGCAGGGCACCGCCGACTTCCGCTGCCCCGCGGTGGCGGCGCCGGTCGCCCGCGCCGAGCGGGTCGACGGCGGCTGGGCGTTGACCGGGAAGGTCGGCTACGCCTCGGGAATCCCGTTCTCGACGCACTACATGGGCCAGGCGCTGATCGTCGGCGACGACGGTGAGACGGACGGGCGGATGCTGCTGTTCGTCGCCTCCGAGGAGCAGTTCGAGGTGCTCGACGACTGGGGCCGGCTGATCGGCCTGAAGGGCTCGGGCTCCAACACGGTCTCGTTCGATCGCGGGTTCGCGCCGGCTCACTGGTGCATCGAGGACGCGCTGATGGTCGATTTCGACGTGACGCCGCCGACTCCGGGAGTGGAGCTGCACGGCAACCCGATCTACGGCGGGCGGGCGATGGCGTTGTTCACGTTGACGCTGGCAGCGCTGGCGGTCGGCGGCGCCTATCGGGCCCTGGACGAGTACGAGTCGACGCTTGATTCCAAGCTCAGCGTGATGCCGCCCTACGTGCCCCGGCGCCAGGACGCGAGCTTCCAGCAATGGTTCGGGAAGGCGATCGCGCGGATCGGGACCGCCGAGGCGGCGGTGATCAACGCCGGCGATCAGCACAACGAGATCTGCCGGAGGGCCGCCGAGCAGGGGATCGCGCCGACCTACTACGACGACTGGCGCCTGTCGGCGATCGGCCGGGAGGCGATCTGTCAGCTGTGGGAAGTGCTCCAGGGCGAGATCTTCCGGACCGCCGGCTCCAGCGCCGCCGCCGACGGGACGCCGCTCGTGCGGGCGTTCCACGACATGGCGATGCTGCACAGCCACCGCAACATGCAGATGCGCGAGTGGGGCTACGGCGAGATCGCACGGGAGTACCTCGGCCTGCCGCGCTCGGGCCCGGGCAACGTGCAGGGTGCGCGGCGGTAGTCGATACGGCGTGGTCAGACGCGCGGGGCGGCGGCCGCGGACCGGATGAGATCCGGCGTCAGCTCACCGATCGAGGTGCACCCGAGCAGCGCCATCGTCGTCTCGAGCTCCGCGCGCAGCAACTCGATGACCCGCTCCGCGCCGTCGACGCCTCCCGCGGCCAGCCCGTAGAGCATCGGGCGGCCGACCAGACACGCCCGGGCACCGAGGGCGAGCGCCTTGGCGATGTCGGTCCCGCGGCGCACGCCTCCGTCGAGCAGGACCTCGGCTCGATCGCCGATCGCCTCGACGACCCCGGGCAGCGCGGCGATCGACGAGCTCGCGCCGTCCAGTTGACGGCCCCCGTGATTGGAGACGATGACGCCGTCGACGCCGCAGTCGACCGCCCGGGCGGCGTCGTCGGGGTGGAGCACCCCCTTGACCAGCAGCGGACCGCTCCACTCACCGCGCAGCCACTCCAGCTCGGCCCAGGTGAGCGACGGGTCGGTCTGGCTGTTGACGCGCACCGACCAGGGCTGTGGCGTCCCCTCGCGATCGATGTTGCCCAACCCCAGACCGCCGCTGCGCAGGAAGCGTGCCGACCAGCGCGGCCGAGCCAGGCCCTGCGCGATCGTTCCCGGCGTGATCCGGGGCGGGATCGTGAACCCGTTGCGCAGGTCGCGCTCACGGCGCCCCGCCCGGGGCACATCGACGGTGAGCGCCAGCGCCGCGAACCCGGCCCGGTCAGCCCGATCGAGCAGGTCGCGCACCAGACCGCGATCGCGCCAGAGATACAACTGAAACCACGGCCTCGCGCCGGTGGTGGCGGCGGCGACGGCCTCCGGCGACTGCCCGGCGGCGCCGGACATCAGGTACACGGTGCCGGCCCGGCTCACCGCCTCGGCGACCGCCACCTCACCGAGCGGGTGAACCATCGTGGTCAATCCGGTGGGAGCCGCCAGCAGCGGCAGCGAGACCGGCTGGCCGAGGATCCTGGTGGCCAGGTCAGGAGCCGAGACGTCCCGGAGCACCCGCGGGATCAAGGTCAGCTGCTCGAACTCTGAGCGGTTGCGGGCGATCGTCACCTCGTCCTCGGCGCCACCTTCGATGAAGTCGAGCACCGACCGCGGCAATGCCCGCTGAGCCTCCCGCTGCATGTCGGCGATGTTGTGGACGCCGCGCAGCGTGGACCGGCCGGCTCGCCGGTTGCTCAGGCGGTCGCGCAGCTCGCGGGTCACGCCGCGCGCCAGGAACGACAGCGCATCGCCGTGTCGGGCGGGGCGGTCGCCCACCTAGGCCTCGTCCCCCACGCGGATGACCACCTTCACCGACTCCGCCGGTCGCTCGGCGACGCGCCGCAGCGCCTCGCCGGCGTCCACCAGCGGCACCTCGCCGGTGATGAGCGGCCGCAGGTCCTCGCCGCGCCGCTGCACCAGGTCGACCGCCTCGGCGAACTCCGCGGCGGTGCAGCAGCTCGAGCCGAGGACGTCCAGCTCCTTGTGGGTGACCACGCCGAACCCCATCTGTGCCCGCTCCCCCGGCAGGCCGACCAGGACGAGGCGACCGGCGGAGCGGACCAGCGACAGCGCGTCGTCCACCGCGGCCGGGGAGGCGGTGGCGTCGAAGACCACCGGTGGTCCGTCGCCGCCGGCCCACCCACGCGCCCGGGTTACCGTGCTGGAGTCCGCGGACACGGTCTCCATCCCCAGCCTCCGCGCGAGCTTCAGCCGGGACTCGAGGCGATCGACGATCAGCACCCGGGCGCCGATCCCGGTGGCGACGAATCCGATCAGCAGACCAATCGGACCGGCGCCCAAGACGACCACCGCCTGGTCGCCGACCTCGCCCCTCGCCACCGCATGGATCGCGACCGACAGCGGCTCGGCCAGCGTCATCAAGGCCGGCTCTCCCTCGATCGGGAAGCATTGGGTCTCGGGAACGAGCAGGGCATCCTGCAGTCCGCCATCGCAGTGAACGCCGATCAGCGAGAAGTTCGGGCACGCGTTGGGCCGGTCGGCCTCGCAGGCGCCGCAGTCACCGCAGGCCTGCAGCGGCCAGACCGCGACCTGTTGCCCCACCGCCACGCCGACGCCGGCGCCGGCGGCGCGCACCGTCGCGATCAGCTCATGGCCGAGCACCCGCGGGAACCGGTAGCGAGGGTCGTCGCCGAGCAGATAGTGGATGTCCGATCCACAGATGCCGACCGCCGCGGGCGCTACCAGCACCTCGCCCGGGCCGGGGGCCGCCGGTTGCGCCCGGTCGACCAGCTCGACCGTCCCGGGCGCGGTGAGCAGCGCCGCGCGGTTGGTCATCGGACCGCACCCGGGAGCGAGAGAACACGGCGAGCGGCCTGCACCACGGCGTCCGCATCGGGCAGGTAGGCGTCCTCCAGTCGGGGACTCACCGGCACCGGGGTGAACGGCGCGCCGACCCGCTCCACCGGAGCGTCCAGATCGTCGAACGCCGCGTGCTGGACGATCGCGGCGATCTCGGCCCCGAACCCCATCGAGCTCACGGCCTCCTCGACCACGATCAGATGATTGGTCCGGGACACCGACGCGGTGATGGTGTCGACGTCCAGCGGAACCAGCGTCCGGGGATCGATCACCTCGGCCTCGATGCCGTCGGCCGCGAGCCGGTCGGCCGCCTCCAGGGCTCGGCTCACCATCCGCGCGGTCGCCACGATCGTCAGGTCGCTCCCCTCTCGGAAGGTGCGGGCGACCCCGATCGGAACCGCGGGCGGCTCGCCGTCGATCTCCTCGCGCAGGAAATACAGCGCCTTGGTCTCGACGAACACCACCGGATCGGGGTCGGCGATCGCGCTGGTCATCAGCCCCGCGGCGTCGATCGCGGTGCTCGGCATCACGACCTTCAGCCCGGGGATGTGCGCCAGCCAGCTCTCCAGGCTCTGCGAATGCTGTGCGCCGCCGCGCTGCCCGGCACCCCCCTGGGTTCGCATGACCAACGGCACCGACAGCTGCCCGCCGGACATGAATCGCGCCTTCGCCGCCTGGTTGGCGAGCTGGTCGAGCGCGAGCGTGACGAAGTCGATGAACATGATCTCGACGATCGGCCGGTAGCCGGCCTGTGCGGCACCGACGGCGACCCCGGCGACGGTGCCCTCGCTGATCGGGGTGTTACGGACGCGCTCGCGGCCGAACCTCTCGGCCAGGCCGGCGGTGGCGGTGTACGGCCCGCCCTCGGCGACGTCCTCGCCGAGCACGATCACGCGCTCGTCGGCCTGCATCGCGCGGGCCAGGGCATCACAGACGGCGCGCACGTACGTGGTCTGGGTCATGCGGCGCCGTCCTGTGCGCAGGTCAGCTGCGCGGGCAGCTCCGGTGGCGGATACGGGCTGCGGCGGGCGAACTCCGTCGCGGCGTCGATCTCCGCTCGGGCCTGGGCCTCCAGCGAGTCCCGCGTCTGCGGGGTCAGCCAGCCGTCGGCGATGCCGCGCTCGGTCAGCCGCGCGATCGGATCCTGACGCTCCCACTCCGCCTCGTCGGCCTCGCGATAGCTGTCCGCGTCACCCTCGTAGTGGCCGCGCCGTCGATGGGTCAGGCACTCGAGCAGGAACGGGCCCTCGCCGCCCCGGGCCGCGTGCTTGAACGCGCCGAACGCATCCCATACCGCACCCACGTCACTTCCCGACACGGTCGCCCGCTCGAGCCCGTACGGGGCCACGACGTCACTGACCCGCGCGACCGTGGTGTGCGCCGAGCGCGGGGTGAACTCGGCCATCCCGTTGTTCTCGCAGACGAACACCAGCGGAAGCTTCCACAGCGTCGCGAGGTTGATCGACTCGTGGAAGGCGCCGGTCTGCACGGCACCGTCGCCGAAGAAGCTGACCGTGACGTCCGTGCCGCCCCGCAGCTGCGCCGCCAGCGCGGTGCCCAGCGCCAGCGGGAGGTTGCCACCCACCACGCCCGTCGCACCGAAGAACCCATGCTCGAGGTCGACGAGATGCATCGACCCCCCCAGGCCCCGGCAGAGCCCGGTGTCGCGACCCATCAGCTCGGCCATCAGCCGATCCGACGGCGCTCCCTGAGCGAGCGCATGGCCATGAGCACGGTGGCCGCTGTAGACCGCGTCGGACGCAAGCAGCTGCCGGCAGACCGCGGCGGCGACCCCCTCCCCACCGATGCTGAGATGGACCAGGCCGTACACCTCGTCGGCTCGCTTGAGCTGGCCGACCCGCTCCTCCAGCGCCCGGATGCGCCACATCGTGCCCAGCAGGTCCAGCCCGTCGGCGGCGGACAGGCCGGCGGTGCCGGACGCCGAGTCAGGCGCTGCCACGTCTGGCTGGCGATCCACCCGCGTCATACCGACCAAGTTAGGCTCATCGGCACGCGCAGTCTTTACGGTCGGTGCCGAGTTCCTTGCCGAACCGTGCACAGTCGATTGCGGATCGTCCGGCGACCGGCTTTCGTGGGTCCATGGGAATCGAGGTCAAGATGCCGCGCCTGTCCGATTCGACGGACTCCGCGACGGTCGCACGCTGGCTGGTCGCGGATGGCGAGCCGGTGGGGCTCGGCGAGGAGCTGGTCGAGGTGGAGACCGACAAGGCGACGATGGTCTGGGAGGCCGAGGACGAGGGCATCCTGGTCACGCTGGTGGCGGAGGGCGGCACGGTGCCGGTCGGCGAGCCGATCGCCCTGCTGCTCGCCGCCGGCGAGGAGCCGCCGGCACCGGGACGGCAGCCGCCAGGCGAGGCGCCGCCCGCAGCCGCCCCGCGTCGTATCCGCGCCTCACCGGTTGCCCGCCGCCTGGCCGCCCGCCACGGTGTCGAACTGGCCGAGGTGACGGGCACCGGCCCGGGCGGACGGGTCCTCAAGCGCGACGTCGAGCGCGCGGTCGGTTCGCCATCCCCGGCGCGTCCTGCGCCGGACGGCCGGGAACCCGAGCTCCTCCCACTGACCTCTGCCCAGGCGACGATCGCGCAGCGGATGGTCGCCGCCAAGGCTCAGGCGCCGGAGTTCACCGTCAGCATCGACGTCGACATGGAGGCAGCGGTGGCGCTGCGCCAGGCCACCACCGTCGAGAGCACGGCCGCGTTCTCCTACAACGACCTCGTGATCAAGGCGTGCGCCTGCGCGCTCGGCGAGCATCCGAGGGTCAACAGCAGCTTCCTCGAGGGCGCGATTGCCGTTCACGATCGCATCGACGTCGCGATCGCGGTCGCCGCTCCGGGGACGCTGCTCGTGCCCACGATCGCGGAGGCCGACCGCAAATCGGTGTCGGTGATCGCCGCCGAGAGCCGCGACCTGGTCGAGCGCGCCCGAGCCGGGTCGCTGACCTCGGCAGACCTGCGGCCGAGCACGTTCACGGTCTCGAACCTCGGGATGCTCGGGGTGACTCAGTTCACCGCGGTGCTGAACGCGGGACAGGCGGCGATCCTCGCCGTCGGGGCGGTGCGTGTCGTGCCGGTCGTCCGCGAGGGGGCGGTGGTGGCGGGAGCCTCGATGACGCTCACGCTGACCGCCGACCACCGCGTGCTCTACGGCGCCTACGCGGCCGCGTTCCTCGCCGAGGTGCGCGCCCTGCTCGAGCAACCGCTCCGGCTGCTGGTCTGAGCGCTGCCGAAGGCGACCCGGGCGGCCCGTCAATCGGCGACTCCGAGCCCCCAGCCGCCGTCGATCACGATCTCCTGGCCGGTGATGTACTCCGAGGCCGGCGAGGCGAGGAACAGGGCGAGCGACTTGATGTCCTCCGGGAGCCCGACCCGATGCATCGGGATCGATCGTGCGAGTGCGGTCTGCAGGGCGGGGTCGTGAGCATGGCCGTCGCCGATGTTGGTGACGAAGAAACCCGGCGCGATCGCGTTGACGGTGATGCCGGACGCGGCGAGCTCGAGCGCGGCGGAATGCATGAAGTGGCGTGCGCCGGCCTTGGCCGCCATGTAGGCGGAACCGATCGCCGGCTCGACGGCGGTCGCGGCCAGCGACGTGGTGAGGATGATGCGCCCGAACCCGTGGGGGCGCATGTGACGAGCGGCCGCGCGGGCGGTGGCGAAGATCCCGGTCAGGTTGATGTCGATGACGCGCGACCAGCGCTCGTCGGAGTACTGCTCAAGCGCGCCCTCGGGGACCCGCGGTCGCTCGTCCCCGGCCCAAGCGCCGACGAACCCCACGCCGGGGTCGATCCCGGCGTTGGCGAACGCCACGTGCAGTTGTCCGTACCGGTGTGCGGCCTCGTCGATCGCCCGGTCAAGGCCGGCGTGATCGGTGACATCCCCAACCGCTCCGTGCACCTCGAACCCCTCGCCGCGCAGACGTGACACCTGAGCGTCGAGCGCTGCGCCGTCGAGGTC
The DNA here is from genome assembly GCA_035503035.1 of Solirubrobacteraceae bacterium. GTDB lineage: Bacteria > Actinomycetota > Thermoleophilia > Solirubrobacterales > Solirubrobacteraceae > Palsa-465. Next base: position 18,496 of record DATJTS010000158.1, read on the forward strand.
GATCAGGGTGACCCGCGCACCGCGGGACGCCATCACCTCTCCGTAGGCGAGCCCCAGCCCGCTGGCACCGCCGGTGACCACCACTCCGTATCCGGAGACGTCAAATCGCAAGGAGACGTTCACGGTGCCCGGATGAGGTCGGCGGCGCGCTCGGCGATCATGATCGTGGGGGCGTTGGTGTTGCCGCGGGTGATCTCAGGCATCACCGAGGCATCGACCACGCGGAGCCCGTCACAGCCGTACACCCGCAACTGCGCGTCCACCACCGTCCCCATCGCACACGTGGAGGTGGGGTGGTAGACGGTTTGCCCAGCACGACGGGCGAACGCCATCAGGTCGGCATCGGCGTCGGACTCCGGCACGCTGAACGGCGCCCGCTCGACCGCGCGCAGAGCAGGCTGCCGGGCGATCTCCATCGCCAGCTTCATCCCCGCGAGCATGCTCGCCCGGTCCTCCTCGGTGGTGAGAAAGTTGCTCAGCACCCGGGGCTTGGCCGAGGCGAGCGGCGAACGCAGCATCACCCGCCCGCGGCTGGTGGGCTTGATGACGACCGGACCGAAGCAGTAGCCGTGGTCGGCAGGGGCCGTCAGCCCCTCATCGAAGAACAGTGAGGGGGCGAAGTGAAACTCCACGTCGGGTGCGTCAACGCCCGACCGGGCACGGAAGAAGCCGGCGCCCTCCGGGATGTTGGAGCTCAATGGCCCCCGGCCCTCGTCGAACAGAAGCGCGAAGTTCTCAGGACTGGTGGCGGTGAACAGCGACGGCTCGTCGGTGAGGAAGTTGAGCTGAGCCATGTAGTGGTCCTGGAGGCCCTCGCCGACCGGCAGCGCCTCACGGACCTCAATGTCCAGCGGGGCCAGCTGATCCTCAGGGCCGATGCCGGACAGCATGAGCAGCACGGGCGACTGATACGCGCCCGCGCAGACGAGCACCTCCCGCTCCGCGCGCACCGTCTCGACCTTGCCATCGCGGGCGATCTCGACCGCGACGGCACGAGATCCTTCGAACACCACCCTCAGGGCCATCGCCCGCGGGAGCACCGTGAGATTGCGCCGGTGTTCCGCGGGGCGCAGGAACGCATCTGCCGTGCTGCAGCGCATGCCGTCTCGCTGGGTCAGCTGGAAGCGTCCCACCCCCTCCTGGCGGGCGCCGTTGAAGTCCGGGTTGGCCTCATGCCCGGCCGTGCGCGCCGCCTCGAGCATCGTGTCGACGAGTGGGTGCATCGAGCGGCCGTCGGCGACGCTCAGCGGCCCGCCGACGCCGTGGTACGGGCTCTCACCGCGCTCGTTGTCCTCGGAGCGCCTGAAGTAGGGAAGCAGATCGTCAAATCCCCAACCCTCGTGCCCGGCGGCCGCCCAGGCGTCGTAGTCGATGCGGTTGCCGCGCACGTAGATCATCGCGTTGATCGAGCTGCAGCCGCCGAGCATCCGCCCCCGGGGGAGGTACAGCCGGCGGCCATCCAGGCCCGGCTCGCGCTCACTCAGCAGGTCCCAGTCGAGCTCTGACTTGAACAGCGCGGGATAGGCCGCCGGGACGTGGATCTCCGGCTGGGTGTCCGCGCCGCCGGCCTCGAGCAGCGCCACGCTGACCTCAGGGTCTTCGGACAGCCGCGCGGCGAGCACGCAGCCCGCCGAGCCGGCGCCCGCGATGACGTAGTCGTGAGACTCGCTCACCGCTGATCGTCATCCGGGTGTCGGTTGCTCATCCACGGGTGCGCTCACACTTGCCGCTTCGCTGCCGTGCAGCAGGTATGCGGAGTGCAGCAGCTCCGGGTTCTCCTGCAGCTCCGTCGCCCGCCCCTCGTACTGGATGCGACCGCCCTCCATCACGTAGGCGCGGTTGGAGAGTCGGAGCGCGATCGGGGCGAACTGCTCGATGAGCAGGATCCCGACCCCGGATTCGGCAATCGTCCGCAGGACCGGGATGAGTCGGGAGACGATCACCGGCGCGAGGCCGAGGGAGAGCTCGTCGATGAGGATGAAGCGCGGGCGGGAGACCAGCGCCTGCGCCAGCACGACCATCTGCTGCTCGCCTCCGGACAGCGATCGCGCAGGACTGGAGAGCCGCTTCTCGAGCTCCGGGAACAGCTCCAGGGCGCGGCTGCGACCGTCGCGCGCCTCGGTGGAGGACAGCGAGTACGTGGCCACCCTGAGGTTCTCCTCGACGGTGAGCTCGACGAGCAGCCGGCGCCCCTCCGGGACGATCGCCAGGCCGGACCGCCGGATCTGCTCGGGCCGGCGGCCGGAGAGGGTCTCGCCGTCCAGCGTGACCGTTCCCGCGCGTACTGGCAGGATCCCGCCGACCGCGAGGACCATGCTCGACTTGCCCGCGCCGTTGGGTCCGAGCAGCGCGGTCACCTCCCCCGCGGTGACCTCGATCGACACGTCCTTGACGACATCCCGCCCTCCGCGGGCGATGACGAGGCTCTTGAGCGAGAGCGCACCCGTTGTGTCACTCATGCGGCCGCCTCATCCCCGAGGTAGGCACGGACGACCCGCTCGTCGCGGAGGACCTCCGCGGTCGTCCCGGATGTGATGAGTCTCCCGAAGTCGAGGACTGCGGTCCGTTCGCAGCAGCCCGAGACGAGGCTCATGTCGTGGTCGACCAGGATCACCTGAGCGTCGGTGTGCTCGGGAATCGACCGGATCACCCGTCCGAGGTCGAGCGTCTCCTCATCGGGGAGCCCCGCCGCGGGTTCGTCGAGCAGCACGATCTTGGGGCGACCGACGATCGCCCGCGCGATCTCCACGAGCCGGCGCTCCCCGGCTGACAGCGTCTGCACCGGCGCTGACGGCTCCGCCTGGATCCCGACGATGGCGATCGCTCCCAGCGTGTCCTGGCGGCGGGATGAACGGCTCAGCTTGGAGTGCTCGTGGATCATCGCGACGTTGTCGAAGACCGAGAGCTGCTCGATCGCCTGCTCGGTCTGGAAGGTGCGGCGCACGCCCCACCGCGCGCGGCGGAAGTGCGGCATCGACAGGAGGTTCTCGCCGAACGCGCTCACCGTGCCGCTCGCGGGACGCACGAATCCGCTCAGGACGTTGAAGAACGTCGTCTTGCCGGCGCCGTTCGGGCCGATCAGGCCGCAGGTGCCTGCATCGAACGTCACGTCCATGCCGTCCAGCGACGTCACCCCGCCGAAGCGCACCGTGAGCCCTGCGACCTCGATCATGAGGTCGCCGACCTGCCGGAGGACCGCCGTGCGGCGCCGGTGATGGCTCGGTAGAGGCGGGCCATGTCGCGCGGGAACTGCTCGACGATGCCTCTTGGTGCGGTGGTGAGAACCTGAAGCACACCGATCCCGAACAGGATCGTCAGCCAGTCGGGGGAGACCCCGATGTTGTTGAGGATCGCCGGCAGCAGCTCCAACAGCAGACCGGCGACGATCGCTCCCCACATGCTGTACGCGCCGCCCATGAGGACGACGGCGAGCAGCGTGATCGAGTCCTGGGTCTGGAAGTTGATCGAGTACAGGTACTGCTGGGCACCGGCGAGGACACCGCCGGCCACGCCGGTGACGAAGGACGCCAGGGCGAATGCCCACAGCTTGTAGAGCGTCGTGTTGATCCCCGCGGCGAGCGCGGCCGACTCACTCTGGCGGATCGCCGCCCATGCGCGTCCCGGCTTGCTGCGCAGGTGGCCGAGCACGACCAGGAACATCAGGGCCGCGACGATGATCGAGTAGCGGAAGTAGGCCCGGTCGGACGTCGCGATGCCCGGTCGGCGGATCGCCGGGATGTGGACGAACGCGCCGTTGTAGCCGCTGAAGCCGTGGCCGCCGTTGGGGAAGTTGAGGGTCGCCAGGGCGACGGTGATCGCGCCGGCCAGCATGAGCGTGATGAGCGCGAGGTACAGCCCCCGAAGCCGGAGTGCCGGCAGGCCGACACACGTCCCGATCACCATCGTGATCAGGCCGGAGATGAGCAGCACGAGCTCGAACGGCAGGCCGGAGCCGAATAGCAGCCGGGCCGCGACCCAGGCGCCGATCGCGAGCACCGCCGCCTGGCCGAGCGACACGAGGCCGACGCGGCCGACGAGCACCCCGAGGCCCAGGGCGACGATCGCGTAGACGACGACCTGGGTGAGCGCGTCGACGTAGTAGAGGCTGAAGATCGCCGGTACGAGAATGACGATGACGAGCAGCCCGAGCGCGATCGCGCCGACGCGGATCATCTCGTCACGCGCAAACGGGGAGCCCGAGCGCGGCGACTTCGCCGGGGCGGGGGGTTCGGGGGAGACCTGAGCCGTCGACATGGCCTAGAACCCCTGCCGCTCGCCGGAGAGCGCCCGCGTCCGGCTGAGGACGAGAAGCGCGATGACCGCGAGCACGAAGGGGGTCGCGTCCGCGTAGTTGGTCAGTGACTCGATCGGCACCACCATCGATTCGACGACGCCGATGACGATCGCGGCCAGGAACGTGACCGCAATCGACGACAGCCGCGCGATCAGCGTCGCCGCGATCGAGGAGATCACCAGGAAGGTGAGCGTCGTCGCGTCGAGCGCGACCAGGTCGGCGAGCAGGATTCCGGCGATTCCGGCGAGGACGCCGCAGCCGAACCACGCGCAGGCCTCAACCCGGGCGACCGGGACGCCGAGCGTGGCGGTGATCTCACGGTCGGAGGCCATCGCCCGCATCGCCGTTCCCAGCCGGCTGACGCGCAGGAAGATCGTCGTCGTGACCGTGATCACGACCCCGACCGCGAGTGCGATCACGTCGGTGGTGCTCACCGTCACCTGTCCGACCATGAATCCGTGGTTGTCGGTCGGCAGGGTGATCGCACGCGACGCGCCGCCGCTCGAGGTCCACAGCAGATCCATGATCCCGAGCAGGATCAGGGTGACCCCGAGCGACGCGGTCGCCTTGACCAGCGGGTCGCGATCCGCCAGGGCACGGCCGAACACCATCCCGTAGACAAGCGTCACCACTCCCGCGAACAGGATGCACACCAGATAGGCCAGCCACTGGTTGAGTCCGGAGTGGTTAATCAGCTGCCACGCGATCAGGGCACCGAACGCTCCCACGGCGCCGAACGACAGGTTCAGCACCCCGGTCGTCCGGAAGAGCACGATCAGGCCCACGCCGGACAGCGCGTAGACCCCACCGAGCGCGAGCCCGGTGACCAGGAACGGCTCCTCGTCCACCCATGGGGGGAAGAACGTCGCCAGATGGAGCAGCCCGAGCATGCCGTTCATCTCTTCGGTGCCTCTGATCGCGCAGCCACGTCCGCCTAGTGACCCGTGTTGATCCCGGCCGCCTTGGCGGCCTTGAGGTACTGGGCGATCTGCGGATCGGACGTGGAGATGTCCGTGCAGCCCTCCACGGTCTTCATCTTTCCGTTGTCAGGAGTGACGGTGTAGTCGGTGTGGTTGGGGATGTGGAGCGGGGCCTTGCCATACGTCCACGGGTTACACAACAACCCGGTCTTGTAGTTCTTGATGCCGACGATCGCCTGGTTGACGCTCTTGAGCGTGTACGGGCCTTTCACCTTGTCGAGTGCCTGGACGAGGAACTTCGCGAGGACGTAACCGAACTCGCTGAAGGAGCCGATACCGCCCGCGACGTTGTGGCCGTACTTGGCGAGGATCGCCTTGTACTCGGTCATGTCCGGGCTGGACTGGTCATCGGGGTTCGCCGCCTCGGCGTTGACGAAGAACTTGTTGTTCCACTTCGGACCCAGCGCCTTGGCCAGGAAGTCGGTGTCGCACGGAGTCGAGCAGCCCCATGACTTCACGCGGTCCTCGAGCCCGAGCTTCTGGGCGGCCTGCAGGATGACGAGCGCCTCCGGCGGGGTGAAGTTGAGCACCACCGAGCCGTCGGGTCCGGCGTCCTGGACGAGCCGGAGTGCGACCGAGTTGGCGTTGTTGATCGGGACGTTGTCGGTTTCGGTCTTGATCGGGATGTGCGATGCGTTGGCCAGTGCGGTCGGGCCGCCGGCGATGTATCCGGTTCCCGGCACGTTTGACTGGTCGAACACGATCTTGTTCGGGTGCTCCTTGGCGATCGCGTACTGCACCGCACCGTCCGAGCTGTAGCGCGGTCCCATGTTCACGGCGGCGCTGTTGGGCCCGGCCCAGCAACCCGGCGCGATTCCGGCGTCCATCTCGTAGATGCCGAGCTGCGCCCAGTACTTGGCGTCCAGGGTGCACTCCAGGAGGTCGAAGACGCCGTCGATGGCGACGACGTGATCGGACTGGATCAGCTGCTTGGCGTCACCCTCGATCTGGGACGGCTGGGTCTGATCGAGCTCGACGTAGAGCTTCAGCGGGTGGCCGTTGACTCCGCCGTTTGCGTTCACGCAGGCGAAGTACGCATTGATCATGTTCGGCCCGTCGGTGAAATCGGTTCCCGGCTGATGGGTGTCGATGGTGCCGATCTTGATCGGCGAACCGGTCGCCTTCACGCCCGGCTTGGACCCGCAACTCGAGAGACTGGTCGAGCTGCTGCTTCCCGTGTTGCCGGTCGATCCGCTGGCCGAGGTCGTCGCACCGGTGCTCGCGCCGGTGCTCGCCGACGTCGAGGCACCTCCGCCGCTGGACTTGCTGCTACCGCAGCCCGCCAGCACGAGCAGCGTCAGCGCTGCGAGCACCGCCAGACCTGCCCTCATTCTGGGCACCGTCAAGTGAATGGGCACGTGGCTTCCTCTCCTCCTCAGGATGAACCGCAGCCTCGGTAGGCCCCCGAGGCTGCGCGGAATAGTAATTCGCCTCCCGGCTGCATGCAACTGCGAACCAACACGCCGCTCACATCGGCGTCAGCGCCCCCCTGGAGAAGATTCTTGCATGCAGAACCCCCCCTCGCTGAGTAGACTGCCCGCTCGTTCAGGCGCGCACGGGGCGGCGGCCCCGGCGGGTGTAACGGCTGAGAGCGACGAGGTACGTGGCCAGGTCCGCGGGTCGAACCCAGATCACCAAGGCCCTGCTGCACGTCAGGCAGGCGATCCTCGACGGAGAATTCGCGCCGGGCGAGCGGATGTCGGAGTTGCCGCTGGTGCAGCGCATCGGAGTCTCGCGCACGCCGCTGCGCCTGGCGTTGGCGGAGCTTGAGACGGAGGGCCTCCTGCACCGACTGCCGGCTGGCGGCTACGTCGTACGGCAATTCACACAGGGCGACGTCCGCGACGCGATCGAGCTGCGCGGAGTGCTGGAGGGCACGGCCGCCCGATTCGCCGCCGAGCGCGGCGTTCCGGCCCGCGCCGTCAACGCGCTGCGCGCAGCAAATGCCGCGATCCACGAACTCGTCCATCTGAGCGACTCCGCATCTCTCGAGCAGTACCTGCGCCTCAACGAGACTTTTCACGCGCGGCTGCTCTCGATGGTTCGCAGTCCGCTGCTCGAACGCTCGATGGCGACCGTGGTGTCGCTGCCGTTCGCGGGGCCGAGCGCGTTCGTACTGGCCGAGGCCGAGCTGATCGCCTCCCAGGAGATCATCTTCATCGGTTACCGTCAGCACGCCGCCCTGATCGAGGCGATCGAACGACGCCAGGGAGCGCGTGCCGAGGCGCTGGCCAGAGAGCACGCCCTGCTGGCGCTGGCGAACCTGGAGTTCGTCATCGAGCGTCGGGAGGTGCTGGAGAAGATGCCGGGCGCCGGCCTGCTCGCGCTTACCCGAACGGCCGACCGCGCGCTCGGTTGACCTCACGGGCACGCGGGCACCGCGGGGCATCGGGATCGTGGGGCTCGATGGAGCAAGCAGTTGTGGCAGGCGGTGGCAACGTGCGGCAAACCAGACAACTCCCGTCGCGCCTCTGAGTCGTTCGGCCGGTGTTCGCAGTGCGCACACCGGTGCGGCTAGCGGTGACCGACCGTATTGACCCCGGACTCTGCTGTCAATGCTGAACTGCTGAGCTAAGCCTGAGACCGGCACCGTCTGGCGAGGAGGCGGAGGCGTTGGCGAACGCGGTGAAGGCCTCGATCACGCTGCGCAGATGCTCGTGCATCGCCGTCTCGGCCGCCGCAGGATCGTGGTTGACGACGGCTGCGACGATGGCCTCGTGCTGTGGCAGCGAGACGGCCGAACGGCCGGGCACGAGCGAGAGCGTGAACTGGTGGCGGACGGTGAGACCGCGGAGCTGCTCGAGCAGCTGGGCGGCGATCGTATGACCGGAGATCTCTCGCAGCGTCGCGTGCAGCGTCACGTTGAGCTCGCTGTAGCGCATGAGCTCGCCGTTCTCGACGGCGGTCCGCATGTCCCTGGCGAGCTGCCGCAGCTCCGCCGCCTGGACACGCGTCACCCGCTCGGCGGCACGCGCGGCCTCATGGCCCTCGAGCAGCATCCTCACCTCGGTGATCTCGATCGCCTCTCCGAGGCTGACGTCCCGCACGCGCGCGCCGCGGTTGCGCTGGAACTCAACCAGGCCCTGCGCTGCGAGGTCCTGGAGCGCGGTGCGGATCTGGAAGCGTGAGGCACCGAATCGCTCGCACAGGTCGACCTCGATCAACCGCTGGCGCGGCGCGAAGCTGCCCTCAAGGATCGCGTCGCGGACCCGGTCTGTCAGGGTGATCGTCTGGCTCTCTTTCGGGCTCAAGGCGGTTCGGCGAGCTCCGGTCAGGGGATCAGGGAAGATTATAGGCAAAATTGTTGACATTCTGGTCGATGGCGTCCGATACTACGGCCGGTGAGTGGTCGCAGGTTGTTGGTGATCGGGGCGCATTCCGCGGACTTCGTGTGGCGGGCGGGTGGCGCAATCGCGGTGTGTACCGGGGGCGGGGGCGAGGCGCAGGTGGTCGCGCTCTCCTACGGCGACCGCGGGGAGTCGGGCGAGCTATGGAAGGAGGACGGCCAGACGTTGGAGAACGTCAAGCGCGTCCGCCACGGCGAGGCCGAGCGCGCGGCCGGGCATCTCGGCGCGTCGTTCCGGGCGCTGGATCTGGGTGACTACCCGCTCGAGATCGACGCCGAGGCGCTGTTGGCGATTGCCGACGTGATCCGTGAGTTCGCGCCCGACGTGCTGATCACGCATACCGACACCGACCCGTTCAACCCGGACCACCCGGTCGCCCATCGAGCGGTGGATCGGGCACGCAGCCTGGCAGCGGGTGCCGGGGTGCCGAGCTCGTTCGGGACCATCCGACCGCCACAGCTGTTCCTGTTCGAACCCCACCAGCCCGAGCTGTGCAACTTCATGCCGACGACGTTCGTGGACATCTCGGCGGTGATCGATCGCAAGGTGGCCGCGATGGCGGAGATGCAGGCGCAGGCATACCTGCAGACGTATTACCGGGAGCGCGCCGACCACCGCGGAAACCATGCGCGACGGGCGTCCGGCGACCAGTCGGTCCGCCAGGCGGAGGCGTTCCAGCGGGTGATCCCACAGGTGGTGAGCGAGCTGTGACGGTCGCGCAGGACATGCTGCTGGAGCTCGCGAGGCTCGGCTCGGCGACCGTGTACGAGGCGGGCGGCCGCGGTCAGTTCATCGACGCCGACCTGCACCAGATCGTCCCCGGCTCGCGCGTTGCGGGTCCCGCGCGCACGGTGCTGTGCGGCCAGGACGACAACCTGACGGTGCACGCTGTGATGGCCTCGGTGCAGCGCGGCGAGATCATCGTGCTGACGATGCCCGAGCCCCGGCCGATCGCGCTGGTCGGTGACCTGCTGGCCACGCAGGCACTGACCCAGGGCGCCGCGGGCATGCTGATCGATGCGGCGGTGCGCGACGTCGAGGAGTTGCGCGAGCTCGGACTGCCGATCTGGGCCCGTTGGATCCGCGTGCACGGCGCCGGCAAGGACGTCGCGGGGACGATCGGCGAGCCCGTGAACCTGAGCGGGTCGACGATCAGCACCGGCGACGTGCTCGTGATGGACGCCGACGGGGTGGCGGTGATCGAGCCCGCGCGCGCCGAGGAGGTGCTCGCGGCGTCGCTGGAGCGGGAGTCGCGTGAGGCGGACAAGCGCGAGAAGCTTCGGGCCGGCGGGCTCTCCTACGACATCGACGGACTGCGCGCCCGGGTCGAGGGCCACTCGTGACCGCGAACAACGCGCTGACCCGCGATGTCGCGCACATCCACCACGCCGAGCTGCTCACACCGTATCCCGAGCGCAGCGAGCGGTTCTTCGTCGAGTTGTTCGGGATGCAGGTGGTCGCGCGCGTGGCCCAGTCGGTGTTCCTGCGCGGCTGGGGCGAGACGCAGGTCTACGGGCTCAAGCTCACCGAGGCGCCGCTGCCCGGCCTCGGGCACCTCGCGCTGCGTGCCTGGGATGGGGAGGCGCTGGCACGGCGGGTGGCCGCGATCGAGCAGGCGGGGCTCGGCGAGGGGTGGACGGAGGGTGATCTCGGTCATGGGCCCGCCTACCGGTTCCGCGACCCGGACGGGCACACGATGGAGATCCTCTACGACGCCTCGCGCTACGTGCCGCCCGCGGAGCTGCGCCCGCGGCTGAAGAACGTGCCCCAGCGGCACGTCGACCGCGGCGCCGCGGTCAAGCGCCTGGACCACGCCAACCTGCTCGCCGCCGAGGTCACCGGCTGCCGCGAGTTCTCCGTGCAGACGCTCGGCTGCCGTCTGTACGAGCAGGTGATCCTCGACTCCGGTGAGGAAACCGGGGCGTGGATGAGCTTCACCATCGCCGCGCACGAGCTGATCTACACCGCCGACCACGCCGGCGGTCATGGGCGGCTCCATCACCTGGCGTGGTTCGTGGACAGCCGTGAGGAGTTGCTGCGCGCGGCCGACCTCTTCCTCGACGCGGACGTCCCGATCGAGGCGGCGCCGTCCAAGCACGCGGTGGCCCAGGGGATGTTCCTCTACGTCTATGAGCCGGGCGGCAACCGGGTCGAGGTGACCACCGGCACCCATTTCATCTACGACCCCGACTACGAGCCGGTCGTGTGGACCGAGGCGGAACGTCGTCGCGGTCAGGCGTGGGGCGTGGCGACCGTTCCGACGTTCCACACCTACGGCACCCCCGACCTGACCGGCGCTCCGCCCGGTCCGCCGATCCCGCCGACCAGCCAGATCGTCGGTCCGGACGTCTGACCCGGTGCTGCGGCTCACGGCCGGCCACGCAGCCGCTCGAGCGGCTCGGTGTTGAGTACGTCCGCCGCGGTCGCCCATCCGCGGCGGGCGGTGGCCACCGAGAACTCCATGTTCGCCAGTCCCGCGACCGAGTGCGCGTCGGTGGAACAGACGATCCGGGCGCCCGCCCGGAGAGCGTCCCGCACGTGCTCGCCGCTGAGATCGAGGCGCGGCGGCAGTCCGTTGACCTCGAGCGCGACGCCCTGCTCGACTGCGACCGTGTAGACCCGCTCAAGATCGACTGCGCTTTCGGGCCGACGGGTGAGAAGCCGGCCGGTCGGGTGGCTGAGACAGCTGACGTGCGGGTTCCGCAGGGCGTGACAGACCCGGGCGGTCATCTCCCGCGCGGGCGTTCGCTGGCCGCCGTGGACGCTGACCTGCACCCAGTCGAGCTCCGCGAGCACATCGTCGGGAAGGTCGAGGCGGCCGTCGGCGAGGATGTCGCACTCGATGCCCCGCAGCACCACAAATGGCGCGAGCGCCACGTTGGCGGCCGCGATCTCCTGGGCCTGCCGGCGGACGGCGTCCGCGTCAAGACCCTGGACGGCCCCCACCGCGGGTGTGTGATCGCAGATCGCCAGATACTCGTAGCCGCGGTCGCGGGCCGCCCGGCCCATCTCCTCGATGCTCGCCCTGCCGTCGGACCAGGTCGAGTGGCAGTGCAGGTCGCCGCGGATCTGGGCTTCGTCGACAAGCTGAGGCGGCTCGCCGCGGAACGGCCGCTCGCGCAGCTCGGGCGGGCACCAGGGGATCGCGAGTGCGGAGTAGACCTCGGTCTCGTCGGCCGCCGGCGGGAGTGGTTCGAGCGCGTCGGCGTAGGTACGCGTCCCGGTCGCCCGGATCAGCTCGGTTCCGTACCGCTCGGGCGCGGCGACGACCAGCTCGACCGCGACCCCGTCGACGGTCACTCCGAGCGCCCGACGGTCTTCGCGTTCGGCGAGCGCGACGATCTGCGGCAGCGCGGCGAACCGGTCGAGCACCGGCGCGGCGTCGTCCGCCTCGCAGACGACGGAGAGGTCCTCGCAGAGGTCGCGCTGGCGACGGACATCGCCGGCCGCGCGGCCCCCGAGCGCCGCGGCGATCCCCTCGACCAGCTCGATCGCCCGGTTGAGCAGCAGTCCGGTCCGGGACGGCGGTTCCGCGTCACGGGCGAGCGCGCCGAGCAGGCGCGCCTCGGTCTTGGGACCGACACCCGGGAGGTCGCGCAGCCGGCCGGCGGCGGCCGCCTCGCGGAGCTGCTCGGGCGTGTGCACGTCGAGCCCGCGCGCGAGCTCGAGCGCCCGGTTGGCGCCCACTCCGAGGTAGCGCAGCAGGCCGACCAGTCCGGGGGAGAGCTCGCGCTCCAGCTCGGCGAGCTCCGCGATCTCCCCGGTCTCCAGCAGCTCGCGCAGCCGCGTCTCGATGCCCGAGCCGACCCCGCGAAGCTCCCGCACGCGGCCGGTCCGGACCAGCTCGGCGATCGGCACGGCAGTCCCCCGGATCCCTTCGGCCGCGCGGCGGTACGCCCGCGTCGAGTACGGATTGGCGTCGCTGAGCTCCAGCAGCGTCGCAAACGCCTCCAGCCTGTCTGCGATCTCCCCGTTCTGCATCGATGCAGTCTCGCGCAGCGGTGCTGTCCGCGCGCGGCCGGTCAGCGCGAGTGGCGAGTGGTGGCAGCCTCGACGCAGTTGCCGTCGGGGTCCAGGACGAACGCGCCGTAGTAGTGCTCGGAGTACTCTGGCCGCGGCTCGGGGCGCCCGTTGTCACGACCGCCGGCGGCGAGTGCGGCCCGATGGAAGGCGTCGACCTGCTCGCGCGCCTCGGCGGCGAACGCGACGTGCACAGCGGAGCCCGTCGGGTACTCGAGCGAGATCGCGAAGTCCGCAGCTCCCTCCAGGCCGAACGTCACCTCCCGTACGCCGTCCTGCCACGGCGCGTGCTCGGTGAATCCGAGCGGCTGAGGTGGCTCTCGGTACAAGGTGCGGCTGCGTTCCAGATCGCTCACGCCGGCGGGACCCTTTTGCCACGGGTCCCCGCCGGCTCAGCGCGGGCCCCACGCCGCCGACCGCCGGTCACCGATCCAGCTGATGATCAGCGCGAGCAGGGCCATCCCGATCGCCAGGATCACGCAGGTGAGGGCGACGTGGGTGTAACCGCCCCTCCGCCTCGGGTCCAGGAACGGATACGGGTACCAGTGCACGATCGGGCCGCGGATGAGCGAGTAGACGAGGAACGCGAGCGGGCCGGCCAGCCAGCTGAGGGCGGCCGATCGCGAGGTGGTCGGCCACGGCTCGAAGAGCACCCAGTCGGCGAGCATCAGCAGCGGCATCGCGCGGTGGAGCACGTCGTTGACCCACGGCGAGATCAGGCCGAGGTCCTGATGGGCGAGCAGCGCCGCATAGACGATCCCGGTGATCGTGAGGTAGAGCGTCGCCGCGGCGCGCACGATCGACCACCCGCGGGAGTCCGGGTCGGCGAGGCCGCCGACCAGCAGCACCACGCAGCCGAGGATGTTGCTCTCGATCGTGAAGAAGCTGAAGAAGTGGCCGATATCCGACGAGTTGACGGCCGCGTCGGTCAGCGCCACGGCGGCGAGCAGCCCGCAGACGAGCCTGGCCAGACCAACACCCGCTCTCCTCGGTTGCGCCATCGCGGCATCAAATCACTGCGGAGCTGTCGGTGGAGGGATTTCTGCTTGTCCTGATTCTGATGACCTTAGCCGATCTGTTGCAGATTTCATGATGCGATCCCGCTCACTGTAGGTATGCTGGTCCGGTGGAGGCCCGACGGATCCCCGCCCGCGCCGACGCGACCGACAACGTCGCCCGGGCCAACGCGCGCTGGTACTTCACCGGCCTCGCCGCCTCGCTCGTCGGCAACAGCGCCATGTCGCTGGTGGCCGGCATCTGGGTCAAGTCGCTCACCGGCTCGAGCCCCCAGGCGGGGCTGGTCGGCGCGTGCATCTACGCCGCGACCCTGGTCGCCCCGCTCGCCGGACTGATCGCCGACCGGCTGCCCCGCCGGCCGCTGCTGCTCTGCCTCAACCTGGTGGCCGCCGCCACGGTCGCGCCGCTGCTGCTTGTCCGCTCACGCGCGGAGGTCTGGGTGGTGTTCGCGGTGATGGCGGCCTACGGCGTCGAGGCGACGGTGATGGACCCCGCCGAGGACGCCCTCTTCGCGCAGATGTTCACCACCGAGTTCCGACGACGGATCAACGGCTGGCGGCTGACCATCCAGGAGGCGGGCCGGCTGGTCTCGCCGGTGCTCGGGGCAGGGCTGTTCGTGCTGGTGGGCGGGGGTGCGGTGGCCGCGCTCGACGCGGCCACGTTCGTCGTGGCGGCGCTCGTGATCACGCGTCTGAGGGTCGACGAGACAGGGATTGCCGAGACCGCGCGGGCCGAGCCGTTCGGGCGCGCCCTGCGGGCAGGCGTGTCGCACATCCGCCGCACCCCCGCGCTGCGCGAGACGGCGATCGCGGCGGCGCTGGTGATGGCGCTCTCCGGCGTCGGCGTCGCGGCGCAGTACAGCCTCGTGCACGGGATCGGTGAACGGCCTCCATTTCTCGGCGTGCTCTCCGCGCTGCTCGGCGCCGGCTCGATCGTGGCCGCGCTCTCCGCCGGGAGGGTGATCGAACGGCTCGGGGAACTGACGCTCGCGGTCATCGGCCTCATGGACTTCGCCGCCGGCAACCTGCTGCGAGCGACCGGCTGGCTGCCGGCCGCCCTTTGCGGCTCGCTGGTGCTCGGGTTCGCGCTGCCGTACGTGTTCCTGGCCACGCTGTCGATCGCGCAGCGCCTCACCCCCCAGCATCTCCAGGGGCGGGTCTCGGCCGCGGTCACGCTCGCGCTGTTCGGTCCGCTGGCCCCGATGTCGGCGCTCGGCTCGCTGCTGATCGCGCACATCGACTACGCGGCGGTGTTCGTCGCTTCCGCCGCGGTCAGCCTGGCGATCGCTGGGTGGCTCGCGCTCAGCCGATGACGCCGCGCTCGTGCAGGCTCTCCACCGAATCAAGGATCGTCGTCTCGGCCCGGCGCGGGCGCCAGCCGAGCTCCTCGCGTGCGCGGTCGTTGTGGATGACCAGCGCCGGCGGCTCGGGCCCGGCCGCTTCCCCGATGGGCGCGCGCTCCGCGAGCGAGCCGAGGTGGTCGCGCAGGATCTGAGCGATCCCCAGCCAGCTGATCGTCGGACCGTCGGCCAGCGCCAGGAAGCGCTTGCCGGTCGCGTCCGGAGCGGCCATCGCCCGCAGGTGCAGGTCGGCGACGTCACGCACATCGGAGATCCCGAAGCGCTGGCGCCGGAGGACCCCCATCGAGCCGTCGAGCATCGCCGCGATCAGCTGCAACGACGACCGTACCCGCGTCGTCAGTGTGGGCCGAGGATGAACGTCGGGTTGACCGACACCAGCTCGGTATCCCAGCCCTCGCGCTCGATGAAGTCCCACGCAGTCCGCTCCGCGATCGCCTTCGAGCGCGGGTAGGCCGGGAGCCCCGGCGTGTCGGGATCGGTCCAGTCGGCCTCGGTGTACTCGGCGCTCTCCTTCGGCGTGTAGCCGACCGCGGCGAACGACGAGGTGATCACAACCCGGCGGGCGCCCGCGTCCCGCGCGGCGCGCAGGGCCCGGAGCGTCCCCTCGCGCGCGGGGATCACCACCTCGTCGGCGTCGTCGGACTGGATCATCGGCGAGGCGACGTGGTGAACCTCCTCGCAGCCCGATTGGCCTGATAGGTCCGCATGTCCTCGATTCCGACCCCGACGGCCCGCAGACAGGCCAGCGCCTGCAACGTGTCAAGGTCCTCGGAGCGGTAGCGCCGGTGCCCGCTGCTCGCGTCCCGCTCGATCGGACCGATCAGCCCGACCTCCTCGCAGTACCGCAGCGTTGGGCCGCTGAGGCCGCTGCGCCGTGAGATGTCCTGGATGGTGAAGGCTGCCATGAGGGCAGCAAAACACACTTCAAGTGCTTGAAGTCAAGGGGGTTTCTGGCACATCGCGAGCGCCCCGCGCACGTCCCGAGCGACTGCACACGTATTGTTGTCAATCTTGGCGACGTCTTCCGCCATCACAGGCCCCGACGGCCACCCGATCCCGTCCGACCGCGCCCGCGAGGCGGTGCGCGGAGGCTTTGACCCGCATGTCCACGTCGCTCCGGACTTCGCCCCGCGCCGGATCGACGACCTGGCGCTCGCCACGCGCTGCGAGCAGGTCGGGCTCGCGGGGTTCGGCCTGAAGTCGCATTACACCGCCACCCATGAGCGGGCGGCGGTCGTCAGCGCCGCGCACCCGGGGATCCGGGCGCTCGGGACGATCACGCTCAATCATGCGGTCGGCGGCCTGAACGCGACCGCCGTCGAGGTCGCCGCCCGCCAGGGGGCGCGGATCGTGTGGCTGCCGACGGTGAGCTCGCCGCAGGAGTACGCCGAGGTGGAATCGACCGATCCTGACGGCAAGGTCCCCGTCTGGGTCCGCTTCGAGCTCGAGCTCCGCGCCGCCGGCGTCCGACCCGGCCCGGTGCCGGTCCTCGATGACAGCGGCCGTCCGCTGCCGGCGCTCCTGGAGGTCCTGGAGGTGATCGCCCATCGCGGTCTCGTGCTGGCGACCGGGCACCTCTCCCAGCCGGAGATCGTCACCGTCGTCGATGCGGCGGTCGCGGCACGGGTGGAGACGATCGTCGTCACGCATCCCGAGTTCCCGTCGCAGTCGATCCCGCCCGCGGTGCAACGCGAGCTCGCGGACCGCGGGGCGCTGATGGAGCGCGCGTTCACCACCCCCTACACCGGCAAGTGCACCTGGGAGGCGGTGTTCGAGGCCACCCGCGCGGTCGGCGCCGCCCACACTGTGTGGGGATCGGATCTCGGCCAGGTGTTCAACCCACCGGTGGAGGACGGCCTGGCGATCATGGCGGACCGCTTCCTGCAGGCCGGGTTCAGCGAGCAGGAGATCCGGCTGATGGCCGTTGAGAACACGCGGCGGCTGGCCGGCGCCGGCTGAGACCCCGACGGTGGCCGGTCGGTAGGATCGCCGCCACAATGAGGTCGCGGCCCCGCCCAGCTCGACGGCACACGGTCGCGGTGCTCCTGGCCGCCGCGGTGGCGATCTCCGTGGCCGCGTGTGGCAGCTCAGCGTCCTCCGGAGGCTCGGGAGGCGGCGGGGTCTCCACTTCCTCCGGAGGCGGCGCGGCCTCCACTTCCACGAGCTCGCCCGCCACGACGTCGACCCACGCCACGACCACCACCAAGAAGAAGTCGAGCGCGGCAGCGCACACCTCCAGCGCGAGCGGGGGAGGGTCGGCGGCCTCGTCGGCCGGCCTTCAGGTATTCGAGAGTGCGGGCTGCGGCTCCTGCCACACGCTCGCGGCCGCCCACGCGACCGGCACCGTCGGTCCGAACCTCGATCAGCTGAAGCCCTCCGAGTCGCTCGTCGCCTTGCAGGTCACCCACGGCGGCGGCGCCATGCCGAGCTTCGCCGACAAGCTCTCCAAGGCGCAGATCGCGGCCGTCGCCAAGTTCGTCGCCTCGGCCGCCGGATGACCGTCGAGATCGACGACCCGCGGCTGGCGCCGCTGATCGACGCCGCCGCACAGCTGCGCCGTCTGTGGACCGGCGGGGAGTGGACGGAGGGCCCGGTCTACGTCCCGGCGGAGGAGTGCGTGTACTGGAGCGACATCCCGAATGACCGTGTCCTGCGCTGGAGCGAGACCGACGGCGCGGCGGTCGCGCTGCACCCGGCCGGCTACCCCAACGGACACACCCTCGACCACGAGGGCCGGATCGTCCGCTGCGAGCACGGCGGCCGTCGGGTGAGCCGGGTCGAGCCTGACGGTTCGCTGACCACGGTCGCCGATCGCTACGCGGGCGGGCGGCTCAACTCGCCCAACGACGTCGTGGTCAAGTCCGACGGCACGATCTGGTTCACCGACCCGCCGTACGGGATCGTCTCCGACCACGAGGGCCACAAGGCCGACTCCGAGCAGGCCGGCTGCTTCGTCTTCCGCTACGACCCGGGCGACGACTCGCTCGCGGTTGTCAGCGACGCGCTCCAGGATCCCAACGGGCTCGCGTTCTCGCCCGACGAGACGATCCTCTACGTCTCGGACACCTCGAGGGACCGCATCGAGGGGGGCAACCACCACCTGTTCGCGTTCGACGTGACGGGCGGCACGCGCCTGGAGAACCTCCGCACGTTTGCCGTCTGCGACCCCGGTCTGTTCGACGGCTTCCGCGTCGACGTCGAGGGGAACGTCTGGACCTCGGAGTACGAGAGCGTGACGATCTACGCGCCTGACGGCGGACGGCTCGGCCGGATCCCGGTGCCCGAGGTCGTCTCCAACTGCACCTTCGGCGGGCCGTCCGGGACGACCCTGTTCATCACCGCGACGGCGTCGCTCTACGCGTTGACGGTCGCCACCACCGGCGCGACCTTCGTGCCGCCGGGAGCGGGCTCGCCCAGGTAGTACCCCTGGCCGTAGCCGCAACCGAGCGCCCGCAGCAGCTGCATCTGGCGCCGGCTCTCGATCTCCTCGGCGACGACGCGGACGCCGAGGCTGGCGGCGAGCGCGATGATCATGCGCACGAACGGCCGGCTCGTCCCGTGCGGCTCGATGTCGTCGACGAACGGCGGTCCGAGCTTGAGCCAGTCGAGCGGCAGGCCGCGGAGCTGGCTCAGTGAGGAGTAGCCGGTGCCGAAGTCGTCGAGCGCGAGTTGGACGCCGAGGCCGCGCAGCTGCTGGAGGATCGCCACGCAGCGCGCGGGGTCGGTCAGCAGGACGCTCTCGGTGATCTCGAGCACGAGCCGGTGCGGATCGAGCCCGCTCTGCTCCAGCGCCGAGTGCACGCCGGGCAGGAAGCCCTCGTCTCGGAGCTCGATCGGGGAGATGTTCACGTGCACCGCGGGAGCGCGGCCGCCGTCGGCCTCCCAGGTCTGGGCCTCGCGGCACGCGCGGTGCAGGATGCGCCGGCCGAGCGGCACTATCACGCCGAGCTCCTCGGCGACGGGGATGAACGACGTCGGACCGATCATCCCGCGTGGCCCGTCGATCCAGCGCACCAGCGCCTCCTGGGCGGTGAGCGCACCCGTGTTCATGTCGACGATCGGCTGGTAATAGACCGAGAACGCATCGCGCTGCGTCGCCTCACGCACCCGCCGGCGCAGGCCGTGCTGATGGAGTACCGAGACCTCCATTCCCGACTCGAACAGCTGGTAGCCGGCACGCTTGGCCTGCTTGGCGCGATACATCGCCAGGTCGGCGTTGCGGATCAGCTGCTCGGAGGTCATGCCGTCGGTCTCGCCGAGCGCGATCCCGATCGAGACCCGCACCAGGTGCAGCTCGCCGGCGATCGAGAAGCGCTCCTCCATCCGCCCGTCGATCCGCTCGGCGATCTCGACCGCCTGAGACTGGGTGGCGCCGTCCTGGAGCAGGATCGCGAACTCGTCGCCGCCGAGCCGGGCAAGCGTGTCGGTCGGACGCACACAGTCGCTCAGCCGGCCGGCGATCGCGTTCAGCAGCTCGTCGCCGGCGGCGTGGCCGAGCGTGTCGTTGACCATCTTGAAGTCGTTGACGTCGATGAAGATGACCGCGGTGCCGTCGCCTGCGCGGGCGAGCGCGCCGTCCAGGCGCTCGGCGAACAGCGAGCGGTTGGCCAGACCGGTGAGCGGGTCGTGCGACGCCTGGTGCTCGAGCTCGGACTGAAGCATCCGCAGCTGCCAGACGGTGTGGCCCAGGCGATCGTTCTCCAGCGCGACGCTGGTGTTGGCGGCGAGCGTCTCGAACAGCTTCACGTCCTCGGAGCCGTAATGCTCCACCACTCCCGACGGGTCGCCGAGCGCGATCGCGCCGATGCAGCTGTGCTCCCCCTGGAGCGTGGCGAACAGGCCGTCGCCGAGTCCGCGCGAGCGCAGGTAGTCCCTCAGCAGCGGATCCTGGATCTCACGTGCGGCGCAGGCCGCCGGCGCATTGCTGATCGACTCGAGCAACGGGCCGATGCTGGCGGTTCCGAGTGGCTCGAGCAGCGTCGCGCCGCCCTGCGCCTCAACGGTCGTGCGGAGCGCCTCTTCGCCATCGGGCGAGAAGAAGATGATCTCCGCCGTCTCGGCGCGGAACGCCTCCAGCGACCGGGTGAGCAGGCTCTCGAATGCCTCGCCGGTCCCCGCGGAGACCGACAGCGCGCGGGCGGTCTCGTAGAGGAACTCCAGCCGTCCGTGCCGCGCGCGCTGGGCGGCGTAGGCGCGCATCGTGACGAACATCACGAGCACCGGCACCACGAGCAGGACGGCCGTCCGCCAGTCGTTCTCCACCAGCCGGGCCGCGCACAGCCCGATCGAGGTGTTGGCGAGCGTGACCGCGAGGTCGGTCCGCATCGAGGAGACGATCCGATCGAGGGTGAGGCGGCCCTCCGAAAGCGAGACCGCGGCGGTGATCATCAGCACCGCGCACGCGGAGGCGGCAGTGGCGGCGGCGGCCGCAGCCAGCCAGATCAGAGGATCCTGGGTCGACGCGCTCCCGCTGATCGCGTGAAAGGTGATCACCGCCAGGCAGCTGCCGAGAGCGAATTCCGCGGCGTTGAACATGAGGCGGACCGCCGGTAGTCGCAGGATCAGCAACGCGCACGCGCGCCCCGCCGTGTACGCGATCACGACCGTCCAGCCGCCCGAGTAGAGCAGCGCGAAGACGAGCGGGATCTCGCCGAGCGACATCGAGTGCGAGCTGCGGCGGAAATGGACGTGCACCACGAGGTGCTCGGCCACCGCAAAACCGATCGCCAGCGCCCACACGGGCAGGCGCATCGAGGACGGGACCGGCTTCAGCGCTCCGACCCCGCCGATCGTGAGCAGGAGCGCGGCTCCGGCGAGCATCGCCGCGCTGAGTAGCCAGATGCTCAGCTCCCCGCGCGCGAGGCTGCGAACGAGCGTGCGCCGTCGCGGCGCGCTCAGCGCGCCGTCCCCAGTCACGGTATGGCTCATGTGCTACCGCCAGCTGGCAGCATCCGGCTGCGCGGCGCCGCCCCCGTCGCTTGAATCCGTCGAGTCGGTGCTGTCGGTTGCCGACGTGTCATCCGTGGTCGAAGTGCTGGTATCCGCTGAGCTCGTGTCGTCCGTCGAGCTCGTCGCCGGCGTCGCGTCGGAGTTCGCCGAGCTGTCGTCGGTCCCTGCCGACGAGTCGCTCGTCGCCGCCGGATCGGTGGCGGATGCGGTGGAGCCGTCGGTGGTCGCGGCGGGCGCGGTCGCTGTCACAGGGGTCGCGGCCGTGCTCGATGAGGTGTCGTCGGCGCGGGCCAGCCCGGGCAGGGCGAGGGCGAAAGCAGCAGCGAGGACGACGATTGCAGGAACGATCCAGCCGTGGATCCGATTCCGAGCGAGCAAGGTCATGGCATTCCGTTCCTTCGACGAGGGCAGCATTCACGACCTCCACTCAGGTCGCTCTCCATCTACAGACCCTGTCGGCAGCCGGCGCGGAGACTTGAGCGGGGATCCCCAGATTCCGTAGTCACTACGGATAGCCCTTGCGCGCTGAACGCGAACTTGCGGTGGGATTGGTGAGCTTTTGCCCCGACCAAGGTGCAGGGCGCTCTGTCGACTTTGCAGCGGTTGGCCGCGCCGGATGTGCCCCGGGCCATCATCTGCTTCTTGGAGTGCCGGGACGGTCTGTCGGGTGGGGGCCGTCGATCTCTGGGTCCTGGGGGTGCGCTTTTCTCGCCCGGGGGGGGCCGGGGGCCTGGTCGGCGGTGTGGGGCTGTCGATCTCTGGGTCCTGGCGGTGCGCTTTTCTCGCGCGGGCGGGGCGGGCGCCTGGTGTGCGGCTGGGCTGTCGATCTCTGGGTCCTGGCGGTGCGGTTTTCTCGCGCGGGCGGGGCGGGCGCCGAGTGTGCGGCTGGGCTGTCGATCTTCACGTCGTGCTGGTGCGCTTTTCTCGCGCGGAGGGCCGCGCGCCCGGCGTCCGGATGGCGGCTGTCGATGTCCGGGTCCTGGCGGTGCGCTTTTTTCGCGCGGGGACCGCACTGGCGCCCTCTGATCACGCGGCGGAGCCCCGCGGGCGCCCTGCCGGAGCCCCGCCGGAGCCCCGCGGACGCCCCGCCGGAGCCCCGCGGACGCCCCGCGGGCGCCGCGCCGGAGCCGCGCCGGAGCCGCGCCGGAGCCATGCCGGCGTGCCAGTCACGACCGCCGGACCGAAGGCGCGGTCAGCCGGCGAGCGTCGAGGGAGCCGGCGAGACCGGCTCGGCGTCCTGGATCGGAGCCGCGGAGCGGACCCGCCGCGCGATCGGCAGCCCGCACAGCGTCACGCCCGACAGCAGCAGGAACGCCACCACCGGAGTTCCGCTCACCAGGCCCACTGCGACCGCCACGATCAGCCCGCCGAGGTTGCCCATCAGCAAGAGGATTCCCGTCGCCACACCGCCGGCGCTGCCCATCCGCCGCTCTGTGAGCTCCAGGATCACCGGCAGCGCCGCCAGCAGCAGGAACCCGACCGCCGCGATCGCCACGAAGTCGAACGCGGCGACCGCATGCGCGATGGCCAGCAGCGCCATCGCGATCGCGACGCACACCACCGCCAGCGTCAGGTAGCCGCGCTGGGCCCCGCGCCGTGCGACGATCGGCGGGTTGATCGCGCAGCCCGCCACACCCGCGAGCAGCATCCCGGCGAGCATCAACCCCGCGGCGGTCGAGGAGATGTGGTCGTGGTGAAGGATCGGCTGCAGATACGTGCTCACCGCGACGAAGACGCCGACGCCGACGAACATGATCCCCGACAGCCAGCGGACCATCGACACGCTCCAGGCCGCGCGCAGCTCGGCCAAGCCGGCTCCGGCCGCCGGTCCTGACTCGGCGGGCGGGGTGCGAAGCCCGACGGCGAGCGTGAGCAGCGCGGCGCAGCCGATCCCGGCTTCCACGGCGAGGAGCAGGGTGATGCCGTGCGGAGCCTCGAGCGCCGGCCCGAGCACGAGCGCGACGATCGCACCGAGGAACTGGGCGGCCGACCCGATCGCGATCCCGACCGCGCGCTGGGACGGGGGCAGGTAGCCGGTGGCGATCTTGGTGATCGCGTTGAGCACCAGCGGCTGCGCGCAGGCTCCGATCAGCTGTCCGGCCATCGCCCACGCATATGTCGGGGCGATCAGCCGCACCACGCCGCCCAGCGCCGCCAGCGCGGCGCCCAGCATCAGCGTCGAGCGGAACCAGCGGTCCAGCGCGAGCCCCGCGGGGAGCGCGATCACGACGTAGAGCAGCGGGAAGACGTTGGCCAGCCAGCCGATCGCGTCCTTGGAGACGCCGTAGTCACGGGCGACGTCGGTGTCGATCGGCGCGAACGTCAGCCACAGCAGCTGGGTGACCAGGACAACGAGCGCGAACGCGATCACCACGGCCCATTCGGCCGGCTGGGTCTCCGGAACCTCGGCGGGCGAAGCGATCGCGGACTCGGCCGGCACGTCCCCAATCATGGCTGACGGACCCCCAGGCGCTCGGTGACATAGGCGTGCAGCGCGCGGGCCCCCTCAGACAGCAGCAGCGGGTCGCCGTGGCGGTCCACGCGGAACGCCTCGCGCAGCACGCCGTCACCCAGCAGCGTGACCATCCGCGCGACGGTCGCGGTGAGCTCGGGGTCCGCGGTCGGGTGGGTCACGCCGAGGATCCGCCGTACCGAGCCCGCCACCCGGTCGCGGCTGGGGCGCGTCGCCTCGCGCAGTTCCGCGGTGCGCAGCTCGCCGAACCACAACGCGAGGAATCCGGGGCGCTCCCTGAACCCCGTGGCCAACGCCTCGAACGCCTGGTCGATCGGGTCGGCCAGCTCGCCCGTCTCGGCGCGGTCGGCAACGGCCGCGACCAGCTCCGAGAGCTCGCTCCAGTGACGCAGCGCGAGCGCCAGAGCAATCGACTCCTTGTCCGGGAACCAGTGGTAGAGCGATCCGATCGAGACGCCGGCCGCCTCCGCGACCGGACGGGTGCCGAGCACGCTCTCCTGGCCGAGGATCGCGTCGGCGGCGTCGAGGATCCGCTCCACGCGCTTCTGCGCGCGGCGCTGAGTCGGCGTGCGCCTCAGCGATTCCTCGGCGATGGCGGCCACGCAGCGTCCTCTCAGACGACCGTCCCGGACGCGACGAGATCCTGGGCGTCGCGCAGCGTGAACGTTCCGTGGTCAGAACCGAGCCCGCCGGCGACGAAGCCCGCGGTGGCGCAGCCGAGCGCGGCGGCGTCGCGTCGCGCGAGCCCGAGCGAGAGGCCGCGCAGGAAGCCCGCGGAGAACGCATCGCCGCAGCCGGTGGTGTCGACGACGTCGACCGCGTACGCGGGGACCCGCTCCACCCCCGACGCGTCGGCGACCACCGCGCCCCGGGCGCCGTCGGTGGCGACCACGCAGCCGACGCCGCGCTCAAGCAGCGCCCTGCAGCCGTCCTCGAGGTCGTCGGCGCCTGCGAGTCCGAGCACCTGCTCGGCGTTGGGGAGCAGGTAGTCGAGCTCGGGGAGCGCGGCGCCGATCCAGTCGATGATGTGGGCGGCCTGGTCGCCGGGCGCGAGCAGGTCGGCGGAGGTCACGGTGCCGTTCGCGCGGGCGTGGCGCAGGATCTTCGCGGCCTCCTCGCCGCCCATGAACTCGGGCGCGCCCAGATGCAGGTAGTCGGCGGCTTCGATCGCGTCCCAGGGCGCGTCGGCCGAGTTGTAGGTGCCGTTGGCGCCGATTACGTGGAATGCGGGTCGCGAGCCGTCGGGCCGGATCGGCAGCACGCTCGCGGACGTCTGCACCCCGTCGCGGCGGACGAGCAGCTCGGTGTCGACGCCGGCGCTCCCGAGCATCGAGACGAGCACCTCGCCGAGTGCGTCCGTTCCGATCGCCCCCGCCGAGCGGACCTCGGCACCGAGCTTGGCCAGCGTCACCGCGGTGCCGCCGGCGGTGCCCGCCGGTGTGAGCCGGATCTCCTCGACCAGCTGGCCGCCCTGGCCCTCGGGGATGGTCTCGATCGGTCGCGCGAGCGTGTCGACGACGTGCACGCCAAGGGTGATCACACGCATCCGGTCAAGCCTCCTCATCGTGGGGATGGGTCGTTCCGTAGCCACTGCGCACGACGGTTTCGATGACCGCTGCGAGCTCGGCCTCGCTGAGCGTGCGCGGCGTCCCGATCGAAGCGGCGCGCCAGTAGACCGTGCACGCCCACTCGAGCAGGTGTGCGTTCTCGACGGCGGCGGCGAGGTCGTGGCCGTGGGTGATCGCTCCGTGGTTGGCCATCAGCGCGGCCAGATGGCCCTCCAGCGCGGTGACCGTCGCCTCGGCGAGCTCGGTGGACCCGAAGGTGAAGTAGGGGACGACCGGCACCGGGCCTCCCAGCGCGAGCATCTGGTAATGGACGCACGGCAGCTCGTCGAGCACGCAGGAGAGCGCGGTCGCCAGCGGCGCGTGCGTGTGCACGACGGCGCCCGCGTGGTGGCGCGCGTAGACCCCGAGGTGGAGCCCGGCCTCACTTGTCGGCGCCAGCGGCCCGTCGACGACAGTGCCGTCGAGGTCGACGATCGTGATCTGGGCAGCCGTGAGCTCCGCCAGCCTGGCGCCGGTGGGCGTGATCGCGACCAGGTCGGAGACCCGCTCGGACACGTTGCCCGCGGTGCCGTGGACCAGGCCGGCCTCGGCCAGGCCGCGCGAGGCGGCGGCGACCCGCTCGCGCGCCGCGGTCAGCTCGGGTCCGAGGCTCGGGGTCACGGTGCGCCTCGCTGGGCTTCGGCGGTCACGATCTCCGCGAGGCGGGCCATCGAGCGGCGCATCATCGCCCGCAGCTCGCCCTGCTGCAGTGCGTCTATCCGGCGCCCGATCGGGCCGAGCGCCGGGCGGTAGCGATTGCGCCAGGTGAAGCTCGTCGCGGACGGGTCCGCCGATGGCTCGAGCTCGAAGATCGACTCAAGTCCGCTCACCAGCGGCATGCCGGTCCCGGTGTCGCGCCGATAGCGGGGCGGATCGATCTCCGCAACCTGCCAGGTGGTGTGCGCCGGAATCGGACCCAGGCCGTGCCCGACCTCCTTGTAGATCCCACCGAGGGCCGCCTCGCCATGGTGGTAGGTCACCTCCAGGCACGTCTCCACCCACTCGGCGTAGCGGCCGGTGTCCGACAGGATCGCCCAGACGTCGTCGAGCGGCGCATCGATGACGAGCGTCTCGGCGACATCTGCGGGTGGGGGCGAGGGGCTCACAGCAACTGCTCGACGTCGTGGGCGGCTCGGCGGCCGGAGCTGACCGCTCCATCCATGAAGCCGTTCCAGTGGCGCGCGGTCTCGGTCCCCGCCCAGTGCACGAGACCATGAGGTACCGCGCGGCTGTGGCCGAAGTCGACCAGAGTGCCCGGACCCGGGATCGAGGTCGGCCCGCCGCGGCTCCACGGCTCCCTCACCCAGTCGGTCTCGAAGTAATCCCGCGCCTGCAGCGCACGCGGGCCGAACGCCCGGGCAAAGCACTGCAGCACCGCGCGACGGCGGGCGTCCGGAGAGACCGGCGCCCACAACCGCCAGTCCTCGCCCCCGAGGAACCCCATGAGCACGCCCGGGGTGCCCTCGGGCGGGGTCTTGTCGAAGATCGAGCGGATCGGCGTGCCGTCGCGCAGCGCCGCCATCCCGCACAGACCCTCCTCACGCCAGAACGGCGTGTCGTACACAGCGTCGCATTTCATCAGCGTCCCGAACGGCAGACGTCGCAGCCACGCGTCCTGAGCCGGTGGGAGCGCGGGGTCCCAGGCGATCTCCGACGCCAGCTGCGGCGGGACCGCGACGATCGCACGCTCGGCGCTCCAGGTGCCGGCGTCGGAGTGCACGCGCACGGAGCCGTCCTGCTCGATCCGACGGACCGGCGCATCGAGCACGACGCGTTCCCCGAGTTCCTCGGCGAGCTTCAGCGAGATGAGCTGGCTGCCGCCGACCAGGCGCGCCTCCTGCGCGCCGCCCTCCATCGCAATCCCGCGATCGAGGTTCCCCGGATGGGTCTCATCCCCCATCATCGCGATGTACCAGAGGCTGAACAGCAACGAGACGTCCCGCGCCTCGGCACCGAACCCCGAGCTCAGGAAGACGTTGAACCACTCGAGCGCGCCCGGTCCCAGCCCCGTCGTGGTGCGCCGCAGCCAGCTCTCGAACGTGATCGAGTCCCAGGCGCGCGCCTTCGGGTGGTTCCACGGAGCCTCGAGCGGGATCTGGCGGCACAGCTGGTTGACGCGGGCCATCGCGAGGCCGAGCCCGGGCAGCGCGAGCAGGTCGGGCGGGATGTCGCCGTGGTAGCGCTTCACCCGCCGCCCGTGGACGAACACCTGATCCCCGGGGATGCCGGCCGGAAACGTCTCGATCCCGAGCTCACGGGCCAGCGCAAGCACGTGCACCTGGGTCGGGCCGACGTATGCGCCGCCGGCCTCGACGACGGCGCCGCCGCCGATGTCGTGGTTGAGCGTGCGCCCGCCGACACGCGGCCGCGCCTCGAGCACCACCACCGACCGCCCGGCGCGGCTCAGCTCACGAGCGGCACACAGCCCGGCGAGCCCGGCGCCGACGATTGCGACGTCCACCCGGCGCGGTGGCGGCGTGGGCTCGGCGGTGGACTCCATGGCCGAGCCATCACACCACGAACCGAACCTGAGTTCAACTATGAATTCAGGAGGCCCGGTGTGGCGGGAGCGACGGCGGCGCCGTCTCGTCGCTGACCACGCGGTTGCGGCCGGCGCGCTTGGCGCGGTAGAGCAGCTCATCGGCACGGGCGAGCAGCGTGGCCCGAGTATCGGAGGCGCCCGGTGAGCTCGTCGCCAGGCCGATGCTGATCGTCGGTGCGATCGTCGACGGCACCCCCTGCCAGCGATGTGCGCCGACGTGACGACGCAACCGCGCGAGCGACGCGGCGGCCTCGCTCGCGCTGACGCCGGGGGCGACGATCACGAACTCCTCGCCGCCGAGCCGGACCGCGAACCCGTCGGGCGACATCTGCAGTGCGTGGTCGGCAAGGATCGCGGCCAGCTCGCGCAGGATGCAGTCGCCGGTCTCGTGCGAATGCTCGTCGTTGACCCGCTTGAAGTGATCGATGTCGAGCATCGCCAGAGCGAGCTCGCAGGTCCCGACCAGCTCGCTCAGACGGTCCTCGAGGTGCCGGCGGTTGTACATCCCGGTGAGCGGGTCGCGGACCGACAGCTCCTGGTAGTACCGGCGCTGGTCACGCTCCCTCTGAGCGGCGTAGATGCTCTGCAGCACCGCGGCGCGCCGCTCACTCTCGTCGCGCTCGAACTGGGCGCGCTCCTGGACCAGCCGGCGCAGCCGGCGGTAGGCGCGCCGGTAGTCGCCGCGCTCGGCGTCGATCTCGGCCAGCGCGTCGAGCGCCTCAAGCGCGAACTCGGGAGTTTTGGTGGCGAGCGCCTCCGAGCGGCCGTGCTGGAGCAGGTGGGCGGCGTCGTCCAGGCGCCCCTGCCGGCGGCGCACCGCTGCGAGATGGATCCGCAGCGCGGCGGCGCTGTCGGGCTCGACGTGGTCGGTGTGGCTGAGCCCGAGCTCGAGCAGACGCTCGGCCTCCTCCACCTCGCCGCTCGCGAGGCGCAGCCAGCCCATCGTGTCGAGGTCCGCCGCGGAGGGGATGGCGCGGCCCTCGGCGACGAGCGTCGTCATCTCCTCCATCAGCTCGTAGGCGCGCGGCCGGCCCTCCTCGCATTGGTGGGCGGTCCAGGCGAAGTTGTTCAGCACCAGCAGCAGAACGTCGGGATCGCCCAGCGCGCGGGCGCGGCGCAGGCTGTCCTCCAGCAGTTCGAGATCGATTCCGCCCGCTCGGTCGTAGTTCGTGAGCATCGCGAGCACCATGTGGTGTTCGACGTGCCAGTGGGCCGGGCAGCTCTCGTCGAGCAGCCGGACGCCCTCGTTCGCCGCCTCCAGGCTCTCGGTGCGCAGCCCGATCCGGTCCCAGTTGGAGGCAAGGTAGAACTGGGCGCGCCCCTCGATCGTCGCCTGACCCTCGGAGCGCGCGCGCTCGAGCATCGTGCGCTGCAGCTCGATCGCCCGGTCGATGTCCCCGACCCGCCCGTGCCGGTCGGCGATCAGCAGTTCCGCGCGTGCGAGCGTGTGTGGGTCGGCCTCCGCGCTCGCACGGTCGCGCAGCAGCTCGGCGCGCTCCAGGAACCCCTCGAGCCGGACGTTGATCGCGATCTCGAGCGCCGTCGCCTCCTCGGCGGCGGACGGTTGTTGGACGGGTGCGTCGAGCGTGGACACCTGGGAGCCATCGGTCCGGCCGTGTTGCCGCTTGAGCGCACGCGCCGGCGCTCGACGACTCGTCAGTGCCGCCGGTTGAAATACGTCAACCGGTACGAAACCGGCGCATCGGCAGTCAGCCCGCCGCCGGGGCCTCAGCGCCGACCAGATCCTGCACGGACTGCGCGCCGACCGAACGCACGCGCTCCGAGAGCCCGCGGTTGACCGCCGCCGGCCACCGCGGACCCCCATAGACGAAGCCGGTGTAGGCCTGCACGAGCGTCGCCCCGGCCCGGATCCGCGCCAGCGCGTCGTCGGGGCCCTCCACGCCGCCAACCGAGACCAGCACCAGGCGGTCGCCGACCCGTGCCCGCACACGTCGAAGGACCTCGAGCGAGCGCCGCTTGAGCGGCGCGCCGGAAAGCCCTCCCGGTCGTGCGGTGAGCGCCTCCGGCGATGCCAGGCCGGCCCGTGAGATCGTCGTGTTCGTACACACGAGTCCGTCGAGTGACAGCTCGAGCGCCACGTCGGCGATCGCATCGACCGCCTCGTCATCGAGGTCGGGCGCGATCTTGACCAGCAGCGGCGGGTCCGCGCCGCACTCGGTCAGCGCGGTCCGGACGGAGCCGACCAGCCCGCGCAGCACGTCGACCGCCTGCAGGTCCCGGAGTCCGGGGGTGTTCGGGGAGCTGACATTGAGCACGAGCAGGTCCGCGTGCGGCGCGAGCAGCGTCACCGAGCGCCGGTAATCGGCCTCGGCGTCGGTCGCCGCCTTGGAGCGGCCGATGTTCACCGCGACGAGCGTGCGTCGCGACCGGGTGAGCCGCCGTGCCGCTGCCTCGGCGCCGTCATTGGGGAACCCCATGCTGTTGAGCAGCGCCCGGTCGGCGGGGAGTCGGTGGATCCTCGGCCGCGGATTTCCCGGCTGCGGCTCGGCGGTCACGGTGCCGATCTCGACGTAGCCGAAACCAAGCGCGCCCAGCTCCTCGAACCAGTCGAGGTTCTTGTCCAGCCCGGCCGCGACGCCCAGCGGACTCGGGAACTCGCGGCCGAACGCGCGGACGCGCAGGCACGGGTCGGGCGAGGTCGTCCCGGCGAGCGCACGGAGCACGGCGTGGAGCAGGCCGGGCGCGATTCGGCCGAGGGCGCCGAGCGTGCCGGCGGTCAGGCTGTGGACCGTTTCGGCGTCGACGTGTACGAGGACACGGGCGTAGAGCAGGCGGTAGAGCACGGGCCCGAGTTCTATCTGGTCCGCCGCGGGGCAGAAGCTGCCACGATGAGCTGCATGCGACCGCCCCGATTCTGCCCCGCGCTCCTGCTCGTCTGCGCGGTGGCGATTGCCGGCTGCGGCGGGACGACGATTCGGCACGTGACGACGACGATCACGCGGTCGTCGTCGAGCGCACCGACCACGCCGACGGTCGCCGGGGAGACGACCGCGGGATCGGACAGCGGAGGCGCCGCAGTCGCCCCCAAGGCCAGTCACCGGCATGCGTCGGCGCTCGCTGACCGCTCCCCGACCGCGATCCTGCGCGCGGCCGCCGATGCCCTGCGCCATGTCCACAGCTATTCGATGCACGCGGCCCTCCGTCAGAACGGTCAGCGGACCGTCGTCAATCTGGCGGCGGCCTCCAACCGCCGCTATGTGGCGTCGACCACGGTCGGTCGCGCGAGCTTCGAGCTGATCGTGCTCACCCCGCGGGTCTACCTGCAGGCCAACCGGCGCTTCTGGCTCGGGCAGGCGGGGCGCTCGGCCGCCGGGCGGGCGCGAGCGCGGCGGCTCGCCGGTCACTGGTTGACCCTCCCCAGCCAGAGCGGCCGGTCACTCACGCATTCGCTCGGGACGCTCGCGCCCGGGACGCTCGCGCGATGCCTCACCGAGGATCACGGCCGGCTCACCATCGAGCGCGGCCGCCCGATCGTCGACCATCGCCGGGCGATCATCGTCCGCGACGCCGGGAACGCCCCTGGAGCCACTCCGAGCACGATCGCCGTGTCGGCCGGTGGGGCGCCCTATCCGCTGCGCTATGTGGCGACCGGGCGGACCCGGCGCGGCGGCCGCGTCGACGTGTGCAACAACGGCAAGGGCGGCGGCGCGACAGGCACGATCACGCTCGGGCGCTTCGGCAACGCGCCGTCCATCCAGCCGCCGTCCAGGGCTCAGACCGGGCCGAAGGTCGCCGCCTGAGACGCACAACCGCCGGGATTGGGCGCGGCTTCTCAAGGACGGATCACCAGTGACCGATCCCCCCCGAGAGATGAGCACGGACCGTGAACGCATTGCCGGAGTTGTCGTCGCCGACGCGACGCAGCCGGGCTTCCCGCTGCTCTACGTCTCCGAAGGCTTCCAAGAGCTCACCGGCTACGCCGCCGCCGAGGTGCTCGGCGGGCCCTGCAGCGTGCTGCAGGGGCCCGAGACCGATCCCCGGGCCGTCGACGTCATGCGGCGCGCCCTCGCCGAAGGCCGCGATGCGTACGTGACGCTGATCAACTACCGCCGCGACGGGACGCCGTTCTGGAACGAGATCGCCCTGGCCGCGGAGTTCGACGAGCACGGCGAGGTCGTCCGCTACCTCGGTGTGCAGAAGGACGTGAGCACGCGCATCACCGGGCGCCGCCGCGGCGAGCGCGTCTCCCGCGTCGACCCGCTCACCGGCCTCGCCAATCGCGCTGCCCTCCGCGACGCGCTGGCGGCGGCGCTCTCCTCCGCGCAGGTCAACGATCGGCAGGTCGCGCTGCTCTGGGTCGACGTCGACGACTTCCGCAAGGTGAACGACGCGCACGGATACACCGCCGGAGACCTCGTGCTGCGGACCGTCGCCGATCGGTTACGCACGGCGGTTCGCCCCGGCGACGTGCTGGCGCGCGCTGGTGGCGACGAGTTCCTGCTTCTCGTCTGCGACGTGGATGACGTCTGGGGTCTCGCCGAGGAGATCGCAGGACGCATCGTGCACCGCCTGCGCGAGCCGATCGAGCTGCCCTCCGGATCCGGGCGCGCGGTCGGCATCGGTGTGAGCGTGGGCGTCAGCGGCTACCCTCGCGACGCCGCGACGGCTGAGGAGCTGCTCGGTCACGCCGACCGCGCGATGCAGATAGCGAAGGACGCGGGCAAGAACCGGGTGCACGTGCACAGCAGCGAGCCCGTCCCGCATGCGCTCGACGCCGGCTTCAACCCGCAGGCGGCAGCGGGAGAGCTGTACACGATCCTCGCCGAGGGGTTGGTGACGCCGGTCTTCCAACCGATCGTGTCGCTGGACACCGACGGCTGTGTCGGGTACGAGGCGCTGGCGCGAGGGCCGGTCGGATCGGTGCTGGAGCGCCCCGATCATCTGTTCGCGGCGGCCGACGCCGCCGGGTTCACGGTCGAGCTCGACTGGCTGTGCCGCGCGCGTGCCGTCGAGGCGGCGCTGAACGTGGGCCTCGATCGCCGGCACCATCTCTTCCTCAACTGCGAACCCGCCGCGATCGGCACCGAGTGCCCGGCGCGCCATGCCGAGATCTGGGCCCGCGCGCAGGACGAGTTGGAGCTCGTCCTCGAGATCACCGAGCGCGCGGTGACCGGTCGCCCGGCCGAGCTCTCCGGCGCGGTCGCCGCCCATCGCAGCGCGGGCCGCGGAATCGCGCTCGATGATCTCGGCGCCGACGTCCGCTCACTCGCGCTGTTGCCCCTCATCGGGCCCGATGTGATCAAGCTCGACCTCCGCCTCGTGCAGGACCGGCCCTCGGCCGATCAGGCGGCGATCGTCGCCGCCGTCGCCGCCGAGAGCGAGCGCACCGGGGCCGCGGTCCTCGCCGAGGGGATCGAGACCGACGAGCACCTGGCGGTTGCTCGCGCCCTCGGCGCCACGCTCGGGCAGGGCTTCCGTTGGGGTCGTCCCGCTCCGCTGGTCCTACCCCGCGCCCCCGCGGCGGCCGGCTGGCGGCGGCCCGCGGTGGCTCCCGCTGCCTCGGGCGGGCGGACCCCGTTCGAGGTCGTCGCCGCGGTGTGCCCGACCGCCCAGGCGACCAAGAGCCTGCTCTTGCCGATGAGCCTCCACCTGGAGAACCGGGCGCTGCGGATCGGCGAGGGCGCGGTGCTGCTCGCGGCGTTCCAGGACGCGCGCCACTTCACCGCGCGCACCGCCGCCCGCTACCGGACCCTCCACCGGGGGGCGAGCCTGGTGGCCGCGCTCGGCGTCGGCCTCGAGCCCGAGCCCGTCGAGGGCGTGCGCGGCGCCTCTATCCCGAACGACGATCGGCTCGCCGGCGAGTGGAGCGTGGTCGTCGTCGCGCCTCACTTCGCAGGGGCGCTGGTCGCCCAGGACCTCGGGGACGACGGTGCCGACGGGGACCGGCGGTTCCTGTTTGCCACGACCTACCGGCGGGATCTCGTGATTGAGGCGGCACGGAGGTTGCTGGAGCGCGTGGCGCCGTTGGAGGGAGTGCCTGCCGCATAGCTCGTTGGGCGGACGGGCGCGGCGGGCGCGGCGGATTTCTGCGGAGCCCTGCCGGAGTTGGTCCAAGTCCGCCTGCGCGCGGCCTTCCGGGCGGCCGTTTCCGCCCGTCGGTCCGTCGGCCGGGGGCGGGGCGTTCTGGCGTGTGGGTGGCCGTTTGTGCCCGTGGGGCGGCTCGGCCCCGGGCTCGTGGGCCGGTCTGGCAGCGGGGCGGCCGTTTATGCCCGTGGGGTGGCTCGGCCCCGGGCCCGGCGGGCCGTTCTGGCAGCGGGGCGGCCGTTTGTGCCGTTCTGCCCGCGGGTCGACTCTCCGCCGCCGTTTGTGCCCGTGGGCTGGGCGGCGTCGGGTCGGGCGGGATGTTTTGGCGTGTGGGTGGCCGTTTGTGCCCGTGGGCTGGGCGGCGTCGGGTCG
>DATJTS010000159.1:0-22029 GCA_035503035.1 Solirubrobacteraceae bacterium
AGGGCGCCGCGCTCAGCGTCAGCGTGCTCGACGAGTGAGCTAGTTCGAGTTCGGATCGGTGCCCGCGCCCGCGGCAGACGTCGCACCGGCCGCGCCGGTCGTGCCGGCGGTGCCCGCGGTGCCGTTGCCCGAGGACTGACCCTCGCCCTGGGAGCCGCCGGGACCACCCGCCAGACCGCTCCCGCCGGAGCTGCCCGGGCTCACACCCGCGCCGCCGGTCGAGCTGTTGCCCGAGCCGAACGTGTTGCCGGAACCGGTGAATGGCGGAGACGCTGTCCACACGCCACCGCCGACCGCGGCCGCGCCCGGTCCGGCCGCTCCGCCGGCGCCGCCGTTGCCGCCGTTGCCGCCGTTGCCGCCATTGCCACCGAGCGGGCCGGTGGCTCCCTCGCCACCGTTGCCACCGCCGCCACCCTCGCCGCCGGATCCGCCCGGTCCGCCGATGGCGCCCGCGCCCGCGTAGGTGCCGTCACTGGAGAACGAGCATCCGCTCACCGACGCGGTCCCGCTCAGGTCGGCGAACGCGCCTCCATGCGCGACTCCGCCCGTGGCGCCCGCGCCGCCCTTGGCGCCGGTGTCGCCCGAGGTGCCGTTCCCGCCCGCCTGGCCCGCGCTCGTCTGCTGACCGTCGCCGCCGATCCCACCGTGCCCGCCGGCTCCGCCGCTCCCGCCCGCACCGCCGTGGCCGCCGGCGCCGGCGTGCGCGGAGTCACTGGTGAAGGTGTCGTC
Organism: Solirubrobacteraceae bacterium; assembly: GCA_035503035.1. GTDB lineage: Bacteria > Actinomycetota > Thermoleophilia > Solirubrobacterales > Solirubrobacteraceae > Palsa-465. The sequence continues at coordinate 730 of DATJTS010000159.1, forward strand.
GCTCAAGATGAGGCTGCCGTCGGAGGCGATCGCGCCACCGATCGCGGCACCGCCGACGCCACCCTTGGCCCCGACCTGTCCCGCGCTCGGCGCCGTCCCACCGAGGCCGGGCTGGGCGCTCCCGGGCCCGCCCTGGGCGCCGCAGGAGTCCGTGCCGCAGGAGCCCGAGCCACCGTACGCGGCGCTGCCGCCGTCGCCCCCGTTGCCGCCGGTCGACCCGGCGCCGCCGGCGCCGCCGAAACCGCCCGCGCCCGCGCTCAGGTAGTCACTGGTGAACGAGGCTCCCGAGACCGACCCGTGGGACACCGAGTAGATCGCGCCGCCCTCCGCGGCACCGCCCACCGCACCCGCGGCAGCGGTGCCGGCCGCTCCCGGAGCACCTGCCGCGCCCGCGGCGCCACCGTTGCCACCGTTACCACCCGGATTACCGGTCGGCCCGTCGCCCGGCGAGACGCCCGAGGCACCTGGGCTCCCGCCACCGCCGTTGCCGCCGGCGTCGCCGACCCCGCCCGGGCCGCCCTGTTGTGCCCCGCCACCGGTTCCGCCGTTGGCGTTGTTGGAGTTGTAGGCACCACCGGTGACACTCAGCGTCCCGGCGTTGTAGATCGCGCCGCCGAACGCCTTACCCCCGGCGCCGGGCTTGCCGGCAGCACCGCCGCTGCCACCCCGTCCGGCCGCGCCTCCGGAGCCGCCGTTGCCGCCGGCCGCACCTGAGGACGGCGCCGGCTGCGCGCCCTCTCCGCCCTGGCCACCGAGTCCTCCGGCTCCTCCGCCGAGTCCGGCGCCGCCGTACCCGCCCGAGCCGCCGCGGACCGTGTCGCCGCTGAACGTGGTGTCGTCGACGTTGAGCGTGCCGGTGTTGTAGACGGCGCCGCCGTAGGCCGCGCCACCGGCGCCTCCGCCGGCACCCGCGCCGCCGGCACCTCCGTCGCCTCCGCTCCCACCGACGCCACCGTTCTCGCCGGCGCCGCCTTCGCCGCCCGCTCCCCCGGTCCCGCCGTTGCCGCCGGTGCCGCCCGATCCGCCAGTGGCACTGTCCGAGATGAACTGATCGTCGTTGAGGTTGACGGTGCCGGTGACCACGTCGATCGCGCCGCCCTCGGCACTCTTGCCCGCGGTCCCCGCGGTGCCCGCCTTCGCCTTGCCGCCCGCGCCGCCCGGCCCTCCGCTCGCCCCGGTCGTGCCGGTCGCGCCCGTGCCGCCGCTGGCCCCGGTCTTGCCGGCCTTCCCGGAGGCCCCGACCACCGCGCCGCCCTCCAGCGCAAGCCCACTCAGGGTGAGCGTGCCGCCGCTGTCGGTGAAGAAACGGGTCTCGGCGTTCCCGTTGAAGGTGACGTTGAAGCCGTTGCCCTCGATGTCGACCGTGTGCCCGCTTGGGATCGAGATCACCGAGGTGAAGCTGACAGTGCAGTTGACGTCGAACGTGATCGTGCCCTGTGCGGCCACCGCGGAGGAGAGCTGGGCCTCGGTCGGGCAGCTGGTGAAGGTCTGCGTCTCCGGAGTCGCCGCCGCCGCGGGACCGGCGGCCGTCAGCCAGGCGGCTGTCAACGCCAGCATGAACGCCAGACCGGCACCGACCTCCCGACGCTGCCGGCGCTGCCGGCGGGCGGATACGGCAACACTGGTCCCGCGATCCATGACCGTCCCCTTGTCCCCGAGTTGCGTGGCGGGCGGCATCATAGGTCTCACCACATCTCGACAATGTGTTTTTTCGATGTGCGAGGTCCCGGCGGTACGGTGTGCCGATGCCGACCAGAACCCACGTCTCCGCTCCCGCCACCCCCGTCGACCGCGGTGAGGAGTTCGGTGCGGTCCATTCGGCCGCGATCGGATCGACGCTCGAGCGCTACCGCGAACTGTTCGCGCACCAGAACGGCGGGCCGCTGGATCTGCGCGCCGCCGGGACGGAGGCGCTGGAGGCGATCGCCGGGTTCGCTCCCGCCGCCGAGGCGGAGATCCGCGGCATCGCGGGCGGGGCCGGTCTCGAGGTCACCGAGATCGCAGCGCTCAACGCCCGCACCGAGATCCTCGCCCGCCTGGGCGGGACGCCGCCCGCCGAGTGCACGACGGTGGTCGCGTTCAACCCGGAGACCGGGACGCCGCTCACCATGCAGACTTGGGACTGGCACGACCTGTTCTCCGACTCATGGCTCGTCTGGACGATCGAGCACCCGGACGGCCATGTCGTCCACACGCTCACCGAGTACGGGATCCTCGGCAAGATCGGCGTCAGCTCACGCGGGATCGGCACGCACCTGAACATCCTGCGCCATCTCGGCGACGGCGGGCCCATCGGGGCGCCCGTCCACATCATCGCTCGCACGATGCTCGACCGGGCACGGAACCCGGCTGACGCGGTGGCGATCATCGGCGGTGCGCGAGCGTCCGCCTCCTCGGTGTTCACGATCGTCGGCGACTCGCGGCAGGGAGCGACGGCGATCTGCGCCGAGGTCGCGACCGAAGGGCCCAGGTTCGTCGCGCCGTCCGAGAGCGGCCTGCTGCTGCACACCAACCACTTCCTCGACCCCCACCTCGCCGAGCGCGACGACGCGCCCCGCTGGGGACCGGACAGCTATCTGCGGCTCGAGGTGCTGCGCCGGCGCATGCACCAGGCGGTCCCGCGCGATCGGGAGACGCTGCGCGAGACGTTCTGCGACCACTCGGGCGGCCCGTCGTCGATCTGCGCCCACGCCGATCCGGAGGGAGCGTTCGACGGTCGCTGGACGACGCTGGCGACCATCTCACTCGACGTCGTGAACGCGGAGCTCTGGGTGTGGCCCGGGCGGCCGTGCGACGAGAGCCTCGGCGGCTGGCACGTCGCCGGCTCGCCCGCGAGCGACGCGCTCACCGCGGCGGGCTGAGGCGGCGCCGCCGCTCCGTCGGGGCGAGGTGAGCGATCGGCGGCGCGACGGTGTGGTCGGTTCTATTGAACCCGGCAATGGAACTGACCACATGGGCCGTGCCGGGCTTGAGACCGTGCGCGGCGACGACGTGTTGCCTGCGCGCTGAATTCATCGGTTTCGTTCCAACGGAGGATGTGAGACCGACGATTTCCTTCGTATGCGAGGAGTTCGTCGGGGTCGCCCTCACCGCGGAGACCGAACCGACGAATTCAGCGCAGGCCGCGCAGGTTCAGCGCGGGCCGGAGAGCTTCAGTGCCAGGGGTGCCGCGGCCACCCGCCCGGGGAGCAGCGGCAACGCGTTGAACTCGGCCGACAGCGCGTGGGAGACCGCTCCCGCGATCGCGCCGCCGGGCGCGAGCGTCCCGCCCTCGCCGACGCCCTTGGCACCGGTCGGGTTGCCCGGCGCGGGCGTCTGGAGGTGATGGATCTCGAACGCGGGGAGCTCGGCGGCCGTGGGCAGCAGGTAGTCCATGAACGACCCCGTGATCAGCTGGCCGTCCTCGGAGTAGATCAGCGACTCCAGCAGCGCGCCGCCGATCCCCTGCGCGGTGGCGCCGGCGACCTGGCCCTCGACGATCTGCGGGTTGATCACCCGCCCGCAGTCCTCGGCGATCACGTAGCGGGTGATCGCCACCCCGCCGGTCTCAGGGTCGACCTCGACCTCGCACACATGAGTCGCATACGGATAGGCGACGCCCTCGGAGTCGAACCCGGCCGAGATCCGGTACCGGTCCTCGTCCGCGGCGGCGCGGAGCAGTTCGGCCGCGTCAATCGCAGACTGCGGCGCGCCGACCACGTGGACCGCGCCATCGCGCAGGCGCAGGTCGGCGATGTCGGCCTCGAGCAGCGCGGCGGCGTCCTCCAGCATCCGCTCACGCAACACGCGCGTGGACTCGAGCAGCGCTCCGCCGCCCAGGATCGCGCTGCGACTGGCGAACGTCCCGCTGCCGGTGAGCGGCCCGACCGTGGTGTCCGGTCGCTCGACCCGCACCCGCTCGAGCTCCAGGCCGAGCTCGTCGGCGACGAGCTGGGCGAAAGTCGTCTCGGTGCCCTGGCCGATCGCCGGCAGCGTCGTCCACACCGACACGCCGCCGTCGTCTGAGAGCGACAGGTGGGCGCTCTCGGTGCCGGGGATGGCGACCATTCCGCGGCCCTGGTAGACGTTGCGGTTGACGCCGGTGTACTCGACGTAACAGCTGATCCCGATGCCGATCAGCCGCCCTGCGGCGCGGGCGCGCTCGCGGCGCTCGGCGAACGACGGATAGTCGATCTGCGCCAGCGCGAGCTCGAGTGCGGCGACGTAGTCGCCGGAGTCATAGCGCTGCCCGGTATGGGTGGTGAGCGGCAGCTCGTCGGCCGCGATCAGGTTGCGACGGCGGATCTCGGCACGGTCGAGGTCGAGCTCGGAGGCGAGGATGTCCATCAACCGCTCATGCACGAATGCCGCGACCGGGAGTCCGACGCCCCGATAGGCGCCCTCCGGCGCCTTGTGCGTCGCCACCGCACGGGAGCGGTAGCGGTAGTGCGGCAGGCGATACGGGCCCTGGAGCATGCCCGGCGTGCCGAGCGCCTCGAGGATGTGCCCGTGAGGGTGGACGCCGTACGCGCCGGTGTCGCACATCACGTCGGCGTCGAACGCCAGCAGGCGACCGTCCGCATCGGCGGCGGCCCGGACGGTGACGATCTGGTCACGCGCATGCGAGGCGGCGAGCAGGTTCTCCGCGCGGTCCTCTATCCATTTCACCGGTCGCCCGAGCCGAAGAGCGAGCGCCGCCACCACGATCTCCTCGGCGTAGACGTGCGCCTTGACCCCGAACCCTCCGCCGATGTCCGGGCTCGTCACCCGAACCGTGCTCTCAGGCAGCTGGAGCAGCGATGCGACGACTCGCGCCAGCGCGTGCGGAACCTGGGAGGAGGACCAGATCTGCAACCCGTCGCCCGCGGGCTGTGCGAGCACACCGCGCGTCTCGATCGGAGACGCGGCCAGCCTCGGATGGCGGAACTCACGCTCAACGACGACGGCCGCGTTGGCCAGCGCTGCGTCGACTCCGCCCGAGTCGTAGGTCACGTCGTAGAGCGCGTTTGCGTGCCCGTCATGGACCTGCGGCGCCGAGAGGTCCGCCGCGGCGCGGCAATCGGAGAGCGCGGCCGTCGGCTCGTACTCGATCTCCACCAGCTCGCTCGCGTCCTCGGCGAGGTAGGGGCTCTCCGCCACCACGGCGACGACGGGCTCGCCGGCAAAGCGCACGACCCCGTCCGCGAGCAGCGGCCGCGGCGGCGAGAAGCTGCTGGGCGCCGTGACCGGCGTGCACAGCGGGCCCAGCCCGAGACCGGCCGCGTCGACCACGCAGACGACGCCGGTCAGCGCCCGCGCCGCTTCCAGATCCACCGCCTCGATGTGAGCCGATGCGTGCGGGCTGCGCACGAACGCCACGTGCAGCGCGCCGTCGGCCGGGAGGTCGTCGACGAACTCGCCGGCGCCGGTGAGCAGACGGGCATCCTCGCGACGGGCGATCGACCTGCCGACGAACGGCTCGCGAGCGCCCGACTCGGTCACGCTCGCTCCCAGGCCTGCAGCACGGCGCGACGGGTGAGTGCCACGGCGAGCCGGCGGCGGTGGCCGGCGTCGGCGTGCGGATCCGACGGAGGCTCGGCGGCACGGCCCGCTGCCTCCCCGGCGGCGCGCGCCGATTCCTCGTCGACCGGCCCCGCCGCCAACAGCGCCTCGGCCTCAGGGACGCGCCGCGGACCGGGGCCGGCACCGAGCAGCACGATGCGAGCGCCACCCTCGCGGCAGCGATCGCCGTCCCGGACGAGCACGACGGCGACACCGCCCAGCGCGAAGTCGCCATGGCGGCGGGCGTGCTCCACGAAGGCGCAGCCACTCGGTGATGGGACCGCGGGGACGCGGATCTCGACGAGCAGCTCGTCGGGCTCGAGGCCCGACTGCAGCGGACCCGCGAACATCTCCCCGGGGTCGAGCACGCGACCTCCCCTGTGCGATTCGGCGATGAAGCGGGCGTCGAGCGCGGTGAGCGCAACCGGCAGCTCGGCGGCTGGGTCGGCGTGGGCCACCGAACCGCCGACCGTTCCCCGGTTGCGGATCGGCGGATGCGCCAGCCAGCGCAGCGCCTCGGTGAGCAGCGGCCAGTGGGCGGCGACGATGGGGGAGCGCTCGAGCTCCGCATGGCGCGTGAGCGCGCCGATCCGGAGCTCCCCCTGCTCACGGGTGATGTAGGAGAGCTCGGCGACGTTGTTGATGTCGATCACGGCCTCGGGCTGCGCCAGGCGGAAGTTGAGCATCGGCATCAGGCTCTGCCCACCGGCGAGCACCTTGCCCTCGGCGCCGTGGCGGGCGAGCAGCTGGAGCGTCTCGGCGACGCTCTGCGGCGCGAGATAGTCAAACGGCGCCGGCTTCATCGGCGTCGCAGTCCGGCGGCCGCCCCGGCGACGAGCGCGATCAGCCCGACCGCGGCGGGGACGGGGCGACGCCACCTCGGCCTGGTCGCGACGGGCGTGGGGGTCTCGTCCGGTTCGGCCGCGGGCGGCGTGGGAGGGCCCATCTCGCCGGCCTGCGGCAGACGCGCGTGGGCGAGTCGCACCGCGCTGACGATGGAGTCGTAGCCGGTGCAGCGGCACAGGTTGCCCCCGATCTGCTCGCGCAGGCGCGCGTCGTCGAGCTCCCCGACACGATCGAGCATCGGCTCGATCGCCATCAGGAAGCCCGGCGTGCAGAAACCGCATTGGAGGGCATGCGTCTCGTGGAAAGCCCGCTGCAACGGATGCAACGTGCCGTCCTCGCCGGCCAGCCCCTCGACCGTCCGCAGCGCTCGCCCGTGGGCCTGGACGGCGAGCAGCAGGCAGGCCCGCACGGGCGCGCCCTCCAGCTGCACGGTGCAGGCGCCGCAGACGCCGTGCTCACAACCGACGTGCGTACCGGTCAGGCGCGCCTCGTGGCGGATGAAATCCGAGAGCAGCATGCGGGGCTCGATCTCGCGCTCGAACACCGCGCCATTGATCTCGATGCTGACGGAGACCGGGTCCACGAGTGCTCGACGGTAACCGTGGCGTGAAACGAGCGCCAACACCGCCTCGCTATCGGCTCATAGCTGCAGCCTATGCCGCGACAGGTAGGCTGCCGCGGCGATGAGCGCATCGCTCGCCGACCTCTCGCTGCGCGAGTCCGTCGCGCGACTTCGGTTGGGCGAGATCACACCCGCCGAGCTGCTGGAGGCGTGCCTGGAGCGGATCGACGCCACCCAGGAGTCGTGCGCGTTCGTCGCCGTCGACGCCGACGGCGCGCGACGGCAGGCACGCGAGCCCCAGCCGGCTCCGTTGCATGGGGTGCCGGTCGCGATCAAGGACCTCGTCGACGTCGCCGGACTGCCGACCCGCGGCGGCACGCGCGCGCTCGACGACGCCGGGGCGGCCCGCGTCGACGCGACGGTGGTCGCCGATCTCCGAGCGCGGGGCGCGATCCCGGTCGGCAAGACGGCGACGCACGAGCTCGGGTCGGGCGTGACGACACCGGCGGTCCGCAACCCCCGGTTCCCGGGCAGGACCGCCGGAGGGTCGAGCGGCGGCTCGGCGGCGGCGGTTGCCGCCGGAGCGGTGCCGGTCGCGCTCGGCACCGACACCGCCGGCAGTGTGCGCATCCCCGCCGCCTGTTGCGGGATCTGTGGACTGATCGGGCGGCGCGGCCGCCTACCGATGGACGGCGTGATGGCGAACAGCCACAGCCTCGACACGCTCGGGATGCTCGTCCGGGAGCCCGGCGACCTGCCGCTCGCCTGGCATGCCCTGTCCGGGGCCCCACCTGGCGACCGCACGCTCTCGACGGTGCTGGTCTGCAGCCCCCACATGCTCGGCCGGGTCGACGATTCGCAGCTCGCCGCCGCCGCGGCGGCCGTGGAGGGCCTCGATCTGCCGGTCCGCGAGCTGTCGCTCGAGCCACTGCGCGACTGGGCGCCACTGCGCGCGATCGTCATCGACGACGAGTCGCTGCACGCCCACCGGCAGGTCGGTCTGTATCCGGCCGATGGGCTCGGCGAGGCGATCGCCGAGGCCCACGCGCACGCCGAGCGCCGGCCCTCGGACGAGGTCGACGCCGCACGGGCCCGGCTCGCGGGGCTCGGCGGTGAGCTCTACGAGGCGGTCGGCGACGGCTGCGTGCTCGTGCTGCCCGCGCTGGCGATGGCGCCGCCCCCGCGCGAGCTGCCCGACGGCCAGGTCATCGGCCGGCTCAGCCGGCTCGTCGCTCCGATGAACATCGCGCGGCTCGCCTCGGCGGTGGTCCCGATCGGAGGGACCGGCGTCCAGTTCGCCGGACGCGACGAGGACACCGTGCTCGCCGCGGTGGCGCGGCTGACCGCCTGAATCATGGGAACCTCGGAGCGGCGCGCCGTCGTCAGGGGGCGGCGTCCGAGCGCCGCTGCCACGGACCCTCGACCAGGATCCGGGTGAACGCCGCGGCGGGCCGGCTGAACGTGTCCGCGACGGTGTAGGCCCACACCCGCCACGTCACCGGCGGGTCGATCCAGCGCACGTTCTGGAGCAGGTCGCCCGGCACGTTCTTGATCGGCACGAGCGCCGGGCCGATCCCGGCGGCGGCGAGCCTCGCCGCGACCTCGACGGAGGCGGTCTGGACCGCAGGCTGGGGCTCGAAGCCGGCCGCCTGGCAGGCGGCGAGCGCCTGGTCGCCGAGCCCGTGCCCGGCTTCGTAGAGCACCCAATCGCGGCTGGCCAGCTCCTGGAGCCGAACGTCGCCGGTGGTTCGTGCGACCGGATCGCTCTGCGGCAGGACGAGCACGAGCTGCTCCCACCCGAGCTCCACCCGCGCTCCGGCCCATTCGTCGGGGAGCGGTCCGATCCCGAGGTCCGCGCGACCCTCGCGCACGGCGGCGGCGACATGGATGCGACTGGCGAACTCGAGCATCCGCACCGACATCTCGGGATGGCGCTCGCGCCAGCGCTTCACCGTCACCGGCAGCACCGCCGCAGCGAGCGACCGCACCGTTGCCAGCGTGAGCAGCTGCGGCTCCTGCGCGGCGGCGCGCCGGCTGCTGTCCAGGGCCCGGCGTGCCGAGGCGAGCGTCGCCTGCGCCTCGGCATACATCGCCTTGCCGGCGGGCGTCAGCCGCACCCCGCGGGAGAGCCGCTCGATCAGCTGCACCCCGGTCTCCAGCTCGAGCGTGCGGATCTGCTGCGAGAGCGTCGGCTGCGAGACGTGCAGGCGGGTGGCCGCGAGCGTGAACGAGCCGGTCTCGGCGATCGCCACCAGGTACTCGAGCTGGCGGAGCGTCATTGGCCCGGGACGGACCCGCCGTCGTGAGCGCCCGGCTCGCCGGACCGCGGACGGCGTAGCCCAGGCGTTCCGCCGCGCCAGCGCGCGTTGCCCTCCGCCTCCAGCTCGAGCGCCGCGGCCGCGCCGCCGGCGAGCGCACGGGCGGCGACCGCCTTCACGCGGGCGACCGCGTCCGGCTCGAGCGTCGCGAGCCCGGCGGCGAGCTCGGCGGCGCCGGCGCTCGCGTCGTCGGCGAGCCGGTCGACGAGCCCGATCTGCAGCGCCTCGTCTCCGCCGACGGTGCGGCCGGTGAGGCAGAGATCGAGCGCCCGGCCGCGGCCGACCAGCGAGGGCAGCGCCCACGCGCCGACGGCAAGCCCGTGCCCCGGACCGAGGAAGCGGATCGACGCGGCGGGCCCCGCCACCCGCAGGTCGCAGGCGACGGCGAGCTGGGCGCCTCCGCCGACCGCGGGGCCGTCGAGCGCGGCGACGATCGGCGCGGACGCGTTGATCATCTGCGCGTAGAGCGCGTAGAGCTCGCGGCTGACCTCGGCGCGCTCCTCGTCGGGCACGCCCAGATCGGCGCCGGCGCAGAACATCCCCGCCTCGGCCGAGCGCAGGACGATCGCCCGGGCCGCTCCGTGTTTCGCAACCGCCGCGCACAACGCGCCGGCGAGCTCTCTGTCGATCGCGTTGCGTCGCTCGGGGCGGCTCAGCGACAGGGTGATGATCCCGTCATCCTGGTCGATCAGCAGGGACTCGTGAGGTCTCATCGCGTCCCGGCACCGTACGGCATCTCCGCGGTCAGAGGGGGCCTGACATAGAGAGCACCTATGGCCGGATGGAGATTTCGTCTTGCCCTCGGTGGTCGGCCCCGTAGGGTCGGAGGGGAGCCGGATCACGCTCAACCAGCGAGGTCATGGGAACGGAGAGAACACACGAGGGACCCGTCGCGGTCCTCACGATCGACCGGCCCGACAAGGCCAACTCGATCGACCTGGCGACGGCGGCCTCCGCAGCCTCAGCGCCCTCCGCGGCCTCCACTCCGTCCGCGGCGGCAGGCCGGCGATGAGCGGGACGGTCGACATCGTGGCTCCCTCCGGACACATTTCTCGCGGACGGGGCGTCCCCAGCGCCGTGGAGCGGTCATGAGCGACGCGCCGGTCGATCAAACGGCCCCGTCAGGACACTTTTCTCGCGAGGCCGCGCCGCAGTCGCCGCCGAGCGAGCCGCGCCCGTTCGACGCGCTCAGCTACCTCGAGTTCAACGCGCACCGCACTCCCGACGCACCCGCGGTCTGGGACGACGGCGAGGAGCTCTCGTTCCGGGCTCTGCGGGACCACGTCGATGCAGTGATCGCGCGTCTGCGCCGCGAGGGAATCACTGCCGGTGACGTGGTCGCGGTCGCGCTGCCCAACGTCGCGCTCTATGTCGCACTGGAGATCGCCGTGCCCGCAAGCAGCGCCGTGCTGTTCCCGTTGCCGCTCGGAATCGGCCACCGCGAGCTCGCGTCGGTGCTGCAACGCTCAGGCGCGAAGCTGCTCGTCACCGACGAGTCCGGCGCGGGGCAGGGGATCGCCGAGGTCGCGGCCGGCCTCTCCCCCGCCCCGGCGCAACTGTCCGCCTCCACCCTGTCCGCCTCCGCCCTGTCCGCCTCCACCCTGTCCGCCTCCGCCCTGGACCCCTCCGCCCTCGACGCCCACGATCTCGACACCTCCGACCCGAGGGCTGCGCTCCCGCCGCAGACCGAGACACCCCCCGACCCCGACCGCATCGTCCAGATCGCACTCACGTCCGGCACGACCGGCCTGCCCAAGCTCGCCTCGCTGAGCGCGCGCCTGAAGCAGCTCACCTTCGAGGGGTTCACCACCCGCCTGCGCGTGGAGCCGGGCGATCGGATGTTCCCGATGTCGCCGATCACCCAGGGCGTCGGCGAGATGTGCCTGTATGCGCTGCGTCGCGGGGCGACGCTGGTCATGCTCGGTCCCCGGCGGTTCGACGCCGACGCCGCGCTCCAGGTCGCGACCAGGAGCCACGCAACGATCATCGGCGGCGTGCCGACAATGATCGGCCGGCTGCTGCACAGCCCGGCGTTCGACCCGAGCGCCCTCTCCCGGCTGCGGCTCACCATCTCGGCCGGAGCGCTGCTTCCGCCCGCCGTCGCCCGTGAATGGGAGTCGCGCACGAGCAGCCCGATCGGGAGCTTCTACGGCGCCATGGACATCGGGCAGCTTGCCGTGCCCGACCCCCAGGATCCGGCCGAGAAGCGGTGGACGACCGTCGGGCGCCCCCACGACACCGCCGAGCTGCGGATCGCCGACCCGCAGGGCAACGCCCTTCCCCCCGGCAACACCGGGGAGATCTGCATGCGCGGCCCGCTCGTCCAGGACCGCTACTGGGGCGAGGAGACGGGACCCTACGGGACCGACGGCTGGGCGCACTTCGGCGACCTCGGCTTCCTGGACGAGGACGGCTACGTGCACATCACCGGCCGGATCAAGGACACGATCATCCGCGGCGGCAACAACATCAATCCGCTCGAGGTGGAGGCGCTGCTGCGTGAGCATCCGGCGATCAGCGAGGCCTGCGTCGTCGGCCGGCCCGACCCCGACCTCGGCGAGCGCGCCATCGCGTTCATCGTGCCGGCCGCCGGGGCACCCGCCCCGCTCGGCCTGGAGCAGCTCACCACCTTCCTGGGCGAGCGCGAACTGACCCGCTACAAGTGGCCCGAACAGGTCGAGCTGATCGACGCCCTGCCACTCGGCGCGACCGGCAAGGTCGACCGCCAGTCGCTGCGCCGCTCGCTCGACCCGACCAACCCGGAGGACCCGCGATGAGAGCGCACACCCGCGACTTCGAGACCGCCTGGCACGACGTCGGCATCGGCCCGCCGGTCGTGCTCATCCACGGCCTGGCTGACGACCACCGCGCCTGGCGCCGCGTCGCCGGGCGGCTGATGCTGGACCACCGCGTGATCCTGTACGACCTGCGCGGGCACGGCGAGAGCTCGCTCGGAACCCCCGAGGGCAGGCTCGCCCAGCTCGGCGCTGACCTGCTCGCACTCTGTGACGCGCTGGAGCTCGAGCGCTGTGCGCTCGCCGGGTTCTCGCTCGGAGGGACGGTCGCGATGCGTGCGGCGATCGATGCCCCGGACCGCGTCGCGGCGCTCGCGCTCGTCGCCACCTCGAGCCGCGTCGGAGGCGCCGCCCAGAGCTGGTACCTGGAGCGCGCCACGATGGTCGACGACGGCGATGAGCGACTGCGCGAGACGCTCGACCGTGACACGGCCGACGTCTACCGGGCGCGGCCGGAGGAGACCGACGCAGGGCTGCACATCCGGCGCGCCTCCACGCACGACCCGCGCGGCTACGCCAACGCCTGCCGGGCGATGGCCGGCCTGCGCGAGCACCCACTGGACGACGAGCTGCACCGGATCACTGCACCGACGACGATCCTCGCGGGCGACCAGGACCAGCACTGCCCGCCGCGGGCGGCGGAGATCATCGCCGAGCGGATCCCCGGCAGCGGGCTGGAGGTCCTGCCCGGTGCCGGTCACCCGCTGCCGATCGAGCGTCCCGACGAGACGGCCGAGGCCATCCGCCGGATCACCGCGGCCGCAGCCGCAGCCACCACCACAACCACAACCACAACCGCCGCAGGAGGCTGAGCGACATGTCGATCTCGATCAGCATCGGCATCAGCCCTCGCGAGTCGCTGCGCGACTGGATGCGCTTCTGTGGCGAGGCCGAGCAGGGTGGCGTCTCGGAGATGTGGCTGATCGACTCCCAGCTGGCGATGAAGGACGTCTACGCCGGCCTGTCGCTGGCCGCACTCGGCACCGAGCGGATGACGCTCGGGACCGGCGTCACCAATCTGCACACCCGCCATCCGACGGTCACCGCCAACGCGATTGCCGCCATCGCGGAGCTGTCCAAAGGACGCGCGGCGCTCGGCCTGGGCGCAGGGGACTCCGCGGTCTACGGGCTCGGCCGCCAGCCGTCGAAGGTCGCCGAGGTACGCGAGGCGCTCGGCTTCTTCGGCGACGTGCTCAACCAGCGGACCGGGACGTGGGAGGGCCGGGAGTATGAGCTCGCCCAGTCGGCCCCCGCCACCCCCGTGCACCTGGCGGTGAGCCAGCCGCGGATGTGCCGCCTCGCCGGCGAGCTCGCCGACGGGGCGATCGTGATGGGCCCGGCACAGCCCGACCTGCTCGCTCGCCAGCTCGGCTGGATCGAGGAAGGGCTTCAGCGCGGCGGCCGCGATCGCTCGCAGATCACGATCGGCTTCATCACCACCCTGTCGATGAGCGACGACCCCGAGCGCGCGCTGCGCGACGTCCGTTCGTGGGCGAGCGCGCAGGCGCGGCTGCAGGCCGACGCGGTCGATCTGCCGGCCAGCCTGGAGCCGTTCGCCGAAGAGCTCGCCCGCGCCAAGGCCGACTATGACTACGGCGAGCATCTTTCGACGCGTGCGGGGCATCAGGGAACTGTGAGTGATGAGCTCGTCCGCACCCTCGCCGTCGCCGGTTCGCCAGATGAGTGCCAGGCGCGCGTGCGCGGGCTGCTCGACACCGGCGTCGACACGCTCATCTTCCCGCTGATGGGGACCGGCCGCCTCGAGCGGCTGGCGTCGATCCGGGAGCACATCCTGCCCGCCATCGAGAAGGGAGCGCAGCATGGATCTGGGACTCGCTGACCGCAACGTCATCATCTCCGGCGGCGCCTCCAACATCGGCCGCACCCTGTCGCTGGCGTTCGCGCAGGAGGGTGCGCACGTGACCATCGCCGACATCGACCAGGCGCAGGCCGAGCGCGTCCGTGACGAGGCGCCCGCCGGCAGCATCTCGATACGACGCACTGACGTCACCGACGAGGACAACGTCCAGGCGACCGTCGCGGACACGTTGCAGGAACGCGGCTCGATCGACGTGCTCGTCAACTGCGCGGGCTGGACGGTCGATCGACTGTTCCGCGACAAGCCCCGTGAGGAGTGGGAGCGAGAGATCGCGGTCGACTTCTGGGGCTTCATCAACTTCACCCGGGCCGTGCTCGATCACATGGTCGAGCGCGGCCACGGCCGGATCGTCTCGATCGGATCCGATGCAGGGCGGATCGGCGAGTGGCGAGAGGCCGTGTACTCCGGTACGAAGGCCGGCGTGATCGCAATGTCAAAGGCGATCGCGCGGGAGGTGGGCCGTCACAACATCACGCTCAACGTGGTGTGCCCGGGGTTCACCCCCGGAAAGCCTGAGACCTCCGGAGAGGGGTCGGTGTGGGCAGGCGATCAGGGACAGCAGTTCACTCAGGAGACACTCGACAAGATCGCGCGGGGCTATCCCCTGCGGCGACTGGGCACGCCCGAGGACCTCGTCGGTCCCGTGCTCCTGCTCGCCTCCGACCGCGCGTCCTATGTCACCGGCCAGACGCTCTCGGTGAGCGGTGGCTACACGATGATCTAGTCAGACGGGAGAAGGCGATGTCGACGCAGGTCCGTACGACCGTGGCCCACGGAACGACGGCGACGCCCGAGGAGCGGGCGCGGCTGCGCGAGGACTACGTCCGAGAGAGACTTCCCGCCGCCCGCCGGCGTAGCGGCGGGGCGGTGATGATGGTCCTGGTCGGGATCATCACCGCCTTCTTCTTCCCGACGACCGGCGGGGACTACCTGCTCTCCTACGGCGCGGCGGCCACCTGGATCGGCCTGGGGATCGGCTTCGTGCTGATCACCGCGCTCACCCTTGTCACCACGTCGGCCGCCGCCCGGGAGGGCCTGAACTCCGACCTGCTCACGCGCGGCTGCGGCTACGGGTATGCGGGCTCGGCGGTGACCGCGTTGCTCTACGGCGCGACGTTCGTCATCTATGCCGCACTCGAGGGGCAGATCCTCGCCACCTCGATCGAGCAGGTGTGGGGACTGCCGATCGGCGTCTGGTACGTCGTGGTCGGGCTCGTGTTCATCCCCCTCACCTGGTACGGGATGACCCAGCTGTCACTCACCATGTGGATCTCCTTCCCGATCTATCTCGTGCTGATCGTGGTGGCGATCGTCACCGCGTTGAACCGTCACGGCGGCTTCCCGGCACACCTGTTCAACGCGGTGCCGCCACACGCGATCACGGGCGCCGCCGGTGTCGCCGGGGTGCTCGGTGGAGTGGCGGGCACGATCGGCCTCAACCCGCTCGAGTTCTCGGACTACGCACGGTTTGCCGGACCGCAGGCGCCGAGGCGCCGCGCATTGCTCACCGTCGTGCTGCCCTACGCGCTCATGTTCTTCGTCGCGTTCCCGCTCGGTATCTTCTTCACGCTGATCACCGGGCAGACGAACCCGGGTATCTACTTCGTCGGCCTGCTCGGCCTCGGGTTCGGTGTCGTGTTCGCGTGGGTGACCCAGGTGCGGATCAACCTCACCAACGTCTACTCGGGATCGGTCGCGCTCTCCAACGTGTTCACCCGGGCCCTGAACTGGTCACCGAGCCGGATCGTGTCGGTCGCGGTGATCGCCGCCGGTTCGGTCGGCCTGATGTTCGCCAACATCCTCACCCACCTGCTCTCGTTCCTGGAGTGGGACGGCATCTTCCTGCTGAGCTGGGTGGGAACGGTGGTCTGCGACCTGCTCGTCGTCCGGCGGCTGATGGGCCTGGTCCGGGGGCGGATCGAGTGCGACCGCGAGCGGCTGTGGCTGATCAACCCGGTCGGCCCGGTCGCGCTGGCGCTCGCCGTCGGGACGGGTTCGGCGTTGCATTACGCGGTTTCGAACGTCTACATCAAGGACCTCGCGGGCTTCATCGCGTTCGGGGTCGCGGTGGTCGTCCACGCGCTCCTGGCGCGCGCGACGCGCGGGCGCTACTACGTCCGAAACTGAGGCACGGGGACTCAAGGGTCTCGACCACTCAGCCGATACCAACCGTCGACGCCGAGTGACCGCTCTGGTGTCCCCCGCACTCATGTCGACGCCCGCGCCCACCTCCCTCGCCGAGCTCCACCACCTCACTCCAGAGAACCTGGCCCTGAGGCGACGGTTCATCGGGCTCGACGATGAGGTCCTCGCGCTGCTCACTCGCCTCCAGCCATGGGCGGATGAGGTCGCCGACACGGTGGCAACGGAATTGACCGAGCACCACTTCTCGTTCCCCGCAACCGCCCACTTCTTCCGTGACTACGCCGCCGGCAAATCGATCGAGCTCTCCGCGCTGAAGGAGGGCTGGAGGGCCGCGCACGTCGGCCACTGGCACGCGATCTTCCGGGAACCGGCCGCTCGTCAGCCCTTCGGAGTCGCCTACTTCGGCGCCCTGCTCGGCGTCGGGGCGCTGCACAGCCGGATCAACCTCCCGCTCAAGTGGTACCTCGGCAGCTACCCCAGCTTCATGGACGCGGTCCGCGGCGCGCTGCGGACGACCCCACCGGACCTCGCCCGAATCCCGGCGGGACGGCTGCGCGGTCGCAACCGTGCCACGGTCGATCTCGACCTGCTCGCCGAGGCCGAGCGAGCGATCTCGATCGTGTTCAACTACGACGTCCAGGCGATCACCGACGCGTTCTACTTCGACCAGTTCGCGTCGCTGGGCGTCGACCTCAGCGGCCGCCAGGATGCCGACCCGACGCACGACCTCTCCGATTGCGGCGAGCGCCTGAGGTCCGCTGTTCACGAGTCGCTGAGCCTGTTCATCGACTCCTCGCAGAGCGTGCACGGGGTGTTCGGCCAGCTGCGCGAGAACGTCACCGAGACGACCGACGCGATGGCCGGGATCGCCGCGGCCAGCGCCCAGGTCGCCCAGGGCGCCGAGCGCCAGGCGGGCATGCTCCAGCACAGCCGCGAGCTCGCGGCCGAGGTCTCCACCGCCACCGCCCGCAGCCAGGAACTCGGCGCGCTCGGCATCGAGGCGGTGAGCACCTCCAACAAGGTGATGCAGAAGGCTCGGGCGTCCGGCCAGGAGGCCCAGGCCAGTATCGAGGATCTCGCGCGTAAGTCGGGCGAGATCGGAGGGATCCTCCAGACGATCACCGGGATCGCCGATCAGACCAACCTGCTCGCGCTCAACGCGGCGATCGAGGCCGCTCGCGCGGGCGATCACGGCCGCGGCTTTGCGGTCGTCGCCGAGGAGGTCCGCAAGCTCGCCGAGGAGTCCGCCGACTCCGCGTCGACGATCGGAGCACTCGTCGAGGAGATCCAGCAGGGGATCCAGCGCGTCGTCGGGCTCGTCCACGAGGCGGCGGAGCTGGCAGACCAGGGCGTCGAGAGCTCACAGAACGCGCGCGAGGCGTTCGTCGAGATCGGCGGCGCGATCGCCGCCATCTCCGAGCGCGTCGACGACATGTCCGGCACCTCAAGCGAGATCGCCACCGTCGCCGAGCAGTCCTCCGCCTCCGCGCAGGAGATGTCGTCCTCGGCTCAGCACTCAAGCGCGCAGTCCCAGGAGCTCACCGCTTCGCTCGAGGATCTCGCGCACACCGCCGCGCAGCTGCTCGACGCCTCCCGTCAGTTCAGCCTGCGCCAGTAGCGCTCGGCGGGCTTGCGGGGAGCTTTTCTGACCCTCACGGTCAGCAACCTTCCCAGCGTCTGCGGTCAGGCTGGTTCCAGGCCCTCGGCCGCGCGCCGGATCTCTTCGATCCCCGGCAGCGCTCCGCGCGCCCCCGGCGCGAGCGTCGCCAGCGCGGCCCCCGCGGTCGCCAGCCGCGCGGCATCCAACAGCTCGTCGCCGGCCGCCAGCCGCGCGGCGAGGATCCCGCAGAAGCAGTCGCCCGCTCCGGTCGTGTCGACCGGCTCCACCGCGAGCGCCGGCAAGCTGTGTACGACATCGCCGTCGTCCACCAACGCGCCCGCCGCTCCCAGGGTGACGAGCGTGGGACCGGCCCGGCCGAGCGCACGCAGCGCCACGGCGGCATCCGCAGAGCCGCGGGGCGTGTCGACTCCGGCCAGCACCCCGAGCTCGGACTGGTTGAGGACGAGCATGTCGACCCGGTCGAGCAGGGCACCCGGAAGCGGCACCGCGGGCGAGGGGTTGAGGATGAATCGGCCGGTGGCGTGCTCGGCTGCGGCCTGCACGGCGGCCACCGGCACCTCGAGCTGGG
This sequence comes from Solirubrobacteraceae bacterium, assembly GCA_035503035.1. Classification (GTDB taxonomy): domain Bacteria; phylum Actinomycetota; class Thermoleophilia; order Solirubrobacterales; family Solirubrobacteraceae; genus Palsa-465. The sequence continues at coordinate 18,984 of DATJTS010000159.1, forward strand.
CGACCACCACGGCCGCGTCGCGGACCGCGTCGACCCGCACGTCGGCGGGCGTCAGCGCGCCGTTGGCCCCCGGGTCGACGATGATCAGGTTCTCCCCGTGGGCCGAGTCGACCGCGATCGTCGCGCTTCCGCTGTACTCGCCCGGGACACGTGCGACCCAGTCGACGTCGATCCCGCGGCCGCCCAGATCCTCCAGCATCAGCCGGCCTGCGTCGTCGTCCCCGACCGCCCCCACCATCGCCACGCTCGCGCCGGCCGCCCGCGCGGCCGCCGCCTGGTTGGCTCCCTTCCCCCCGCCGGCGCGCGACGCGGAGGTCCCGAGCACCGTCTCACCCGGCGCCGGCAGCGTCTCGACGGTGATCGTCACGTCGAGATTGAGGCTGCCCACGCTCGTGACCTCCGGCGTCATACGGCCCCCGCAGCGACGGAGCGATCGCCGCTGGTCGAGCCGCGCACAGCCAGGCGCGGAGCGACGAGGCTGTGACGGGCCGGCCCCTCGTCGCCGCCCAGCCGCAGCTCGAGCAACCGGCACGCCTCGGCCGCGATCGCGTCGCAGGGCTGCACGACGGTGGTGAGCGCCGGCTCGGTCAGCTCGGCCATCATGATCCCGTCGAAGCCGGTGACGAGCACCTCATCCGGGACCGCGACGTGGCGGCGACGCAGCTCGGCCATCACTCCGAGGGCGATGATGTCCGATCCGCAGACGATCGCGTCGGGTGCGGCCCTGGCGAGGATGCGCCGCGCCGCCTCGCGACCGAACGCGGTGGAGAACTCGCCCGACTGCCGTGCCGCAACCGTGAGCGACGGGGAGCCGGCGACCGCGCGCTCGAACGCGAGCGCCCGCTGTCGACCGGTTGAGCTCGACTCCGGCCCGTCGACCACCGCCACCCGCTCGACCCCACGCGCCCTCAGATGGGCGACGATCTCGGCGCAACCGCGATCGTTGTCGACTCCGACGAAGTCCGCCGGCAGCCCGTCGACCTCGCGGTCGAGCTGGACGAGCGGCAACCCGGGGGCGACGCGCTCGAGCGCCGCCCGGCTGCGGTGGTGGTGGACCGGCACGACGAGGAGCCCGTCGACCCGCCGTTCGCTGAGCCCCACCAGCCAGCGCGCCTCGGCCTCGACCGAGCCGTGGGAATCGGCGAGCAACAGATCGATCGCGACGACCTCCAGCTCGCGGGTGACCGACTCGATCAGCTCGGCGAAGAACGGATTGGCGATGTCCGGGACGAGCATCCCGACCGTGCCGGTCCGCCGCGTGCGCAGCGCCCGCGCGATGCGGTCGCCGCGATAGCCGAGCCGGTCAGACGCATCCAGTACGGCGCGCCGGGCCGCCGGGGAGACCCGCGGGCTCCCTGACAGCACGCGCGAGGCGGTCGAGGTCGACACGCCAGCCCGCGCCGCGACATCGCGCAGCCGCACGCGGGCGTGGCCGGTGTCGAGCATCTCGAACGCCTCGCGCGGGACGCGTTGAGTCAGCGACCCCCGGCAGCCGGTGCCGGCGCAGCCGCCCCGCTGGGCAGCGGCAGCGCCTCCTGGCGGCGGACCTCAGAGCGGGTGAGCAGCGTGCCCACGAAGCCGATCGCGATCGCCACCACGACACCGATGCTGGAGTACGCCCAGGCACCGGTCTTGCCGCCGAACCCGAGCGGTCCGAGCAGATAGCCCTGCCAGTTCAGCCAACCGGCCGCGGAGTTGGTCACGAGCCCCCAGCCCACCGCCGTGCCGATCGCGAGGAGAGCGAGCGGCCAGGCGCGGAGGTCGCCGTAGCGTCCGCGCGGGTTGTACAGATCGGTCTCGGCGTAGTCGCGCCGGCGCAGGGCCACGTCGGCCAGGAACACGCCGCACCAGGCGGCGATCGGCACTCCGAGCGTGATCAGGAACCCCTCGAACTCGGCCAGGAAGCTTGCCTTGGCGATGAACACGACGTAGATCGAGCCGAGCGTCATCAGTGTGCCGTCGATCGACGCGGCCAGGTGGCGCGGCAGCCGCAGCCCCGCGCTCTGCAGGTTCAGCCCCGAGGAGTAGACATCCATCACCGTCGCCGCGACCAGGCCGAGGACGGTGAGGACGATGAACGGCACCAGGAACCAGTGCGGGAGCACGTTCGTGAGCGCGCCGACCGGGTCGGCCCCGATCGCCTTCGACAGGGATGCCGAGGAGCCCGCCAGCAGCATCCCGAACGACAGCAGCACGACTGGCCCGAGCGCCCCGCCGATCGTCGTCCACCCGACGATCCCCGAGCGCGACGCGTTGCGCGGCAGGTACCGGGAGTAGTCGGCGCCCGCGTAGACCCAGCCCAGACCGAAGCCGGTGGCGGCGAGCACGATGCCGCCGATGAAGTCGGTCGTCGATCCGGCGTGGATGGCGGTCACCGTCGAGAGGTGGATGTGGGAGGCGGTGAGCGCCATCACGACGACCGTCAGCACCGCGCCGACGACCGTGATCAGACCCTGCATCCGCATGATCAGGTCAAAGCCGGTGATGCCGCCGAGCAGCGTGAGGCCGGTGATGATCGCGATGCCGACCGCCTTCACCCCGTCGCCGTCGCCGAGCCCGAGCTTGTTGCAGGCGGTCGCGAACGCGAGCGTCCCGATCACGACGAGCGCGATCTCCCAACCGACGGTGAGCAACCAGGCGAGAATCGCGGAGATGCGGTTGCCGCGCACCCCGAACGCGGCGCGAGAGACGATCTGGGTCGGCGCGGAACCGCGCGGGCCGGCCAGCGCGACGATCCCGACGAGCAGGAACGAGCCCACGACCCCGATGAATCCCGCGATCAGCGACTGCGCCAGGGACAGGCCGTCTCCCAGGATGTAGGCGCCGTAGCTGATCCCGAAGACGCCGACGTTCGACGCGAACCACGGCAGGAACAGATCGCGTGGGTGTCCCTTGCGCTCCTCCTCGCGGATCGTGTTGATCCCGTTGGCCTCGATGCCGCGAGGCACGTTGGTCGGGACGATCGGTTCCTCGATCGGCGGTTGGCTGATGGTGGACACTGCGTTCCTCCTCGTCAGTTGACTTCCCGGCTGTCGCCGCCCTCGTA
>DATJTS010000160.1:0-18812 GCA_035503035.1 Solirubrobacteraceae bacterium
GATCGCCTTGTCAGGCAGGAACCGGTCGGAGATGTAGCGATCCGCGAGATCGGCGGCCGCCTCGAGCGCCTCGTCGGTGATGTTCACCTTGTGATGGGACTCGTAGCGATCGCGCAGGCCCTTGAGGATCTGCACGGTCTCGTCCTTGGACGGCTGGTCGACGACGATCTTCTGGAAGCGGCGCTCCAATGCCGAGTCGCGCTCGAGGTACTTGCGGTACTCCTCGAGCGTGGTCGCTCCGACGGTCTGCAGCTCGCCGCGTGCCAGAGCCGGCTTGAGGATCGAGGCCGCGTCGATCGCGCCCTCGGCGGCGCCCGCGCCGACGAGATTGTGCAGCTCGTCGATGAACAGGATGATGTCGCCGCGCTGGGTGATCTCCTTCATCACCTTCTTCAGGCGCTCCTCGAACTCACCGCGGTACTTCGAGCCCGCGACCAGGGCCGCCAGGTCCAGCGTGTAGATCTGCTTGCCCTTGAGCAGCTCGGGCACGTCGGCGTTCGTGATCCGCTGGGCGAGGCCCTCGACCACGGCGGTCTTGCCGACGCCCGGCTCGCCGACGAGCACCGGGTTGTTCTTGGTGCGCCGGGAGAGGATCTGCATGATCCGCTCGATTTCGGTCTCCCGGCCCACGACGGGGTCGAGCTTGCCCTCGGAGGCGAGCTTGGTGAGGTTGCGGCCGAACTGGTCCAGCAGCTTGGAGGACTTCTTGCCCTCGCCGGTGCCGGCTGCGCCCGCCCCTGCGCCGGAGCCCGAGCCGCGCTGGCGGCTGCCGGGGCCGGACAGCATCCGGATCACCTCGTTGCGGATCTTCTCGGAGTCCGCATCGAAGTCGAGCAGGATGCGTGCGGCGACGCCCTCGTTCTCACGCACCAGGCCGAGCAGGATGTGCTCGGTCCCGATGTAGTTGTGCCCGAGGCTCAGCGCCTCGCGCAGCGCAAGCTCAAGGACCTTCTTCGCCCGCGGGGTGAACGGGATCTGGCCGGAGGTGACCTCCTCACCGGAGCCCACGATTCGTACGACCTGCGCGCGCACGCGCTCCACCGTGATGTCGAGCGACTCGAGCACTCGCGCGGCGAGCCCCTCCTCTTCGCGCAGCAACCCGAGCAGGATGTGCTCGGTCCCGATGTAGTTGTGCTTGAGAGTCCGAGCCTCTTCCTGGGCCAAGACGACCACCTGGCGGGCTCGCTCTGTGAATCGCTCGAACATGCTCTTCCTAAAGGTTGTGGCTGGTGCGGCGTCGGAGTCGGTCGAGAACGGTCTGGTTTGGGTCTCCTGGGGGGTCTGGCTGACGATCCTGCAACTGCGGGGACGCCGACAGGGTCGTCTCACCCATGTATTCGGCAGGTTGACCGAATCCGATGAGTGCAAAACGACAATCTCTCAGGGCCATGCCTCAGTCTACCAACGGTCCTTACGGCCTCCCGCTCGCTCCGAGGCCCGTGCGAGCGCCCTTCAGGACGTGATTTCCCGGCCCCAGAGGCCCGCTCAGCGCACGCTGCCGGCCTGTCTGCGGGCCCATCGTGGGAGGCGGCGTCCCCCTGCCCCGGCGGTTGCCAGCCACGAGCCGGCGAGGATCAGCACGAGCCCGACGATCGCCGCGGGTCCGGGTCGCTCATCCTCCAACCCCATTCCGAGGCCGAGCGCGACGACCGGATTGACGTAGGTGATCACGGTCGCTCGCGAGGGCCCGGCCTCGCGGATCAGCACCGCGAAGATCACGAACGCCGCCGCCGTGCAGACGAGCCCGAGTGCGATGACACACACGATCGCCCCCGCGTCGACCCGGCCGGAGGGCGGGTCGAACAGTGCGGGCAGGGTGAGGATGACCGCTGCGATCGCCAGGCTCGAGCCCATCATCGCCCGCGGATCGAGCCCGGCCAGTGCGTGCTTGACGAGCATCGGCCCGATCGCGTAGCCGAGCGCGGCGAGCAGGATCGCCCCGGCGCCGATCAGCTCGGCGGTGCTGCTCGCCACATCGAGTCCGACGAGCACGATCACCCCGGCGAATCCGAGCCCCAGCCCGGCGGCGCGGGTCGCGGTCGGCCGCTCGTCATGATCGAAGCGCATCGCCAGCAGGGCTCCGAACAGCGGGACGGCGGCGATGATGATCGCGGTCAGCGAGGAGGCGACATGGACCTCACCGGTCGCGATCAGTGGGAACGGAAGCGAGACCTCGATGACGGCGTAGCCCAGGATCCCCCGCCAGCGACCACGGAGCGCGCCCAGCGTGCCCGCGCGTGCGGCGAGCCCCATCAGCACCACCGCCGCGATCACGACGCGGAGCCAGGCGACCCACATCGCGCTCATCCCGCCCCGCTCGGCGATCTCGATGAGCAGGTACGACCCGCCCCACAGGACGGACATGGCAGCGAACGCCGCCCACCCCGTCCTGCTCATCGCACGACGCTACGCGACGTCGATCTTGGTGATCTTCAGGGAGCGCTCACCGCGCGGGGTGACGATCTTCACGTCGTCGCCTCGCTTGCGGCCGAGCAGCGCCTTGCCGACCGGGGACTCGTTGGAGAGCTTCATCTCCGAGGGGTTCGCCTCGGCCGAGCCGACGATCGTGTACTTGTTGGACTTACCGGCGGCGTCCTTGACGTGCACGATCGAGCCGACGCGGACCTCGTCGGTCGAGAGCTCGGAGGAATCGACGACCGACGCCGACCGAAGCTTGTCCTCGAGCGTTGCGATCCGCGCTTCGAGCATCGCCTGCTCGTTCTTCGCGTCGTCGTACTCGGCGTTCTCGGAGATATCTCCGAACTCGCGGGCCTCTTTGATGCGGTCCGCCACCTCGCGACGACGCGTCGTGGAGAGGTGATCAAGCTCCGCCTTGAGGTCGGCGAGGCCCTGCGGGGTGAGGATGACGTCCTTTGGCATGGCGATCAAGCCCTTGAGTTCTCGTGATCTGTGAGAGCAAGACCCCACGCATCGCATGGGGTCTGAAAACCCGTACCGGTCGTACGGGGCGCATGAGTATAGACACGAGCTTGGGCGCCGAATTGCCGCGCCCAGCGTGGGGTCAGCCCGAGCTGTGGTGGTGGCCCTGGTGCCCGCTCGTGTGCCTGTGATGTCGCAGCACGACCAACCGGTAGACGATCGTTGCCCGGTTGGTCGCGTAGTCGCGCGCGGTGATCCTGATCTCGTAGTGCCCGGCACGGCGCGGCTTGCCCTGGAGCAGCCCGCGGCGGCCCATCTTCAGTCCGCGCGGAAGGTGCCTCGCGGTGAAGCGCAGCTTGTATCCACCGGAATCCGTTCCCTTGAACAGCAGCTTGACGCGATGATGGATGAGCACGAAGTGGTGATTCGGCCTGCCGATCGAGACGGTGTAGACCGGCGCCCGCATTGCGCACAACCCGCCGGCGACGGCCGCGGCGTTCGGCGTCCCGAGCCCGGTCGCCATGTCGTAACCGGCGGTCACCGGGTACAGCCCGCCGTTCTTGCCGACCGCGTCGTTGTTGGCGTCGCCGGTCAGCGGATTGGCCGCGGTGATGTCGGCGAATTGGCCTGGCACAGCGGCGAGCTTGTAGATCGACGGGTTCTCGAAGCCCAGTGACGCCCCGCGGCACGCGGGAAGCGCATCGGCCTCGGCGGTGAGCGCGGCCCACAGCGGGGCGGCGGCGCTCGTGCCGCCCTCCGACGTCCAGGCGTGGGACGATCCCGCCGAGACGTAGACGACGTAGCCGGTTGCGGGGTCGCCGTCGGCGCTCACATCCGGGATCTCGCGGCAGTCATGGCTCGAGTGGCACGGCTTGCCGCTGGAGAGCGAGTTGACCACGCCGAGGGCCGGCGCCGCTCTGTGCTGGTAGGTCGGCATCGCCCACACCGACGAGAGCCCGCCGGTGGTGGCCGCCGGCTGCTCGCCCCGTGAGGTCTTGATCTCGCCGTCGTTCCAGACCGCCTGCAGGAGCGGGTCGCCGGCCACGTTCGGGTTCCACAGGCCGAGCTGACCATTGACGTCGGTGTAGAGCGTGGTCCCGCCGACGCCGGTGACGAACGGCTGGCTCGAGGGGTCCTGGACCGCGAGATGCGGGCTGTCGAGCTCGGTCTCGCAGCCGGCCGAGCCGGTGTCGCCCGAGGCCGACAGGACCGACTGGCCCTGCAGCGCCGCCTCCTGGAAGATCTTGTCCTCGGTGCGGACGATCGAGAGGTCGCTGTGGGCGAAGGTGATCTTCGCCTCGCACAACCCCCAGGAGACCGAGACCGTGCGCGCGCGGTTCTGGGAGACGATCTTGTTGAACTGCCGGACCCCGACCGTGAAGTCGTCGGGCGCCTGGTAGACGATCACGTGGATGTCCGGGGCGAGGCCGAGGATCTGCTCGACGTCGAGCCCGGCCTCTTCGTCGTCGGTGAAGTGCGGGTGCCCGGTGTCCACGTAGGAGACGCGCGCGTGCGTCCCGTAGCAGGCCTGGTAGGTCGCCAGGTCCCTCGGGTTGACCTTCTCGAGCTCGTAGACGGCCACACTCTGGCCGGCGCCGAAGTCCCCAGCCGCATAGAGGGCGGAGAAGTTGTACCCGGCCTGGATCTCGTCGGCCGTGTAGCCGCCGATGTTCGGGTTCTGCGATGCGGCGGCCGCCGCGGCGCATGGCTGCGGTCCGCCGGTGGCGACATCTGCGACCGAACGCCCGGACAGCGAGCTCGAGAGCGGGGCTGACGCGTGTGCGACCTGGTCTGACTGGGGCCGGTAGACGGTGTTCAGCCCGATGACCGCGTCGACGTCGGAGGCGATCGACACCGGCAGCGTCGGCGTGCGCCGATCGGCGTAGGCACGGCGGCCGTCGGCCGTGCGCACCGAGTCCAGGCGGGTCGCGAACGCGTCCTGCACCTCGGCGGCCGTGCCCGAGACGCTCAGCATCATGTGGTTCGAAGAGACCGGTGAGACCGTCAGTCCCTGGGCACGGAGCGTCCGCGTCACCGCCGAGATCTGCGCGGCACTCGCCCCGAAGCGATCGGCGAACTGGCGCACGCTCATGTAGTGGCGGTAGTCCGGTGAGCCCGGGGTCGAGACGGCCTCCGCGAGCCGCTGCATCCCGAGCGGGTCACGGCCGGCGAGCGAGACCGTCAGGTCCACCTGTGCCGACCGGGACACCGGCTTTCCGACCCGGACCGAGCGCGGCAGCTTTGCCACGGATCCGACGCGAGCCCGCGGCATCGCCGCAGCCGCCGAACCGGCCGTCATGGCAAGGGCCGCTGCCGTCGCCAGCGCGGCCGTCCCTGTCCGCCTCACGCGACTGGTCACCACCGACAATTTACGCCAAACCCAGCAGACCGCGCGCCGCGAGCAGGCTGGGCGCACGCTGCAGGCCGTCCTGGAGATCCTTGGACCCACCGAGCCGCTCGACGTACCAGGGGTAGAACTTGCGCAGGTAGCGGCCGGCTCGCTCGTCCCCCAGATGCTCGGCGGCGCGTTCCATCACCCAGTCGAGCTCGGCCAGGATCTCCTCACGCGTCGGCGGGGCGTCCGGGCCGCCGAGCAGCTGGGAGAACAGCCACGGGTTGCCCAGTGAGCCGCGGGCCAGCGCCACCGCGGCGGCGCCGGTGTGGGCGAACGCCTCACGGACGCGTTCGGGCGTCCGCAGCCCGCCGGAGAGCACGACCGGCACCGGCAATTCTTCGATCACGCGGCGGGCCGCCTCATAGTCGGGACGCCCGGTGTGACGCTGCGAGGCGTGACGGGGATGCAGACAGATCGCGGCCACAGCGCCTGAATCGGCGAGCCGGCGCATCAGCTCAAGGCCGCTCTCATCGCCCGGACGCAGCCCCGAGCGCAGCTTGACCGTCACCGGGAGGCCGCTGCCCCTCCCGGCCGCCCGTGCGATCTCGACCGCGCGCTCCGGCTCCGCCAGCAATGCCGCACCGGCGCCGGTCTTGCACACCTTGGGGACCGGGCATCCCATGTTGATGTCGATCAGGTCCGCTCCTGCGGCGGCCACGCGCTCTGCGGCGGACGCCATCACCTCCGGGTCGTTGCCGAACAGCTGCATCGAGACCGGATGCTCGTCGGGATGGATCCGCAAGAGCTCGGTGCAGGTCCGCTCGTTGCCGTAGTGCACCGCGTAGCTCGAGACCATCTCGGAGGTGACCAGTCCGGCGCCGTGGCGCTTTGCCTGCAGCCGCACGAACCAGTTGCCGATCCCGGCCAGCGGGGCCAGCACCACGCGGTTGGCGAGCTCCAGGCCACCCAGCGTCCACGGCTCGCTCAGCGACCGGACCGACGAGCCGGAATCGGGACTGTCGGCGGGCGCCGGCGGCGGCGCCTGGATGTCGCTGAGAACGCTCACGGACCGTTTCATGGTACGAATGCGGGCTGTGGAGATCGACTCATTGCTCGCGCCCTGGGTCGCGCAGATGCGCGAGCTCGTCGACGGCCTCGAGCTGTTCGACGCACATACCCACCTGGGTCAGAACGACCCGGACGGCATGCGCCAATCGCCCGAGCAGCTGCTCGAAGGCCTCCACCAGGCCGGCGCCGGCGGCGCGTTCGTCTTCCCGATGCACGAGCCCGACGGCTACCCGCCGGCCAACGACATGGTGCTGGAGGTCGCCGCGGGCTCGGCCGGCGTCCTCGTCCCCTTCTGCCGGGTGGCGCCCAACGACGGGGACGCCGCCGCCGAGGCCCGCCGCGCGCTCGCCGCCGGCGCGCGGGGCATCAAGCTCCACCCCCGCGCCGAGCAGTTCACGCTCGACCATCCCGCCGTGCGGCAGCTCGCCGGACTGGCGGCCGAGCGCGACATGCCGATGCTCGTGCACGCCGGCCGCGGCATCCCGGCGCTCGGCGCCCACATGGTTGAGCTCGCCGCCGAGTTCCCCTCGGCCCGGTTCATCCTCGCCCACGCCGGGATCACCGATCTCGCCTGGCTCTGGAAGGTCGCCCCGGAGCACCCCAACCTGCTGTTCGACAGCTCCTGGTGGATCGGCCCGGATCTGCAGGCACTTTTCGCATTGGTGCCGCCTGGTCAGATCGTCTTCGCCTCCGACGCGCCGTACGGCCACACGCTCGTCTCCGCCCTCGCCCAGCTCCGGATCGCGCTCCAGGCGGGCCTCTCCCCCGATCAGGCCCGGCTCGTGTTCGCCGGCCAGTCGCAGCGGATCGCCGCCCGGGAGCCGCTCGCCTCCGGCGGCCCCGCGGTCGGCGAGCGCGCCCGGCCCGCCCGCGTGCTGCTCGAGCGAGTCGCCACCTTCACCATCCTCGGAGCGCTCGCGATGATCCGCGGCGATGCTGACGGACGCGGCGCCGAGCAACTCGCGCTCGCTCGGCTGGCCTGCAACGTGCCTGACGGATACGACGACGCGCCCGTGTTCGCCGCGGTGCTCTCGCTGCTCGATGCGTTTGCCGAGCTCGCCGCCGAGGACCCGGAGAGCCGGCGCCCGCGGACGCTGCTGATGCTCGCCTCGAGCGTGGCGCGGTCGCCGGATGTGGCGTTGCCGGCGCTCTGAGGGGTCTGTGCCTTGCGTCTGGGGCGTGCGCGGCGTTCGCGGTGTGGCATGCCGTGACGCCGGCCGTCAAGCAGCGCCCGCAGTTCTGGTGGGTCCCTGTCGCGTGGGTGGCGCTGCGTGACAGCCGACGCCCCGTCATGCGATTGGCACTGATCTCGCGCCCACTTCGTGTGCCCGAGGACGGGCCAATCAGGACTCTTGACGGCCCGGGCGCGCGGGGGTGCGCGTGCGGGCCACGGGTTGCGATGTTGTGGTCCTGGTGGTGCGCTTTTCTCGAACCGCCGCGGCGGCCGGGTCCACTCTGGGAGCTTCAACCCGCGCTACGCGGCTTGAAGCTCCCAGAGTGCCCCCTCGCCCCACGGAGGACCCACACCAGCCCAAGTGCGGGGGCACCCTGTGCGACCCGATCATTGCCCATGGCGCGGCACGGTGGCGGCAGTCCAGCAGCGCCACCACCGAAACACGGACGCCGAGGAACTGCGGGCGCTGCTTGACGGCCGCCGCCGGGACGCGCTACCACCCACCCCCCAGGGTCACGCCCGAAGCTCAGCCCGGTTGCGCTCCCAGATGATCCGCAACCCCGTCAGGGTCAGCCGCGGGTCGACGTCGTCGATGTGAGCGCGCACGGCCGGGACGAGCGCCCCGGACAGGCCGCCGGTGACGATCACCGGGGTGTCCTCCCCGAGCTCCTCGCGCAGCCGGCCGACGATCCCCTCGACCTGACCGGCGAAGCCGAAGACGATGCCCGAGCGGATCGCCTCGACGGTCGATTTGCCGATCAGGGCGCGGGGCTCGACGAGCTCGACCTTGGGCAGCTTGGCCGCACGCCGATAGAGCGCATCGATCGAGATCTCCGCGCCCGGGGTGATGATGCCGCCGAGGTACTCGCCGGCCTCGGAGACGACGTCGTAGGTGATCGCGGTGCCGAAGTCGACGACGATGCAGCCGCGGCCGAGGCGCTCGTGGGCCGCGATCGCGTTGACCAGGCGGTCGGCACCGACTTCGCGTGGGTTGTCCATGCGGATCGGCATGCCCGTGCGCAGCCCCGGCCCGACGATCAGCATCTCGTGCCCGAGGTAGCGAGCGGCCATCTGCGCCCACTCCTCGGAGAGCAGCGGCACGGTCGAGGAGACGATCGAACCGTGGATGTCGCCGAACCCCAGGCCCCGCAGGGAGAGCAGATTCTGCAGCCGCGCGCCGAGCTCGTCGCTGGTCGACTCCGGCACGGTGGCGAAGCGCCAGTCCTCCGCGACCTCGGTCGCGTCCTTGGCGTAGACCCCGAAATGGGTCTGGGTGTTCCCGACGTCGACGACGAGCAGCATGGCGCGGCGCCAGGTTAGTGCAGCGGCGGGCCGAGGCGCGAGACCTCTTGGCCGGGACCGAGCGCGTCGAGCGCCGGGGCCAGCGGCGTCCCGTCGGGCAGCGTGAGGTCGGGTGCGAGCTCCAACAGCGGCACGAGCACGAAGCGACGCGAGGTCACTTCGCGATGCGGCAGCGCGAGACGATCCGAGCGGAACTCCAGGTCGCCCAGGAGCAGCAGGTCGACGTCGATGACGCGCGGGCCGTGGCGGACTCCGCCGGCGGCCCGGCCGACCTCACGCTCAACCGCCTTGCACGCGTCGAGCAGCGGCTCGGGATCGAGCTCGGTCTCCACCCGCAGGCAGGCGTTCAGGAAGTCCGGCTGGTCGAGCACGAGGCCGACCGGCTCGGTCTCGTAGGTCGAGGAGGACGCGAGCACCGTGACGTCGTGCGCCGGCAGCGCAGCGGCCGCGGCGAGGAGATGGTCCCGTCGCTCGCCGATGTTGGAGCCGAGCCCCAGATAGCCGACGCGACTCACGCCAGGCTCGTCCGTCCGCCGAACCCGGACGGGTTCACTCGCTGGCGGCCTCGCGCCAGACCTCGACCGACACCTCGGTGACCGGCAGTGCGAACGGCGGCTCGGGCTTGGCGGCCTTGACCCACACCGCGTGCGCGTCGTACTGGGACAGCAGCCGGTCTGCGATCGCGGCGCACAGGCGCTCCAGCGTGCGATAGGTGCGCTGCTGGGCGACGAGGTTGGCCACCTCGCACACCTGGCCGTAGTCGATCGTGTCCTCGATGCGGTCGGTGATCGTCGCGTCGCATTCGCCGGCGTCGAGGCGGATGTCGAGGAGGAGACGCTGGCCGACCTCGCGCTCGGCCGCGGTCACGCCGAGATGGGTGAAGAGCGAGAGCCCGCTGATCTCGATCGTGACCTCGGGCTCGGGTGCCTCGTCGTCGTCGACGTCGTCCTCGTCGATCTCCCCGTAGTCCGGCTCGTCGTCCTCGTCGCTCATGCGCGGCCGACCGTAGCAGCCGAAACGATCAGCGCATCGCGCGTCGGAGCGACGTCATGGACGCGGAACACACGGGCCCCGCGCTCGTAGGCGAGCACGCTTGTGGCGACCGTGGCGGCGGCCAGCCCGGTGAAGTCACGACCGGTCAGCCTGCCCAGAAACGACTTGCGAGAGGTGCCGATCACGATCGGTCTGCCGAGATCGGTGAGGCGTGGCAGCTCGCGCAGCAGCGCGAGGTTGTGCTCCGCCGTCTTGCCGAACCCGATCCCCGGGTCGAGCCAGATGCGATCCTCTGCGACCCCGGCATCGAGCGCCGCTCCCAGTCGCTCCTGCAGGAAGGAGCGGACCTCACCGACGACGTCCTCGTAGCGCGGGTCGCGTTGCATCGTGCGCGGCTCACCGCGCATGTGCATGAGCACGCAGGTGACGCCACGCGCTGCCACGAGCTCCGCCATCCCGGCGTCGGCGCGCAGCGCACTGACGTCGTTGACGAGCTCCGCGCCCGCCTCGAGGGCGGCGGCGGCGACGGCGGCCTTGGAGGTGTCGATCGAGATCCTCGCCTCGAGCCCGGCGGCGCGCAGGCCCTCGATCACCGGGACCACCCGCGCGAGCTCGTCCTGCTCGGAGACCGGCTCGGCGCCGGGTCGCGTCGACTCGCCGCCGACATCGATGATCGAGGCCCCCTCACGTTCCATCGCCAGACCGTGCGCGACGGCTCGCGGCACGTCGGTGAAGCGCCCCCCGTCGGAGAACGAGTCGGGGGTCACGTTGAGGATTCCCATGATCTGGAAATCCGCCGGCGTGCCCGCGCTCAATCCCCGTCGTCCTCGGGCCAGCGCCCGGTGCGATCAAAGTACTCCCGCGCCCGTTCCTCCTGCACGCGATCGGCGTTGGAGCTGACGCCCAGCCGGAACAACCAGTTGATCATCCAGACCATCAGGGCCACGATCAGCAGCGCCACCCCGCACGCGGTCTCGACCGAGCGCGTGCTGGCGAGGCTCGAGTAGGTGTCGCCGCCGACCGCGATCAGCGCCACACCGCACAGCGCGATCACCAGCGGTAGCCCACGGCGCGTGAACTGCGCGAGGATCCGGCCGAATGTGACGGGCTGCTCGTCGTCCATCCCGCCCGGACGTTACCGAGCAGGGCCGGCGATGCGCGGACGTGGGTGGCCGTCAGCGGCGCGCTTGCGCACCTCCGACAGCCACGGGGCGAGCGCCGCGGCGTCGGCCGGGCGGTGGATCAGGTAGCCCTGGACCGCATCGCACTGGAGCTCGCGCAGCAGCTCGAACGTGCTCTCGTCCTCGACGCCCTCGGCGACGATCGCCATTCCGAGGTCGTGCCCGAGGCGGACCGCGGCCCGCACGATGAACGCGTCGCGGGCGTCGTTGCACATGCCCGAGACGAAGCTGCGGTCGATCTTCAACGTCCCGACCGGGAGCGTCTTGAGCTGGCTGAGCGAGGAGAAGCCGGTGCCGAAGTCGTCGATCGCGATCGAGACGCCCATCGCTCCGAGCTCCTTGAGCGTCTCGCGGGCGAGGTCGGGATCCTCGAGCATGCTGTCCTCGGTGACCTCGAGCTCGAGCAGGTGAGCGGGGACATCGGTCGCCGCGAGCGCATCGGCGACCTCGCCGGGGAAGCGGGGATCGAGCAGGCTGCGCGGAGCGACGTTGACCGCAACCGCGACCTCGAGCCCGCCGTCGAGCCACTCCCGGACCTGCGCCAGGGCTGTGCGAAGGACGTGGCTGGTGAGGGGCCCCATCAGGCCGGTGTTCTCGGCAAGGGCGATGAACTCGCCGGGCGGGAGCATGCCGCGCACCGGGTGCGACCAGCGCACGAGCGCCTCGACCCCAGCGAGCGCCCGCTCGGAGACCAGCACCTTCGGCTGGTAGTGGACGCTGAGCGCGCCGGCCTCGATCGCGCGCCGCAGGTCGGAGGCGAGCGCGAGCCGGTCGGATGTGTGCGGGTCGAGCGCCGGCGAGTAGACGGCATACCCCGAGTGCGTCCGCTTGGCGGCGTACATCGCGATGTCGGCGCGACGGATCAATTCACCGAGCTCGCTGCCGTGCGCGGGATGCAGGGCGAGGCCGATCGAGGCGTCGACACCGATCGGGACCCCATCGAGGTGGATGGGCTCGTGCAGCGCCTGCGCGATCCGCCCCGCCACCGCCTCGGCATCGGCGACCGAGCGCACGCGCGAGAGCACCAGGCCGAACTCGTCGCCGCCCATTCGCGAGATCGTGTCCCCTTCGCTGAGCACCTCGCTGAGCCGGTTCCCCACCTCGGCGAGCAGCCGGTCGCCCTGCTCGTGGCCGAGGGTGTCGTTGACCTCCTTGAAGCGATCCAGATCGATCACCGCGACCGCGATCCCCAGTTCGGTGCGGCGGGCCAGCGACAGCGCGTGGGTGAGCCGTTCACGGAACAGGACACGGTTCGGCAGGCCGGTGACCGCATCGTGGTAGGCCTCATGACGCAGCCCCTGCTCGACGCGATCGCGCTCGAACACCTGAGCGAGCATCTCGCAGACACACGCACTGAGCGCGAGCACCTGGGGTGTGAAATCGATCGGGTCGTCGGCGACGCACTCGATCACGGCGAGTACCGCGCCGCCGACGATCACCGGGAACGCGATCGCGCCCCCGAGGCCGAGACGGCGTGGCAGCGTGTCCGCGGTGAGATCGATCTCGTCTCGGACGTCGTCGAGGCAGAGCGCCCCGCCGGTGCTCAGCACCTTCCCGGGCAGCCCTTCCCCGGAGGCGAACCGGCGGTGCCGGATTCCCCGGACATACTCGCGGTGAGTGTCTTGCGCGCCGGTGTGATGAGCCGCGGCGCAGCGCAGGCCACCGCCCGCCTGCTCAGGCAGCCAGGCAAGCGAGATCGGACAGTCGAGATGGACGCACAGAGCCGGCAGCAGGTGCTCGAGCGCTTGCTCAGCGGTGCGGGCGCGGTTGGCGGCGGTGGCGACCGCCGCGAGCAGCGCGAGCTCCTGCTGGCGGTCGTAGAGCTCGCGCGTGGTGCGCTCGGCCAGCTGCTCGGCCTCGATGCGCGCGGCGCGCTCCCGGGCGAACAGTTCCTCGAGCCGGGTGTCCCGGTCCTGCGTCATCGGGTGCCACGCCCCTCATCACTGACGGCGGCGAACGGGGTAGGGGCGACCTGCTTCACCCATGCAGAATCGGCCCATCAGGGGTTCTGCTTGAGGTCCGGCGGACCGATGGCCGACGCGGCGTCGCGGAGGCCTGGACTATTCGGCGGTGCCGAAGCCGGGGCGCGGCAGTGGCCGCGGGCCCTCGGGGCGCGAGCGCTCTGGCGTCGCGGGCGGGACGGCGGGCGGCTCGACCGGCGCCGGCGCCTCGGAGCCGAACACCTCCTGCTCGGAGCGGCCCTCGAGCAGTGCCTCGAATTCGTCCTTCTCGATCGTCTCGCGCTTGATCAGGATCTCGGAGAGCAGCGTGAGCGACTGACGGCGCTGCTGGAGGATCTCCTTGGCCTGCACGTGCGCGTTCTCGACGATCCGCCGGATCTCGTCGTCGATCTCCCGGGCGATCTCGTCGGAGTAGTCGGGCTCGGAGCTGAACTCACGGCCGAGGAACGGTTGTCCCTGGTCGTGGCCGAAGACGCGAGGCCCGAGCTTCTCGGACATCCCGAAGCGCATGACCATCTGCTTGGCGGTCGCCGTGACCTTCTCAAGGTCGTTGGAGGCGCCGGTGGTCACCTCGTCGAAGCAGATCTCCTCGGCGGCGCGGCCACCGAGCGTCATCGCCATGGTGTCCTGGAGCTCGGCGCGCGTGGTGAGGAACTTGTCCTCCCCCGGCAGCGAGATCGTGTAGCCGAGCGCCTGCCCGCGGCTGATGACGCTGATCTTGTGGATCGGGTCGGAGTGCGGCAGGAAGTGCCCGACGATCGCGTGGCCCATCTCGTGATAGGCGGTGATCCGCCGCTCCTTGTCGGACATCACGCGCGTCTTCTTCTCGGGGCCGGCGATCACGCGCATGATCCCTTCCTCGAGCTCGATCTGGCTGATCTCGCGCTTGCCGTTGCGGGCGGCGAGCAGCGCCGCCTCGTTGACGAGGTTGGACAGGTCCGCGCCGGTGAAGCCGGGCGTCTGGCCGGCGAGCACGTCAACGTCGATCTCCCGGGCGAGCGGCTTGCCGCGGGTGTGGACCTCGAGGATCTTCTTGCGGCCGGTGCGATCGGGCCGGTCGACGACGATCTGGCGGTCAAACCGTCCCGGGCGCAGGAGCGCGGGGTCGAGGATGTCCGGCCGGTTGGTGGCGGCGATCAGGATGATGTTGTCCTTCATCTCGAAGCCGTCCATCTCGACGAGCAGCTGGTTGAGCGTCTGCTCACGCTCGTCGTGACCACCGCCGAGCCCGGCGCCGCGGTGGCGTCCGACGGCGTCGATCTCGTCCATGAAGATGATGCAGGGCGAGTTCTGCTTGGCCTGCTCGAACAGGTCGCGTACGCGACTGGCGCCGACGCCGACGAACATCTCGACGAAGTCCGAGCCGCTGATCGAGAAGAACGGCACGCCGGCCTCGCCGGCCACCGCGCGTGCGAGCAGCGTCTTGCCGGTCCCCGGAGGCCCGTACAGCAGCACCCCCTTGGGAATGCGTGCACCCAGCGCCTGGAATTTCTTGGGGTTCTCCAGGAACTCCTTGATCTCGTGCAGCTCCTCGACCGCTTCGTCGACCCCGGCGACGTCACGGAAGGTGATCTTCGGCGAGTCGACCGACATTCGCTTGGCGCGCGATTTGCCGAACGACATCACCTTGGAGCCCCCGCCTTGGACCTGGTTCATGAGGAACAACCAGAACGCGATGAACAGGATCACCGGCAGCAGATAGGTGGCCAGCGACAGCCAGACGCTGGAGGAGGTGTTGTGGACCGACACCGACTGCGCCGGGACGCCGTCCTTGATCGCCTGGGTGGAGATCGAGTTGGCGGCGTTCGCCGGATAGCCCGCGGTGTAGGACTTCCCGGTCTTGAGCGTGACGGTCACGCTGTTGGACTTGGGGTCCAGCGCCAGCTTGGAGACCTGGCCCTTCTGCAGCTGGACGATGAGGTTGCCGTACGTGTCGTTCGGCGCGCTCGAATGGCTCCCGATCAGCTTCTGGGCGAAGAACGCCAAGACAACGACGATCAGAATCGGAAACGCGGCGCTCTTGAAGAACCTGCTCATAACGGTGGCCCGGGAAAGTGAATCGGCCCCACGCCCCAACAGCTTGAACGAAGGTGGCGCCGCGGACCAGTCAGCGTAGCAGCAGAACCCCCCCGCGCCCCCGGCTGATGTGGGGCGAAGCTGGGCGGGGAGCTATTCCTCGAGCGCCGCCACGTAGGGCAGATTGCGGTAGCGCTCGGCGTGATCGAGACCGTATCCGATAGCGAACTCATCGGGGATCTCGAAGCCGACGTAGCGGGTCTTGAGGTCGACCTTGCGCCGCTCCGGCTTGATCAGCAGGGCGCACACCTCGAGCGAGGCCGGGTGCCGCCCGGCGAGGTTGCGCAACAGGTATTGCAGGGTGAGGCCCGAGTCGACGATGTCCTCGACGATCAGCACGTGGCGACCCTCGATCACCGCATCGAGGTCCTTGAGGATGCGCACCACGCCGGAGGAGCGCGTCGCCGAGCCGTACGAGGCGACCGCCATGAAATCGACCTCGACCGGGATCGTCAGCCGGCGCATCAGATCAGACACAAAGAACACGGCGCCTTTGAGCACCCCGATCAGCAGCAGGTCTCGGCCCGCGTAGTCGCGGTTGATCTCCTCGGCGAGCTCTCCAACCCGACGGTTGAGGTCCTCGGCGCCGACGAGAATCTTGCCGATCGGGGGCTCGCCACTCATGCTGCGCCGGAGTCTATGTCGAGCGGCGGGTGGGATGAGATGCGGGGCGGGACGGGCGGCGTGAGGTCGAAGCGCACGATCCCCTCCTGGACGGTCGCGCGCACTCCGTGAGGCAGGTGCAGCGACGCGGTCCCGCGCGCCGGCAGTGCCGCCACCTCCTCGGCGCGACGGGCGACACCCGCGGCGGGTTCGCCGGCGGCGCCGTCGGCGAGCTGCTGCACGATCAGGCGGCGCAGCGCCGGCGGCTGGGCACGCAGCACCGCGAGCGAGATGGTGCCCTCTGCCTCCCCCGCGAGCACGGCATCGACGAGCTGGTCGAGCACAGCGGCCTCGTCGGCGAGCACCTCCGCGGCGGTCGCCAGATTCGCCACCGCGGCGGGATGGACGCGCTCGAACGCCGGCAGGAGCTCGGCGCGGATGCGACCGCGGGCATACGCGGGAGAGTCATTGGTCTCGTCGTCGCGGTAGCGAAGGCCTCGCGCGCGGCAGTGGGCGGTCGTCTGCTCGCGGGTGGTGGCCAGCAGCGGCCGTACGAGTGCGGGGCGGCCCGGCCGGGCCGGCGTGTGTGCCCGCATCCCGAGCAGCGCCCGCCGGCTCGGCGAGGAGGCGAGGCGGTAGAGAATCGTCTCGGCCTGGTCGCTCGCGGTGTGACCGGCAGCGACCTCTGCAGGGCAGCGCTCGGCCGCCTCGGGTGAGCGCGCTCGATCGAGCTCCGCGGCGAGCGCCGCGGCAGCCGCGTAGCGCTCTCGGCGCGCCCACGCCTGGACGTTGCCCTCACCGGGGCCGTGACGCGGATGGCGCACGGCGATCGCGACCCCGAGCTCCTCACACATCAGCTCGCAGTGGCGGGCATCCTCGCCGGCGGCGGCGCGCAGTCCGTACTCCACGTGCAGCGCCCGCACCGCGGCCCGCCCTGCGATCCGCACCGCCACATCGAGCAGGCACGTCGAATCCCGTCCGCCGGAGTACATGACGACGATCGGCCGGCCGGGCGCGATCAGCCCGGCGGAGCGCACCTGCTCCACGAGGTCGGTCACCGTGGCTCCCGCGGACGGTTGGCGGCACGTGAGGAGCGCCTCGCGCGCGTGACCAGGAACAGTTCGATCGGCGCCTGGAAGCCCTTCAGCCGCACCTCCCCGATCGCCTCAAAGCGCAGCCGGGCAGGATGGCCGGCGTGATGGACGTGATCGGCGACAGGCGAGGTGACGAGCACCTCGCCGCCTGCGGCGCGAGCCACCACCCGGGCGGCGATGTTCACGTCGCGGCCGTAGTAGTCGCCGTCGCGGTACAGCGCGGCGCCGTCGTGAACCGCGATCCGCGGACGGGGACGCTCCGGATGAGCCTCGAGGAAGGCAACCGCCCATTCCGTCAGCGAGGCGGCGTCGGTGCCGATCACCATCGCCTCGTCGCCGATGGTCTTGATCACGCGCGCGTTCTCGGGCAGCGAATGCTCCACCGCCTCGACGAACCGCTCGACCGCGTCGACGGCGGTGAGCTCGCCCTCTTCCTCGGTGAGCTGGGTGTAGCCGGCGAGGTCGGCGAACGCGATCGCGACCCGCATGCGGCCGAGGTCGCTCTCGGTGCCCTCCAGATCGGCCTCCATGTGACCGACGACGTCCTGCTCGACGAAGTGCTGCAGGTACCGCTGGTGGATCGCACCGAGGATCGGGGTGGACAGCGGCAGCGCGAGCCGGGTGAGCCGGTCCATCCGCTCGGCGGTCTCCACCCCGGTGTGCCCGGCGCGCATCAGCGGCTCGTGGACGTAGAGGTGAAACAGCCGGACCTCGGCATCCGCGATCCGTGCGATCGCCTGGCCGTAGACGCGGATCAGCTGCAGCAGTGCGACGAGCGGGAAGCCGGCCTCGAGCACGCGGGCGATGTCGCGCAGCAGCTGGACCTCGTCGGCGCTCACCCAGTCGGCCGGCGGCGGGCCGAGCCCGAGACCGCTCAGTATCCGCACGATGAGCGCTGCGTCCAGACCGGTCTGCGCCGCGGCGAGCTCGAGCGGGATCCGTTCCTGCTCGAGCGGGAACAGATCCTGGAGAAAGCCGTAGGCGAGCCGACCGTCACGGGTCGCACGGGCAAGCTCCTCGAAGGTGTGGCCGCGCGCCCGCATGCGCGCGACCACCCGGGCCTCACCGATTGCGGCGGGAGTCCACTCGCCCCGGTACTGGGGGATCAACCCGCGGCGCCGCCATGCGCGCAGCGTGGCGGGAGCGACACCGACCCGGGCCGCCGCCTCGGCGAGCGTCATCGTCCTCGACGGCAGAACCACGCAAGTTGACGACGGGGTTTCGTGGAGTGCGAAGCCCCGCCGTCCGCGGGACTGACGGCCCGCTGCGTCGGCTGTTGGCGCTCGTCACGTGTCCGGCGGCGCCTCGCGGCCGCGCCCTGAGGTGCAGCCACGTTCCAGCCTGGTGCCTTGCGTGTGCTCACAGGTCTACACCCGTCGCACGCGTGTGTCAAACGTCACTTGCGCGCGATCGGTCGGTGGCCGGCCATCGGCGCGAAGTGTATGGACCATCTACCCTGCCGCCGGCCGTGCCCGAGACGATCCACATCCGCCCGACCGCACCGCTCGCCGAACGGGTGCTGCTGCCGGGCGACCCGGGCCGCGCGCTACGCCTGGCCCAGTCGCTTTTGCGCGAGCCGCTGATGTTCAATCACAATCGCGGCCTGTGGGGCTACAGCGGCGACGCGCTCCTCGACGACCGGCCGCTCACCATCCAATCGACGGGCATGGGGGGCCCCAGCGCGGCCATCGTGATCTCGGAGCTCGCCGAGCTGGGCGCGCGCACGCTGCTCCGGGTCGGCACCTGCGGTTCGATCGCTGACAGCCTCGAGCTGGCCGACCTCGTCGCGGTCCGCGAGGCGATCGGCGCCGACGGCACCAGCCGGGCGCTCGGCGCCGGCGAGCGGGTGGCCGGCGCGCCGGAACTGCTCGCGCGGCTGCGGTCCGCACTCGGCCCGCCGGTCCGTGCCGTCGTGGCGGTGACCACCGACCTGTTCTACGACACCCCTGCGGGGGCGGAGAGCGCATGGGCGACGGCCGGTGCGTCCGTCGTCGAGATGGAGACCGCGACGCTGTTCGCACTCGGAGCGCGCCGCGGTCTGGCCACCGGCAGCCTGCTGATCGTCTCCGATCTGGTGCTCCCCGACCGGCGCCGGATCGACGCGGACGCGCTCGAGGCGGCGGAGCGGCGCCTCGGCGAACATGC